>NZ_CP172899.1:215000-905000 GCF_050533535.1 Enterococcus sp. DIV2453a | reverse complement strand
CCAACACTTAGCACTCATCGTTTACGGCGTGGACTACCAGGGTATCTAATCCTGTTTGCTCCCCACGCTTTCGAGCCTCAGCGTCAGTTACAGACCAGAGAGCCGCCTTCGCCACTGGTGTTCCTCCATATATCTACGCATTTCACCGCTACACATGGAATTCCACTCTCCTCTTCTGCACTCAAGTCTCCCAGTTTCCAATGACCCTCCCCGGTTGAGCCGGGGGCTTTCACATCAGACTTAAGAAACCGCCTGCGCTCGCTTTACGCCCAATAAATCCGGACAACGCTTGCCACCTACGTATTACCGCGGCTGCTGGCACGTAGTTAGCCGTGGCTTTCTGGTTAGATACCGTCAGGGGACGTTCAGTTACTAACGTCCTTGTTCTTCTCTAACAACAGAGTTTTACGATCCGAAAACCTTCTTCACTCACGCGGCGTTGCTCGGTCAGACTTTCGTCCATTGCCGAAGATTCCCTACTGCTGCCTCCCGTAGGAGTCTGGGCCGTGTCTCAGTCCCAGTGTGGCCGATCACCCTCTCAGGTCGGCTATGCATCGTGGCCTTGGTGAGCCGTTACCTCACCAACTAGCTAATGCACCGCGGGTCCATCCATCAGCGACACCCGAAAGCGCCTTTCACTCTTATGCCATGCGGCATAAACTGTTATGCGGTATTAGCACCTGTTTCCAAGTGTTATCCCCCTCTGATGGGTAGGTTACCCACGTGTTACTCACCCGTCCGCCACTCCTCTTTCCAATTGAGTGCAAGCACTCGGGAGGAAAGAAGCGTTCGACTTGCATGTATTAGGCACGCCGCCAGCGTTCGTCCTGAGCCAGGATCAAACTCTCATAATAAAAGTTAGAACAATCTTGCGATTGTTAAGCTCAATTTGTTTGCTAGCATATTGCTTGCTTGTTAAAAATGTTTGTTGTCTTGAATTGAATCAAGACGCCCTACACATTTGGTTCGTCTATTCTTTGTTCAGTTTTCAAAGGTCTACGTTACCTCGCAGCAACTTTTACATCATAACAAACTTTCGTTTGAATGTCAAGAACTTTTTTCAAAAGTTTTTTCAAGTTGTTTTGCTCGGTTGTTGTCGTCTGTTGTGACAACTTCTATATCTTATCATTATCTCAGTTGTTTGTCAACAACTTTTTAAAACTTTTTTGTTATTTTATAACAAGTTTTTTTGATCAAATGATTGATTTAAAAGCAATCTCTTTAACGACTTTGTTATTCTAACATGTTATTTATCTTTTCGTCAAGAAAAATTTTTAACTTTTTAAAACTTTTTTCTTAACGAACTGTTTGTCAGAACAGATATTAATATACCAAGGATTTTTCTAAAACGCAACTATTATTTTGCAGAAAAATAACATTTTTTTCAATTTCGAACGATGAATATTTTCTGCAAAGAAAACATTCGTTTCTTTATCTTATAATCCCTTTTCTCTTACTGAAATGTTCGTTAATCATTCGTAAAAAAAGCAACGTACTTTATTGTACGTTGCTCTCTTCTTTTATTCCAGCGATTGGGATAAAAATTCTAAAGATCGTTCCTTGATGCAATACGCTTTCTGCATCAATACGTCCTTTATAGTTTTCGACTAATTGTTTTGCAATCGATAGACCTAAGCCATTACCGCCTTTATTTCTTGCACGGGCTTTATCTACTCGGTAGAATCGATCAAATATTTTCTCCAAGTCTTCTTCAGTGATTCCTTCACCAAAATCTTGCACAGCTATTTCAAATTCATTCATCGTTCGAGAAATGGAAATATGCACTTCTTTTCGATCTGTTGAATATTTAATCGCATTATCTAATAGAATAATTAGCAATTGTTCAAAGTGATTACGATAGATTTTCAGTTCAACTTCGGTTGGTAAATCGTCATCTAATGTGATATGAAACTCAGGATAAACCAATTGGAAGTTATTAAATACTTGGTAGACTACTTGTTTAGCATCTGTTCGTTCATTTGCATATTGGGTGTCCACTTGTTCAGCGCGTGAAAGGTCAAGCATTTCTTGGACCAAACTCTTCATACGACTAATTTCTTGTAAACTGGCCTTTAATGATTCATCTAAAATTTCAGGATCGTCTTTCCCCCAACGATTTAAAAGGTTTAAATGGCCTTCCATAATCGCAACGGGCGTTCTTAATTCATGGGAAACATCTTCAACAAACTGCTCTTGTTGTTCGATATAGCGTCTCATACGATCTAACATTTCATTAAAGATTTCCGAGATATCTGCTAACTCATCTCTCGTATTAATCTCCGGCATGTGGACATCTGATTGCGGGTCTTTGCGGATTGTATCCATCGTATCTCTCAATACTTTTAATGGTTTTAAGAAATAAGAAGAGAGGATAAAGCCTAAGACACTACTTACAATCAGAGAAATCACTTCTAAAACTACAAGTGTTAATAATAAATGATTACGAATTTCATAAAAAGAAGAAAGTTCATAAAACGCTTGAATATAGCCAATCTTTTCTCGTGTTTCTTTTGAAAAAATAGGTTCCACGGAATAAAAACCGGTTTTATCAAAAACGGTTCGAACAACAGGTAATTGTCGATCCAATTGTAATAACTTATCATATTCATTTTGTGTTTTAAAAACTAGCTTTTGGTTTGTGTCATACACAGATAAATAAAGTTCTGGTTGTCCTAGTTCAGATATGAAACTGTCCATTTCCATAAACGAACCTTCTACTGCTGTATGCTTATTATAGTAGTTTTCATCTCTTTCACTCGGCGTTTTTAAATAGTCAAAAACGTCTGTTACCGTTAAATTTTCATTGGCATTAGCTAATCGATTTGTTACTTCTGCAATCGTTGCTTCGACATTTTCCTTTTCTTTGGCAACAATAAGACTGACAGAAGACTTATAGGTAATCACCGCAAAAATGGTAAAAACTACAAATATAAAGAAAGAACTTGCGAAAGCCCACTTTATAGTTAAAGATGGGCCTTCCAGTTCTTTTTTAATCGTTCTTTTCATTAATTAGTTCTCACGAACGCATAACGTAGCCAGTTCCACGGACAGTTTGGATGTAGCTTTCTTCTCCAGGTACGTCAATTTTATTTCGCAAGTAGCGGATATATACATCCACAACGTTTGTTTCTACTTCTGTTTCATAGCCCCAAACTTTATTTAGTAACACATCACGTGCCAAGACAACGTTCACGTTTTCCATTAGCGTTAATAGTAATTCGTATTCGCGTTTTGTTAATTCAATCATTTCAGAATTACGACGAACGACACGATTTTCTTTTTCAATTGTTAAGTCACGATATGTAATCGTTGTTTGTTTTGCAACGTTTTTATCGCCCTCAATATCAATACGACGAAGTAACGCACGTAAACGAGCTAACAATTCTTCAATTGCAAATGGTTTAACAATATAATCATCCGCTCCATGGTCTAAACCAGAAACACGGTCAATTACTGAATCACGCGCAGTCATCATAATAATTGGTGTATTTTTCACTTGGCGAACACGGCGACATACTTCTAATCCATTCAATTCTGGTAACATCAAATCAAGAAGGATAGCATCCCATTCGTTGTTAAGAGCGGCTTCCAATCCTGTACGACCATTGTAGTGTACTTCTGTCGTATACCCCTCATGTTTTAATTCAAGCTCAACGAATCTCGCTAAGTTCTTTTCATCTTCAATAATTAAAATGTTGCTCATTTGATTAATTGTCCTTTCTCTTTAAAAGCTATACTCAAGCTCAACCTTTTTATTCCTTACTACTTATTAGAGAATTACTACTCAATCTGTCTGGTTCTTTTTTAAGCCACAGTAAAACCATGAGCATGGTGAGCCACACTCATGGTCTCCAGCGTGTTTATTCTTCGTTGTACCAGCTATAATGGTAGATTCCTTCTTTGTCTGTGCGTTCGTACGTATGAGCACCGAAGTAATCACGTTGTGCTTGAATTAAATTCGCTGGTAAGCGATCTGAACGATAAGAATCGTAATAAGCAATTGCAGATGAGAATGTTGGTACAGGAACACCTGCTTGAACAGCAATCGCAACAACTTCACGAACGGCTTGTTGATATTTTTTCGTAATTTCTACGAAGTATTCATCTAACAACAAGTTTTCAAGTGCTGGATTTTTTTCATATGCATCGGTAATTTTTTGTAAGAATTGTGCACGGATAATACAACCTGCTCGCCAGATTTTTGCAATTTCACCAAATGGTAAATCCCATCCGTATTCTTCAGAAGCTGCACGGAGTTGTGCAAACCCTTGCGCATAACTCATTAATTTACTAAAGTATAATGCTTCGCGAATTTTTTCAATCAATTCTTTTTTATCGCCTGCAAAGTTAAAGGCTGCAGGTTTTGATAAAATGCCACTTGCTTTTACGCGTTCTTCTTTGTAAGCCGAAATAAAACGTGCAAATACTGATTCTGTAATTAATGGTAATGGTACGCCAAGATCTAACGCACTTTGGCTTGTCCATTTACCTGTTCCTTTGTTGCCTGCTGCATCAAGAATAACATCAACGATTGGTTGGTCGGTTCCTTCATCATCTTTACGTGTCAAAATGTCAGCCGTGATCTCAATAAGGTAACTGTCTAATTCGCCTTCGTTCCATTCTTTGAAAATCTCTGCCATTTCATCAACAGATAAACCTAAGATTTGTTTCATTAAATCGTAGGATTCAGCAATTAATTGCATGTCCCCATATTCAATCCCATTATGAACCATTTTTACATAATGTCCAGCACCATTTGGGCCAATGTAAGTCACACATGGTTCACCGTCTTCTGCTTTAGCTGAAATTTTTTCAAGAATTGGCGCAACTAACTCATACGCTTCTTTTTGTCCGCCAGGCATGATAGATGGTCCTTTCAAGGCTCCTTCTTCTCCGCCAGAAACGCCAGTACCAATAAAGTTAATTCCTGAGTTTGCTAGTTCTTCATTACGTCGCATTGTGTCTTTGAAGAACGTATTACCGCCATCAATTAAGATGTCGCCTTTATCAAGGTGTGGTAACAATTCTTGGATTGTCGCATCTGTTGCAGGTCCAGCTTTAACCATCAACATAATTCGACGAGGTTTTTCAATCGCATTCACAAATTCCTCAATTGAGTATGTTGCTTGAAAGTTTTTGTCAGGATGTTCTTCAACCACTTCTGTTGTTTTTGATCCTGTACGGTTATACAGCGCAACTGTATAGCCTCTGCTTTCAATGTTTAAAGCAAGATTTTTTCCCATGACAGCCATGCCGACTACGCCAAATTGTTGTTTTGTCATTTTATGACCTCCTATATTATAATCAACGAAAATTCTATGAGCATTCTCTTATAATCCTCACTATTATAACGCACTATCTTTCATATGAAAACAATATAGTGCCAATAAATTTCCAATTTCTTCATATTTTCTTAAAAAAATACAAATCCCCTAGGCTCCATGGTTAGCCTAGGGGATTCAACATTTCAAAAAATGTTTTTATGCTTATGCTTCTTTAGACATTACGTCTTTTCCATCGTAGTGACCACATGCTGGACATACGTGATGGCTTTTTTTCATTTCACCACAGTTTGAGCATGCATTTAAGCCTTTGATTGTTAATTTGTAGTGTGTGCGACGTTTTGCTTTTTTCGCTTTAGAAGTTCTTCTAGCTGGTACTGCCATTGTTGTTCCACCTCCTTGTAAAGATGCGTGTATTTACATACACAATATATTCCAACCTAGCTGTTATCTTCCTCTTCAGCATTATCGCTGAGTAATTCTGATAGTTTAGCCAGACGAGGATCCACTGTTTGTTCTGCTGCTTTCTGCTTACTTTCCAAATATGCTTCTTCTGAAATCACTTCCCAGTCATTGCCACTTGGCATTTCTTGACTGTTTTGTTCTTCTTCTGTAAGCACTTGAATTGGAATGGACAATAGAATGTTGTCTTCGACAGATTCATCTAAATCAATTGTTGGCTTGTCCAATAAAATAATCTCTTCAGCTGCAAATCGTTCATCTCTTGTATCCATTTGTTCTTTTGTCATAAAGACTTCATCGACCGTGATTTGCATTGGCAAAGCCACAGGTTCTAAAGAACGGGATGAAGGAACGGTTACAGTTACCTGAATAGTATAATGAAGTAAATATTCTGATTTATTGACTGCTAATAAGCCTTCTACTTTGATTGGACTTACATCCAACAAGGTATCATCTCGTTGAAGAAGCTCTTCTTTAAGATGCAATGTTTCTGAAAACACTAGCGGCTCTTCTTTGTATTTATTTAATTCTAACAAAGACCACTTCATAATTATCACTCCTAAGCAACAAAAGCTATTATACAGGGGTATGAAAGCTTTGTCAATGAAATTTTCTTGACAGCCCTTTCTTATTTCCTGTTTTTCTTTCGTTTTTTTTATAATTGTTTTTCTGTTGAAGATAACTTAGCGCTTATTTAATTAAATAACAAAATTTTTGTGTGAAATAACATAAATAATTTAAAACTCAGACATAATTTTACTGTTTGCGCCCAACTCTTTATTTACTGAATACGTGTTTTCTGAACATTTCGTACTACTGTCTTCTTTGTAAAAAAAGCTGAGACAAACTGACGAATCGGTTTGTCCCAGCTTTGCGTCCGAGTACATATTGCTTAAAATCAAATGATTGAATTAATTAGACTTAGATAGCTGTTGTTGCTCCGCGGTAAACAATACCACGACGAGGATCAACAGTAATCACTTCGTCATTATTAATTAATGATGTTGCATCTGCAGCACCTACGATAACTGGAATATTTTGCGCAATCGCTACAACAGCTGCATGAGAAGTTAAACCACCTTCTTCAACAACTAATGCTGATGCTTTTTCAATTGCTGGCATGTATTCTTTATCTGTTGTTTTTGTAACTAAAATAGCTCCTTCAGTCGCTTTAGCAACTGCTTCTTCAGCAGTTCCTGCAACAACGGCTTTTGCAATAATTGCTTCTTCGCCGACACCTTGACCTTGAACTAATTTAGAACCGATCATTTGAATTTTCATTAAGTTTGTTGTGCCTTTTTCGCCAACTGGAACACCAGCAGTGATAATGATTAAATCACCTTCTGAAGCATAACCTTCTTCTTGTGATACTTTTGAAGCTAAATTAAACATTTCATCTGTGCTTGATGGTTTGTCAGCAACTGTTGCGTAAACACCCCATGATAATGATAAGCTACGTGCTTTTTGTTCTGAGAACGTAATTGCAACGATATGTGCTTTTGGACGGTATTTAGAGATCATACGTGCTGTATGGCCTGATTCTGTTGCCGCAACGATTGTTTGGATACCCAAGTTACGTGCTGTATGGCCAACAGATTGTCCGATTGCTTCAGTCATATCTGTTTTGCTATATAATTTCAATGCGAATGAATCTTGGTTAACTAATGTTTCTTCTGTACGAACTGCAATACGAGCCATTGTTTGAACAGCTTCTAATGGGTAATCCCCTGCTGCAGTTTCGCCTGATAACATTACTGCATCTGTTCCATCGTAGATTGCGTTTGCTACGTCATTTGCTTCCGCACGTGTTGGACGTGGGTTACGTTGCATTGAATCTAACATTTGTGTTGCAGTGATAACTGGTTTACCTAAAGCATTACATTTTTTAATTAAAGCTTTTTGGACAACTGGAACATCTTCTGTTGGAATTTCAACACCCATGTCACCACGAGCAACCATTAAACCATCAGAAACTTTTAAGATTTCATCGATATTATCGATACCTTCTTGGTTTTCGATTTTAGGAATGATTTGGATGTGTGTTGCGTTTTCTTCTTCTAAAATTTTAGTGATTTCTAAAACGTCAGAAGCACGACGAACGAAGCTAGCTGCGATAAAGTCAATTCCTTGACCAATTCCGAAACGGATATCGTTAGCATCTTTTTCAGTGATCCCTGGTAAGTTTACAGAAACGCCTGGTACGTTAACGCCTTTTTTGTTTTTCAAGACGCCTTCGTTTTTAACAACTGTTACGATTTCGTTTGCATCACGGTCGATATCAGTTACTTCTAAATCGATTAAACCATCATCTAAAAGAATGTGTGAACCTACGTTTACATCATTGATTAATTCTGGATAAGTGATTGAGAATTTTTCATTTGTTCCTAAAACTTCTGTCATAGAAATACGTACTGAATCACCAATTTTCATTGTGATTGCGCCATTTTCCATGTCATTTGTGCGGATTTCAGGACCTTTTGTATCTAGTAAGATCGCTACGCGTTTCCCTGTAATTTTTACAGCTTCACGAATGTTTTTAATACGAGCACCATGCTCTTCGTAGTCACCATGTGAAAAGTTCAAACGGCAAACATTCATACCTGCATTAATTAAGTTTACTAGCATATCAACGGATTCACTAGCTGGTCCAATCGTACATACGATTTTCGTTTTTTTCATTACTAAAACGCTCCTATTCCAAATTTGTTTATACAAAGCTAATAAGATTAGCTAATATACAAGATTAAAAAGAAATTTCATGATTTAACTCATAAAGAGATAAATCTGGTTTGTGTTTATTGTTTTCTAACGTGTCAATAATATCAGCTGCAACTACTTGGTTATCTAACATACCGATACATAAACCGCCTTTGCCTTCTTTTAGAAGTTCAACAGCATATGACCCAAATTTACTTGCTAATACACGGTCACGAGCACTTGGCGAGCCCCCACGAACCACGTGTCCTAAAATTGATACACGCGTATGGAAATCACCGTATTCAGAAAGTTTATCAGCAAATTCATTTCCGCCCATTACGCCTTCTGCTAAAATGATTAAGCAATGTTTTTTCCCGCGGTCGCGGCCTTCTTGAATACGTTTGGCAACGTTTTTCATATCAAAATCATGTTCAGGAATAATGATTTCATCTGCTCCGCCTGCCACGCCTGACCACAATGCGATATCACCAGCGTTACGTCCCATTACTTCGATAACGAATGTACGAACATGAGAAGTCGCTGTATCACGAATTCGGTCAATTGATTCCAAAACAGTGTTAATTGCTGTATCAAAACCGATTGTGAAATCTGTTCCAGGAATATCATTATCAATTGTTCCAGGAATTCCAACAGCGGGGAAACCACGTTTTGTCAAAGCCATTGCGCCATGATAAGAACCGTCTCCACCAATAACAACTAAGCCTTCAATACCGAATTTTTTCAATTGTTCGATTCCTTTTAATTGCCCTTCTTCAGTAGCAAATTCAGGATAACGAGCAGAGTACAAGAATGTTCCACCACGTTGAATCTTATCGCCAACGTCAGCAACATCTAAACGACGGATGTCGCCTGCGACTAAACCGGCAAATCCATAGTTAATACCGTAAACTTCGATTCCATCAAAAATACTTTTGCGTACGACTGCACGAATTGCAGCGTTCATTCCAGGGGCATCTCCCCCGCTGGTTAAAATACCAATGCGTTTCATTCGCTATTTCACCTCATATAATATACTTTCAACTGCCAAAAGAAACCTTTTCGCAAAAATTGATATACAAAAATATTACGTCATTCATTTTACCATTAAAGAACCAAAATGTCTTGAGTTAAGAAGAAAAAAATGAAAAAAGTTGAAAACAACTAGTATTTTTTACCGTAAATCATTTGAAAATGACGTTTTGCTCGCCTAAAACGTAAGCTAATTGTTGCTGACTAGCGCTTGTATGAGCGACCCAGTTTTCTTCATTTAATACTATTTTCTTTCCTGTTTTTTCAAAATAGACAATCACTGGAATGTGTCCAGCATGACGACTGAGTACCTCTTTCATTTTCTGAAAAACGTCCGTTTGTTCGACATCTTTTGTAATTCTGATAAAACACGTTTCGTCACTAATTGATGTTTCTACTTGTTGCGCTTTTTCTATTCGTTGAACCAATATTTGCAATTCTTGATTGTACGTACTGCGTTCCACTTTTCCTTCCACATAATAAACTTGCCCTTTCTCGACACTCTGTCTTAACTGGCGAAAAACAGTTGGGAACAACGTTAGTGAAATACTTCCTGTTGTATCATCCCCATCAACAAAGGCCATTTGTTCTCCCTTTTTGGTCCGAATCGTCCGAATGTTTTTGACATAAATCAATAATTTCGTGGGCTGATTTTCAACAAGTTCATGAACAAGTTGCGTTTGCTTGGCTAAGCGTGTTTTTTTGAACTCTTCTGTCGGATGTCCTGATAAATAGACCCCTAAATATTGTTCTTCTTGTTCTAGTCGCTCTTCTAGCGGATAATCGGCAATTTCTTCTTCCTTTGGCTTCAACGTTTCTAACAAATCCATACTACCACCGCTGAGAAGAATACTTTGGATATTACTCTCTAAACCTACCGCTAATTGACGGCGATTGGGTGCAATTTCGTCAAATGCACCGATGGCAATCAATGGTTCGATATTTTCAACTTTCAACCACTTACGGTCAATTCGCAAAAGAAACTCATCGAACGTTTTGTACGGTCCATTTTCTCGGCGTTCATTTAAAATATTTTGAATGAAGTCTCGGCGGATTCCTTTTAAAGAACTAAAACCAAATAAAATTTGCTGTTGCTGATTTAGGTAAAAGCTGTAGTGACTTTGGTTAATTGACGGCTGCAAAATCGTCTGCTTGTTTTTTCTAGCTTCGCCAATATATTCTTTAATTTTTGTTGGATTATGACGAACAGAATGCAACAATGCGACATAAAAAGCACTCGGATAATGAACCTTCAAGTAAGCCATTTGAAAACCAATAAAGGAATAGGCAAATGCATGCGAGCGGTTAAAGCCATAATTAGCAAAGCGCTCAATATAATCGTACACTTGGTTAGCTGTTTCTTTGGGATAGCCTTGTTGTAACGCACCATTAACAAAATGATTCCGTTCTTCATCTAGCACATCTTTTTTCTTTTTACTAATGGCTCGACGTAAAATGTCAGCTTGCCCTAAAGAGAAGCCAGCCATTTTCGCAGCAACTTGCATAATCTGCTCTTGGTAAACAATAATTCCGTACGTATTTTCTAAAATGGGGGCGAGACTAGGCTCTGGATAACTAATTTGTTCCAAGCCTTTTTTCCGGCGGATGAAAACATCAATATTTTGCATCGGACCAGGACGATACAGGGCATTGACAGCAGCAATATCTTCAATGCTAGTTGGCCCTAATTTTCTTAATACATTCCGAATTCCAGCAGATTCAAACTGGAAAACGCCACTTGTTTCCCCTTTTCTAAATAAAGCCAGCGTTGTTTCGTCATCTAATGGAATCTGATTTAAACGAATGGTTCGATTATAGACGCGTTTAACAGCTGTAAGGGTATCATCAATGATAGATAAATTTCTTAAGCCCAAGAAATCCATTTTCAGAAGACCAATTTTTTCAACATCATTCATAGTAAATTGGGTCAATAAAATTTCATTCGATCCTGGTTGTAACGGAACCAAATTCAAAAGATTTTCATCACTAATTACCACACCTGCTGCGTGCGTAGAAACATGGCGAGGCAATCCTTCTAGCTGAACAGCTGTTTTATAGAGCAATTGATTATTTGGCGAAAAATTGACCAATTCTTGCATCCGTTTCGACTCTTGGTACGCTTCTTCTAACGTAATTTTCAGCTTGTTTGGGACAGCTGCCGACCAACGATTCGCTTCACTCTGGGACAACCCGAAAACACGTGCAACGTCCCGTAAAACCATTTTCGCAGCCATCGTACCAAACGTGGCAATTTGCGCCATGTGATAATGACCATATTTTTGACTGACATAAGCTAAAACTTCCTCCCGCCGATTATCAGGAATATCTAAATCAATATCGGGCATCGTGTAGCGTTCTGGATTCAAAAAACGTTCAAAAAGCAAATCATATTTGATTGGATCTACATCTGTAATTGATAGCACATAGGACACTAAAGAGCCTGCAGCTGAACCTCGGCCAGCGCCTGTAACAATTTGATTGTTATGACAGAAGTCCATCACATCCCAAACGATTAAAAAGTAATCATCAAAGCCCATATTGTGAATGATGGTTAACTCTTTTTCTAATCGTTTTTGGTAAACTTCATTTAGATGAGGCACTCTTTCTGGTAATTTTTCTAAACACAATGTACGTAAATAAGAACCAGCCGTTTGATTATCAGGCACAGGAAAATGCGGTAATAATTTTTGATGTAAAGGAATGTCAACTCGGCAATTTTCAGCTAGCTGAATCGTATTCTGGACCACTTCTGCACCAGCTATTTGAAGCATTTGTTCCATCGTCGTCTCTGCTTCACGCAAGTAATTCAGACCTTCTATTTCCGGTGTTTGGCTTGTAATATTCAATTGATTATTTTCTTTGATGCTCTCAAGAACAGTTACGGCAAAGCCTTCTTCCCTTGTTAAATGACGTACCTCTTGCAAAGCCACGCCAGGTAATTGTTCTCTTTGGTAAAAAGAAAAGAGCGCTGGATTGCGTTGTTGATTCATTGAAAAAGAATGTTCAACAAATAACGACTGAGGATCAAAATATGAAGCAAGTTGTTGGAAAGCGTGAACCGCTTGTTGTTCATCTTCAAAAAATGTTTGGGCGACTTCTCCTTTGGCTGACAAAGTCACGGCAAATAAATCACTTAATAAGGATTGATGTTCTGCTAAGTAAAAGGGACCCTCTGTCGTCATTTTGCTGCTAGATAGTTGCATTAATTGCTGATACCCTTTTAAATTTTTAGCAAATAAAAGCAACTCGGAATGCCCTTCTTTTTCTGCTGGGGTATATTCTAATCTTAAACCGATAATTGGTTGAATTCCCGCTTCTTGGCATGCTTCATAAAATTCAACCGCCCCATGCAAGACATTGATATCGGTAATCGCTAATGTTTGATAACCTAACGCTTTCGCTTGTTTTACATAGGAACGAATCCTAACCGTACTAGATAAAAGCGAATAGGAAGTAACGGTATGTAATTGTGGAAATGACATTGGACAGCTCCTTTTTGAATCCTTGCTATTTTTTGCCTCTTCTCTTATTTTCCTATCGCGGATTCTTTACTTTTAAAGAAAATATGCTAAACTAAGAGCTAGAAAAGAGGTGCTCATATGCGTTATCTTGTTGTATTTTTCTGGACCTTCGCATTAGGCCAAGTCGTTGGATATATCGGCGGTGCATTATCTGGTGGTTCATACGACTTTAAAATGACAACGATTCTATCGTTGGCAACAGCCGTTATTATTTTATTAATTGCACACTTTGCAGTACCGAAAGAAACCAAACCTGTTAAATAAGAAAAAACCAGTTACTAAAGTTATTGTAACTGGTTTTTTTATCTTTTCAACTGTTTAGAGCTTTTTATTTAAAACTTTTCGGAAATTAAAGAAGGACAACCCAATGTTTCCTAAAACGAAACAAGCGGTTACCAGAAAAACAGAAGAATAGCCAAAACCATGGGCAACTGTTGACCCTACCATCGGCCCTAAAACTTGACCGAAATTACTACACATCTGATTGTAACTATAAACTCTACTTACGCCCTCCGTTGGCGTTATTTTACTAATTAACGTATTAATTGATGGCATTAAAGCACCTGTTGAAAAACCTAAAAGGAATCGTAAAACACCTAACTGAAAAGGTGTTTGCACAAACGCCATGGGAATGTAACAAATAAAAGAAAGAATTAATCCGCCTAATAAAACTTTTTGGTTCCCAATGCGGTCCCCAATTTTTCCCAAAGTTGGAGAAGAAATAATTGCTGAAACGCCGGCAATCGAAACAATCAAACCACTAACAAATAATACATTCTCTGTATCGCCACTTAAAGATCGAATATATAGCGTTAAGATTGGGCTGATACTTGTAATTCCTAATTGTAAAATTAACGTAGTCACAAACAAACCAATCAATACTGAAACATGATCCATCTTACTAAAAATTTCTTTCGTCGTTAATAAATCCTTTTTCTCAACTGGTTGAAAATCTTCTTTAACTAAAAAGATAGTCAACAACGTTGTAATGAATAAAATAACACCGGTAATAATAAAGACATTTTCCATTCCAAACCACTGTGCCAACGCACCGCCAATCGATGGCGCAATTAACGTCCCAGCAATTGCACCTGTTGA
The DNA here is from genome assembly GCF_050533535.1 of Enterococcus sp. DIV2453a. Lineage (NCBI taxonomy): Bacteria > Bacillati > Bacillota > Bacilli > Lactobacillales > Enterococcaceae > Enterococcus > Enterococcus sp. DIV2453a. Next base: position 890,911 of record NZ_CP172899.1, on the reverse strand, counting down.
TAATGTTCCTAGAGCCCAGCCATTTTTCTCTTTTGGCGCCTGCGACGCAATCATCGCTGTTGCGTTAGGAATATAGCCGGATAAAATCCCGTTCATAAAACGCATAATCAACAGCCAGTATACATTAGGGACAAATGCTAACGCCCCCATTGTGATCGTCATTCCTGCTGCAGCCCGAATCATCATAATTTTCCGACCTTTTCGATCAGCTAAATTTCCCCAAATCGGTGCAACAATCGCAGCAGCAAACGCCGTGACAGAAATTGCCAATCCAGAAAACAACTCTACTTGACTCTTAGGCGTCCCTAATTGTTCAACATATACTGGAATAAACGGCATAACTAAGCTAATACTCGCCCCTGTAAAAAAGCAACCAATCCATGCGACTAATAAATTCTGCTTCCATTTTATTTTCATACTTTTATCCACCTTATCACCTCTTCACCTACCACTATACTCTAAAAGAGTGAATCTCTCAAAAGAAAATTCTTTTAAAAAAAGTCTGGCAGACCGGTCAAAACGACCAATCTGCCAGACTTCTTAACACTTGGGCTTAAGATAAATAGCTGAACAAATGCAACACCTTCGAAGCTAACCGCTGTTATCTCAGCCTCACTTCTGTTTACTATAAAATAGCTAAGATTACAAAGTTTAAGATAAACAACGCATCAATGACCCAAATAATTGGTGAAACTTCTTTGGCTTTTCCTTTGACTACTTTCACCACTGCATAAAAGATGAACCCAGCAGCAATCCCATAAGAGATGCTATAACATAATCCCATGAAAATTGAAGCAAAAAATGCTGGAATCGCATCTTCTAAATCCGTCCAATTGATGTCTTTGAAAGAAGCTAACATCATAATTCCCACTAAAATTAACGCTGGAGCCGTAGCTTGTGCTGGCACAATAGCAATAAGTGGTGAAAAAAGACTACTTAGGGCAAATAGAATTGCTACCACTACCGATGTCAAACCTGTTCGACCACCCGCACCGATTCCTGCTGCACTTTCTACATAAGTTGTCGTATTCGATGTACCAAAAATCGCACCGATAGATGTTGCAATAGCATCTGCAAATAGAGCTTTGTCCATTTTAGTGCTGAAGCCCTTACTATCTTCTAAAGCTAATTCATCTTCTTTAGAGAAAATTCCTGTTCGACGTCCCGTACCGATAAATGTTCCAATTGTATCAAACGTATCTGATAAACTGAAGGCAATAATGGTCATTAAAACTTGAGGAATTTTTGAAGAATCGCTAAACAATGACTGTAAGCCCTCAGCACCAAAAGCAGCGCCAAAAGTTGTACCTAATTCTTTAAATGAATTGCCCAACGAATTAGCATGCCAATCAACCGAAGCAGTGTCTACCACCCCCATTGGAATTGCGACTAACGTAGTAACTACAATGCCAATTAAAATAGCCCCACGAACATTCGTGACAACTAAAATCGTTGTTAAAACTAACCCAATTACCGCCAAAATAATGGCTGGATTATCAAAATTTCCTAAAGCGGGCACGATACTCGAACCATTCACAACACCATTTTGAGGTTCTGCTTGTACTGTGAAACTTAGTAAGCCAGCATTTTTCAACCCTACATAAGCGACAAAAATTCCAATCCCACCACCAATAGCATGTTGTAAACTCTCTGGAATTGCTTTAATAATCATTTTGCGAATTTTTGTCACTGTAATCAAAATATTAATCAAACCACAAATAAAAACCATTGCTAATGCTTGTTGCCAAGTATACCCCATCCCAAAAACGACCGTAAACGTGAAGAAAGCATTGAGTCCCATCCCCGGTGCTTGAGCGTAAGGTACATTAGCAAACAGCCCCATAATTAATGTACCGATGATTGAAGCAATAATGGTCGCTAAAAAAACAGCCTGAAAAGGCATCCCTGTTTCTGAAAGAATGGACGGATTAACAAATAAAATATAACTCATTGCAAAAAAGGTCGTAACCCCCGCCATTATTTCAGTTGATACCGTTGTCTTGTTTTCCTTTAATTTGAAAAACGTATTCATAATTGCACTTCTCTCCCTTAAAATCCATGTTTTCGAATAATTACTCTTTGATTATAAGAGAATCGCTATCTTTTTACAACAAAATATTAACTATTATATATATTTTTCTATATAACGTTCGTGTTTTGCTGATATAAAAAAAAGAAAAAGCTTTACATTGCTTCTTCTTTTCCTAATAATTGGATTAGCCCAAACAACAGCATCTGTAGAAACATCATTAATAAAATAAACATTAATTTTTGAAGGGACCAGTCAAAAAAGATAATTTTCACTGTTTCAATTGGACTCATAAAAAGATAGACACTGTGTAATCGATCAAAACGTCCAACATAAATCGCCAAAGCAGACAAGAAATGAAGGCTGGCTTGAAAGACTACAATTGTTCTATAGCCGCAATAACTTTGCAATTTCTGGCTAACAGTTGTTACTGTTTTCATCCCTAAAAGCCCATATATAACAATCCCGCTAGTTAAGCAAACAAACGCCCACCAATCACCAATTTGGTTTGCAAAAATCGTATTAAAGCCTCGATAAATAGATAGCGTTTCTAAATGAAAAAAATCCGTAAATAGGTACGGCGCATTAGGATAAAAAATTAACCAAGCAAAACCTATCAACCAATCCCTTTTACGTTTTTCTGCGTTTAAAAGATAACTAAGTTCAATTGGAATATAGGCTAACAACACGTTCAACGCCATAAAATGAAAATGCGTAGCAAATAACCACATATAGATACAATAGATTAAGGTGATCACTCGTAAATAATTTCTAGAATTTTTCAAGATGCTCTGCGCTCCTTTTTCAAACGGTTTATTTTAGTGTAGCATACTTCTTAAGCTTTTTTTTAAACCTTATAAATGAACATACTTCTCCCCTTGATAATCTTCGGTTTTATGCTAGACTGAGTAAAAGGCATTTAGGAGGAATTTTTACTTGAAAAAATTAATTGCTATTGATTTAGACGGCACAACATTAAATGCACAGTCTTTAATCAGTCCAAAAACCGAACAAACACTAAAAAAAGCGATTGACAACGGTCATTATGTCAGTATTGCCACTGGACGTCCCTATAGAATGAGTCATCAATTTTACCAACAACTTGGCCTAACGACCCCTATGGTTAACTTTAACGGCGCTTTAGTCCACATTCCAGAGAAAAAATGGGACTTGGAAAGCGAAGCCAATATTGAGCGTGACCTAGTCTTTGACATTTTGGCACAGAAAAAAGAATTACAATTAGATTTTGTTGCTGCTGAAAACAAAGAAACATTTTATATCGATACGTTAGATGGGTTCGATCCGAAATTTTTTGCTTCCAAAGCAACCTTAGATAATTTACTTAATGCTAAAAATTTACGAAGCAATCCTACCTCAATGATGGTTCGGACCACGCCAAACCAAGCTGAAAAAGTTGCTGATACATTGACAAAACAATATGGTGATTATATTGATGTCCGCACTTGGGGCGGTCCAATGCCTATTTTAGAAATGGTCGCAAAAGGAATTCAAAAGGCCCATGGCGTTGATCAAGTGGCGAACTTTTTATCTGTCAAACCAGCTGATATCATTGCTTTTGGCGATGAACATAATGACGAAGAAATGTTAAGTTATGCTGGTTGGGGTGTTGCTATGAACAATGCCACGGATAAAATTAAATCCGTAGCCAACGATGTCACTGAAAAAACAAATGATCAAGATGGTTTAGCAGATTACTTAGAAAATTATTTAGATCTATAAAAGGCTAAAATAAAAGTATTTCTTTAAAAAGAACTCACTTTGGTTTAGCTGATAATCTTAAGATTACAAAAGTAGGGCATAAGTCGAAACGACTTATGCCCTACTTTCGTTTTTCTTATTCCTTCAATGAATTTTGAAACGTGCTGATTTTTTCAGCCAATCTTTGATAAGTAGTAAAAGACGGATGCTGTAGCTCTTGTTCTTCGTTAACGGATAAAGTTTGTTGTGTCGTAATGGCCTTTGTTAGTGCATCTACAAAATGAATAAAAGAATTGTTGGTTTGTTTATTATATCCTGGTGAATAATATTTCGATTGACGATAAAAAGGCCGCAGGGCTGTTTCTGTGATTTTTTCCTGTTCATCTGAAAAGTATTCATCATAGCTGACATGTTTTATTTTCTGCTCTTCTGTTATCACTTGAAGTCGAGCGATTAGGCCATTGCCTAAATCTTCTGCGTAACCGATATACGTTTCTTTCGATGGCTCTTTTAGCCAAGTGTCCATCTCTGCTGCTAAAGGCATTAAACCTTCACGCGCAGAAGTTGATGAACCACGTACCGTATAAAAATTACCTGTGACACGATTTTCGTCACGCATTTGTTTTTCTACATAAGTAATACCATTAACAACGGTGACTAACGTATCGTCTGTGCGCGTGTTGCTTGCTTGAAATTCAGGATAATCCGACAGGCGTTTGTTGACACCCGAATAGCGTGTATCATAATAAGGGTCACTAGCAAACTCTGTAAACTCAACATTCAGAATCCTTTGCGTTTCAGGTTCCGTAATAATCTCTACAATGCCGTAATTTCCGCCAGTAAATACACCTTCATTTTTATAATAGTTACCCGTCATTAATCCCAAAGGCGGTTGATTGGACCAAAACATTTTTTTCTTTTTTTCTTCTGGTGTATATTTTGCTGGTGGGGTTGTCCCAAATGTCGTTTGTGTGGCCCCTGTAACCACTTCGTACGTGTATTCATGAGAATCAAAAGTCAATTGATTAGCAATCAGTTCGTCATTTTTAGTCGGCGCTTGTTTTTCCACCGCAGAAGTCGTTTGATTGGTGACGGTAACTTGCTTCACTTGCTTTGTCTCTTGCGGACCACTTGTTGTTTGTTTCGTTGGCTCTTGATCTGGCGCACAACCAACCAAAATAAATAATCCGATAAAAACCAACATTCCTTTAATATGTTTCATTCACTTCTCTCCTTTTTATAAACGCTTAATTTCCTCTTGTCTCCAGTGTAGCAAACATTTATAAACCAAAACTGACGGAAAAATGAATAAATAATAAACAAAAACGCTAAGCCTCTTGCAGCTTAAGAGACTTAGCGTTTTTTTATTTAATTGCTTGGCGCTTTTGGCGCAACCACTCTTCTTTAATGTGTTCAGATAGGCGAATCATTCGTTTACCAACTTCACTATATTGGTTAGTAGCTAAATTGGCTAAAGAAATTCGAACTGACCATTTGTCACTCCCGAAAGCATCCGCTTTTAAAAGCATTAATTTTTCTTTTTCTGCTAAAGAGGTTAATACTTTTGTGATCGTCCACGATTTCGTTAAATAACTTGAAAATTCTGGGCCATAACGTTTTTCTGTCCAATCTCTAAAGTTAATTTCACAATAATATGCTGTATTTAAACTTGCTAAAGGCTCTTCAATGCCTAAGGTGCGGAACAAGAGCTTTTCACGCGTATGACAAATATCCATCACTTCGTCTTTATATGCTTGACCGTCTTTTAACAAAGCATACAAACTAAATAAAGCCATCATCGCTTGCTGAATAGAAGAAAGTCCCGCTGCATGGTTCAACGCAATATCGCGGCTGTCTGCGACTAAGCGGCTGATAAAGTTAATTTGGCTTGTGTCTGCATTCAATGTAGCATAACGTGCCTGTAATTCCATTTTTCGAGCCACTGGCAATTCTTTTAATAATTGATCAAAGATGTTCTCTTGACTGACCGCAATAGTCCCCACACGCCAACCGGTAGCGCCAAAGTATTTAGAATAAGAATAGATACAGGCTGTATTGTAAGGTAACTCCGTAAATAGTGAACGGAAAGCTGGCACAAAAGTTCCGTAAACGTCATCTGTTAAAATCATTAGCTTAGGGTTATCCACTGCAACGATTTGTTTGATTTGTTCAATGGTAGGTTTTCCCATAGCATTGGCAGTTGGATTGCTGGGATTTACGACAAAAACCGCTTTGATGGACGGGTCTTTTAGTTTATCAATTTCCTTGTTTGAGTATTGATACGTCGTTTTTCCATCAATAATCATTTGCTCTGCTTTGATTTTAACCACGTCAAAATCATAACGTGGTAGTTCTGGAATTTCTAGATAAGGAGCAAACGTTGGTAATAACAACGCAATACGATCACCTTTTTCTAGTAAATAATTATTTGCCAACGTATCAAACAAGTAACAAATCCCTGCTGTACCACCTTCAACGGCAAAAATATCAAACGGTTGTGCTTCGCTGGAAAATAATTCTTGATTTAAATAGGCTTTAATCGGTTGTTCACACGCCTTCAAGCAACGAACAGGATTCGGATAATTATCCCCAATCACATAGTCTAACATGGCATCTAACCACATTTCCTTATCCATCCCAAAATAGTTATGCTCTGCTGTCCAAATTTCTTGTAAGAAGGTTGCCCCTTTGCTAGGATTTTCTGCTAAAAAGTTTAAGAAGCGTTGCGTTCTACCAAAACTTGGCTGAATCATACCAGCCGTTTGTTCGCTCCCCTCTCTTAACGTTTCTTTTGTAGCAAATTGACCTAATAAAAAAAAGGCTTCCCTTGGTGTTGGCGCCGTCCAATTAGGATTGCCTCGCCCTGCATTTAACAATGTTTCTAAATTATGATTTTCTTCATGTAATTTCTTCTCTAAAAATAGACTTAATTCAAACGGACTAAGGTTTTCTGTCAATTCATCACTTGTTATCATTTTATCCTCCTGAAGCACACGCAGTCATTTAGTATTTAGTATGTAGTCTATACTACTCTTCTACCTCCAGATGTCAACCATTTAAGCGGAATATTCTGACAATTAATAAAAAAGAAACAATCCTTTATAAAAAAATAAAGGATTGCTTCTTTTTCGCTGATTAACCAAAGAACCGTTGCATCTCAATTTTTGCTGATTGGACAGAATCAGAAGCATGGATTAAATTTTTGGTGACAGACAACCCATAATCCGCTCGTAAGGTGCCACTTTCAGCATCTAACGGATTCGTTGCTCCAACTAATTTACGCACTTTTTTAACCACATTGTCCCCTACAACGACCATCACAACCACTGGGCCACTTGTCATATAGGCTAATAATTCAGGGAAAAATAGTTCATCTTTTAAATGCTCATAATGTTCCTTCACTGTTTCTACTGTTAGTCGTTCGAATTTAAGGTGCAATAAGTCAATACCTTTATCTTCAAAACGTTGAATGATTTTGCCAACTAACTTTCGTTCAACGCCATCTGGCTTAATAATTACTAAACTTGTTTCCTTCATTTTTTCCATCCCTTTCAAAACTTCCTTTTGCCCTTTCCCAAGGGGTAGCTACAGAATAAAATGAAAGCGGATACTTTGTCAATGATAAATTTTCTTTTCCTTTTGATTAAATAAAAAATTAAAGATTATTCACAAGGTTTGTGAATTGTTCTTTCAGTTCTGTATTGCTTGTTTCTTTTAAAAACAAATAAGGTTGCTCTTCTACTGGCTGTTCTTTACTCACATAAACTTTGGCTTCACCATTCACTAAAGTAAATAAATAGACATGCTTCTGGGCAACTTGTGTCGCACTGTCAGAGTATACTGCCACCAGACAATAACCGCCTTCGCTACCTGTTTCTGACCAATTTAACCAAATGGGATTGTTCCCAATAGCTGGTTGTATTTTAGGTTCATAACTCAATAAATCATCAGGCACTTGAATCGTGTAAAAAGCTACAGAGTGACCTGGTTGGTACGCTTGATAGTTCTGATTGCGTTCTTGACCCCAGGTTTCCATGTATTGTCCTAACTGTTTTGCTTTTTGCTGATTCCAAATCGTCCCTTCTTCTGTAACTAATTCAGTTAATTCTTGTGTTTGCGTTGTTTGCTCTAATTCCAACGCCGTGGTTTGACTAACTTCGGTTGCTGAAATTGCTCTTGTTTCTTCAGTATTTACATTGTTTGTTTGTACGGTTCGCACTTTCTGTGATTCCTCTTTCGATTTTTGCCAACCACAGCCAGATAAAACGCTTCCAACAACCGCTATCATAATAATCCCGTTTAGTTTCATTCCTTAAACTCCTGTTTTTATTTTTATTCTATCGAAATAAACCTAAAATCTCAATCCCTTTCTTTGGATAGTTGAAAACCATTTGGGAACTAGTAATTCTCCACAATTATAGTCCTCTAGTAATTGTTGGTATTGCTGTTCCATAGTCCTGATTTCTTTTTCACCAAAGCTCAGTGCCCAAACTAAAGAATAGAGTCCTGCGTGAAAAGTATAAAGCTTTTGAAACTGCCAAAATAAGGTAGGAACTTTCCCAGCAAAATAACCTTGTAATTGACCATAAGCAAACAATGGCGAAACATTTCTTGAAAAAAATTGTAACTTGTAAAATTCTTCATAAGGATCCCCAAAATCCCATCGATTAAAATCAATCACACCGACCTGCCTAGTTGGCAAGTAAATAAAATTTCCCACATGGAAATCTCCATGCTGATAAACCACAGGCCGTTGTTGCAATAACGGTAATTGTTTTTCTAAATATGAAATTATTGGCTGCTGGTACGGCATACAAAATTGAGATTCCTTATACTTATTTAGTTGGCTCTGCTTTTTTTCGTATAAATTTCGCGCAATCTCTCTTTGACTAATCCTTTCAGGCAACAAAAGCTTATGGATTTTGTTTAAATAGCGGCCCGCCTCTACGCCTAAGTTCAGTTGTCTTTTGGGAGAAAGAGCGGGTAAAACATCGCTTAAGTCTTCACCTTCTAGATACGTTAATAACATGTATCCTTGTTCACTTTCAGGAATAGGTGCACATAAAAAAGGTTTAGAACTGGGAAATCCTAACGCCGCTACTTTTTTGATAAATTGATATTCTTGTTGTTTAGCTAATAACTCTTCTTGTTGAAAAATTCGCAATAAAAAGGCTTCTTGATTTTTGGTAACTTTAAACTTTAAATCAGTTGACCAACCACGGTGAATAGCTTCAACTTTTTGCCATTGCTGAAACGCTGGAATCTTCTCAAACGCCCTCATTACTTTCGCCTCCATTTCCCTATTGGTTTTAGTATACCAAAGAAAAAAGGCTGGAGACAATTGGGGATAAATTGTCTCCAACCTTCACTGGTTATCGTTTTCTAGTTTTCCTTATATAAATCGTTCCACTCGTTACTAAGAAAGCTCCTCCTAAAATAATCCAGAAAGTACTAGGTACTTCTGCACCTGCTTTTGGTAATACTTTTTTGGGAAGCTGTTCTTGTTTCCCAATCATACTTTTATTAGAAAAAGCATGCGTACTTTCTGTTGATTTGGTTCCCTGATTTGCTGATGAATTCAGCGAATTATCTAAGGATGACTCACTAGTAGTTTTTCCAGCTTTGTCTGGGTTTTGGTTTTGGTTTTGGTTTTGGTTTTGGTTTTGGTTTTGGTTTTGGTTTTGGTTTTGGTTTTGATCTTTTCCTTCGATTGGTCCTTCACTTGTTTTTGTTTCTTTGTCTTTATCTGGTTCGCCACTTGTATCTAGTTCTTTATCTTTATCTTTATCTTTATCTTTATCTGGTTCGCCACTTGCATCCGGCTCTTTGTCTTTTTCTGGTTCGCCACTTGCATCCGGCTCTTTGTCTTTTTCTGGTTCGCCACTTGCATCTGGTTCTTTGTCTTTGTCTGGTTCTTCTACATGTGGTTGATTTATCTTGTGGTTATTTTCAAATAAAGCGCCTAATTGTAGCAATGTTCGGTCTTCATTTAATGCACTATTAAATTGAATCCCCAAAGGCAGTCCTTCTTTTGAAACGTAAGTTGGCACACTTAATGCTGGATGTCCAAATAAATTTGCTTGTTGTGTAAACGGTGTATATGTGAACGCCGTCAGCCATTGGTCATAAATCAATTGTTTTTGTTCTGCTGGTGACAATTGATCAATTTTTTCCATCTGTGCTGCATGTTCTGGTTTTAGTAACGGATTATCAATACTAGGCGCGGTGGCAGCTGTCGTTGGTGTTAATAAGATAGGATACTGTTGATAAAATTCGTCCATCGCTTGTGCTTGTAAAGCAATATCTGTCCAAGCCGCAGTTGTCTCTTCACTCGTTATATTTTTTCCTGTTTGAAAAAGCGCCCATGTTAACAGTTCTACATCATTTCGTTCAAGCGGTCTTTTCAATTTCTGCCGCACCATAAAATCGGCAATCCCAGCTGAGCCAGCAGCTACAGTATAATAATTTTTCATTAGACGTTCCCCGTCAACAGGGTGCTTCACTTCAACCAATGTGTACCCTTGGTCTTTTAAAAAAGCAACAGCTTCAGCGACCGCCTCTTTTGCTTCGGCACTTACAGGCGTTCCGGCAGGGGATTCTGTTGTATAAGCAATGGGTTGCGCTTGACTTAAATGTCCCGCAGGAAGATCTTTTTTGGTTAATAAGGTTTCAAATAATGCATTTGTATCCGCCACAGTTCGACTTAAACCAAAGTGAACAGTTTGACCTTTTACACTATTAGAATTGCCAATGATTACTCCTCTAGAAGGTTTCAAGCCTACGGTGCCTGTCCAAGAAGCAGGGATGCGGATAGAGCCACCAGCATCACTTCCAGAAGCAATGGGAACAAATGCCGCGGCGACACTAGCACCCGCTCCGCCTGAAGAACCACCTGAATAATGGTTAGGATTCCATGGATTGACGGAAACGCCATATAACTTTGAATCTGAAATATTCTTCCAACCTAATTCTGGATAATTCGTTTGACCAATGATTATGAATCCGGCATTTTGTAGTGCTTTGACAAAGGTCGATGTCCCACCAGCTACTTGATCTCGGAGAAAACCAAAACCGTTCGTGTTGCTTTCACCTTTCAAGGATTGTCCTAACCCTTTTAGTAAGAGCGGCACACCTAGAAATGGTTGACCTGTATCTTGTAAAGCTTTTGCTTCTGTCAAAGCCGCTTCTTCTCGTAAAGTAATGACCGCATTTAATGTAGGATTTTCACGTTTAGTGATGGCCAACGCAATTTTTACTAATTCTTCGCTCGTCACCTTTTTTTCTCTTACTAAAGTTGCTAACTCCAGTGCAGTTGCTTGTTTATAATCTGCTTCTGAAAAAACACTCTCTGCAGAAACAGCTTTTCCATCTGTATCACTATTTTGTATCTCATTTGTGGTTTCAGTGGTTACTGCAACCACATTTCGGCTACTGCTTTCGGCGATTGCCGAAGAGGATTCTTTTTCCTGCATCACCGTTTGGCTAGTAGTTTCAGATTCCAAGTTAGCTACCGTCTGACTGGTTTCTGTTGTTACTGATTCCGTTTCTGTTTGAACGGTTGTTTCTAGTATACTTTCTTGTGCCAACATTGGTACCCCTACCAGTGTTTGGCTAATTAATAAAATAATCCCTAACTTTTTGAACAAAATCGACTTCTTCATAAGTCACATCCTTTATCTATTAATACAGTTAAAAAATCTGTATTATTTATAGCATAAATGAAAGCGATTAAAAAGTAAAGTTCTCTTGAAAATTCCCATGTTCAACTTTTAGGCTAGGTTCTTTTTATATGCTAAAATAGAATAGAAACGGAGGTTTTTTAATGGAATGGATTGAAATTAAGCACGCAACACAAAATAATTTGAAGAATATCTCTGTCAATATCCCTAAAAAGCAACTAACTGTTGTTACTGGACTTTCGGGTTCAGGAAAGTCCTCCTTAGTATTTGACACATTAGCCGCTGAATCACGTCGTGAACTAAATGATACATTTAGTTCGTTTGTTCAAAATTACTTACCCAAATATGGTCGTCCAGAAGTTGAAAAAATCGAGAATCTTCCTGTTGCAATTGTCATTGACCAGAAAAAAGTAGCAGGTAATTCTCGTTCGACAGTGGGAACGTATACAGATATTTATACGTTTTTACGTTTGCTGTTTTCACGAGCAGGTTCTCCATTTGTTGGTTATTCAGATACTTTTTCGTTTAATCATCCGGATGGAAAATGTCCAACATGCGATGGCTTAGGAAAGATTACCGAAATCAATCTTCATCAGCTAGTTGATTATGACAAATCATTAAACGAAGGGCCTATCGATTTCCCCACATTTACAGTTGGCAACTGGCGGTGGAAGCGTTATGCCCATAGTGGTCTATTTGATTTGGATAAAAAAATCAAGGACTATTCTCCTGAAGAGTTAGCATTATTTTTATATGCTCCACAACAAAAACTGGCTAATCCGCCCAAAGAATGGCCTCATACAGCTTTGTATGAAGGAATCGTCCCGCGCATGCAACGTAGCATATTGCATACAGACGAAGGCAAACGTCATCAAAAATACCTTAATCACTTTGTTACCGTAAAAAGATGTCCTGATTGTTTAGGAAGTAGAGTCAATGAACGTGTTCGTAACTGCAAAATTAATCAGAAAAGTATTGCTGATGCTGTTGACATGCCACTCACTGAATTACATTCTTTTATTCGTTCAATGGACCTATCCTTAATAAAAACTATTCAAGAAGAGCTACTTGTACGTCTAGAAGCATTAATTAATATCGGTCTCTCCTACCTCACATTAGGACGGGCAACTGAAACACTTTCTGGTGGTGAAGCACAGCGGATTAAAATTGCTAAGTATGTAAACAGCTCCTTAAACGATATTATGTATATTTTAGATGAACCAAGTGCTGGCTTACATCCAAAGGACATCGAACGGATCAGTCGTGCATTGCTCAATTTAAAAAATAAAGGAAACACCGTGGTTCTCGTGGAACATAATCCACAATTAATTAGAGAAGCTGATTTTATCATCGATATAGGACCTTTCGCAGGCGAAAATGGTGGCCATGTCCAGTTTTCAGGAACGTATGACGCATTTTTAGTCTCCAAAACCTTGACTAGTCAAGCGCTTCAAGAGCCGCTCCCTTTAAACGACCAACCAAGAAAAGCAAGGAAGTCTTTATCAATCGAACATGCGACACTGCATAATTTAAACAATCTATCTGTCGAAGTTCCGTTAGGAGTTTTGACTGTTATTTGTGGGGTCGCTGGTTCAGGTAAATCATCATTAGCGGAAGAAATTTATCAAAAAGCCCAGGCTGATAACCAAGAAATTATTCATCTTTCACAAAAAAGCATTACCGCAAATTTACGATCCACACCAATGACCTATCTCAATATTTTTGATAAGGTCCGCAAACTGTTTGCGGAAGAAAATCATGTTAGTCCAGCTTTATTTAGCTATAATTCCAAAGGCGCCTGTCCTACTTGCAAGGGGAAAGGAATAATTGTCTCCGATATGTCTTTTATGGAGGATGTCACTAGTATTTGCGAAACCTGTCACGGAACGCGTTACAAAGAAGAGGTGCTTCATTATCTGTATAACGGAAAAAATATCGTTGAAGTACTAGCTTTAAGCGTTAAAGATGGCTATGATTTTTTCAAAGACCAGCCTTTTGCTCTTTCATTAAAAAATTTACTAGAAGTTGGCTTAAGCTACCTTAAACTCAATCAATCGCTCTCAACATTATCCGGTGGCGAATTGCAAAGGGTAAAATTAGCAGACACACTTCACCAAAAAAAAGCTATCTATTTAATGGATGAACCTACAGATGGCTTACACTTAATTGATATCCAACAAAGTCTTCAACTTTTCAATCGAATGGTAGAAGAAGGAAACAGCTTAATTTTATTAGAACATCACATTGATGTGATTAAAAGTGCCGACTGGTTGATTGAACTAGGTCCCGAAGGTGGAGAAAATGGCGGACAGCTTCTTTTTACAGGAACGCCAGCAAATATGTTAAATTCCACTCATTCTATTACTAAAGGCTATCTATAAAATAAAAAGTACAAACGGTGCAAGCAATGAGCACCGTTTGTACTTTTTCTATTTCAACCCCACTTCCATCTTCACAGGTTGGTGATCTGTATATTTAAATTGTTCGTCCTTTGTTTTCACGCTATGAACAGCCACATTATCAGAAACAATAAAACCATCAATTACATACACTTGGGATGTTTCATAAGAGCCAGTGTAAGGCTTATTAAGCACCCGCACAGTCGGTTGTTGATCATCATAAGCAAGTGAAAAATGTTTAGGTAAGTCTGCAGGATCAATTTCTCCTGGTACCCAACCAGCTTCCCCTAAGTCAGGATATCGATGACTGCCTTTGAAAACTTGATTAAAGTCACCTCCAGCAATTACATAGTTTCCTTTAGCGTATTCTTGGGATAATACGTCAGCTAACTTTTTGCTTTGAGCAATCTTCCCTTCCCCATTGTCATAGGCTTCCAAATGTAAGTTAAAAACCACTAATTCTTTGTCTGTGCCTTTAATTGGAAAGCGCGTTTCTAGAAGTGCTCGTTTTAAGTTACTAATGCTAACGGGCCAACGAAAGGGATTGGGTAAAGCAATGCGTTGGGCCTCTGTTATTTTTTCATTTGATAATGTTAATAAACCACTTTCTACTCGTCCAATCGGCGGCCAAGGAATGGGCACATAATCTACCTTAAAATTATAAGCAAATGCGCTGTTCAGCTGTAGCTGTTTTTGTAACTCTTCCTCTTGATTGACTTCATAAGAACGTTGCGAGCGACGATCGACTTCTTGGAATAAGTAAATCATCGCTGGTAATTCTTTCAAGGTTTCTTCAATGCCCGTTAAATTCTGTTGGACCATTGCCTTATTAACTGGTTGGACAGTTTTGCCACCGTCCATAAAAAAATCTTCTGTTTGTCCTAGGCCGGCATAGCCTATGTTATACGTGACTAAAGAAATGGATTGCTTTTTTTCGATGGTTTGCTCTGAAAATTGTTTATTTATAGCAACTGGTTCAACCGCTCGTGGTCGAAACTCTCGGAAGGTTAAATATCCTATCAAAATTAAAGCTATGCTTAGAAGAAGGACCATCAAGCTACCGAGATATTTAAAAAACTTTTTCATTGATTCCGATGTTCCTTTCACATTATGTCAAACCAAAAGTAGCAATTATCTTCGTTGCTACTTCTTCTGGTGTCATGTTTGAATTATTTATTTTCGTTATTTTTACATTTGGAAATGTACTTTCTAGTTCGCCTTCGTGGCTTACTAACCGATGTTCTTTGAAGGTATTGAGTAATTCTTTTCGAGAAAAGTCGACATCGCGTTTTGAAGGTTTTGCCTCTAGCCGCTCTGGATGAACATTCCGTTCTAGGCGGATTTCTGTTGAAGAGACGAGTTCGACGAAATAAACGGACTCATGTTTACTAAGAAAAATTTCTGATATTTCTTCTAAAAATTGAAAATCCTGTTCTTGATCAAAAGCAATCACCACTGTAAAAATAATGTTTTTTGTTGTATTTGTGGCTGGATTTTCTACAAAGGCATGAAAAAGTTCCTTTCTAACGGAATCAGACAATTGAAACGCACGTTCCGTATACCCAAGATAGTTTGCAAATAAGTCAATGGTTTGATGATTAAATAGTAATTTAGCATCTAACTGCTTTTCTAAAGCCTTGCCAACGGTCATTTTCCCGACAGCTTGGGCACCAATTAAAACGATTAAAGACATCAACTTTCCCTCCTCTAGTCTAATTTTTAGGTGGCTATCTTCTACTATATCACACTATATTACAACACCTTACAAAACTGTTCGGAAAATTTTCTGTTTTTTATTACAAAAAAAAGACAAAAGACTCTATAATGAGAGAGGACTCGATTGATTATAGATGAGATAGGTGACGGAGAATGGCAATAGAAAAATATTTTCAAACAATAGATGGCAGTCAAATTTTTTATCAAATTTTTGGCAAAGAAACAAATTACCCCCTTGTGTTACTTCATGGTAATGGCAATGATCATACTTTTTTTAATTATCAAATTTCTTATTTCTCCAAGGAGTATCAAGTTATTGCGGTGGATACCCGCGGACATGGACGTTCCACCAATACACAAAGTCAATTAACTTTTCCGCTTTTGGCAGAAGATTTAGCTGGTATTATTCAACAAGAACACTTAACAAAAATTAATTTATTGGGCTTTAGTGACGGAGCAAATATTGCCATGGTTTTTACCCATTTATATCCTGATTTCGTCAACAAACTCGTCTTAAATTCTGGAAATGTCACCATGTCTGGTCTGAAAAAATATGTAACGATTGCCACTTATTTTCAATATTGGTTTTGTCGTATTGGCGCCTTTTTTTCAAAAAAATTGCGCGCACGGCTCCCTATCGTGGCTCTGTTATTTGAAGATACTGGACTGACAAAACAAGATTTAGAACACATCCCCTGTCCTACTCTTGTTATTACTGGCAGTCGAGATTTAATTGCGCTTTCCCATTCACGGGCGATTGCTGATGCCATTCCTGATGGCAAATTGGTCTTGGTAAATAAACAGGGTCATTTATTTGCCAAAAACTCACCAGATATTTTTAATAAAACAATCGAAAAATTCTTAAAGGAAATGAAGGTGTCTAAATGAAACAAATTATTCATTGGATCAAAACGCATACAGGATTACTAAAAACACTGTTTGTTATTGCGGTCTCAATTATTGTTGTTGCCCAACTTTTATCAATTGGTAAAACGATCTCATTTGAACAGTTAAAACAGATTTTTGATGAGATTCCGCTATGGAAATTGTTATTGATGATGGTTATCGGTTTAGTTTCCGTTACTCCGATGCTAAATTATGACTTAACATTAAATCGCATTTTAAACTTGAAAGTCTCAAAACGGGAACTCCTTGAATCTAGCTGGATTGTCAATACAATCAATAATATTGGTGGATTCGGTGGTTTGGTCAGCATGGGACTTCGTTCTGAATTTTATGGAAATAAAACAGAGGAAAAGAAAATTTTACCTGCGTTAACCCATATTTTACTTTTTGTGTTATCCGGTCTATCTATTTATAGTATTCTTTGCTTTTTCCTTGTTCAGTTTGATCCAAAGATGGCTTATTTACAGCAATATTGGATTTGGTTATTAGGTGGCGGTCTTTATTTCCCATTACTTTATCTTATTTTACATTTCCAAAAAAATAGTTCCTTTGGTAACCTCGATGCAAAAAATCGCTTATCTTTAGTTGTTTCTTCGTTTTTAGAATGGACAGGTGTTTTAATTACCTTTATCAGTATTGGTTACTTATTAGATGTACCGATTCCTTTAATTGATATTGTTCCTTTATATGTAGCAGCTTCGATTATTGGGATTGCTTCGATGATTCCAGGGGCTTTAGGTAGTTTTGATGTCATGATGATTTTAGGACTGAGCAACTTAGGTGTCGATCGTGAAATTATTGTTTTGTGGTTATTGCTCTATCGTTTATTCTATTATATTATTCCTTTCTTAATTGGCTGTTTGTTCTTTACAAAACACTTAAGCCAAAAATTGGATACTCATTATCGACAATTACTGAAACAAATTACTTTGGAAATTGCCCACAAATTAGAAGTGGTTTTACTTTATTTTTCAGGAATTATGATGGTGCTCCTAGCCACTATTCCAGAAGCCTTCACTCAAGTGCATTGGTTAAGAGATATTAACCCCTTCCGTTCACATATTATTATTCAAATTCCGAGTATTGTTTTAGGCTTTGCATTATTAATTATGGGACGTGGGATTGCTGATCGTGTTAAAAGAGCCTATTATCCAACGATTATTTTATTAATTGGTGCTATCTTGTATTCATTTGTTGTTGACTTTAGTATGTTTTCCATTTTCTATTTAGCTATTTTATTATTTATCGTTATTTTTTCAAAATCAGAATTATACCGTGAACAACTGGTTTACTCTTGGGAGTGGATGACGATTGATGGGTTTATCTTTGGCTTGTTGACTTTGTTATACCTGGTAATTGGTGTTTATAATTTACCGAACTTCCCACACCATCGTCATCATTTTGTGGAATTTTTCTTGTTCCCTTCCGAACGGATCTGGTTGTCAGGATTTATCGCTATCCTCTTAGTTATGAGTTTTAACTTTCTATTTGTTCGCTACCTCCAAGGGAAAAAACACCAAGTGGGTGAGTTTCCAGAAGATAGTATCTTGCATAATATCTTAACAACTTATGGCGGGAATATTGACAGTGAACTTGTCTTTCTTCATGATAAACAGGTTTTCTTATATCCCAAAGAAGAACCGACTGTCTTTTTACAATTCAACACCATTAATAATAAATGCGTTGTGATGGGCAATCCTTCGGGGAACAAAGAAGATTTTCCTGCGGCGATTGATGCATTCCTTAAAGAAACAGATCGTTTCGGCTATGTCCCCGTCTTTTACGAAACCAATGAGGACAGCGTGATGTTACTACACGAATATGGCTACGAATTTATCAAAATGGGCGAAGAAGCCTTAGTTAATCTAGAAACATTTACGATGTCTGGGAAAAAATTCAAAGGCACCCGAGCAGTGTTTAATAAAATTACCAAAGCCGGCTATTCATTTGACGTACTCCAACCTCCTTTTAGTGCCGAACAAATGCACGAATTAAAAGCTATTTCAGATAGTTGGTTAGACAATCGAAAAGAAAAAGGCTTTTCACTGGGATTTTTCGATGAAGCGTATCTTCAAAGAAACCCAATTGCTGTTGTCCGAAATGCTGAAGGAGAAATGGTCTCTTTCGCTAATATCATTCCTAGTTACACAAATGAAGTTGGTACCATCGACTTGATGCGTCACCATAAAGAAAAAGCCCCTTCTGGAAGTATGGATTTCCTATTTATTCATTTATTTGAATATATGAAAACAGAAAATATTCATTATTTCAATTTAGGGATGGCTCCGTTAGCCAACGTTGGTCAATCAAGAAAAAGTTTTATTCAAGAACGGATTGCTGCGTTAATTTATGAATTTGGTTCAGAAATCTACTCCTTCCAAGGATTACGCGAATACAAGGAAAAATTTGCTAGCAAATGGCAACCCCGCTATACACTTTATTCTAAAAGTAGCTGGATTGTCTACGTGATGATTGCTTTACTCATTGTCGATCAAAAAAATATTGACTAACAAAAAGAAGCCCAATTAAGTATAAAAAGCTTGGCAACTTCACTGAAATTTAGTGAGGTTGCCAAGCTTTTTAATTTCTTTCATCTAGTTTTTCTTTAATTAAAAAGGCTGTTTCTTCGACAGATTTTGCGGTTACATCAATCACTGGGATACCATACTTCGCAAAAATTTCTTCGGCATAGGCTAATTCTTGTTCAATCCGTTCAACATTGGTATAACTGGTCTCATTACCTAAACCTAAAGAAGCCAACCGACTGCTACGAATCTGACCTAATGTTTCTGGCGAACAAACTAAACCAATCATTTTTTGTGGATCCATTTCTTCCAAAATTGGCGGCAATGGAACTTCTGGAATTAATGGTAAGTTAGAAACGCGGTAGCCTTGATTTGCTAAATACATACTGACTGGCGTTTTTGAGGTCCGCGAAACGCCTAACAACAATATATCAGAATCAAGAAACCCTTGAGGATTTTTGCCATCATCATATTTTACAGCAAATTCAATCGCTGAGATTTTATCAAAGTAAGCACGATCTAGTTGATGGCGTCGTCCAGGCTCTTCAATAGGATCTACTCCGGCTTTCGCTTGAATTAATTCAAAAAATGGCGCCATTAAATCTAAATATAACAACCCTGTTCGTTCACTAAATTCTTTCGCCGCTGTGATTAGTTGTTTACTGACTAATGTACTGACAACTAAGGCTTTATCTTTTAAGGCATCTTTTAAAATCTCCAATAATTCTTCTTCTGTTGTGACAAAAGAAAAATTGTATCGATTAAGAAAAGAAATATCTGGATATTGTGCGCTTGCTGCAGCTAACAATTTTTGTGATGTTTCTCCAAGTGAATCGGAAATAGTATAAACAATGATTTCTTTTTTCATAATTAAGCTCCCTTATCTGTTTTGTGCGGCTTCTTTCGCTTGTTGCGTAATATAGGTTAAAATTTTCGTTTTCGTAATTTTTCCAATAACTTTTTTAGGATTTTCTTTTTCAACGACTGGCAAAGAATCCACTTCGTATTTTTGCAAAGTGTCAGCAGCTTCAAGAATAGTAAATTCTGGTGTGCAGGTTTTCACATGTGGCACTCTTGTCATACAAACAGCAACAGGTGTGCCATCAATATTTGTATTTAAAGAGGCCCGTAATAAATCTTTTCGTGACAAAACCCCTAATAATTCTTTTGCTTCATCCATGACATAAAGAGAACCGACATCATACATAAACAAGTTGGTAATCGCATCTCGAATTGAGGTGTCTTGGGCAACCATCAATGGTGGACTCATGATCTCCTGAACTTTTGTTTGAAAAACATCAAAAAAGAAAAAAGCCTCCATATTATCACTTTCGTAAGTATAACCAACTTTCGGACTTGCTTTTAAAATTCCTGAAAGTGTTAAAAAAGACAAATCAGAACGCAATGTCGCACGTGAAACGGCTAGTATGTCCGAAATGCGTTCACCACTAACTGGCTGATGCTCTTTTACAACAGCGATAATTTGCTCTTGTCGTTTACTTAATTTCATCATTTCCTCCTCAATTCCTCTTAAACAAATTGTGCATTCGCTTACAATTATACACATATTTATTGTTTTTTCAACATATTGACAAGAAACTTTTTCTATTGACAAACTTATTTCCGTCTATTATGATGTTTATTGAACATATAAGACACATATTAAACGGAGGTCACGCATGAAAAAGTTTATTTATTCTTTTAACGAAACACACAATGAAGGTAAAGAGACTCTTGGTGGTAAAGGGGCAAACTTGGCAGAAATGACACGCTTAGGTTTGCCGATTCCACAAGGATTCACGATTACAACCCGTTGCTGTATGGACTATTTGGCAGATGCTACTTTCTTTGAAGAACACTTACAATCAGAAATTTTGAAAGCGGTTAAAAATCTAGAAACTGAAACAGGCAAATCTTTTACCGCGGACAATGAGATTCTCTTAGTTTCCGTTCGCAGCGGTGCTGCCTTCTCGATGCCTGGTATGATGGATACTATTTTAAATTTAGGTTTAAATGATCAACGTGTGAAAAAATTTGCGACCTTAACCTCTCCTGGTTTTGCTTTTGACTGTTATCGCCGACTTATTCAAATGTTTGGAGACGTCGTCTATCACATTCCCAAAGAATTATTTGACCAACAAAAAGAGCGCTTGGAACAAGAGCTAAACAAAAAAATTACCGCTTTTCAAGAAGCAGATCATTTCGCCTTGATTGTCCGCTACCAAGAAGTTTTTGAACAACATCAGGTGGTCTTCCCGCAAGACCCTGTCGCACAACTTTTTGAAGCAATCAAAGCTGTTTTTGATTCATGGAATAATCAACGTGCAGTGGTTTATCGAAACTTACATCATATTGCACATGACTTAGGTACAGCTGTCAACATTCAAGAAATGGTTTTCGGCAATCGTGGACTAGACAGTGGCACTGGCGTTGTCTTTACTAGAAATCCGGTCACAGGGGAAAATCAACTGTTTGGAGAGTTTCTTTTGAACGCGCAAGGAGAAGATGTAGTGGCTGGTATTCGGACGCCAGAACCCATTCGTCGTTTACGTTTGACTATGCCAAAAGTTTATCAAGATTTTCGCCATTACGCAGAACTTTTAGAATATCATTATCGTGACATGCAAGATATTGAATTTACCATTGAAAATGAAAAATTATATATTTTACAAACAAGAAACGGGAAACGAACCGCCGCAGCTACGGTTAAAATTGCTTTAGACTTAGCCAAAGAAAATCGCATTACTAAACAAGAAGCACTGTTGCGTGTGACACCTGATACGATTGATCAATTAATTCATCCCGTGTTTGATCAAGAGAAACGACAACACATGGAACGCTTAGCTATGGGTCTTCCTGCTAGTCCTGGTGCAGCAAGTGGCCAAATTGTTTTTACAGCAGAAAAAGCCAAAGAACTGACCAATCTAGGAAAGAAAGTCATTCTTGTTCGTCAAGAAACTTCACCAGAAGATATTGAAGGCATGGTTGTAAGCGAAGCAATTGTGACCAGTCGTGGCGGAATGACTTCTCATGCCGCTGTGGTGGCACGAGGAATGGGAACTTGCTGTGTGACTGGTTGTGAAAGTTTAACCGTCAATGAAGAAGCCAAACAACTACACTGCGGGCCACAAGTCATCTTAGAAGGAACAATCATTTCCGTCGATGGCTCAACGGGGGAAATTTATCTTGGCGAAATTCCCACAATTTCTGCTGATAATAACGATGACCTTCAAGAGCTCTTGTCTTGGGCAGATGCGTACGCTGATTTAACTGTTCGTGCCAATGCAGAAACTACACAAGATTTAGAGACTGCTATCCGTTTTGGCGCAGCGGGGATTGGTTTAGCGCGAACAGAGCATATGTTTTTCGGGGAAGAGCGTGTCTTGGAAATGCGTCGCCTGATTTTAGCAGAGTCTGAAAAGGAAGCAGCCTATGCGTTGGAGCAACTTCTTCATTTTCAACAGGAAGACTTTTATCAAATGCTGAAAGTAGTTCAAGACAAGCCCATGGTGGTCCGCTTGTTAGATCCGCCGATGCATGAGTTTTTACCTCATGAAAAGAATGATATTCAATTATTGGCGAAGCAACTACAACGGTTCCCAGTGACCATCGCCAAACAAATTGAACGGTTACAAGAAACCAATCCAATGTTGGGCCATCGTGGTTGTCGCTTAGGTGTGACCCAACCACAAATATACAAAATGCAAGTTACAGCCTTATTTACTAGTGCCATTCGATTAGTCAAAGAAGGAATTACTGTTTATCCAGAAGTGATGATTCCTCTAATCGCCGAAAAAGAAGAACTTCTCTATCTCAAACGCATTTTAAAAGAAACGATTGACGGTCTCTTTGAAGAACATAAAATGACTCCTTTCCCTTACGAAATCGGGACAATGATTGAACTACCTAGAGCTTGTCTGATTGCGGATCAGTTAGCAGAAGAAGCAGACTTTTTCAGCTTTGGAACAAATGATTTAACACAAATGACCTATGGTTTTTCTCGTGATGATATCGGTAAATTCATTAATACGTATCGGGAAAAGAAAATCATTACCCAAGATCCGTTTCAATCATTAGATCAAACAGGTGTTGGTCAATTGATTCAATTAGCTGTAGAGAAAGCGCGTCGCACTAAACCAAATATGAGTATTGGCGTATGTGGAGAAGTCGGTGGTGATCCGCAATCCATCACGTTTTTCCAAACACTTGGCCTAAACTACATCTCTTGCTCACCTTATCGGGTACCTATTGCGAAACTCGCAGCTGCCCAAGCCAAAATTTTAACCGAACCGGCTGTGACTGAAGAACAAATGGTCCTTCTTTAATTTAACGTGTGTAACAAATGATTCATCCTTACAAGATAAAAAGTGCTAGGAACATCAGTCGAAACGCTTGATGTTCCTAGCACTAAATTTTAAGATCAATGATTGTACTCTGGTTATTTTCTTATAAACGCGGCATCTTTTGTCAAGGGGTCTGTTACATCTGATACATATCTTTCTACTTTCATATGCAAATCATATTTTTCTCTAAGTTCCGTAATACGGATCATCATTGGAGAAGCGTGGTGTTTGTCTAATGCTTCCTGATCTGTCCAACTATCAATCAGCAGAACTGTTTCTTCATCGTCCATTGGAAAAAAGTATTCATAGCGACTATTCCCTTTTTCTGCACGAATCGCCTCTACAATTCCGCTGGCAATCATTTCTTTGGCAAATTCTCTTGCACCTCCATTTGTCCCACTATAATAAATATTTATAGTAATCGCCATCTGTCTTCCTCCCTAAATTTACTTGCCTTTTTACGTTCCCGACTGGAATTGAACCAGCGACCTACCGCTTAGGAGGCGGTTGCTCTATCCTACTGAGCTACGAGAACAATCTGTTTTAATTTTAGAAGTCTTCACTACATCTGTCAATAGACAAAAAGAAAGTATCCTGCATAAATAATTATGCGAGATACTTTCTTTCAGTGAAACACGTCGTTCGTTTATCTATTATTTTTTTTGCCGCCGATCAAGAATCATTTTTCCTAAATAATAAAGTCCTGTCGCAATAGCTATATATTGCCCAATTTTATTATTGCGTGCAACTTTTTCTTGTTTCGTTTTCGCCATTGTCCCCATCACCTTTCTAAAATAATTCTTTTTACATTTTTATTATAGTAGGTTCTGTCATTTTTTGCGAATAAACACACTTTTAAAAATAATCTTCTAAAATTGGCATGCCTTTGACTAAACGTTGGCCTAAACGTTGAGCTGTCGTTGCGTCTCCTTGCAAGCGTTCATAAAAAGATAACGTCTCTGCTGAACGATAGCCCAAGAATAGTTGCGTCCACGTTTGGATATCTGCTTTCAAAGCAGCAGTTCCTTCTTTTTCCACAGCACCTTTAGTCACTGTCGCTTTTCCTTGTTCGTCAATTGTGATTGTCCAAATACCTTCATTCCATGGCCCATAGGAATCTTCAATCTCTAAAGAATACGTTTCTTTTTCTCCTGATTGAAATGGATACTTTTCCAGAAATGTTTGTAACTCAACGATTCGTGCCATCATGTAAGGTAAAATTTTTACAGAAGCTGCTGGCGTTGGCATTAAATCATTTAAATCTTTTCCAGCAAAACCATTAATCCAATGGAACGATTGAACGGAACCACTATGTGAGCCAATAAACCCAGCTAAAGCTTTAAAAGCTGTATTAGTTAAATAGTTCCATTCTACGATTTCAAAGGTGCCAGCAGCTATCCGATAAATCACATAGCCTTCTGCTTTCCCTTCTGACGAATAATATATCGCTTGATTATTTGGTTTACTGGCACGATTCAGCGTATAATCCAGCCACCAAGTTTCACGGATCACACCACCAGAGTGCGCTCTTTGATTTTCAAGGTATACGTCTTTAATGACCTCTTTACCGTCAGCCCAAGAAACTCGTTTAATGGTACCCGGAACTCGTTTAACACGTGGCCAATCTTCCGTTTTAATTGTATACTCCACTTGTTCAAATGTTTGTTCATAGCCATATTGACGATAAAATGGATATGAAAACGGTGCTAAGTAAGAAAGGGCAACCTTTTGTTTCGCTAAATCAGCCAACATTTCTTTCATAATAGCAGAGATGCCGCCTTCACCACGATATTCTGGATAAGAAGCCACATAGCCAATTCCAGCCATGGGATAGCGGACACCATGGAAATTCACTTGAAAAGGTGTCGCCATCACTTGACTTGTTAATTGCTCATCAATTAGGAAGCCATAGCTTTGCGTATGTGACAACAATTTTTCAAAACGTTCTTGGCGTTCCGCCGTGGGTTCCTGATTAAAAGCATAGATAACAAGATCAAACATCTCTTTCATTTCTTCTTTGCCCATTTTTTTGACTCTTTTAGTTGTCATTTTCTTTCCTCCTCGCACATTGTATCAATTCATTTTATCACAGAAACGGTTCTCTTTCTAAAAGCCGTTATTTGCTGTCATTTCTTTGAACCAACGACCGCTTTTCTTAATGGTCCGTTTCGCATCATCATCTAAATCCACAGCGATGAAGCCATAACGATTTTTATAGGCATTAAGCCAAGACCAGTTATCCATACACGTCCACATATGATATCCTTGAACATTACTACCTTCTTGAATCGCTTGATGCACCCATTTCAAGTGATCCTGCACGAATTCAATCCGATAATCATCTTCAATGACTCCTTGTTCATTGACAAAGCGTTCTTCTCCTTCTACGCCCATGCCATTTTCTGAAATGTAGCAGCGAATGTTGCCATAATTTTCTTTTAAATTCATTAATGTATCATAAATACCTTTTTCGTAGATTTCCCAGCCACGGTAAGGATTCATTTTTTTGCCAGGCATATCGTAAACATCATAAAAATCTTCTGGAAGTAAGCCTTCTGGTCGTGTTTCAACAGGTGTTTCTTTTGCTTTGGCACGACGTGGTTGATAGTAGTTTACTCCTAATAAGTCCACAGTATTTTCAGCAATTATTGCTAAATCTTCTGGCGTTGTTTCTGGCAACAAGTCATTTGCTTTCGCCCAAGCAACCATATCTTCTGGAAAATGACCTTTAACAGCCGGGTCTAAAAACGAACGGTTAAAGAAACCATCGACAAATTTAGCCGCATTTACATCGGCCTCATTGTGCTCATCACGAGGATAAGTCGGCGTTAAGTTTAAAATAATGCCAATTTCACCTGATAAGTCCATAGAATGATAAACGGCAATCGCTTTGGCACTAGCTAAAGCTTCATGATAGAGTACTTGAATCCCTTCTTTTAGATTCACTTTATCAGGATAATGCCAGCCATAGAGATAACCACCTTCAACTGGTACAATTGGTTCATTGTGCGTAAACCATTTTTTCACGCGATCGCCAAACAATTCAAAACAAGTTTTGGCAAAGTCGACATACAAATCAACCACTTCACGGCTTTCCCAACCGCCTTTTTCTTGAAGTACCATCGGCATATCAAAATGATACAAGTTCATAAAGGGCTCAATCCCGTGTTCTAATAAATCATCAATTACTTGATTATAAAAATCAACTGCTGTTTGATTGACTTTTCCTGTTGTAGGATCTGGAATTAAACGGCTCCATTGAATAGATGTTCGAAAAGAGTTATGTCCCGTTTCTTTCATTAACTGAATATCTTCTTGGTATTTTTTATAAAATTGTGAGGTCTTATCTGGACCGACTTGTTGAAAAAATTTTTCTGGCGCTTCTTGATACCAAAAATCCCAAATATTTTGACCTTTACCATCACCTTCAAAAACGCCTTCTGTTTGAGGACCGCTGGCTGCAGAACCCCACCAAAAATTTTCTGGAAATTGATATTTCATGTTGTTTGCTCCTTTACGATTTAATCATTAAAAAAAGGATTGAACCCTCCGTAAGAGTCCGGACGATTCAATCCTTCGATTTTTTTACTCAGCTGCTTCTGCGGCTGCTTCTTGTTTCAAGTATTGATCTGTTGCTACTTTTACGAAAGGCATGTAGATCAAAATAGAAATCAATAAGTTAACAGCTGCTAAAACTCCGCCGGCGATACTCTTCGTTGCTAAAAATCCGCCAATAATTGGTGGTGTTACCCAAGGTGGCATAAAGGTTGCAGCTGGCACTAAACCAGTTGCTGTCGCCACATACGCAACAGTTACAAGAACCATTGGGACTAAAATAAATGGGATAAACATGATTGGGTTTAAAACAATTGGTAAACCGAACATGACTGGTTCATTAATATTAAATAGTCCTGGTGCTAAACTTAAGTTTGTAATGACTTTGTATGGTTTGTTACGACGACCTACGATAAAGATAGCAATTAACAGACCTAATGTTGCCCCTGTTCCACCTAAGTTTACAAATGAATCAAAGAAAGGTTTGTTTACAATATAAGGAATTGCTTTACCTGCTTCTAAAGCTTTAATGTTCGCATCAATCGCTGGTACGTTGATTGTTTGCATTAATGGGTCAACCATGTTGGCACCATGTAAACCAAAGAACCATAAGAATGGTGTAATGAAAGCTAACAATAATGCTGATGGGTAGCTGTTTGCAAGTCCCATAAATGGTTGTTGAACTGCTTCATAGAATGAAATAACGATATTGTCAATTCCTAAAGCAAATAGAATTGATGTAATTAAACTAAATAAACTGATTGTAATCATTGCTGGTAATAATGCTGCAAATGATTTTGCTACTGCTGGTGGTACACCATCAGGCATTTTGATAACTAATTTAGGATTGCCAGATAAACGTTGGAATAGTTCTCCTGAAATAAGTGCAATAATCAAAGCAATAAATAATCCAGTTGCGCCCATGCCTTCTAAGCCGCCAACTGCGAAGAATGAAGCTACAGAAACTGTACCGGCTGCAATGCCGTCTTTTCCATAAGATTTAACTAAATTGTGTGCTACTAAAAAGGCTACTAAAACGGCAAAGATTGCGAATGTACCGTTCCAAATGTTACCACCAAAGCTTTTCCAAATTGGTGCATCGTTATACATCATTGGGAAAATTTTGTTTAAAAAGTCCTCATATCCTGGAATTGGAATATTATTAATTAATACCGCCAAAGCCCCTAAAATCATTAATGGCATCGTTACGACAAACGCGTCACGAATTGCTACCAAGTGCCGTTGCGCTGCGATTACTGACGCTTTCGGCATAAAGTGTTTCTCCATCCATTGAACAAATCCGTCCATTGTTATTCCTCCTAATTAACGCTTTCTCAAGCGCGTTTTTCTTATAAGACGTATTGACAACGAGATTACTCGTTATCAATACGGCGATAAAGATCGATAATTTCTTTTGCTAAATCTGTAAATGCAATCGCAGTCATTAAATGATCTTGACTGTGCACTGTTAACAATGTTACTTGCATGTTATTGCCTTTTGCTTCTTCTGTTAACATTCCTGTTTGCGAATGATGTGCATGTACAAGTGATTCTTCTGCATCTGCAATTTTTTTGTCTGCTAATTCAAAATCCCCCGATTTTGCTGCGGCAATCGCTTCCATTGCATCGCTTTTAGCATTTCCGCCATACATGATTAAACCCATGATTGCTTCTAAGTTCTGTTGTCCGTCCATTACCTCTACCCCATTTTCTGCTCTAGTTTGATGATCCCATTAATGAAATTGCTTGATCTAAAACTTTTTCGCCATTCATCATGCCATAGTCCGCCATGTTAATTACATCTAAAGGAATCCCTTTTGGTTGTAATTTTTGTTCAAATTGCCCTTTCATGAAACGAACTTGTGGGCCTAATAATAAAACATTTACCTCTTTATTTTCCAAGTTTGTATCTGCTTCAGAAGCCGATACTGCAAAGATGTCTGCTTCCATGCCACGATCTTCTGCTGCTTTTTGCATTTTTGTTACTAATAAACTTGTGCTCATTCCTGCGGAACAAACTAACATAATTGTTTTTTTTGCCATTTTCCTTCATCTCCTAAATTCTCTTTGTTTTGCTTTACACCTTTATATAAGCAAGAAGCGTGCCAAGTTTCAACACATTTAAAACCTTGATATGACAACGTTTTTCAACATAGAAAGCGTGTACACACTAAAAATAAAACGATTACACACAGCTTTTTTGTGTGCGTTTCCAAAATAATAGGGCAACAAAAGAAAGTGAGCGATAAGTCGAAACGACTCATCGCTCACTTTCTAAAGCTGAAGAGAATCAACTGGACAAAAGCCGCTTTTTCCCTTTAAGCAGTTTCCATCATTTTAAGCATTTTATAAAACTGTTTCTTTTTAAAATAACTTAAAAAGATACCTAATACTGCGTCATTCAGTTTTTGTAACGCCCCATAAGAAACCATTGTTTCTGTATAACGCAGTTCACAGCTTTTTTCATCAATTGGCTGGAGCTCATACCGCACCGAGAAATCATTTTTAGTTGTGGATGTTCGAAATTGATAGGTCTTATTTTCTACAGCTTCTTCAATAACTATTTTCGCGCGACTATTTTTACTATATTCTTTGATATATTCAAACTTACGTAACTGCTTTCTTGTAAGAGTTTTGCCTGTTTGCTTACGGATATCAAAAATAACAGAATTCATTAATTGCGTGTAAAATTCATCTGCTGAAATAGTTAATGTTTTCGTAATTTCCATTACCGTTTCACCTCATCCTTTGTCGCCTCTTCTTCAGCAACTTTTTTTCCTTTAAAAAACAGGTAACCACCAAGTCCAATGAAAAAAATCCCCGTTGTCAGACTTAATAAATCATAGTTTAAGGAGCTGGGATTCAACGAATACAAAACAATCAAGAAGCCAATACTACATAAAAATAATCCATTTCTAATCATTTTCATCCATCCTATCTTTTTAGACTACCGTTGCTTGGAAGTATAAAACGCTACCCCAAGGTTGTTCCTTAATCAGCTGTTTTGCAACTTGTGCAGCAGTTTCAGGGTCTCCTTCAACTTCAAAAAATAACTTAATACCATTCTTTTCTTTAAAAGTAAATGTTTCATTTTCCCCTTGATATGCCTCTAATAAAGTAATAATTTCCTCTTGCTTCATTGCACTTGCAATCGAAATCATGCCGCTCGCTCCTTTCTATACAAGTAATTGCTGTTTTTATTGCTTATTGCTCTCTTTCGCCTAATGCAGGATCCATTTTGTTAGCAGCGATAACAAACGGTGTCCAAATCAAGAAAGTGACTACCATACATACCAACGCTACAATTGGTGCGCGCCAGTCGGCACCTGTCGCTAAGAAAGATAATAGCAACGGCGGTGTCACCCATGCGACTTGTTGAGAAACTGGGGCGACTAACCCAAGATACGTTGCAACCCAGCCAATTGTAGTAGCAACTAATGGCGCAATTACAAATGGAATAAACATAATTGGATTCAGAACAACTGGTAAACCAAACATAATCGGTTCATTGATATTAAAGATCCCAGGTCCTAATGATAATTTACCGACTGTTAAATAATCTGCTCGTTTAGAGAATAACAAGATTGCAATAATTAGGACAATTGTACCGCCTGAACCACCAAACCAAGCAAAAGCATCAAACGAACCACGGACCCACATGTAGGCTTTACCGTCGTCAATAGCGGCTAAAACCGCAGCTGTTCCTGTTTTTCCTTCATAACCTTTTTGGAAAATATCAATATTGATTAATTGTGCTTGTCCCCAAATTCCTTCAAGAACTGGTGCCAAAACGTTTGGCCCATGAATACCAAAGAACCAGAAAATTTGAACAAAAACCGTTACGATTAACACAGCTCCTAGTCCTTGTGATAACCCAAGGAACGGTTCCGCGATATATTTTTGAATTAAGTCAATTAATAATTGACCGCCTGAAAGTTTTGACACCGTAAAGTTAATAATCGCTACGACATACAACGCGATTGTTGCTGGTAAAATTGCCGCAAACGCTTTTGAAACTGCTGGTGGAACAGAATCAGGCATTTTTATTGTTAAATCCGCTTGCATTAATTTACAAAAAATAATAGTTGATAAAGCGCCCATAATCATCACTGTAAAGAAAGCGTTACCATTTAGATGGTTGAGATTTAACCAACCCCATGGATTGACAGTCAATTGATTATTAGCAATTGACGCACCAATTTCTGCCCCATTAATTGCGTTGGCAATCTTTTCTGGCACTTTTACAGCTAATTCAGCTGTGTTATTCGGTGCAAAAGCAACACCTGAAATTAAGGTAGCTAAACTGACAATCCCACCAGCTAGCTCATTCACATTGTATGCTTTCGCTAAGTTATAGCCCCAAGAAAAAGCGAAAATCAAACCAGCGATAGCCAATGTACCATTCCAAACAAAACCATTAATCCCAATGATGACATTCAATACTGCAAAAATACCTTTGTCTGCTTCCAAACTTGCCGCATAAGTTGAGACAAACTCTTGGGGAAGATCTCGAATAATTGCGTTAATCATTACGGCGACTGATCCAGCCATTGTCGCAGGTAATGTACCAATAAAAGCATCCCTTAGTGCCACCAGATGTTTCTGTGCACCAATTTTTGCGGCAGTTGGTAAGATATATTTTTCCATCCATGCCATTAATCCGTTCATTTTTATTCCTCCTGTATCCATTTATATTTATTAAAAAGGCAGTAGCCTCATTAAACGAATGAATCGAGCGTACAAAACAAAACCTTTGGTAACATGCACTATCCTTATTTGCTATTCACTTTTCCTAAACGTTTTAATTCCTTATCCCATTAATGAGATTGCTTGATCTAAAACTTTTTCGCCATTCATCATGCCATAATCTGCCATGTTAATTACATCTAAAGGAATCCCTTTTGGTTGTAATTTTTGTTCAAATTGCCCTTTCATGAAACGAACTTGTGGACCTAAAAGTAAAACATTCACCTCTTTATTTTCCAAGTTTGTATCTGCTTCAGAAGCCGATACTGCAAAGATGTCTGCTTCCATGCCACGATCTTCTGCTGCTTTTTGCATTTTTGTTACTAATAAACTTGTGCTCATTCCTGCGGAACAAACTAACATAATTGTTTTTTTTGCCATTTTTTCTTCATCTCCTTAAAAGTTATGACGTTATACACTTTATTTATAGCAATAATTGTGCCAAGTTTTTTCCTCATTAAAATACTGATATAACAGCTTTTGTCATCGAAAAAAGCGTGCACACACTAAAAGAAAACGCTTGCACACATGAAATTGTGTGTAACTTACAAAAAGAAAACATCAAGAAAAAAGAGAGCGTTTTCTCATTTCTTGATGTTTTTTTATTTATTATTATTTACTTTTAATTTCATTTTCTAAAAACATTTGGGTAACATGCGCAACTTCCGCTTCTGGAATCGTCACACGATACGCCCGTTCAATTAACATAAAATTCGTGCGTACGACATCGATTTCTAAACGATGTGTTTTAACATATTCCGCTAAGTTTGGAAAAGTTCTTGCTTCTTCTCCTTTAATTAAAGCATCTACCAGAAAAGCCAAATGAATCATGATTCCGGCATCCACCCCTGGTTCAACAATAATATGCATGTCTGTTTGTATTTGATGAACTGTTTTTTGTAACATGAGAATTAATTTTTGTAAGGAGTCCACAGAAGTAATGACGCCACTTAGTGAATGAACAATTGTATCAATTGCCACTTCATCACTAGCAATCCGTTTCAGTACATTTAATTTTTCATCATCAAAAATATCATAGACGGAAAAGAAGGGAATATTTTGATATTCAACATCCACAGTTCCCGCAATGGCCTTAATTTCATATTCTTCCATCAAGTTGTCGATATGTTTTTTAAACGTTTCTCGTTCAATAAATTGCATTTGAATCAGTTCCACTTTTGTTTCATCAATAACGGGTAAGATTCGTTGGTATAGTTTTGCGGCAACCCCTTCTCCTGTAAAGCACGTCACGATTACTGCTTTTTTTACGTTTTGACGTTTTTGCAGACTAGAACGAAATTGTTCTCTCACAACGCTTTCAAAAGAAAGTTGAATATTTTGGTAAATGTCCTCTAAACTTCGTCCCACGCTTGCCATTCGAATAGCTTCTAAGACAATCATTGTGCTCGTCATTGTAATCGCCTTCGTTCGGATACCTGTTTCTTCAAACAACATATTTCCAAACGAATTTAATGAACCCATATCCGTCAGTAATAAAATCCCATTGTTTAACGATTCTTTTTGCGTAATTACTTGGTTTCGTAATTGTTCATACATTGTTTGAACTTCCATCGTTAACGGCATATTCATCGCTGTTCCGATTGACGTTCCTAAAAGTTCTTGGGCGGTTTTCAACATACTTGAGGCAGTAGAATCCCCATGCATTAGGACGAACACACCAACATTATTTTCTGGAGTTCTTTCTTCTTTACCGACATTAATAGATAAAAACATACTAATAAAGCCAATTTCATCGAAAGGAATCTCTATGTTGTTCTCTTCTTCAATAATAGAAGATAAATCTAAGGCTACTTGAAATTCTTTTTTCATGTTTTTACGGACATTATTTAAATCAGGATGGACAATCACGTGACCTTCTTTGACACGTTCAATCGTACTTTGTAAATGAAGCGCAAAGGCAAAGCGTGCTGTTTCGTTGTACGTGTGTTCCAAACGCTCTTCTGCGATATCATAAAGACGATTCGTTAAGTCCCAAATAGCTTCTGGTAATAACTCCTTATGTAAAGAATGTTGGGTTAATTCTTCGACATAATTTTTAAAATACGCATTCATATCTTTGGAAATCAATTCTTCTAAATCAACATTTTCTAAGTCAGCTTCGGACAAGTCAGCGACTTTTTCTTCGATTTCATTGTAAACTTGCATGTCTCTAGCTGGATCTTGCGACCAAACAATTTTGTTGGTACCTGGTTGGAAAGATAAATAATTACTTTTACTGTCGACAAATTGATCCAAGCGCTCAGGCACTTCTTTAATTTTTAATAATCCTTTTTGGACAGGTAACGACAAATCCCGTTTACGGATAACCAAATGTTCTAAATTGTGCGTCCGATAATAAAGAAATGACTTAGCACAAACTAATTTTAAGTCCCGCTTCACCTGACCAATATTTCCTTCTGCATCGTATAACATGAACGCCAAAACTGCTTCGCGTTCGATATCAATTTGTTGGCCCAAACGTGTTGCCTCTTGCTGAATAAATAACGAAATGATGGCATAACGCTCATCTAGCGTCCGTGCATCTAAAGATGGTAATGTAATCGACATCGGAATCCGCCGATTAAAAGTGGTTAAAAAGTTTTCTGAGGATTCCGTTGTCGCACCAATAATTTGAACAGAGGCTTCATAGGTTTGACCACTTTCTCCTAATGGACGGTACACGCCTTTATCAATAAACGTAAAGAGCATTTCTTGACCTTCTGGCGGTAAACGATGAATTTCATCTAAAAAGAGAATCCCGCCATCTGCTTTTGCCATTAAGCCTGGACTATCTTCATTCGCACCAGTATAGGCGCCTTTTTTTACGCCAAAGATATGACCAAATAATAATTGTGGGTTTTGTGCATAATCAGCACAATTAAAAGAGACAAAAGGGGCATCTTCATCTAAGGTTTTTGAATCAATGGCAAAACGGTACATACATTCAGCAAAAAGAGATTTCCCTGTTCCTGTTTTCCCAAAAATAATCGTATGCAAACCTCTTGGTGGATATAAAATAGCCGCCTTGGCCTGCTGAATACTCACTTTTAAAGAATCATTGGCACCTACTAATGTGTCAAAACTAACAGAGGTGGACTCATCTACATGGACTTGTTCTCCTTCATTGATTGTTGGCACTGAATAGATAACAGGACGTCCAGTACTTCTAGTAATTTTCTTTTCTTTGAATAATTCATTTAAATAACGGCTGGCATTACTGCGATCAATCATTAACTGTTCTGCTACCGCCCCTGCCGTTAAGCCAGTTTCATTTTTTTGAAGTAACGCTAAGATTTCTTCCTTCCGAGATTTCATGGAATCCTCCTCGATACAACGTTCTGCTTGAAGCTCGTAAAGCGTTATTTCTTCGCTTTACGAGCTCCTTTGTTTTTCGTGTTTTTCTTTTTGTTTTTCTTCTTTTTGCGTGTTTCTTGCGGTTCTTTGACAACAGAATTTACTGTTTCTGGTTTTCTTTCTTTCATACTCTTTTTTTCTGAATACGTATCTTTGGCTACGTTCTTTTTTTCTAGTTCATCTTTGGCTTTTGGTTGCTCATGAAGTGCACCATCATATAAAAAGATTTCCTGATAAGGAATGGCCAATTGTTTCATCAAACGTTGATAATCCCTTTTGGTGCCATCGTTGATAAACGTAATCACTGCCCCTTGTGCACCCATCCGGCCAACGCGACCAGAACGATGAATATAGCTCTCTTCGGTTAAAGGAACATCTACGTTTACGACGTAAGGGACCCCTGTGAAATCTAAGCCCCGTGCCGCAATATCCGTGGTTAATAACAACTTCACTCGTTCTGCTTTAAATTGATCGATCGCCAATTTACGCAACTGTTTACTTTGATCTGAAGCCAGACCAATAGCTGGCACATTCTCATAAACTAATTTTTCTTCTGCTGCACCTAAATCAGCAACTTGATTGAAAAAGACCATGCTTCTGAATGCTTCTGTATGGGCCAAACGACGTAAGTAATCAGCTTTTTTTCTTGGTGCTAACCGAATAAAGTAGTGGGCGACTTGGCCTGCTGAAGTATCTTCTTCCGTCACATCAATCACCTGTAATTTTTGGCTTAAAGATTGCGCTTGATTCACGACACGATCAGCAGTCGCTGAATAAAAAACAAGTTGGTATTCGGTTGGTGTGTGTGTCAAAATTTGCTTGGTTAAACTTAGCTCTTCCTCTTGGAAAAGTTGATCAACTTCATCCATTACAATTGTTTTTAACAACTGAGCTTTGACTTTTTTGTTCTTCATTAACTCTAAAATTCGACCTGGTGTTCCGATTAACACTTCGGGACGTTTTTTTAACTTGTCAATCTGGCGTGAAACATTTGCCCCGCCGATTAACGTTTGAACCGTTAATTGAAGTGGCTTAGCCCAAGTCCGAGCAACTTCAGCAATTTGCATAGCTAATTCTTGAGATGGAGCAATAATCAACAATTGATTTCCCTGTCCTTTTTCAACAGTTAAGAGTAAAGGCAGCATGTAAGCAAGTGTTTTTCCAGTTCCTGTCGGCGAAATTCCTAAAACATTTTCTCCTTCGCGAAGGGGCGTAAAACTTTTTTCTTGAATTGTTGATGGTTCGTTAAAGCCAGAAACTTGCCACTGTTCTTGCCAAGCCTCTGGAAGTTGTTCTAAAAATCTCATATTGTTCCTTTCCTATCGCTTAATTCTTATTTATCAGCATCAAAAATAATGCCGGCACTATGACGTAAATCAGTGACTACTTTATTGACATTTCGAGCAAGCTCAACCCATTCTTCATACTTGGTGCCCCAATACTTATCTGTTGGGTTATTTAAAACTGCTGCAAAATCACGGGCTTCTTCAATCATTGGATTATCGGCTACTTGAATATCTAAGACATCACGTTCTTCATGTGCGCGATCATGGTACTCAGCCGAAGAAATAGCATTGACACTATCTAAAATCAAGGTCCCGTTTTCAAAGTAAATTTCGGATGGGGCAAAAGAATCACTAATTTTCCCAGTGTTTAACGTCACGTCAAACTGATCATAACGTAAAATAATTGTTCCTAAGCCATCGACACCTGTTGCAATTTTACTAGCAAAATAATGGCTTTCCTTTGGTACGCCAAACCAGCCCAAGGCTGCATAAACTAAATAAACGCCTAAATCTGCTAAGGCTCCCCCAGAAAAATGAGGAGAAAAAATATTTGGCTCTTTGCCTTCTAATACTTGATCATAGCGAGAAGAATATTTCATATACGTAAAATTCGCACCTAAAATTTGGTTTTTTAATGGCAATAATTCAGCAATTTT
The DNA here is from genome assembly GCF_050533535.1 of Enterococcus sp. DIV2453a. NCBI lineage: Bacteria > Bacillati > Bacillota > Bacilli > Lactobacillales > Enterococcaceae > Enterococcus > Enterococcus sp. DIV2453a. The sequence continues at coordinate 853,998 of NZ_CP172899.1, read as the reverse complement.
TTGGAAACTTTGCTCATGAATATTACGGGCCGCTTCAAAGAAATACACACGATTTTTATTCGCTAATTCAATAATTTCTGCCATCTCATCAGGTGTTGAAAAAGCTGGTTTTTCAACAATTACATTTTTTTTCGCTAAAATTGCTTGTTTCGCTTGTTCAAAATGTAATGAATTTGGTGAGGCAATATAAACCGTATCCATATGTGCAATACCAAAAAACGTCTCTAAATCAATTGCATATTCCACATCCCCATAGCGAGAACCAAATTCTTGTGCCGTTGCTAGTTTCCGAGAATAAACAGCCGTTAAATCGTACGCACCCGTTTCTAAAGCTGCTGCAACAAATTGATGACTAATCCAATTGGTACCAATTACGCCTAAATGTATCATAATCAAAAACCTCCATTTTTTGTTTATTTACTCTCTTTATAATAGTAATCTCTCGTACAAAAGTCACGTAATTACCCTGACTTAAAGCGCTAGGAGTTCTTCAAGTTATTTATTAGGATCATCAAATGCCTGTAATAAATCAAAGGTTACCTGTGACTTAAGTTCAATCGTTGCTGGTGTTACGTGGCAATTGTAAGCAAGGACTTGCACACCTTGATCAATTGCAGCACCCAGATTTTCAGCAAAGGCAGGTTGCATCTCTTGGTGAATCGTTGCTTGCTTAATTTCTTCAAATTGGACCACAAACAAAACGTAACAGCGGTAACCCGCTTTAGTTGCAGCCATTAGTTCAGTGACATGCTTCAAGCCACGAAGTGTTGGCGCGTCAGGAAAAGCACCGATGCCTTTATTTTCTAAAGTCATGCCTTTCACTTCGACAAAAGCTTGTTCGTCTGCATCCGTTTCCACTAGAAAATCAAATTTTGAATGTGCAAATCGTTGCTCACGTTTAACAGTTTGGATCGTACCAACTAAACCAGGAAGCACAATTTGACCATTTTTTAACGCTTCATTGACTAATGTATTCGGTACTTGGCTATCAATATTAATCCAAAAAGAACCTTTTTTTACTGCAATCAAATCGTAATCTGTTTTTCTTTTAGGCGATGGTTGATAACTAAGCGCCACAACAGCACCTGGTAAAAAAACTTCTTTCCCTCTGCCAGTATTTTTGACATGTGTGATTACTTCTTCATTCGTTTCCATTAAACGACAGTGTGCAATAAACCGATTGGGTCGTTCGATAAAATAAGCAAGTTGGACATTCGGGTACTTCATACACAGACTTCCTTTCTTACACACTATACCATAAAAAAACAAGGAAAAGTATAGACCAAAACCAACAATTTTACTATCTTGTGTCAATCATTAAATATTTGTCAATTCTCAGCGATTTAGTCGAATATTTTAGACAAGTTCTATATAATAAAGGTAACGAAGACGAATAAATGAAAATGAAGGTTAGGAGGAATTTCTTTGAAAAAACATTGGACTTTCTTGGTTGGTGCATCTTTACTTACTGGATTAGCAGGCTCTATCCTCTGGAAAAAAAATAAACAGCTCCCTTCCCCACAGGAGCTTCAACACAACTATACTGGGCAATGGTGGTTTGTGGACGTGAAGAAAGCCACGCAACACACCTTAGAAATCACCTCATCTTTCAATGTTTTCATTGATGGCAAACAAACGCATGCCTTGCTTGTTGAATTAACCCCTAAACGCTTAGTTATCTTAGACAAGTTAGGTTACCATTTAATCATTCAATGTGAAAATGGTGTCCCTGCGACGCTTTACGATGAAGCCGACGATGAAACCTACACACTAGAACGGGCCATTTACAATTAATAAATCACCCACGACACATAAAACGAAGTATGTGCGGTGGGTGATTTATTTTTTACATCCCTTGCAAAAGCATTCAGAAAGTTTTCTTACAACTTGAATATTATTAAATAGTCAAATGCGCCTTTTTCTGATAAACTTAGGATGATGTTTTTTTGAAAGGATGAGCCCCTATGACACCAAATCGCGAAGACTATTTAAAATTAATTTTTGAATTAGGTGGCGACGAAGTTAAAGTGAATAATAAACAAATTGTTTCTGGACTCGATGTTTCGGCAGCTTCGGTTAGTGAGATGATTTCAAAGTTAGTAAAAGAAGATTTGGTTGAGCATTCTCCTTATCAAGGGGTACAATTAACTGAAAAAGGCTTAAAAAAAGCGAGTACGTTAATTCGCAAACACCGAATCTGGGAAGTCTTTTTAGTAGAGCACTTAAATTACACTTGGAATGATGTGCACGAAGAGGCAGAAGTTTTAGAACATGTTACTTCACAGACGCTTGTGAACCGTTTAGCGGATTATTTAAATCATCCAGAATTTTGTCCACACGGTGGTGTTATTCCCGAAGATAATCAACCCATTCATGAGGAGAAACGCCAAACGTTAACAGACTACCCTGTTGGCACAAAAGTTCGGATTGCACGTGTCTTAGACGAAAAAGAATTACTGGATTATTTAGTTTCCATTGATTTAAATATTCAAGAAGAATATACGATTAAAGAAATTGCTGCATATGAAGGACCGATCACCATTTATAATGAAAACAAAGAGCTATCCGTCAGCTTTAAAGCAGCAAACACAATTTTTGTTGAGCCGTTGATTAGAGAAAGTGAGGAAAACTAATGAATGAAAAAGTAGCATTATTTACTATTTTCGGGGGGACAGGTGATCTTGCCAAACGCAAATTGTATCCTTCCCTGTTCCGCTTATATAAAAAAGGATTATTAGCTGAGCGTTTTGCGGTGATTGGTACCGCACGTCGGGAATGGACAGACGAATACTATCGTGAAATCGTTCGTGAAACCATTCAAGACTTAAATCCTACGGCCGAAGAGGCAATTGAATTTTCTAGTCATTTCTATTACCAATCACATAATGTGAATGATACGGAACATTATAATACCTTAAAAGAATTATCTGATCGCCTAAATGAACAATACCACTTAGAAGGCAATCATGTTTACTATTTAGCTATGGCCCCTCAATTCTTTGGAACCATTGTTAATCACTTGAAATCACAACATATTATTTCGGAAGAAGGCTTTGATCGTCTAATTATCGAAAAGCCATTTGGTTCTGATTATGAATCTGCCTACGAATTAAATGAAGAAATTCGTGCTGCATTTCCTGAACAAGATATTTTCCGAATTGACCATTACTTAGGCAAAGAAATGATCCAAAATATTTCAGCCATTCGTTTTGCCAATAATATTTTTGAATCACAATGGAACAATCGTTACATTGATAATGTCCAAATCACCTTCGCTGAAAGCTTAGGTGTCGAGGATCGTGGCGGCTATTACGACCACAGTGGCGCACTAAAAGATATGGTTCAAAATCATATTTTACAAGTCGTTGCATTGCTTTCGATGGAGCCTCCTGTTGCCTTTTCTGAAAAAGAAATTCGGACTGAAAAAGTAAAAGCTTTACGTGCCATCCGCCTTTATTCTGAAGAAGAAGCCCTTCAAAATTTCGTGCGTGGCCAATACGGCGAAGGTCAGCTAGCTGATCAAACATTTGCAGCCTATCGTGATGAACCGAATGTGGCAGAAACTTCATCCACTGAAACTTTTGTTGCTGGTAAATTTTTAATTGATAATTTCCGTTGGTCTGGCGTCCCTTTCTATGTTCGCACAGGTAAACGATTAACTGAAAAAGGCACACGCATTAACATCGTCTTTAAACAAGTACCTATTAATGTCTTCAAAGATGATACGTGTGAAGAATGCGATAAAACCGATTTACCACCGAATGTTTTAACTATCTATATCCAACCAACTGAAGGATTTTCATTAACCTTAAATGGAAAAGAAATCGGTCAAGGGTTCAATACAACTCCAGTGAAACTTGATTTCCGTCAAAGTGCTGAAATGACTGAAAATAGTCCAGAAGCATACGAAAAACTTCTATTAGACTGCCTAAATGGCGATAGTACAAACTTCTCTCATTGGGACGAAGTTGCCCAATCTTGGCGCATTGTTGACATTATTCGACATGCTTGGGATAAAACAGACGTTTCTTTCCCTAATTATGCCGCTGGCACAATGGGCCCGCAAGCTGCCTTCGACTTATTAGAAAAAGATGGCTTTACTTGGGAATGGCAACCAGATAACTGGTACCGTGACCGCGGTCAACTTAATCAATAAATAAGCCAAAAAAGATCCGCTAGTTAACGACTAGCGGATCTTTTTTCTTGTTTATTCGAATCCTTCAGCAACCGCTTCTGGATAATTTTCTTCAACAATGTGTGCACAACGGCCACAAAGTGTTGGTAATTTTTCATCTGAGCCGACATCTTGACGAACGGAACGACAACGGTCACACGTTTCGCCTTCTGCTTTTTCAACTAAAATAGCCATGTCTTCAAATTGAACAGCTTCACTAGGTGCTACTTCTTTTGATACTTCAAAGTCGGAAACAATTAGTAATTGAGCAATATCTGCATCAACAGCTGTCATTAATTGACGAATTTGTTCATTTGGATAAACGGTCACTTTGGCTTCTAACGATTTACCGATTAATTTAGAATGACGAGCTTCTTCCAACGCTTTTAAGACATTGTCACGGAAATCCATAAAGGCTGCCCATGTATCCATCAATTCTTCTTCATTAGTAAACGTTTCGTAACCTGGGAATTCAGCTAATTGCACATACTCTTCTTCTTCTTGTAAGAAACTCCAAATTTCTTCCGCTGTATGTGGAATAATTGGTGTCAATAGTTTTGTTAATGAAACCAATGTTTGATAGAAAACAGTCTGCATACAACGACGTTGATAATCGTTTTCAGCTTCAATATAAACGACATCTTTCGCAAAGTCTAAATAGAAAGAAGATAGATCTACAGTTAAGAAGTTCATAACTGTCCGATAAATATGCATGAAATTATATTTTTCATAACCATTTTCACGGATTTCTTGAATGACTTGATTTAAACGAACCGTCATGTATTTATCTACAGAACGTAAATCAGCATAAGCTACGGTATGCTCAGCTGGATTAAAATCACTCGTATTCGCTAACAAGAAACGCATAGTATTACGGATTTTCCGGTACACTTCAGATACTTGGTTTAAGATATCCATTGAGACACGCACATCGGCTTCCGCGTCAACACTACTTACCCACAAGCGTAAGATATCTGCACCCATTTGATTGATAACTTTTTCAGGTAAGATAGTATTGCCTAACGATTTACTCATCTTACGGCCTTCGCCATCGAGAACCATCCCTTGAGAAATGATTGATTTATAAGGCGCTACCCCATTGATAGCAACACTTGTTGTAATACTTGAGTTAAACCAACCACGATATTGGTCAGAACCTTCTAAATACATATCTGCTGGGAAAGTTAACTCTTCTCTTTCTCGTAAAACTCCTTCATGTGAAGAACCTGAGTCAAACCAAACGTCCATGATATCTGTTTCTTTGGTAAACTCGCCATTTGGTGAACCTGGATGTGTAAAGCCTGCTGGTAGTAACTCTTTTGCTTCACGCATAAACCAGATATTTGATCCATGTTCTGCAAATAAATTCGCTACATGTTCAATTGTTTCTGGCGTAATGATGGCTTCTCCATTTTCAGCATAGAAGATCGGTAATGGTACACCCCACGCTCTTTGGCGAGAGATTACCCAATCACCACGGTCACGAATCATATTATACAAACGTGTTTTTCCCCAAGGAATTAGCCAGTCAACTTTCTCAACTTCATCTAAAATATCTTGACGGAATTTAGAGATTGAAGCAAACCATTGTGGCGTTGCACGGTAGATAACTGGTTTTTTGGTACGCCAGTCATGTGGATAACTATGCGTAAAGAAATCTAATTTTAATAATGCGCCTTTTTCTTCTAATAACTCAGTAATCATTGGATTCGCTTTGTCATAGAAAATTCCTTCAAAACCAGGTGCTTCATCTGTAAAGACCCCACGGCTGTCAACAGGAGAAATAACAGGTAAATCATATTTACGGCTAACGATATAGTCATCTTCACCATGTCCTGGTGCGGTATGAACTAAGCCAGTCCCGGCATCTAGCGTCACGTGGTCGCCTAGCATAACAAGTGATGTTCGATCATAGAATGGATGTTGAGCTGTCATACGATCTAATTTTTCACCAGAAAATTCTCGCAAGACTTCTACTTCTTCCCAACCAATCGCTTCTTTAACTGTTGCTAATAAATCTTTAGCAATTACAAATTTACGACCGTCTGCCTTCACTTCAACATACGTAAAATCAGGATTAACTGAAATACCTAAGTTGGCTGGTAATGTCCAAGGGGTTGTCGTCCAGATGACGAAGGCTGTCTCGTTATCTAAAAGACCTTTACCATCGACCACATTAAAAGCTACGTAAATAGAAGGTGATTTTACATCTTTGTATTCAATTTCTGCTTCTGCTAAAGAAGATTCACTTGAAGGAGACCAATAAATTGGTTTTAAGCCTTTATAAATATAGCCTTTTTCTGCCATCTTACCAAAAACACGAATTTCTGCTGCTTCATACTCTGGATCTAACGTAATGTATGGATGTTCCCAATCGCCTGACACACCTAAACGTTTAAAATCGTTACGTTGTTTATCGACTTGTGATAAGGCATACTCTTTACATTTTTCGCGATACTCAGCGACAGTCATTTCTTTACGTTTAACCCCTTTATTGGTTAACACTTGCTCAATTGGTAAACCATGGGTATCCCAACCAGGCACATAAGGAGAACGGAAACCAGACATTGATTTTGAACGAATAATAATATCTTTACTGATTTTATTCAAAGAATGTCCTAAATGAATATTTCCGTTTGCATACGGAGGGCCATCATGTAAAACAAAGGTTGGTTTTCCTTCGTTTAATTTTTGACGTTGTTCATATAAGCCTTTTTCTTCCCAGTCTTTTTGCCATTCTGCTTCACGGTTTGGCAAGTTCCCACGCATTGGAAAAGCTGTTTTTCCTAATTGCAATGTTTCTTTCATTTTCATATGCATTTGCCTCGCTTTCATTTTATCGATTTAATTGTGTTAGTTCATACTAAAGATGAACGATAGCTGATAAAAGTAGATAAAAAAAGAGTACTCCATCCCAAGGGACGAAGTACTCGTGTTACCACCCAAATTCAAAGTAGAGTTGCCCCTACTTTCTCTGAAATTGATAACGGTAATTATCCGGCAGTTCCTACTCAAGTGTTCAGAACTGCATCTAGGATAGAGGATCTGTTTAATGCCAGTGTCTGTCAAACTTTCACTATCATTGACTCGCTGCTAAGAATAAACATTAAACGTTCTGTTCTATCTATTTTGATTCTTCTTCAATTGTTTCTTCAGTGACTTCAATTACAGGCTTTTTTTCTACTACAGCATCTGTGTTCTCTTCAGAGTTTACAACAGTTTCATTTTCGTTGTCAAGGTCTTGTTCATCAAGAATTTCCTTAACTGCTGTATGTTTGTCTCCGACATAACTAGAAAAAGGCTTTAAAATCTCTTCCCACTCTTCACTCTTTACTTGCTCTAATTGAGTTTCAAGCATTAAGCTTAAGCGTTGATGGAAGACACGTGTTTTCTTCTTCAAGTCTTCTGTTTCCCCAGCTAATTGACGGGCACGTTCAATTGCTTCTGCTAAGATTTGTGTTGATTTCGCTTCAGCATCTGCAATCATTGCATTTGATTTACGTTCAGCTTCTACCAAGGTTTCTTTGGCTTGGTTATCTGCCGAAGTGATAATCATTTCTGATTCTTTATTGGCACTTGATTTCACTTTATCAGCGGTATCTTGTGCAACAATAATTGATTGGTTCAATGCATCTTTCAATTCATTGAAGTATTGTAATTTTTCTTCTGCGTGTTTTAATGATTTCTCAAGTTCACGATTTTTTTGTAATGCATCTTCATAATCACGTGTGACTTGATCTAAAAAGTCATCTACATCGTCTTGGTTATAGCCTCTCATTTTTGTTGAGAAGTCTTTGTTTTGAATATCTAATGGAGTTAATGCCATATTCCTTCACCTCTTTGGATTATTTTTGTAAAACCCCTTATGAACACATTCTCATACTAATCCTGAAATAGCAAATATCTTACTTTTTTTATTATACACAACTTCGTCTGAATGAACAGCCAAAATGGTTTTCTTAAACAAAAGTTCGAGATTATTTTCTCAATACCCCTAAGAGGACACGAAATTTTTCTTTCTTTGTTTTTCCTTCTAATTCTTGAATCTGAAGGCGCCCAAATCCCCGTATCGAAACAATATCTAATAAATCTAAAGCAAAATCTGGTCGTGTCGTTTCTGTCCAATTGACTTTTACTTTACCAGATTCGATCAATTGTTTTGATCGCTGCCTTGAAATATTAAATACGGCGGAAATCACACTATCCAGCCGCAAAGAGCTCATAGTCGTTCGCTCTTCTTGCCAACCATCCTTCGGTATCAAAATTTGTGTATAATCCCGCTCTTCTAAGCGAACAGTAATTTTACCAATTTTGTCGACTTGGTTAACAACGAAGCCAGCTACTTCTTGTGCTATAAAAACCTGCCACTTATCACCATCGGAAATAATATCTCCAAAGGCTTCCCTACGAACCCCAACATTCATCAAGGTGCCTAAAATTTTCCCATGAGATAATGTCGCAAATTTAGATGGATAAATAATTTCAAATAATACAACACCAAAATCTGTCTCTTCTGGTATGTAATACGCTGGATAAATCAAGCAGCGTTTTCGTTCTGCTTGCTCATAACCACCATAAAAAGTAAACGATAAATCACTGTTTTGTCGAATCAACGTTTCCAAAATATACGCCTGTCTAGGATCAAGAAAGTCTGTCAAATAAGGCGCGTATTGCATCTCCACTTGCTCTAGCCAATCCCCGACAGTGTCAATAAAAGGATGTTCATCTTTGCGGAAATGTTGATACACATTTGCGTTCATAGATAAATCATCCTTTCTAAAAGTTATTAATAAACAATAGCTCGTAAAATGACTGCTAAGCCACCCGCTGCTAGGTTAAGGACAATAATCCCTACCATTACGTTAAATCCAACCATTCCAATCCTTAAATTCAAACGGTCAAACAAACTTAAGTATGGTTCACAAATTCTAGAGAGCAAACGCCCGAAAGCAGAATCATATGCTCCTGGAAACCATGAAAGTAGCGCGTAAATCACTAGTAATCCTGAATAGATTTGAACGCCTTTGTATAATAGAGTAATCAGTGTTGCGATAATAACACCTCCCTAAGGCTTAGAAATCAAAGAATTGTTTGTTGGCTAAAGATTGTGCTGTCGCACTATCAATTTCCATATTCGCTGGTGTGCATAAGAAGATTTCATTGCCAACGCGCTGAATATCTCCGTCTAAAGCATACACAGTACCAGTTAAGAAATCAACGATGCGTCGTGCTTGGTCTTCTTCTACTAATGTAAAATTAACTAGCACAGCTTCTTCAGCAAATAAATGTTTCGCAATGCTCATTGCTTCTGAATACACACGTGGTTCAATAATAGTAATTTTATGTGTTTTTGCATTGGCGGTGCTTTCTTGTGCTCGTCTTGTGTTCGTAGTCGCTGATTGATTAGAACTACGCATAGAAACCACTTTTTTCTCTGTGTAAGCAGCTTGTTGTGTGTCTCTTTCTTGATGCGCTTCAGCAGAACGATAGCGTGCAGAAGGTTTTTCAACTACAGGCTCACTTTGTTGTGTATAAGCTGGCTGACTGTAACTTTCCTGTTGTTGAACAGGGCGTTGTGGTTTAGGCCGAGCTGCACGACGCGGTGGTTCATTAACTGCTTTGCGCTCTTCATATTCTTCGTAGTTATCATAATAATCATCTTCTTCGCCAGATAAGCCAAAAAAGCTCGATAACGCATCCTTGTTAAAAATTGACATAAATTCCTCTCCTTTACGCATCTCTGAATAACGCTGTTCCGATTCGTATAAAAGTTGCACCTTCTTCAACTGCGATTGGGAAATCGTTACTCATTCCCATGCTAAGTTCTGTACAAGGAGCAAAAGATAAATGTTTCTCATTTACGGTCATTTGCAGCTCTTTTAATTCTCTAAATGTTGCATGTAATACTTCTTCACTTGCCCCAAAAGGTGCCATAGTCATTAGACCGACGATTTGAATTTTGTCCAAATCAGCAAGTTCTTGAATGAAAGGTAAGACGTCTTCTTTACGAAAGCCGTGCTTGCTTTCTTCCCCAGTTATATTCACTTCAACAAAACAACGAATAACTTTCGTTGCTCTTTTTTGAATTTCTTTGGCTAGACTCAGACTATCTAATGCATGAAAATAATCTATCTCATTAATAATTAATTTTACCTTCCTACGTTGTAAATTACCAATTAAATGCCACTGAATATCATTAAATTTTTCCAATCCAGCTTTCTTTTCTAGTAACTTATCTACTCGGTTTTCAGCTAAATTCTGGACACCAAGCTGAACAAGCTCTGCTGCTTCCTCAATTCCTACTGATTTAGTGACGCCAATCATTGTCACATCAGCAACAGAGCGCTGTGAGCTTTTGCATGCTAGCTGAAGTTGATTATTAATATTTGTTAAGTTTTCAGCTATCATTTCTAATCGATGCTCCTTATCGTTTTCTGCGGAAAAATGGTGGCGTACTTAATTCGTCATCATTGTGATTTGGTTCTTCACGGTGGAATGTGTCAAATTCTTTTTTGTCTACTTGTTCTAATGAAGATTCATCAACTTTTGGACGTGTATTTTGTTCTCTGCGAATATCCCAATCGCCAAAAGCACTTGCTTCTTCTTGTGATTTTGGTTGATCCATTTCCACAGATTGAGTTGTTTGTTGCATTGGTTGAACCGCTTGTCTTGTTTGACGGTGCGGTTTTCTATCCTTTTTTGATTCATCAATACCTGTAGCGATTACTGTTACACGAATTTCGTCGCCTAAATCTTCGTTGATTGATGTACCTAGGATGATGTTCACATCACCTGAAGCAGCATTTGTAACGATATCTGAAGCATCTTGTGCTTCAAACAAGGTCATGTCTAAGCCACCAGTAATGTTTAATAAGACTTGTTCCGCACCATCGATTGATGTTTCTAACAATGGTGAAGAAATAGCTTTTTTCGTTGCTTCAATTACGCGTTCTTCGCCGCTCGCTACACCAATCCCCATTAAAGCTGTTCCTTGGTTTTCCATCACTGTTTTCACGTCAGCAAAGTCCAAGTTTACGTAACCTGGTGCAGTGATTAAATCTGAAATCCCTTGAACACCTTGACGTAATACATTATCAGCTTCTCTAAATGCTTCAAGCATTGGCGTTTTCTTGTCAACGACTTCTAATAAGCGGTTGTTTGAGATAATTAATAGTGTATCAACGTTTTCTTTTAATAAGGCAATTCCTTCAGCGGCAAAACGACCACGTTTTGGACCTTCAAAACTAAATGGACGAGTTACTACACCAACTGTTAAAGCGCCTAATTCTTTAGCGATTTTTGCAACTACTGGGGCAGCACCTGTACCAGTTCCGCCACCCATACCAGCAGTAATGAAAATCATATCCGCGCCTTGTAATGATTCTGAAATCACTTGTTCACTTTCTTCTGCAGCTTTTTGGCCAACTTCAGGTTGTGAACCAGCACCTAAACCACGAGTGTATTTAGGGCCTAATTGAATCACTGTTTCTGCTTTTGAATGTTTTAATGCTTGAACGTCTGTATTGGCTGTGATAAATTCCACGCCTTTAACGTTTTCTTCGATCATACGGTTTACAGCGTTTCCGCCGCCGCCACCTACACCGATAACTTTAATGACTGCACCGTTGTTAATGTTATTGTCTAATGAAAATTCCATGATATCGTATCCTCCTGTTTGTGTGATTAGTCGAAAATGTTCGAGAAGAAGTCTTTGATTTTGCCTGTCACTTTTTCACCAGACTCACGTTCGTTGAATTCTTCGTATTCTTCTTGAGGCTGTTCAGCATATGTGTCATAGCGAACTTCTTGTTGGACAGCGACTGATTGTGCTGGTTTCGATTTTTCACCAGGGATTGCATATTTGGCAATGTGATAAATATCGTTTAGTTGCGCTGAATATTCCACAATGCTAATGACATTAGCGAAGACTGGGTTACGTAAGCCCATGTGATTTGGTACGTATAGTTTTACGTTGGCTTCAAAAATTTCTTGCGCCAAATCGACAATACCTGGCATACTAGCGGCGCCACCAGTTAATACAACGCCTCCAGGTAATTCAAACGCATCAATTTCATCCAGAACTTCTTTTGATTTTCTCAAAATTTGTTCCACACGCGCTTCAATAATTTCTGAAAGGTAACGTTCGTCCACTCTTACAGGCTCTGACTTACCGATAACATCAACAGGAAACTCTTCGTTTGCTGAAGTTCTTTCTGGATAAGCATCCCCATAATTAATTTTTAAGGCTTCGGCGTTGTTAAAAGAAGTATTCAATACGATTGAGATATCTTTCGTGATGAACTCGCCGCCTTCTTGGTTAACATGAGTAAATTTCAATTGTTTGTCGTGGATAACAGATGTCGTTGTTTGACCGCCACCCATATCAATGACAATTGTTCCAAAGTCTTTTTCGCCATCTGTTAAAATTGTTTCCGTTAAAGCAAGCGGTGTAATCACTAATTCGTTAATTCCTAAGCCAGCTTTTTCAACACATTTACGGATGTTATGGATGATTGTTTTTGGTCCAGTATAGACAACGCCAAACATCTCCATGCGAACGCCAAGCATTCCACGTGGGTCTTTGATGCCTTCAAAGCCGTCGACGGTAAAGTCTTGCGGTAAGATTGCAACAATTTGACGTTCAGGAGGAGTTGAACGAACCAAAGCTGCAGATGCGACGTTGCGCACATCCTCATCTGTAATTTCTTTTGATTCACTGCTAACAGCTATCATTCCTTGACAGCTTTCTACTTCTAATAAATTCGCTGGTAATCCAACATTTACGCTTTTAATTTGAATGCCGGCTTTTTCTTCGGCTTGTCGAACGGCCCGTTGGATTGCTTGAACTGTTTGATCAATATCGACGACAATCCCTCGATTCAAACCGTCTGATTTTGCATTTCCAACGCCGATGATGTTCATTTGACCTTCAATATATTCAGCGACAACTACTTTGACAGAAGTTGTACCAATATCGAGGCCTACATACATTCCTGTTTTTGCCATGAACGGAATTCCTCCTCCTATTAATTCCAATATCTAAGCGGACAAAGGCGTCCGTTTAACTATCTCTTTTTTAGTATTATTCACTTCTTCCAATTTTACCATAAAAATGGGGGTTTTAGAAAGCAGATTATACGAATTTGTTCGTTAATTTTTGAAACATTTTTGTAAAAAACTTATTCTGCTTGTTGCACTTCTTGATTTTCTCCATTTGTCGGCGTACCGTTATTCGCTTCATCCGTTGCTACGCCTGCATTTGGGTCCACAACTTCTTGATTTTCAGCCGCTGAATCTTCGGAAACTTCACTGCCCGTTTCTTCACTTTCTTTTTCATACGGATAAGAAAAAATGCCGACTTCCATATCAACGATTCCAGGTTTGTCCATTTGCTCGGCTACTTGTGAATAATAAGCCATTTTTTCACTTAAATCAGAAATATTAACAATCACTCGATTTCCATCATTCATATAGACATTAATCAAGTCTTTATTGGTTTTTGATGGTGCATATTTAATTTCTGAAATTCCTTGTTTAATTTCTTGAGGTAATTTGTTGTAAGAGGCCATTAATTCAGGGATTAATTTATCCTCTTTGAAATTCTCAAAAATTGGTTTGCCACTTTCAGCAGCCTTGGTGGTTTCCGCCAAAGTTTTACCATTCTCTAAAATCGGATGATAGCCGCCTTTAGTCGCAGCAAGAGCGACAATTTGATACTCTTGAATATCAATTTTAAATGAATTAATACCATTTAACTTAATGTTCGCCTTTTTTATAATTGGAAACTTTTTCTGAATATTTGCAGAAAAATAATTTCTATTTGAATACTGCTCCCATAAGCCACTGCCCGTTTCAAGTTTTGACTGCTGAATAATCGCTTGGCTCTCCACACTTTTGTTGCCTGAAACTGTTACTTCACTCAATCGACTAAGAGGCGAAACAAAATACAATGCCACTAAAATGGCTGTCCCTAAACAAGTTAAAATAAAGGCTAAACGCCTATATAAGCGCTTGTTCCGTGTTTTCTTAACGTTCGGTAAACGATCTGCAAAATGCTCCTCTTCTTCCACTGTTTCTTGTGGAAGATGTTGTTGAGGCTCTTCTTGACTTTGTTCTTGTAAAGTGATGGTGACTTCTGCTTGTTCGTTTTCACCTTTTGAAGCAGCTTCTTCCGCTTGCTTCTTCAAATATTCTTGGTTTTGTTTTTGCCAAGGTGTCAGTTCAGGTTGAGACTCTTCCGATTTTTTTGGAGGTAATGGTTTTCTTTTTTTGAATATATCGTTCTCGTTACTAATCTTCCACACCTCCTATCTCAGACTAACGTTTTCACAACTTGATACAAACGATCACTTGCATCTGGGATGCCTTCCCCTTTGGACGCCGTTGCCATCTGTTGTCTTTTTTCATTGTTTAATAAAATATCATCAATTGCCGCAACTAAACGAGCGCCGGTCAATTCTGCATCTGGAATCATTTCAACAGCACCAACTTTTACTAAGCTTTGCGCGTTTTTCGTTTGATGATCATTCGTGACGTAAGGACTCGGAATTAAAATTGCTGGTAATCCTAATGCGGTGAACTCCGCAATTGAGGTTGCTCCTGCACGTCCCACCATTAAATCGGTATTAGCCATCACTTCAACCATTTTATCAATATACGGTTGCACACTTATGTTTGTCAATTTCTTTTCAGAAAGCTTTAGACTTTCTTGAAGTTCCTGATAATATCTTTCTCCTGAAGCGTATAAAACTTGATACTCTCTCTCTTCAAACAAAGGAAAGGCCTGTTCAAACGCTTGATTAATTTTCAAGGCGCCACGACTTCCGCCAAATAAAACCACCGTTTTCTTTGCTGGATCCAAGCCAAACTCTGATAAAATAGCTGACTTTTCCACCGTTACGACTTCTTGTCCCCGCGGGTTCCCTGTTAAAATTGTTTTTTCTTTCGGGAAAAAACTAGCGACATCTGGAAAACAAATCGCAATTTTATCCACATAACGACTTAAAAATTTATTTGTCATTCCGGGGATACTATTTTGTTCATGAATAATTGTCGGTATTTTTAATTGGTGGGCCGCATAAACCACTGCACCAGAAACATAACCGCCTGTACCAATGACCACATCTGGTTGAAATTCACGAATAATTTTTTTTGCTTTATTAATGCTTGTTAAAAATAAATAAATTGTTTTAAAATTTTGAGGACTTAGCGAACGCTTGAATCCTTGAATTTTAATCGTTTTAAATGGAATTTTCGCCTTTGGCACAATTTGACTTTCTAGACCATTTTCTGTTCCCACATACAAGAATTCTGTTGCAGGTGCTTCTTTTTTGACGTGTTCGACGAAGGATAACGCAGGATAGATATGCCCACCTGTGCCACCACCAGTTACTAGTATCTTCATTTTCTCACATTTCACTTTCTTTTAATTGTTGAACAGCTTGCATAAAGGCTTCCCCGCGTACTTCAAAATTCGGGTATTGATCCCAACTTGCGCAAGCAGGTGATAGTAAAATAGTATCATCTTTTTCCGAATAATCAAAGGCAATGGTAACCGCCGTTTGAACATTTTCAGCAAATAAAATTGTTTCAATGTTCGCTTTTTTAGCAGCTTCCGCCAATTTTTCTTTGGTTTCTCCAAACAAAACAATTGCTTTGAGTCCCAACAGGGCAGGAACTAATTCATCAAATGAGTTACCGCGATCCAAGCCACCCGCAAGTAAAAGTAGCTTTTGGTTGTCAAACCCACTTAACGCCATCTCTGTAGCTAAAATATTGGTTGCTTTTGAATCGTTATAAAAACGTCTTTGCCGAACTTCGCCAACAAATTGCGTTCGATGGGGAACGCCTGAAAAGTTTGTCAAAGTTTGTCTAATCTGAGCATTCGATACATTTTTTAATTTAGCTACACAAATCGCTGCGAGTGCATTTTCAATATTGTGACTGCCAGGAATCCCTAGCTCATCGGCGGGCATAATATATTCTTCATTGAAATATAATTTCCCATCTAAAAGATAAGCCCCTTCTACTGCTTCTTTCGTTGAAAAAGGCAATACGTTGGCAGCTGTGGTTTCGGCTAACGTTTGAAGCTCTACTTGATTCCAATTTAAAATCAAGGTGTCATCTGCGGTCATGTTTTTTTGAATGGCCCATTTTGCAGCAACATATTCTTTCCGCGAACCATGATAATCCAAGTGTGCTTCAAAAATATTTGTAATTACTGCAATTTGTGGGTGAAACGTCTCAATTCCCATTAACTGAAAACTAGAAAGTTCCATCACAAGATCATCCTTGGCTGTTGCTTCTTGAGCCACCGTACTCGCTGGAAAACCAATATTTCCCGCCAAACGTGCCTCACCAGCCGTTCTGTCAGCATTTAGCAGTAAACCAATCATCGTGGTCGTGGTTGTTTTACCATTGGTGCCCGTAATGCCGACAATTGGACATTCGGCAATTTGACCTGCTAATTCCACCTCAGTTATGATAGGAATTTTCCGAGTTAGTGCTTCTGCCACAAGTGGATTTGTATAAGGAATACCAGGATTTTTAACGATTAGTTCAAATTCTTCATCCAACAATTCAATTGGATGCCCCCCTGTAACAACACGAATACCCAAGGTTAATAAATCTTGGGCGTCAGGGTTTTGATCAAATTGTTTTGCGTCATTAACGGTAACGAGCGCACCTAACTCATGTAAGAGTTTCGCTGCGCTGACACCACTTTTAGCTAGTCCTAAAACCAACACTTTTTTGTTTTGATAGGTTGTTATTTTTTTCATTGTCAATTTCCCCTTTGATAGATTAGAAAAGAATCCATAATGTGATTCCTGAACAGATTAAACCGACAGACCAAAAGACAAAATCAATTTTCCATTCAGACCAACCACACATTTCAAAATGGTGATGAATTGGTGACATTTTAAAAATCCGTCGACCAAATAATTTAAATGAAGCAACTTGTAAAATAACACTTGCTGTTTCACAAACGTAGACAAGTCCAATTAAAAGTAGCGTCCATTCTTGATGCAAAATAATTGAAATTGCTGCTAACAATCCACCTAATGCTAATGAACCAACATCACCCATGAAGATTTTTGCTGGTTTTCTATTATAAGGGAAAAAGCCGATCAGCCCACCAATCACACTTAGGCAGATAATCACAACATCAAATTGTTGTTGTTTCCAGGCAATAATTGCATAAGTACCAAATGAAATTGTTCCTAAACCAGCAACTAAGCCATCAATCCCATCTGTCAAATTCACGGCATTAGAAAAACCGACTAACCAAAAAATAATAAACACACCATAAAAAATACCTAACGGAACTTCTGCTACTCCAAACAAATCTAAGGTGTCTGAAAAGCCTTCACTTCGATAAACAAAGTAGAAAACCAACCCACCAAAAATTTGACCAATTAATTTTTGACGAGAATTCAAGCCCATGTTCCGTTTTTTAAAGACTTTAATGAAATCATCTAAATAACCTAACAAACCGTATAATACTAAAATAAATAGAATAATTAGTAGAGACGGCGTAAATTGGTGGAAAAATAACCCCATTGCTAGCGAAGTAATCAAGCTGGCTACAAGGAAAACGACTCCACCCATTGTAGGGGTACCTGTTTTCACGCTATGCCAAGTTGGGCCATCTTCACGAGTAACCTGCCCTTGTTTTTTCATTTGAAAATAGCCAATGAATAGTGGCATTACGCTCACTGTAATGGCAAAACTCACCACTATGGGAATAAAAATCTGTGTCCACTCCATGTTATCTCTCCTAATTATTCTACGTTATTATTCTGTGCCTTCTAAAGTCACGGTTAATTTTTTCTCCGTAATTTCAGTTTCAGCAGCGATACTTTGTTTCGTCACATAGCCTTCACCTTTAAACTCGACAGTCAAACCTAATAAATCACCAAACTTGGTAACATCGCTCTTGGACCAGCCGGTTAAATCAGGCATATAGTTCGTTCCATTTGTGATCAAAATCAATTTCTGATTAGGCATTAATGTTTGACCAGACGGCGTTGATTGTTTCTTGATTTTTTCACCATCACCGATAATCACAGGATCCACCCCGTTCACTTTGGCATTGGCCAACGCTTCCGCTGGCGTCATGTTTTTATAATCAGCAACTGTGACTTTATCAGAAGCTACTTTCGTTGTTTCCGGATCTGTCTCTTTAATGTCTAACGCTAATTTCATTAATGGGTTTGCAATTGCCGCCATTGCTTCTGAAGGCGAACCTGTTTTTGCTTGTCTAAGTGTAATATACAAAACATATTCAGGATTATCCGCTGGGACCATTTCCACTACAGAAGACAAGACTTGACTTGCTCCATCAACGTACCCTTTACCATCTGAAATCTGGGCAGTTCCTGTTTTGGCAGCAACATGATAGCCTGGTACTTTATAAATATCATACGCAATCCCGTAAGTCGGGTCTTCAACAGTATCAATCATGTACGTACGGATCTGTTGAGCTGTTTGCGCTTTGATTGGGGTTCCTACGATTTGTGGTTCCGTAATCGTTTCTTTTCCTGTATTTTTGTCAACAATTTTGCTGATGTAATGAGGTTGCAACATTGAACCGTCATTTGCAATAGCTGAGAAACCTTTCATCATTTGGAAATTAGTAACTGTAATTGCTTGACCAAATGCCGACATTGCTCTATCTACAAAGTTTGTTCCTGGCAATTTACCAGCAGATTCACCACTTAAACCTGAATGCGTGCTCGTACCAAAACCAAATTTTTTCAAATATTCCATCCATTTTTCATCACCCATTTTTTGTTCTAGTTTTACCATACCAATATTACTAGACCAAGAAATGGCTTGACGATAATTCAAATATTCTTTCCCGTTCAACCGAGTGTAGTCATGGTCATTCACAGTTACATCCCCAACTTGAATTCCACCAACACGATTGAATAATTCATTAGGATTAAACTGTCCTTGTTCCATAGAAGCAGCTGTTGTAAATAATTTGATTGTTGAGCCTGGTTCATAAGGACTTTCAACTAATAGGTTCTGCCACGTACCATTATCGTCTAACCCTTGTTTCGTTTCAGGATTAAATGTTGGCCGTTGAGACATGGCAACAATTTCGCCTGTTTTTGCTTCCATTAACATGGCAGTCATAGAAACTGGTTCATATTTTTCATTAACTTGCGTCATTAAATCTTCTAAGGTATTTTGCAAGCGACTATCCAGCGTTGTGTAAATATCTTGACCATCCACTGCTTTTTTCTCTTCCGCCACAGTTCCTGGTAAGGCATTACCGTAAATATCTTTTTCAAAATACACACGGCCATCGGTTCCGCTTAAAATATCATTATAGGTCTGTTCTAGTCCCATCGCACCTACTAAGCCTTCTTTATCATCATCTGGATTGGCTGCTTTTGTATAGCCAATAAAGTGAGAAGCAAACTGCCCATTGGGATATAATCTGGCTGGATGTTCATTGAAATAAACACCTGAGATTTTTTTCTTTTTCAAATCTGCTTCAATTTTTTGGCGTGTTTCCAAGGTGATGTTTTGACCACCTGTACCAAATTCCACTTGATATTGTGTTGACCCATCTTCATGGATCCCATTATTCAAGTATTTCAATGCTGTTTTTTTGTCTAGTTTGGTATATTTCGCTAAAATTTCAGCAATATCATCGAAGTCTTTTTTCTCCGCATATAGCTTTTCATTATTTTGTCCCGTATATTTTTTTGATAATACGACATATAACGAATAGGAAGTAGCATCTTCTGCGATTGGATTACCATATCGATCTAAAATTGATCCTCGCTTAGCTTTTACCACTTGGCTTCCTTCATATAAAGAAGCTGTTTTTTCCTTTAGTGAGACACCGGCTACTTTGCCTGTTGCCACAATGTATGTCGTTCTAAAGGCAAATAAAAAGAACAATCCAATACTCGTAGCGAATAAAATGATGCCTACTTTTTTACGATTGTTCATCGGATTTAAGTTTTTCTTTTTCATGAATTGTTTAAATTTATGTCTTTTACTCATTATTTAACAGTCCTAACATTGTCGCCGTTATTTTCTAGTCCTTGTTTTTTAGCGACATCTTTGATTCGATCTGATTTAGAAAGTTCGCTTCTTTCTTGTTCCAATTTCAAAGCGTTATCTTCCTTTTCTTTAATGACTGCTTGTGTTTCTGTAATATCGTTCATGGTTTGGACAATTGTCGTTCTTACTTGAATTGTCGCAATTGCAATACCAATCGTTGCACAAACTAATACAACACCGATTAATTTTTCTAGTAAAGAGACATTTTTTAGTTTCTTTTTGGGTAATAGAGCGGGGACAGGTAGTGTTTCCTCTTGCATTTTTCTGTCTTGCTCTGTTGCCACAGTTGGCTGATCCATTTCTGGTGCTTCATAATGGAAATCATTTACTTTCTTCAATTCAGCCATGTGTCTACCCCTCTCTCTATCTAGATTTTATTTTTTCGGCAATGCGTAACTTCGCACTTCGTGAACGATTATTCTCAGATAACTCACTGTCACTTGGTAAAATTGGTTTTCTGGTAATTACTTTTAATTCTGGTTGAAATTCTTCTGGCACCACTGGAATGCCTGGTGGCAAATCTTGTACCGTACTGTATTCTTTAAACATTGTTTTAACAATACGATCTTCTAACGAATGGAACGTAATCACACTGATTCTGCCATTTTTCGCTAGCAAATCAATTGCTTGTTCTAGCGACTCTTCAACTGCCCCTAATTCATCATTAACGGCAATGCGAATTGCTTGGAAAATTCGTTTTGCAGGATGTCCACCTTTGCGTCTTGCTGGAGCTGGAATCGCCGTCTTAATAATCTCAACGAGTTCACCTGTTGTTTCAATTGGCTGCTTTTCACGAACACGTTCAATTTCTCGAGCAATCTGTTTCGAAAATTTCTCTTCCCCATAACGAAAGAAAATTTTTACTAACTCACTATAACTATACGTATTCACCACTTCGCGAGCCGTCAAGGGTGCGTCTTGATCCATGCGCATATCTAAGGGCGCGTCTTGATGATAGCTAAAACCACGTTCTGCTTCATCTAATTGTGGTGAAGAAACACCTAGATCGTATAGAATCCCATCAACGTGGAACACCCCATGTTCTGCCAATTCTTCTTTAATATTTCTAAAATTTGATTTGATGAAGGTCACTTGACCTTTGTCTACATATTTCTGCAAACGAGTCTTAGCATGTGCCAACGCTTTTTGATCTTGATCAAAGGCATATAAATGACCGTGCTCATTCAATTGTGTCAGTAAGTATTCACTATGTCCGGCACCACCGAGTGTGCAATCTACGTATACGCCATCCGGCTTCACTTGTAATCCATCCACTGTTTCTTTTAAAAGAACAGTGTAATGGCGAAATTCTTCAGTCATCATTTGCCTCATTCCTAAAATCCAAAATCAATCATTGTTTCTGCTAATTCATCAAAGTTTTCTTCAGCTTCATCAGAGAATGCATGCCAACGTTCGTCACTCCAAATTTCAATTCGGTTAGAGACGCCGATAACAACACAGCCTTTTTCTAAACTGGCATGTGTTCGTAAATTCGCTGGAATATTGATACGACCTTGCTTATCAATCTCACATTCTGTTGCAGCGGAATAAAAGAATCGCACAAAGGTACGTGCATCTTTCTTAGCTAAGGGCATTTCTTGAAGTTTTGCTTCAAGTTGTGACCATTCATTTAAAGGATAACCAAATAAACAGCCATCCATCCCTCTCGTTACCACAAATTTTTCACCAAGTTCCTCACGAAACTTTGATGGAACGATTAGGCGGCCTTTGGCATCGATATTATGTTGGTATTCACCCATAAGCATAGCCAATACACCCGCTTTTCCACTTGATAGAACAAGTCTACCACATCCCACCACTTTCTACCACTATAAATCTAAAAACTTCTATTTTTTAACTGTTATTTAAAATTTCTGTAATATTTACAGGGTTTTATGTAACAAGCATCACCCAACAAAAAATGTTATTATAACAAGGTTTTTACTATGTTTTTTATAAAATAACCCCACAAATAACAAAAAAACCCCACGGAGTGGGGAGTTGTGGGGGACATTTTCCCACAGCGTATTTCCCCTATTGTCTCCACGCTTTATTACAGTAGATAATGACTGATATTTAGCAAGATAAGCAACACATACAACACAAACGTTAGTAAAAACGTCAACCGCCAAAACATCTTGAAATATCGTCTATATAAAATCTCTCCATAATAATAAGCTTGAAACAGGGCAACAGCGACTCCTAATAACAAAATAGAAATCACAAAATACGGCATAATCGATTCATCATAACTATCTTTGGATAACTCATGGATCCCTATGAATAAAAACGGAATGGCCAAATCCGGTGCTTTTATTTTCCAACGTTCCGTTAGGGAAAAAGTGGACACGAGAAAATTGCACGCAAAGAGCACAATTACCGGAAAAATATACCAAAATAACATTATTGCCGAAAACGACACCATTCTCTCAACAAATCCTTTCATTCCACCTGCTATAACTATACTTCATCAACGTTACACAGATGTTTCATTTCGTTTAAATATATGTGCTAAAAGCCCTTTTTGCTTGCTTTTTCATATAAAAAACGGATTACTTATCAAACCATTTTCAAAACGAGGCCTCACCTATCGCGGCCACTTATTTTTGAATGTTTTTTATAAGCTTTTCTTCTCGTATTGTGTCATACTTCTATTATAATGGATTTAGAACAAAAAATGTTGATTCGGGGTGAATCTTTTGATTAATTATTTATTATTGAAAAATGACTATTTTGAACCTTGTTCACCAGACGATGAAGCCCTAAGTTGGATTTCGGTAGAATCTCCTACAGAAGAAGAAATCGAGCGTCTCGTCAATCAATACCACTTACCAACAGATTATCTTACCGGCGTTTTAGATGATGAAGAAAATGCTCGAGTGGAAGGTTTCCGCCACGAAAAATTACAAACGCCTACGTTACTTTTATTTCGTTATCCCAAAGCTAGTATCAGTCCTAGTGGCTATCTGCAAGTAGAAACGGTGCCGATTGCTTTAATCGCAACCGTCGATAACAAACTAATTACTGTTAGCAACGGGCCTAACGACATCGTTCATGGGATTCAAAAAGAGGCGTTCACGCATCAAGATCTTTCTATTGAAAAGGCCTTAATTTTAGCCCTTTCATGGAAGATGGCCCTTTCCTTCAATAAAAACTTACAAGCACTTATCCAACAAACCAACAAACTTGAAGGAGAGCTCCAAGTAGCCACAGAAAATAGTCAATTGTATCAGATTATGGACATTCAAAAAAGTCTAGTTTATTTCGAAGCAGCTTTAACGGATAATTTAAAAGTATTAAAACGTTTATATAGCGCTGAAATTTTTAATCATCCAGAAAAACATTTGCCATTTTTAAGGGATATTTTGATTGAACTAGAACAAGGACTAAATACGACTAAAATACAACTAAAATTAGTTGATAACATTAGTAATACTTTTTCAGCAATCGTCTCAAATAACTTAAATAATGTCATGAAAATTTTAACATCCTTAACAATTGTCCTAACCATCCCGACCATCATCGGGGGAATCTACGGCATGAATGTGAAACTCCCTTTTGCAGAGCATGAATATTCCTTTTGGATTATTTTTGCCATCACTACCTTAATCTGCGTAATTAGTATTCGAATTTTAAAGAAAAAGAATCTCTTATAACTTTAGGTTGCTGTTTTCAGGAAAAGGTTGTACACTATTAGCAGAAATTAAAAAGGACGTGTCATTTATGAACGACAAAGAACAAAGTCGCTTTTCAAAAATCACGAAAGTCGTGGTTTGGCTAATGCTGATCGCAATTGTAGGTTCAACTGTTTTAACAGCGATTCTTAGTCTTTAAACTGGAGAACTTTTTCACACATTAAAAGTAAAAAAACAGCCCCTTCTATCAATTGAAGGGGCTGTTTTTTTTACTTGCTCAAATAGAGCGGCTATTTTTTCGCCATCGCCAACAGCTCTTGTGCATGTTCAATGGTTAATTTCGTAATTTCACTTCCTGCGAGCATACGCGCAATTTCGTTTACTCGCTCTTTTTCAGATAAAATTCGGACGCTTGTTTCTGTCCGACCCGCCACAATTTCTTTTTCAATAAAATAATGTTCATCGGCAACGGCCGCCACTTGTGGCAAGTGCGTGATACACAACACCTGCGAATTTTCTGAAATTTGATAAATTTTATCGGCAATCGCCTGTGCTACACGGCCACTGACTCCTGTATCCACTTCATCAAAAACAATACTAGTGATCCCTTGCGTTTGAGAAAAGATTGTTTTCATAGCTAGCATCACTCGCGAAAGTTCTCCGCCAGAAGCCACCCGAACTAACGGTTTTAATGGTTCCCCTGGGTTAGTAGTAATATAAAATTCTACTCCGTCTAAGCCATTTTCTTGTAAATGCTCAAGTTCTGTAAAGCGGACTTCAAATTCCGTTCGCTCCAAATACAGTTCTTTTAATTCGGTTAAAATTTGTTGTTCGAGCTCTTTTGCTAGGCGCTTTCGTTCTTTTCGTAAAGCTAACGCTTGTTGATGAGCCGCTTGTTGTTTCTCTGCAAGCAACGCTTCTAAGTCGCCTGTACCACCTTCCAAAAAATCAGCCTCTGCTAACTCTTTGGTAATTTCTTCATAGTAAGATAAAATCGTTTCGATCGAATCACCATATTTACGTTTCATTTGACGGATTAATTCCAAACGATTTTCTACTTCATTCAAGCGGCCTTCGTCTAGTTCTAAGCCATCAATCAACCTAGAAAGATCTCCACTGGCTTCTTGTAGTAAGTAGTAAGCATTTTGAACAGTATCTGACAATGTTTTATATTCTGAATCAAGGGATTCAATCGAAGCGAGTTCATTCATACTTGTTCCGATTTTATCCAAACTACTATCGTCTTCACCATTTAGTGCGGCATAACTAATCGTCAGTGCATCAGCAATCTTTTGAAAATTGTTCAGTTTATTGCGTTCTTCTAGCAATTGTTCTTCTTCGCCAGCCACTAACTGTGCACTAGCAATTTCATCACTTTGAAAATGAAGCATGTCCATTCTTTGGGCAAATTCTTTTTCATTTTTTTGTCGCTTTCTGACTTTGGCTTCGAGTGCGCGATACTCTTGATACGCCTGTGTATATTTTTCTTTGACTGCTAAAAGTTTTTTCCCACCAAATTCATCCAACATATCAATATGGCGTTCACTTTGCATCAATTCTTGATGTTCGTTTTGGCCATGAATATCTACTAAATATTCCCCAATTCTTTTTAAATTAGTAATGTTGACAATTCGTCCGTTGACACGGCAAACATTTTTACCAGAAGCGGAAATATCTCGTTGAATCACTAAAGAATCTTCTTCTGTTTCAATACCTAATTCTTCTAATAATTGCTTTAATTCTTGACTTTTCGGCATTGAAAAAAGTCCTTCTAAGGTGCATTTATTTGCTCCTTGACGAATATAGTCACTGGAGCCGCGTCCGCCTGTGAGTAATCCCATTGCATCAATAATGATGGATTTCCCCGCACCCGTTTCTCCCGTTAAAACAGTCATACCCATTTGAAACTCTAATTGTAACGAAGAGATAATCGCAAAATTTTTCACGGAAAGTTCTTGTAACATCTTGTTCACCTCATTCTTTATAGATAGCTTAACAGCTCTTTATGAAGTTTTTCTGCCGCCTCCTCAGTTCGTGCAATCATGAGAACACTATCATCATCGTTGATGACGGCAAAAAGTTTCTCTTGGTAATTCTTTTCGATTAAACTACCACACGCCGCTGCATTGCCAGGAATGGTTCGTAATACGACATATTTTTCCATTTGTTCTGCAGCTACAAAGGCATCTTTTAAAAGCTTTGCAAGTTTAGCACTCGTATTAGCTTGTGTCTCTAATGGAAGGCTATATCGATAACCCCCTTCTGCAGAAGGAACTTTAATCAGTTTCATATCTTTAATGTCGCGAGAAATCGTTGCTTGTGTAACAGCTACGCCCTTTTCTTGTAAATAGTTGACAAAATCTTCTTGCTTTTGAATATTTTTTTCAGTCAATAAACGTGTAATTAAACGGTGTCTATCTTGCTTTCTCATGGCGCCGCTCTCCTTTTCAGTTTACTCTTGCCCTCATCATAGCTTATTTTTATGCATTTTAAAAGATGAATTACTAGATTTATACAAAAAAGAAGCTTTCACCTATAGGCGTCCACTTCTTTCTTCTAACTTTTCTCATCATTCCGCTAATTTTTGATGCGCATGCGCGACAACTTCTTCAATGGATTCTGGCGCTTGATAGGATCCTTCCCCTTCAACAGAAACTAAATGTGCCAAAAATTCAATGTTTCCTTCGCCACCAGTGATTGGTGAAAAATCTAAGTTTTTCACATCATAACCGTTATTCATGGCAAAGCGTGTAATTTCCTCCACAACCATTTGATGGGTTTCTGGATCACGCACGATTCCTTTTTTCCCAACAAACTCTTTGCCAGCTTCGAATTGTGGCTTAATTAACGCCACCACACTACCACCTTTTTTCAAAATATCATGAAGAGGTGGCAAAATTAAGCGTAATGAAATAAAGGAAACATCAATCGTTGCAATATCCGGCACCCCTTCAGTGAAATCTTCAGGTTTACTATAGCGAAAATTGGTACGTTCCATTACCACCACGCGTTCATCTTGCCGAATTTTCCATGCTAGTTGGTTATAGCCAACATCTAAAGCGTAACTCAAACGAGCCCCATTTTGTAAAGCAACATCGGTAAAACCACCTGTGGAGGAACCAATATCTAGCATTGTTTTACCTTGAACGTTGATTGCAAAAACATTTAGTGCCTTCTCTAGTTTTAAGCCCCCACGAGAAACATAAGGCATTACTTGGCCCTTAGTATGTAAGGGTGTCTCCACAGAAATTTTTTCCCCTGGTTTATCTAAACGTTCATTTTTATCATTGTAAACCAAACCAGCCATCACGCTGCGTTTTGCTTTTTCTCGTGTTTCAAATAGTCCTTGATTAAACGCCAAGACATCGACGCGTTCTTTTTTCATAAGTGCCTTCTTTCTATCTCAATTGTAACTGAGTTAACAAGTTTGCTAAATGTTCTTCTGAAAAATTGGGAACATTTGCTTTGATTTTTTCTAAAACAGCGCTGCCCTCTGCTAATTGATGTGTTAGCGCATCTTTCGCGCCAGCAATCCCTAAAAGAGCTGGATACGTACTTTTATTCAACGCTTCATCTCGGCCTACTTTTTTACCTAAATCTGCTTCTGTACTTGTGGCATCTAATAAGTCATCACGAATTTGAAAAGCCAAGCCATAGTGATGCGCAAACTGTGTCAGTAAACCAATGACTTCTTCTGTTTGATTGGCTAATACGCCCCCAGCAATTAAGGCGAATTCAATTAGCGCTCCGGTTTTCTTTTCATGAACAGCCGCTAACTCTTCTAAAGTCAAGCTGACTTTTTCTCCTTCAATATCACCCATTTGGCCGGCAACCATGCCTTGATTCCCCGCTGCCTTTGCCAGTTGTTGCATCAGTAAAACTTTTTCACTTAAGCCTAATTGGCTCAAAGAAAGTAACTGAAATGCGCCTGTTAATAAGCCGTCCCCTGCTAAAATGGCAGTCGCTTCACCAAACACTTTATGATTGGTTGGTTTGCCACGACGTAAATCATCATCATCCATTGCTGGTAAATCATCATGAATTAATGAATACGTATGAATCATCTCTAAAGAGGCAGCCACTTGATAGTCTTGTGTTTCCATCTCTTTTTGAAAAGCGGCCACTGTTGTTAACACTAATAGCGGGCGTAATCGTTTGCCACCTGCGTGTATTGAGTAGAGCATTGCTTCTTTCAAACGCTCATTTTCAGTATATTCTGCGATAAAATCGACCATGACTTTTTCAACCAACGGTAAATGCTGTTGACTAAAATTCGTCATTACGCTTCCTCGCTCTCTTCAAAAACAATTTCTTCATTGTTTTCTGTCATCATTTTCGTTAAAGTTTTTTCCGCTTTTTCCAATGTGTCTTGACATTGTTTACTTAATGCCATGCCCTCTTGAAAGGCAGCTAAGGCTTCTTCCAAAGGAACATCTCCTCGTTCTAAGCGCTGAACGATTTCTTCTAAGGCATTTAATGATTCTTCAAACGTTTTTTCTTTTGCTGGCATGTTAAAACTCCTCTTTTTTCGCTGTTATTGTTTCGACGTTTGCTTGAACTGTACCGTCAGCATAATGAATCGTTAATTGATCTGCTGGCTGTAACTCGGTAACAGTTTTAACGACACGGTCCTCTTTTGTAGTATAACTATATCCTCGACCCATAATTTTGAGTGGGCTGAGTAAGTCTAATTGTTGAACAGCAGACGTGAATTGCTTTTGTTTGTTTAGGAACAATTGTGTCATTTGTGTTTGCAAGTTTCGTTGTAAAAATGCCAATTGTTGCTGACTTTCTCTTAATTGTCCCTTTGGTGTCTGTTGTTGCAATTGAGCGATAATTCCTTGGGCTTGACGTTGTTTTTGGTGATGAATCGTTGTCATTGCTTGGAAAAGACGTTGCGTCATTCGATCTAATTTAATCGTTTGACCTTCATAAAGTCGCTCAGGTTGCTTAAACACATAAGAATTTTGTAGTCGTTGGAAACGTTCTGTTCGTTGTTGCAAGAGATATAAAAAGCTTTGTTCTAAACGACTACGCCGTTCACTAATTCTTAATAGTTCTTCATTTAAAACTGGTACCGCTAGTTCCGCTGCTGCCGTTGGCGTTGCTGCACGAACATCTGCTACCATATCGGCAATCGTCACATCTGTTTCGTGACCAACCGATGAAATAATCGGTGTGGTGGCAGCATGAATGGCCCGAGCCACTTTTTCTTCATTAAATGGCCATAAATCCTCGATTGAACCACCGCCACGGCCGATGATCATCGTATCAAAATCGCCTTGCGCATCGGCTCGCTGAATGTTCCGCACAATGTCATCCGCCGCCTGATCGCCTTGGACCAAGGTTGGAAAAAGGACCAGTTGTGCAATCGGATACCGTCTTTTGACTGTCGTAATGATATCCCGAATAACAGCACCACTAGGACTTGTAACCACAGCGATTCGTTTGGGATAACGAGGCAACTGTTGTTTAGGCCCTTCAAAAAGTCCTTCTTTTCCTAGTTTTTCTCTTAATTCTGCCAATGCTTGATAAAGTGCACCGACACCATCTGGTTCCATATGTTCAATATAAATTTGATAGGAGCCGCTGTTTTCATAAAGCGAAATCCGCCCCACCACCATGACTTTCATGCCTTCTTTTGGTTGAAACTTCAATTTTTGAAAGGCTGATTTAAACATAATTGCAGAAATCTTCGCATGATCATCTTTTAAACTGAAGTACTGATGCGCGTTCGCTCGGAAGCGAAAGTTCGAAATTTCACCTGTTAAATAGACACGTCCTAAGTAAGGGTCTGCATCAAATTTACGTTTTAAATACTTCGTTAAGGCTGTTACTGTTAAATACTGTTGCGTCATTTTTTCACCTTACTTTTGTTTTTTTGCTGCCTCGACTGTTTGATACATTAACATGGTAATCGTCATTGGGCCAACACCTTTGGGAACCGGCGTGATATAGCTTGCAATTTCAGAAACTTCATCGAATGCTACATCACCAATCAGTTTTCCTTCTTGATTGCGATTCATACCCACATCAATCACTACCGCACCTGGTTTCACGAACTCTTTGGTGACAAAATGCCCGCGTCCAATTGCTACAACTAAAATATCCGCTTCTTTTGCAACTTCTGCTAAATGTTCAGTTTTAGAATGGGCAATCGTCACGGTCGCATTTTTCATTAACAATAATTGTGCCATTGGCTTGCCAACAATATTACTTCGACCAATAACCACCGCACGTTTACCTGTTAAATCAATATCATAGGCTTCAAACATCTTCATAATTCCATACGGCGTGCAAGGAATCATTTCAGGTTTGCCTACAAACAAACGGCCTAAATTCATTGGATGGAACCCATCTACATCTTTTTTGGGATCAATTGCTAATAAAATCTTTTCTTCATCAATATGTTTTGGCAAAGGTAGTTGTACAAGAATGCCATGAAAGCGTGAATCTTGATTATATTTGTCAATCTCAGCCAATAATTCTTCTTCTGAAATAGTTTCTGGCAGTTTTTCGACCTTTGACAGAATGCCAATTTTGGCTGCTGCACGTTCTTTATTTCTCACATACGTTTGGCTGGCAGGATTTTCCCCAACTAATAAAACAACTAATCCTGGTTGGATGCCTTGTTGTGTCATCTTTTCTACATCTTTTTGAATCTCTGCTTGCATTTGATCTGCTAATTCACGACCGTTAATTACTGTACTCATTCCTTCGCTCCCTCTATTGTTTCTTTACTTCTTTAATAGTATTTATTTTAGCATATAACCCAGTATCTTAACACCAGTTAGATAGTAAAAAAAGATTCAGAGCTTACGCCTCTGAATCAATTTCTTTCATTACATTTGATAACACACCATTAACAAATTTACGTGAACGGTCGTCGCTGTATTTTTTACTTAACTCAACGGCTTCATTTAATGCCACAATGTTTGGCACATCTGAAACGTATAGCATTTCAAAAATAGCTAAGCGTAAAATAACAATATCTATTTTTGCTAAGCGTTGCATAGACCAGTTATTACCTAAATGGTTCGTAATTACTTCATCTAATTCTGCTTTGCGGCTACACACACCACCGACAAGTAAATCTAAATACGTAGGAACTAGGTCTTCGCCATCTTCACTGACGATTTCCCGATTATCATAAGCCAATGCATAATCAATGGCATCTTGTTTGGTTAAATCAGCATTAAAATCTAAAGGAAAAAGGGCTTGGAGCGCTTTTTCACGAATCTCGTGACGGGTTAATTCTGTTTTACTCATTCTCTTCTCCATCTTCATCTTCTGGGAATAATTCATTTAAGTCTGGTTGAGGGATTTTTTCAGGTACTACCGCTACAACATGAATATTCACTTCAACTAAATCAATATCTGTCATAAATAAGACTTGTTGTTTCACACGGTCTTGCATTTCTAACGCAACTTTTGGTACAGAAACACCGTAGTTCAAGTAACAATAGATATCGACTTTTAAGCCTTCTTCTTCTGTTCGTAAATATACACCTTTGCCGTGTGCTGCACGGCCTAATAATTCATTCACATTATTGGCGAACGTGCCACGCATCCCATAAACACCCTCTACTTTTGAAGCAGCGATTCCGATAATTACTTCAATGACTTCAGGAGCGATCACGATTTCTCCTAAAGAATCGTTTGCATTGATTACAAGATTTTTTTCTTCTGACATTTGGTTGTCCTCCTTATCTATTACGCACAAAATCGTTAAATAAACGATTTATTTGATGAATCACTAAGTCTCTTAAGGATTCTCTTTTAAGCAACGGATGATTCTTAAAAATTAAAACAACACTGGTTTCTTCAGTTAGTTGTGAAAGAACGTCCAAATTTTGCTTATCAATACTCGTTCTTAGTTTATCATTAATTAGCCTATTTCGCTACCAGAAAAGCTAAGTTCTAACTAAAAGAACAGATAATTTCTTGTCATAAATTTCTAATTCAAGCCTTTAGACGTAAAAATAAGAAAGACCAAGTAATTTTGGCTTTCTTATTTTTACATCTTTATTCTTCAGGATAACGTTCCATTAGTTTCGTCCGATGCTTTTGCATAATCATTTCTAAAGAGATGTCATATTTATCGGCTAAAATAAATAAATTATCCAACACATCGCCTAACTCTTCCGTTAAATTTTCCAGATTCTCTTCATCCGCCAAAACTGTTTCATCCGGTCGATCACGGCCAATTTCAATTGTCCGAATGGCCCGACACACTTCGCCGACTTCTTCTGTTAAAAAGTTGGAACGAATGAACGGATCATATTGATACCAGTTACGTTTTTTATAAAACGCGCTAATAAACCGCTGATACTCTTGGATATCCATATTCTCCCAACCTTTATAAAATGATTAATTCTTTTGGCGCATGTGTCAATACACGATTACCTTCAGCAGTAATTAATAAATCGTCCTCAATACGCACGCCACCAATTCCTGGCAAATAAATTCCAGGTTCGTCCGTAATCACATTCCCTGGTACAAACTGTTTGTCTGCTCGGAATGAAACATTTGGTCCTTCATGAATTTCTAACCCAATGCCATGACCAGTGCTGTGACCAAACGCATCGCCATAGCCATAGGAAGCAATATGATCCCGTGCAATCGCATCTAATTGAATGCCCGTCAACCCAGGTTTAGCTTCTGCTAACACTTTTAATTGTGCTTCTAAAACAATATCATAAATTTCTTTTAGTTTTGGCTGAATACTACCAATAGCGAATGTCCGTGTCATATCAGAAACATAGCCTTCATAATAACAGCCGAAATCCAAAGTGATTAAATCACCTTTTTCGATGACTTTATGGCTAGCAACGCCATGTGGCATCGCTGAACGTAGACCGCTGGCCACAATTGTCTCAAAAGAAACACCACTGGCTCCTTTTGAACGCATGAAGAAATCTAATTGATTAGCCACTTCAATCTCTGTCATTCCAGGTTTAATCATCTCTAAGACAAAGGCAAATCCTTGATCCGCGATGGCACACGCTTTTTCAATAATCGCTACTTCTTCTTCATCTTTCACTTCTCTTAATTCTTCAATCAAACCCATTACAGGAACTAATTCACATGGTAAAATTTCTTCCAATAAGCTATAATCAGCGAAACTAACTTGCGTTTCTTCAAAAGCTAAATTATCTAATTGCAAACGTTCAGCTAAATCTGCTACTTCGTCAAAAATATGTCCTGTGTTTTTAACGATAGTAAAACCAGTTGCTTGTTCCGCAGCTTGTTCCGTATAACGAAAATCCGTTACAAAAAAAGCTTTATCTAATGTAATCATTGCCAAGCCTGTTGTCCCAGTAAAATTGGTTAAATAACGTAAATTATACGGACTTGTCACTAAAAATCCTTGTAAATTATTTTCTTTCATTAACTCCCGTAACTTTTCGACTCTTGCCATCATTGGTTCGACCTTCTTTCTTTTTTCTCATTTTTCATTATAGCAAATTTACTTCAGAAAAGCATGAATCACCAAAAAGCTTCATTGAGAAAGTTTACTGAAAATTTTACCTTTCCTTATTTTTTGCTTAACACTTTTGTAGTAAACTAATTTAGCGACTTCAAGGAGGAAATTATGAACGTTTATTTATTTCTGGCACTATTTTTCATTATTATCGGCATTTTAAGCTATAGTTTTTTTATTGAACCTAACTGCTTAGTCATACACAAAAATCAAATTAAAGTAACAGAATCAGGGAAAACCTTACGGATTGTTCAACTCTCTGATATTCATTTAAAAAAGAATTATTCTGTGAAGGCCTTAAAACAGATTGTTGAAAAAACAAATACATTACAACCAGACATAGTCGTTTTTACAGGAGACTTATTTGATGATTATGCCCGTTTCGGTATCGAAATTCAGGATGAGGTGTGTCAACTTTTCCGTAAAATTAACGCCCCTTATGGCAAATTCGCTATTTATGGCAACCACGAATATAGCGGGTTAGATACCAATTTTTACGAAACAATCTTAGAAGCTGCCGACTTTACCGTACTAAAAAACACGGGCAAATTACTGCCTGTCTCACACCGTATCTCCTTGTACGTCGCTGGTTTAGAAGATTCGTTATATGGACAAACCGACTTAGCTGCAGCTTTAGTCAACCGCCCTACTGGAACGCCCACTCTGCTACTAACCCATGAGCCAGATGTCGCAGACTCAGCAGTCAACAAAAACATTGACCTCATTTTAGCAGGACATAGTCACGGCGGACAGATTCGCTTGCCTTTTTTCACTTACAAAAATCAGCTTGCTAAAAAATATACACATGGGCTTTATCATTTAGAAGATGAAACGCCGCTAATTGTTCACCCAGGAATCGGAACCACTAAAATCAGCGCACGCTTTGGTGTCTTACCAACGATTGAACTGATTGAGTTAACTATTTAACTATGCATTAAAAAGACCGCCCCACGTTAGAGAAAAATTCTCACGTTGGACGGTCTTTGATTATGTTCGATTAATGATGAAAATCTTGCTCGTGATCTTCTTCTACTTTCGCTTTTCCTAGCGTATAAAATTTGCTGCCATTTAACCCGAGAATAAATAGCACAACCACTAGTAAAAGAATTGATAAAGATAACAATAAGGTCTGCAAGCCATCGCCATGCGCAACCATTAATTGACGTAAAATTGCGGTTAAACAAATTAAAATCAAATAACGAATCGGAATATGGTGTCCTTCTTGAATATAGCGAAGAATCATCATAATAAACTCAAATAACATAAAGAATGAAATAATTTCTTGCATGATAACTGAAAAATTATCCGGCGTCATTGGCTTCATGAGATATGTAGCGAGGTCAACTAAATAACTAGCCATAAATACTAATAAGAAAACTCCTAAAATCCCTAATACAATATCCAAAATCAAATTCACGTACTTCTTTACTACACTAAAATTCTTCTGCATAATACCCTTCTTTCTTTTGACTCAATTATTTTATAACATGCTTGTTATTACATTAAATATATCATCAATTAACCTTGTCAGACAAGCAGTTAAACCCAATGTGAGATTTTTTTTATTTTAAGATCTTCCTCTATTTCCGTCTAACCCTTTAACAAGACAAAAAAAGCTGAATCCGCAGATTCAGCTTTTTAATCGTATTAGTTAGCTACTGGATAAACTGATACTTTAAGATTTATTTTTTCTAATAATCCCTAACTTTATTCAACGCTTATAAAATAGGCATTTGTATTAAGTGCTATATTCTGATAATTCCTATATTTTCTTAAAAAGTATGGTCAAAGTATGGTCATTTCATACCTAGACGAATAAAAATAATCTTAATATAATATAGTTAACTACTAGCAAGGAGTTGATTTCTATGAAACCAAATTATGTAGGAACAATTCATAAAATTAAGGTATTAACTACTTATCCAGAAATGTTAGTCCGCTTTTCTTTGCAAACTCAAAAAGAGACTATCAACTGCATTATTTCTAAAAAAGAATTGGCGGATGAATTACTCATGTTACCTGATGGCACAGAGCTTGCTGTTTATGGTAGGTATAATCAAAAAAGGCAACTAGTTGTGGTGAAAATGTGTGTGCGGAAAATACAAAAAACTATTCCTTAAAAAAGGAATAGTTTTTATTTTTACATATATTGTTCTACATGTTCAATTTCTTTTTGTAATTCTTTTTCATCGTACTTATCATACTTACCAGCTTCGTGTGCAATCTTTTTAATTTCATGCATGGCTCTTTTCTCAACAAGCCATTTTTTCATACTATGTTTTTTTGCATCTTCATTTAGAGAATCTAATTCTTCTAAATTTGAATCCAGTTTGTTCAAAACATCTGCAATTTTTACTAATGCTTTTGCTTCTTTTTCTTCATAGTTTGACATAATAGATAACACTCCTTAAACATTTGATACTTTAAGTCTACTCCTCTATTATTTTATTTGCAAATAAAAATATATGGACCATACAGGACTCGAACCTGTGACCGAACGGTTATGAGCCGTTTGCTCTAACCAGCTGAGCTAATGGTCCAAGTAAGAACCACCTTATTGGGGATAAAATAGTTCTTACTGGTTATAGCTTGATATATAATAATTTTACTTTACTGATTTTCAATTTTCAACAAAAAAACGACCGTCTTATTGAGAAAAGGCGGTCTGCGTGAAAAAATAAGAGTTTAAATATGTATCAATATTTTACAATATCTGTTTTTTGAGTTCAATAATTTTTATGTAAAAAGTTGCCGCCTCGTTTGGGAAAGGCGGCAATAAGTAGTAATAAAACAAAAAGTTTGGTAAACATATTTTACCGCTTTCTTTTTTAAATTTCAACAAAAAAATGCACCTATCTTAGGACTTGGAAAAAGATAGGTGCACCCTTCTTTTATTCTCATAAAAGAAGGTCAAATATGGAAATATCAAAAGGTAACTATATTTTAAATCAGATGCTTTTAAATTTCAAGCTATTTTACAACTGGACAAACAGTCTCTAAACGTTTGTACCATGGAGCATTTTTAGGCCATTTCTCTTTACCAAAGAACGGTATTTCTTTTCCGTTGTTCTCTCTGTATACTGTTTTTATTACTTCTGCCTCATCGCCATGATATAAACGTCGGCAATTCACTCCATTACAGAAGAATGTAGCCCAGTGATCCCCGTTATCTTCTAATTTTCCTGTTTTACTATTAATTGGTCGTTGATATAAACAAAACATCGTTGCTTCTCTCCCTTTTATTGTATTTTGATTGTTATTACTTGAGTTGCTATTGTTTTCGTTTTGATTTCCCATATATTTTTTTATTTGGCTAATAAAATAGTCT
Organism: Enterococcus sp. DIV2453a; assembly: GCF_050533535.1. Lineage (NCBI taxonomy): Bacteria > Bacillati > Bacillota > Bacilli > Lactobacillales > Enterococcaceae > Enterococcus > Enterococcus sp. DIV2453a. Next base: position 817,294 of record NZ_CP172899.1, on the reverse strand, counting down.
TTTACTGCGTTTGTTTCTTTTCCATGCAATTCCCACGAACGATGAGGACATGCTGTAGGAACAAATTCTTTGTGCAATCTTACAGTATCTCTATTAGGTTGCATTCCCCAAAACTTCATATCTTCGGCTACTTGCTTAAATGTCATTTGCTCATTCGCTAAAAAGTCTGCATAGCTAGCGCCCATCGATTGACAAACCTCATAACCAACATAGTTCAAATTTCCATCTGAATTTGCTGTATGCCAAGCTGCGTTGAATGTATCTTCTACACGTGCAATTGTATTTCGATCAATATAATAATGAGCAAAACCATTCGCTAATTGCGTAGGAGACATTACAGCTAAAGCATTAACATATTGCGCAGCAGTCGCATAAATACTTCCTGCATCGTTATGAATGACAACGCCTTTTGGTGTTGCGTTGGGGCGTCTACCAGCAATTCCTCCACAAACAGATTGATTAATTACCTGTACCATCTTTCGGTTCACCTCCTTTATCATTTTCATCTTTTAATTTGCTTAGATGATTTTTAACCCAAGAAGGTAACGGAACACCTAGCTGCCCTAAGTTTTCTGTAATCGAAAGACCATAAACAGCAATGTAAAATAAAACAAAACCATCAGCAATAGATGAGAATCCCATTATTTTTAAATATGGATAGGTCACTATAACTAAACATACAACAAGTAAATGTTTAATTAATCCAGGTAATCCCTTTGTACTATTTCCTTCTTCCCTGTAGATTCCCTTACAAATACCTGTTGCAATATCTCCTAACACAATCCAAACAAACACTTGGATAAAGCCGTTTGAAATTAAATTTTTAAATTCTGCTATTAACGCTTGATTATCAATAATCACCATGTCTTCCACCTTCCAATAATAAAAACCGCTTAGCCTTTGCTAAACGGTTTTCCTGTCATTTTTGTAAATTCATCTTCTGTTATACAAAGTGGTACAAATTCTGCAACTTGTTCATCTGTAAAACAGCCCCAGTCATACATCATTTTAATGTCATCAAATGTAAACATTTTATTCCACTCCTTCTGCTAATTTTTCGTTAATTTCTTTTACCTGATTGGTTAATTGATTAATCGCAAGCATTGATTTTGCACTAATTTGCGCAAAATTATCTGCTTTCTTCGTTACTTCTGAAAGCTCTTTTTTTAAATTCATGTCATTAATCATAAGTTTTGAATTCAATTGTTTTAATTCCGCATTTTCGGCTTGTAATACCTCAATGTCGGTTGGTGGTGCGGGCTCTGGTTCTGGCACATTGTTAGGATCGTATATTAAGCTTGTCCCGTTCCAGCGATAATTATAAAAATCTGTTGGTTCTTTTTCTACTTCAAGTTCAATTTTATTCGGTTGTTCCATTGTGGAATATCCGTCTAAATAACCTTGAATATCATCAATCCAAATTTTCATGTTCTCTTTCCTCCTAGTATTCATAAATCGCACTTAACGCAAACATTTTACTGCCTGAACCAGCCGTATCACTAGAAGAGGCATTTAAGTCGTTTCCAGTAATTTTAGTATCCTTAATATATAAATATTTCCGTACTAAATTAGTATAGTATCCATGTAAAAGGAAAATAACTCCCCCAGAACCTGGATTCTGCGCATGCTGTTTAGGCACTAAGAAAAAGTGATAACACGCACCGTTCAAAGCTCCTTCTTTGGTATATTCTTGCCATTGTAAAATCCAACCATTCTCACACTGTGAAAGAGACTTAGAAGGTACTTGCCCATTTCCTGCAGCTCCGCCATACCATGCACCTGTCCACAACGGTTCTTTTTTGGTGATTTTTTGGAAAGTTCTTGAGGTGCTATCAACGGCTGCACCAATTTTATTGAAATTTTCTTCAATCGATTCTGCCCCGTTCTCCATCCCTCTATAAATTCTAGTTAAATCCATATTCACAACGTCCTTTCTTATAAAATTAAGTCAAATACAATAGATCGGCTATTCTGACCATCAATAAGTAAATACTTATGCTCATCAATTTTTACTGGTAGAGAATCTGTTTTATAATCTAGCGGAATAGTCACAATACATTCAGAAGAATTCACATGTTTTACCGTACATTGAATTGATTGAGAAGCACTACCGCCAAATAATCCTGTTGGTTCTGTACCTAAAGGCAGTACACCTATACCATGTGTCCAAGTACGAACATTAACGACTGGTTGAGCTCCTAAATTGTGAACAATAGTTACATCAAAACCAACTGGAATTACAGAAGCAATGATATTTTCAAAATATTCTAGCCGTTCATCTAACGTTTTAAAATTTCCCAAACGTTCACTACTTCGAGCATCGATAACTTCGCTATCTGTTGTAGCATTTGCGATTACATCTTTAAAACGTTCCTCTAAATTGGTTTGACGTTGTTCTACTTTAGATTGGCGTTTTTCTGTATTTTCAGAAATAGCCTTTATTTTATTAAATAAAACACTGGTATACTCCATCATACGAGCTAAAGATTCTCGAACATGTCGTCGATACATCTTTGTTCGAATCCACAAAGCGAACGTTTGAGAAATAGGATCAATCACACCGTTTTTTATTTCATCTTGCACCTCATCGACATCGGTCGGGTCTTGATAATCAACTGTTGTATTTGGTTCATTTGTTGGTCGAGTATCCTTAAATTCTTGTGCCAACCGTCTCACCTCTCTTATTTTTCTAATTTCTCTACGCGCTTAATTAAATCGTCTAACGCCTTTTTCATCTCAGTTTGAGCAGTACCTACAGATTCGACTGTATTTGTTAAATCACTTGCTAATTGTTTAAAGGCTTCCGTCGATTCTGTCACGGTTGTTGATAATTCACTGGTTAAGTCTTCCAAAGAACTAACTTTACTACTTTGAACAGATAAATCATTGTCAAATTCTTCCTGTCTTTTTATCAACTCTGATATGTTTTGAACTCCTGCCGTCGCAAATTTTTTTACGTTTACTAAATTGGATTGAATAGCTTTTATTTCGTTTTGATAATCGGTCAGTTTTTTCTTTTTCGAACCAATAGTCAAAGTAACCTTTTGCGGTTCTAAAATACTAAATTTTTTCTCAATCACTTGTAATCGTTCTACAGCATAAATAAATTGATTATCTACTTTATAACTGTTTCCTAAAGTGATTAATTCATACCGTTTATCCAATAGCCCTAACTCAATGGCTTCAACTGTCCAAGTTACCAACATCAAGCTTTGGTCTTTTAGCCATTGCAACCCTCGACGTTTTAAAATTGATGGGTCTTTGACATTTGAAAATTCTACAATGCCCGTGTTTAATCCAAATTTTTTGATTAACGCTTCATCATCAAGGTAATTCTTACCGCCATTTACTTTTTCGATGGTGTATTTAGGTCGTGAAAAATCTGTTCCCACTTCAATATCAGTATTTGACGTATCTTCAATATCTTGACCGACGGGCACAATCCTTGTAAACAATTCAGAAATATCAATATCTCGAGTAGCACTTTTTAGATTTTTGGTTAACTGTAAAGGAGTTTCACTGTTCACACCATAATTAGATAGATAATCTAAATAATTTATATTCCCAACACGTCGAAGTGTTAACGTACCGCCCAGCCTATCCAACAATTTTTCTTTAATGGTATCAGCTGTACTTTGATAGCCTAATCCTCTTAGCAAGTCCCCATTATCTACAACATTCACTTCACCAAGCCGAAACTGCTTATGCGCTTCAACTTGTTTATTGTGTGCATCGAGTATTTTTTGTAAATAAGCAGATACAGTCATCCGTGTTGGTTTCATATAGGTTTGAACAGAATCATATAAAAAAGCTTTCTCATCCTCCGCTAAGAGAGTTTGAGAAAAGCTTCCTGATGCTTCCATTTTATTCGTGATTTTAGCAACTCTACCATAAAAAATTTCTTTATTTCTTGTAACATCCACAATCTGGATAAAGTGAATAATCGGCTCAATCTTTTGATAGTATTTATTGTTAATATTAAAGGTAAATTCAAAAGTAGAAATTCCTAATCCGTTAAGCGATAAATATACTTCACTATCTTTGATTTTCTCACCATAGCTATATGGCTCATGAACAATCTTTGGATTCTTTCTGTTCGGATTATCAAACAATAATACTCGATACATTAGACCATCACCTCACTAGACATAAAGAAAGAGATATGACCTTCGCCATAAATAGTTAAGTGGTTAGTCCCTCTTTTTAATTTAAAGAAATAATCTTGCGATTCGCCTTTCGGAACTTTTATTGTTATTCCGTCATCAGTAGTTAATTGCATTGTAGACGTTGCCTTTATTGTTGGACTAGAAGCATTTGCTCCCATATTGATAAGAAAAATTTCTCTTTTTCCGTGAATATAGTAGCCTGTCCAATTGTCGGCGCTATCGTCTGTGAAATAGTCATCGTCAAAGACATCGGAATAAGAAATATTTTCCCTTAAAGCAAAAGGATACACGTCAAATTCTACGGTTAACGTTAATGAATTACTTGACGAGTCATCTTCTGCTTTCACACTTTTGCATTTTCCATACCAGCGAAGCCCTGAACGTAACCAAGAATCATCAATGTAATCAATTCCATCCATCATCAATTCTTCTTTTACTTTCGCCTCTAATGCCTTTCGTTCTTCGTATGGCGTATTAGGTCGCCAAAAAGTAACAGTGACAATGCGATTACTAAAAATTCGTTCTCCTGTAAGCATGGAAAAATCATACTGACCTTGCATGAAAGGGATCTGTTCAATAATTTCCACTTCTTCCGCTGAAGGAGCATCGTGTTCAATAATGTAGAAACCGTGTTCTTTGCTATTAAAACGACCTTTGGCCATATATTCTACAATTTCAATCAACTACGATACCTCCCATCTTGCTTTTGTTGTTCTGCTAAATTAAGATTCATTGGGCTACCTAGCGCTCCCACTACTTGGCCAGTATCCATCACAACAGTTAAATGTCGTATTTCTTCTAAAATTTCTACCATTTTTCCCATTGGCGTATTATCTATAGAGTGTTTTACCTCAATTGCATTTGAACGTTTCATCAAACGGCTACCCGTAATAGATTGATGAATACTTGAAATCATATCTTTTGCACTTTGTACGGCAACCGACGTATCTTCTCGAATACCTGCAGCTACACCTTGTGCAAGGAAAACACCAACATCATATTTCAATAGGCGTGATGGTGATTTAATTTTTGCTTTTTTCTGTGCTTCTGCATTAACGGCGGCTACTAAATTTTGCATAGCAGCCACTGCTTCGCCCTGACTTGCACGAATACCAGAAGCAACACCTCTAGCCATATTTGAACCTACAGGGCTCATATCTACAGAACCTGCACCCTGACTTACCGCATTTCCTAAAGACCTTCCAGCATTATTTGCAGGGGGTAACTGAGTTAAATATCCTTGAATTGTTGCCGCACCTAGCTGACTTCCAGAATTCTTCGCATTTCCTTTTTCAGAATTCGTTCCAGCATTTGTCTGTTGAGCATTGCTTTTACCAGCATTTTTATGTTCATTACTTTTACTTCTTGTTCCAGAAGCAGCTGCACTACTATTATCAGCGGCAGCTTTCTTAGAATTAGATTTTTGCGAAGATTGACCACTATTCATCGAAGACATCAATTCTTTACCAACATTATTAAGTTGTGTTTTCCCAGAGTTTAATCCATCAATTAACTGGTTTTTTCCGTCTTGACCATTTCTAAATAAGTCAGGAGGCAACGCTTGTAAAGTATTAACAATGTCAGCTCTTGACATATTCGCCCACTTCGTTGGATCATTACTTTGCAATCCCTGAACTAGTCCGTTAGAGCCATCAATCCCTCGTTGACGTAGCATTCCTGCCAATAAAGCCATTTGTTGGTCAATGCTAGCACCATTATTTACATAAGATTGATAAATGCCTAAAAGCTGTTGGTCTGTAACGCCTTTAAGTTGTGCTAAATTATCAGCTGTCACTGCAATTTTATTTGCACCATTTTGTGAAATAATCGCTAGAAGTTGAGCTCCTTGCTCTAATTCACTTTGTCGTATTTGAGCATTTTGCGTTTGTAATTGTGTAATTTGATTTTGGAAAGCTGCTTTTTCAGATTCCGTTTTTGCTTGGTTCTTTTGTATTTCTAGTTGCTGAATTTGGGCGTTATTTTCTTGCACTTGTTGCGCTTGAATTTCTCCAAGCGTTCGCAAGCTTGTCAAAGTTTGTTCTTTTTCTTGCTCGCTTAATGCTTGTTTATTAGCCAACTTATTCATACCAGCCTCAACAAATTGTTGGTTCTGTTGTAATAATTGATCCCGAATAATATTCGTTTGATTTTGCAAAGTAGCTCTTTGCTGTTCTGTCAATTCTTGACCCTCTACTGTTTTATTATTCTTCAATTGGTTAGAATAATCAGTATATACCTTCAATAAATCACTATTATTCGTTTGAACAGCTTTCATATACTGGCTTGAAGCATTGGCAAAAATCTTTTGCTTCTCTGCTTCTGATTTTCCTTCTGCCGCTTCAATTTGCTTGTTATAGGTTTCAACAGCCTTTTTCTGTTGTTCCTTTAAATTCGTAACTAAATCAAGTGTATTCTTGAAATAAGTTTCTACGCCAGCCGTACTACCATTTTGCTGTGAGAAAAGTTCAGTCATTGCCTGTTTAGCTTCATCAAGTTTTGAAGAATAATTTTCAACACTTGAAGAGGCTTCTTCCATATTTAACGAAATTGCTTTCGTAGTGTCTTTGGACTTTTCACCTAATTCTTCGGTGCTTTTAGCAGCCTTTTTTAAGGCAGAATCAGAAAACATTGTATCCCAATCTTTTTCTATATCAGATAAGCTTTTCTTCATATCTTTAAATGCTTTATCAGCACCTTTAGAATCGCCTTTTAATCGTTTCCAAAGTCCTTTTACACCGTTTGAAATTGCCATTATTGCATTTACTACCGTTTTTCCTACAGTAACGATAGCACGTAATCCATCTACAAAACCTGCTATTGCAAAAGTGACACCAACAATTGCTCCAGTACCTAACCATTTAAAGGTATTTCCTAATCCTTTTATTGTTTTAGTAACACTCGAGGAGCTAGGAAGTACACTTTTAAACGATTTTACTATTCCGCTAAAAGCAGTTTTCACGTAGCCTTGAATGTTCATAAAATTGGATTTCCAAGCTTGCACTACACCAACTATCGTAGCGGTTATTGCTACTAAAATTGCTGTTATGGGATTGCTCAACATAGCTCCTGTTAAACTAGCTATAGATCGTATACCCGTTACCGCAAATGTTCTAAAACCTCCACCTGCTTTTGAGGCAGCTACGCCAAGCCCTGATAAAACCGTTCCCGATTTGCCAGCTGCAGAGGATAGGTTTCTTAGCGACCCTACAGGATTAATAACAACAGAGGCAAATTTCGCTAACTTACTGTTAGATAATTGTAAAGAAGCAGAAAAAGAACGGAAAAAGTTAGTAACTTTATTCCCTTCCCCTAGCATATTTAGCTGTCTTTGGCTTGCTCGTAGATTTGCTCTAAATGTATCTAACGTAGGAAAAAGACCTGAAATAGTCTCTCCTAACGTGGTAAATCTTGTTAGTACATTTACATTGACTCCCGCATTTTCAAGCCCAACCAGATTTGCTTTATATTTAGAAACAAACCCTTTTACAGCTTGTAATGCGCTATTAGAACCCCTAATAATAGGATTATTGATAAATTTCTTCCACTTGCTATCGATATTTCCCGCGGTTTCAAACATTGTTGAAATTGTTTTTCCGAAAATGCTTGTCATTTTTCCAAAGACTTTTAACACGGGACCAACTGAAGCTGCTAACGCAATCATTTTCATTATATATTCTTGAGTTTTAGGATTGGCTTCTGAAAAAGCTTTTGCCATCTTTCCTAAAGTTTCAACTAAAGGTTTAGAAGCCTGTAGTGCACTTCTTAATGCATCTACAAAAGGACCACCTAAATCTATTCCCATATTTACGAATTCATTTTTTAACATTCCAAGTTTTGCTTCAGTTGTCTCGTAACGCTTACCAGCTTCATTTGCTAGAGCTGTATTTTCTTTAAAAGCTGAATTACCTCGTTTTACAGCACCTTCAAAGACATCACTTGCATTAGCCGCACGTAATAAACTATCACGTAATCTAACTTCTGTAATTCCCATATCATCTAACACTTTAATAGCTGATATTCCGTGTTTTTCTGAGTCTTTTAAGCCCTGGATAAATTCAATTAATGCTTGAGATGGATTGCTTTTGAATAATTGTGCAAACTCTTCTCCAGTTCGACCTGTTACATTCGCGAAATCTTCCAGACTACCTGAAGCTTTACTGGCTTCTTTATACATTTTTTTTAATTCTGAGGTAGGTATTCCCATTTGCTTAGAAACTGCCGTCAGTTCTTTTCCACCCCAGTTTACAGCATGCACAAAAGATTCCCAAGACACGCCTTGCTCCGCTACTGCTTGTTTCAGCGGCGCAAAAGCTTCAACACCTGTTTCTGTTGCTAATTGCATTTGAACCATTAACCGAGAGAACGCTGAACCACCCGCTTCGGCCTCTATACCAACAGATGATAGCGCCGCTGCAAAACCTACAATATCTCCTTCAGTCATACCAATTTGTTTTCCTGCACCAGCTAAACGTAAGCCCATCTCTGTAATCTCTGATTCGGTAGTCGCTAAATTATTCCCTAAGTCAACAATCGCTGAACCAAGGTTGCTAAATTTATCTTGTGACATACCTGTAATGTTAGCAAAACGAGCTAGGGAAGTAGCTGCTGAATCGGCTGACATGTTTGTTGATTCGCCCATATCGATCATAGTTTTGGTAAATCCTACAACTTTATCAGTTTGGATACCTAATTGCCCCGCCGCTTCCGCAACGTTTGCAATTTCTGTGTGACTTGCGGGCAATTCTTTTGCTAAATCTCTAAGGCCTTTTTCTAAATCATCATAAGAATAAATGACTTTACCGTTAGAATCGATCATCTCATCGTTGGTCTTTTTAACTCCAGTAAAGGCGCTTTCCCATTTTACCGCTGCGGTTGTTACTGCACCAACGGCGCCCGCAATTGGAAGTGTGATACCTTTAGTCATAGAATCGCCAACTTTTTCAATGCTTTGACCGATACTTGCGGTTTTATCACCGAAACTTTTCATCGCACCATTCACTGTATTCAAATTACTAGGAATATCAGAAGCGTTTGAGCTAAGTTTTTTTAGCGAAGATACAGCACCGTTCATCGCACTGGTAAAATTGTTATCACGTGCTGTAAGTATGGCTGTTACCGTTTTACTTTGTGTCACGTTTTTTCCTCCTTTCCTCAACAATTTTTCTTGCTTGTTCTAATCGACGAGCGTTTTCTTCTAGCTCACTTAGCTTTTCCGCTTCTCGTTGCGAAATTTCACCTCGTACATCGCGTTCAAGCTTCTCAAAGTCATAGACATCTTTCACTTCGTTAAAAATATAGCGTTGTCCTTTTTCGTCTGGCGTTGTAAAAATACGTGTAGCTAACGCGTTAACGTATAGCTTCCTTTCTTCGTTAATTGCTCGTAAATTTACAGCTTTTATCCGTAAATAAAATTCATAAGGAGTCATACGCTCAATTTCTTTTAAAGTGATATTGGGGAAATGTTGAAAACATGTGACAACTATTTCGTCATAATCTAGGCTGTCGTTTCTTGTTGATTGGCTTGAATCTGTTCCATGTAAGCCATGATTTTTTTGATTGCTTCTAGTGCTTTTTTCGTCCGAAGAGCCGTTAACGGTGCTTGCTCCAAGAAAGAGATAAAATTTTCAAACAACGTTAAAGCCTCTTCCGACGTTTCTAAGTAGTCGTCAATTTCTTTCGTTGTTAAGTCATCATAAGTAATTAACGCTGCGTGCATTAATTTTTGAAAGGCAAAAGCATCGCCATCTTGTAACCCTCCGATCAGTTGGACAAAGCCGTCTACTTCTTCAACGTCAGGTTTTAATGCGTTAATTTCGTTTAAAAATTTAAAACCGAAAATCAAAGGATATTTTTTTCCGTTAATTGTTGCGACAGGTTTTACGTTTGTTGACATGTAAAATTCCTCCTAAAAAAGCGACAATGCCTTCACATTGCCGCCTACTTCCTGATTTTTAATTATGGTACTAATGCTAATAAATCTGTTTTCGTTGTTTTTCCTGTAAAATCAATACTGTGAGCAGTTAACCATTCTTTGATTTCAGGAATAGTATTTGCTTCTGTTGGTTTATTTTCCAAAGAGCGCCCCGCCAATACGGTAAAAGCTGGAATAGCTACTTTTTCAGATTCTTTTTCATCTTGCACACGTACAATATGATATGTTCCTGCTGCTACTTTTGCTCCTGCATCAAGTCCTGTAATAGTTAATGGACTTGCTCCTTCAACTACTTTTTCACTACCTTTGTAAATACGATAAGTATTTGCCATGATTATTCTTCCTCCTTCACTTTTACAACGGCACCATCTGATGTCGGCGTTACACTTTCAACTTTAGGTACTTCAATTGTTTTTGGTGTGTATTTTTCTACAGGCTCTTCTGGTTCCGCACCAGCCACTGTGTCGTAGAAGAAAGCACGCGCAAGTTCTTCATTTTCGGCGTCAACCGTTGCCCAACCTTCTACTAGGTCACCATTTAAAACTAGAGTTGGTTTAATACTTGAATTAGAATCGGACTCGGCAGAATCTCCGAATGAATCCAACAAGCCTGTGCCAAATTCCGCTTCGTATTTTCCTGTTTTTGGGTCTTTTTTATCAAAATTAATGCGCCATACATCAATTTCTAGCCCGTTACGATACGCATATTTCAACATGTTGTATGTTTCTGTGCCTGTCCGTAAAAATTCCATTTCGATGGAAGCTGACGGCATTCCTGATGTAGGAACATTCCCGTCTTTTGTTGATTGTGTATCTGTTTTTGTTTCTGACTTATATTCGTGTGAAATTTCTAAAGCTAACAACTTCGCTGCTGTTGTCGCACGTTCACGTGTTAGTCGAAACATTAACTTAATTTTTTTACCTTGAATTGCTTTTTCCATTTCGAGTTTCCTTCTTTCTTATTCAAATTCTAACGTGATGTCAAGTACACCGTGTGCAAGGCTCGTACCAAAATTGGTTGTATTTTCATAAATTACTTCTGTGCTACTTTCTGTCACTAACCAATTAAAGTTCTTAGTCTGATGCAATTCATGAACGATTTTTCGCACATCGGCTAATACTTGATTTAATTCTCGACGTTTGTCGTCATGATCATAAACATGAATCATAATATTTGTTGAACCTAACGTTCTTGTTTTTGTTTGTCTATCCTTAGACCATTGTTCACCTAAGAAAACAAACGGGTAAGAAGCGTCGTCATCTGGCAAATGCCCATAGGTTTCATAGCCTGTTTGCTCCAAAGTGACAAATAACGCTTCGTAAAGTTCTGAATACGGGTCTTTAAAGGTCATTTTACTAACGCCTCCATATTATCAAGAAATCTTTTAGCTGCTGCTGTATGCCCTTTTTTCATATAGAAACGTCCGTACATATAACGCGTTCCATATTCTACATATGCTGAATAGTCAGCCATCGCTTCAACTTCGCCAGTCATTCCGTCATCTTTAATAGAAGGTGTCTCACTTCGTTTTAAGTATCCACTTCTGACTGGTGTTTCTTCTGCAATTTGATTTGCCATATAAGCAGTATCATTTTTGACGACCTCTTTTACATCGTCTAGCTTTTTCGCTTCTTCAATCGCTTCGATTAAATCATCCAATCCTGAAATATCTACTCGGTAAGTCATCGATATTCACTTCCATAAACCGAAGTTCCTTTACTAACACGCAAATTTTTAACAACGGTAAATTTTCGATTTTTTTGTTCTTCTTCGTCGTAGTATTCAAGAAAACCTGAACGAATTGATAGGCGGTCTCTAAAACGAAAAATGACCATCTGCTCCTTTATGTTAGGGAAAATGGTCATTTGTTTTTCCGTTCCGACTTCGGTTACACTGCCTATTAGTTTTTCCAAAATCAGCTCGTGCTTTTTGTTGTAGTAATTAATGCAGGTTCTCATAAAAAGGACACCTTCCTTTTACGAATCAAGCCTTGTTCTTCAAGATAATCGTTAATCTCATCTTGAAATTCCCCGAAGTCGTCCAAATTATAAGAAATTGTTTCTTCTGATTGAGAATGTTGTTCCATGCCTTCAAAACCTAAACGGTTGTAACGTTTCACTACAATTGATGGAACAATATAGTCCAATTTTTCTGGTATCTCATCTGTTTTTAGCTTTACTAGCAGTTGCTTTTCAGTAATGTCCCAGATTTTGATAATTTTTGCCTTATCTTTTTCGTAGGTATCCTCTGAAATATCCAGTAGTACGCGATAATCTGAAAGAGTCATTTTTTCACCTACTCTGCTTCAATAACTGCCCCATCTGCCGTTGGTGTTACCTTTTTAACGGTCGGGGCGCTTACTTTGAATCGTAAGAAACGTAAATGGCAGGACGAGCTTTTTCAGTTACGATAGCATCATAATAGTTTAATCCTTTGATGGTGTCTCTGTAGCCATCACGGTCTTGTGAAGCTGGAATTAGATCAATAGAGTTGTATTTTTCAACTGGCGAACAAACCATCAAAGGCACAAGAATATAATTAATTTTCTTCGTAGAATCTACCTGTAAACGAGATTTGGCTACTTTTTGAATAATAGTATCGGAACCGTCTAACTGCGCAACTTTACGGTTAATACCTGAAATTTGTTGCTCGTTCGTAGTAAATGTTTTTGAAACACCTTTTGCATTTTTTAATGCTGAATAGTAGTCAGTGGATACAAACATAATAAACGGACCGACAATTTCTGCATCTGTCATATACGCTTCTGCCGCATCATATGAAGCCAAAGCATTTTCTGTAGTAATGGTTTCTTTTACCGTTTTTCCAACGTATTTTCCTTCGCTATTATCATCCGCTGCTTCCGCAAATGCCGCTTCTAATAGGCGTTGTACCGCAACGCGATCTTTTTCAGGAATCGCAACTAAACGAGTGTGTTCTTCCACAATCGCTTGAACTTCATAGGAAGCATTTTCTGATTGATCTAATGTGTCTAAGTCATAACCAAACCAACGTTCTTTCTCTAGTTTGACCGTTTCTTTTGCCACATCAATTTTAGAACGTTTATTGTCTTCGTTACGTTTATAATCACTAGCAGTAAAACCTTTCATTTTGTTGATGCGGACTTCTTTTGCGCCTACAAAATCCGCTTCTGTTACTGCAGCAGCCCCACCTTTCAATAAATCCCAAACTTGCGAGCCTGCAGCAAATTCTTTGTCAATTGCTTTTAAATCTTTGCTATCTAAAATAACTGGCATAATTTTTCATCTCCTATTTCTTTTCTAAATTTTTAGTCAAATTGCTGCGCCAATCGGTCTCTTTTGTTGCTGTAGCAACGTTTACAGTTTGACCTTTCAGCAATTCTTTTTGGATACCATCTCTAGCTTTTGAAATAATTTGTTTTAATTCATCTACAGCTTTCTTTGTATCCTCGTCCGTATCTTTCACAAGCAATAAATCGGCTTGTGCAGCACTTACGTAGTCGGAAAGACCATTCTCGGATAAATCGTTACGAACAGATTCGGCACGCGTTAAACGGTCGAGGCGGGCTTGTGCTTCCTTTTCTCGTTTTTCCGCTAGTGCTTCTTTGTCAGCGGCTTCTTGTTCTTTCGCCTTAACACGTTCTTCCGCAGTCATTTGCTCGTAAGATTTTTGCTTTTCCCAATCGGATTTTGCTTGCGCCACAGCTTTTTTAGTTTCTGCTGCGACCATCTTGGCAACATCATCACGGGTAAAAGTCTTTCCAGTTTCTTTTCCGTCTGGATTTTCATTTTTTGGATTTTGAGAATCCTTTGTCGATGAATCCCCCGATTCGTTTGAATTGTCAGAGTTTGGCTCATCAGAATTTGGCTCATCTGCAAAAAATTGTAAATCCATCGGTAATAATAAGTGTTTTTCTTCGTTCATGTTAAAACCTCCAGCCATTACGTGGCTAATCGAAATTAATAGGTTACGCCTATCAATCGAAACAGCTTTCTCTTTAACGCCTGTAAGCAGTAAGAAGGCAAATAAAAAAAGCCTAACTTTCGCTAGAACTTTTTGTCTTTATAAGCAGGTGCAGTACTACACCGACACCAGTTGTGAATAGGACTTGCGTTGATTCCTGGGCTCATTTCAGAAACCTTATGTGGATTTGCACTTGCTATTCCTACACAAATAGGACAAGCGTTTGATTCTACGATTAGGTTGTATTCTTCATACCCATATTTTTCGTAACTTTGCTTTTGTACTTCACTTTGTATTCTTGCGGATTCACTAATCATTAGCCGACGTGCGACATAATCAGCCGTTTCCTTTCCTCGCAAGCTGTCAATCACAACTAATTTGCGTAATTCCCTAGCTAGAATATCTGGATGTTTGCCTGCTGATAGACCAACTGTTAACAAGCGATCGATACTTGCTTTCAAAACATCTTGATTCACCCACAAACGTTGCGAAAATGTCGCGTTATGAAACGAACCATCAATAATCGCTTTAGCAAACATTCGGTAGGTTTCTTTGGAAAGAATGGACCCGCCTAATATCCCAGCCTGTCGCACAAACTCCGCTACAGCTTCCTCTGTTAACATTGCTGTAAAATAGGTCTGTAGCTGATTAGTGTTGTCTGTTAAATACAAACCTATTTTCGATTTTAAAAGCTCTAAACGATTAACCTTCATTGTTAAATTGTATAACCTTAATTGCTCGTTAGCTTCTTTTGAAAAATCTCTTGTTTGTACATAACGTTTCGCTTTTTCCGCGAAAATTTGTACGTCATGTTTACTTGCACGTCGTTTCGCTCCATCAATGCTAATCTTCTCTTTCCCTGCATAAGCGACGTAAAACTGTTGAATTTCTGCTTCTATCGTTTTCCATAACTGTAAATACCGTCTATGAATTTCTTGTTCGTAATTCACATGTCGTTTCAGCATTTCTTCGATGTGTTTTGCTTCTCGTTCCGCCCAATAATTACTCATGTTCTTCGGTCACTTCTTCCGTAGCTTGAGTAAATTTACCAAAATCAACTTGTGGATTTAAACGTTCTTCGGTTTCTTCGTCCTTTATACGTTCCATTTCTTGGGTCACGTCAGAAACAATCGATAATACGCCTAATTGCGTTTCTCTTGAAACAATCCCTTCAAGTTTTTGTGCAGTTTCCGCTTCGTCTTTAATATTGCGCGGAATATTAAAGTCAAAAGTGTATTCTAAATTAAACCATTCTTTCGCTTTATTAGCAGGTACATTCGTAGGCAATGAAAAAATCATTTTGTACATTTGCGCATATGCTTTTTTAAACTTCCTAGCTTTTGCTTGTGCGAGGTTTCTAGGATTTTGCATTTTAAATTCTAGCGAAATACCTGAAGCGTTATTACTAAAACTTTCATCGTTTGCATTATAAGTCATAGACATTTGATAGATTAATCGTTCTAATCGGTCTAACAGATTTTCTTGTGTTGTATCCGAACTAGGTTTATCTAAAAAATCAATGTCTACTGTTTCACCTTCAGATAAAGGAGTGGCACTATTAATCACTCGGTTATCTCGTAAATAAGCAGCGACGTTTTCGTCAGCTAAATCTACTCCTATCATTTTCAGGTAAGCGTCCGCAAAATAACTCACGTCGTTCGCTTTTTCTGATAGAGCTTCGTTGTAATTATTAATCAGCGACCACACAGACTCAATACGTCCTTGTCGTTCGTCATTTTCCATAAACTCAATCATAGGCACTTCACCGTACGGATTAGCGATTGCCTCTTTTCCACCTAATAAATAAGACAAGGCTTTCTGAAAAACGGTTGGTCCTCTCTTAGTTTCCAATCGTTTAGAAGTCTTGTCTTGTGTAAAAATAAACGTTTCTGTGCTATTTTGTGGATAAACAGTTGCTGTTAGCTCGTCCTTTGCCATTTTGTTGTAAAGAACCGCAAACATAGGCGCTTTTAATAAGTCATCTGCGTAAACAATGAATCCTTGCGTAGGTTTTAAATAAGTCACGCACGTTTCTGCTTCTTCGTTTTGATATAAAAGCTTATAAGCATGCCCATAAATAGCAGTTAGCTTAGAAAGCTCTGCATCGTTGTCTTCTTCCTCATTTCGTTTACGGAAATTTTGAACAAATTCTTTTACCTCACCATCTGGATGAGTAATCTTTGTTGGTTTACCGTTAAAGAAAGCTGCAGAACTATCTACAACATAACGGGCAAAGTTGACTGCAATTCGATGGTCAGGCTTTCCAATTCCTTTATTTTTTTGATAATAAATATCATGTTGACCGTTGTAGAGCTTTTCTAATTCTTCGTAAAACCCTATTAATTTCCGATGCTTATTAATGTATTTATCCACCAAGCGTTCGTCAATCTTTGCGTTTTTATCACAATAAAAGACACGATTTCCTAAAAGGTCAACGAATTCACGTATTTTACTTTCAGTATTTGGTCTACTTACTTCTTCTGTCATTAAATAACCCCCTTCACGCTCTGTAGCTTAATTCCTCGTGATTTATTTAAAATGGTGTAAACAAAGTATCTTAGCGCATCACACGCGTGATCATGTTGTTTTATAGGCTTGTCTTCGCCTCTATCTGCCGCTTTTTCATCCCAAATATATGATGCAAATTCTGCAAATAAATTTTTACAGTTACTAGAAAAATAAATCTTTCCTTCATTCATTGCTGTTTGAGTTGCACGAATGCCGTCAATAACATTATTTTTGGCTTTTATAACTTTGTATCCATTCTCTCTAAGTAATGCAATAAACGAAGCTGCTGACGGATCCACAATAATTTTAACTTTTTTTCCTTCTACAAAAGAATTCAGGTCTTTCAAATATTTATCATCACTTTTTTGTTTTGATTCATCACGACCAGAGTAATAATACTCATCAATGCAATACCAATTTTCTTCATATTTAGCCCATAACAAAAAGACTGTAGCATTTTGAGTTCCATAGTCTATAGATACGTAATATTGACTAGCTATAGCGTTTTTGGGAGGTTCTTTTACCATCGTTTCCGCATCAAAGTTGTCAAAAATAATTCCTTCAGATAATACCCATAATCCACGAATATACCTGTCATAAAAAACTCCTGAATACATTCGTTTGTAACGATTAATTACTCTTTCACTAAGCGAAGGATTATCTTCCATAGTAAAGTGAATGCGAATAGCATGCTTTTCTGTTAGCTTGTCTAACCATTCAAGTTTGAACCAATGATGAGGTCCAGCAGGATTACAGTTAAACCATGATTTAGCACCATCTACAGATAAACGTGCTGTTGCTTGGTTTACAAATGATTGTGGCATAAGCGCCACTTCATCAAAGAAAAATCCAGCTGCAGTTAGACCTTGCACCAAATCTTGCGAAGCTTCATCTTTACCACCAAATAAAAAGAAATAATTTGTTTTATTATTTTTAGTTATTTCAAGGATATTATCTGTTCGATTGTCTTTAACAGTATAGCCACGACCCCTAAGCATCTTTTTTAATGGCCGTATAACGTTACGCCTTAATGAACCAATTGTTTTACCAGCCATTCCGAATTGATCTTCATCATAGCTTTCCATTGCCCAAAAGATGTAAGATAGCGACATAATAACTGTTTTACCAGCACGAACAGACCCATCACAAATAATAGCTTCTTTATCTTTATACTTGGGATGTTTCCACCAAGATAAAACTTGCTTCTGCTTTTTAGAAAACGATGTGAATTTGAAAACAACAGATGTTTTACGTTTCGATATTGTCATCATTCCACACCTCATTATCATTAACTATATTATTGATAGCTGCAATAAACCCATCATCTTCAACTTCTGGAATATCGTCACCATTCTGAATTTTGAGTCGCCGAATTTCAGCAGCAAGTTTTTCGTTTTGACGATTAAGCATGACTTTCTTGTCTTGACTCAATGATAATTCGTTCAGTTGCTTAATTGACTTAGTTAATTGATTACTAACACGAGTCAACGCATCTTCAATAGCTAAGATGTCATCTAACTTTCTAAATGTTTTACGAGTTACTTGAACATCTTGCATAACTTCACGTTTTATTTCTAGCTTTCTACCGTCTTTTTCAACTGGTGTTTTAATTTTCCTTAGCTGTTGTAACCGTTCAACTTCTTCATCATTTAGTCCTTTTTCAGCTTCTTTGATACGTTTCATCATTCTAAACTGCCGTACCTTTAATAAGCGAATCTCATCATTCAAAATAAAAAAAGGATCATCATTCAGATTAGAATAGATGTCCTTTTCTTCATCAGATAACATATCGGCAAATATTGTTTCGTATTCGCCAGTTTTAATAGCGTTCTTATTACCAAGTGGTGGCGAGGCTCGGCTATTACCTTTGTTGCCTACTGCGTTCTGATTACCAAATGGAGCGCCTCCTCGATTAGTAACGTTACCTTTGGCATTGGTAACATTACCTTTCAATTCAGCACTCCATTTATCAATCGATTTCCATTTTCTAATTTGAGAATCTGAAACATTTAGTTCATTTGCTAAATCTTTAAGAATCTTTTTACCGTTTGACCTTAACCAAATTTCTTTAGCCTGGTCACGACGTGGATCTCTTTTTCTAGCCATCCATTAACACCACCTCGCATTCATGTTGATAGTTGAGTTTTGTTTTCTATTTTTTCTGAATGGCATTCCATTCATCTTTGATGTACTTCGCTATAAGCTTCCTAAAATTTTCAATTTCATATGATAACTCATCAACTATTTTTAAATAATTGTCTACAGCTTTTTGATAAGAAAACTCAGTCTGATTTACTTCTATGTCTTCTTTAAATACATCCGCTAATCGTCTATTAAATTCTTTTAGCTTTTCTAACTGTTCTAATATTTCATTGTTGGTTAAGTCATCTACAAAGTAAAGAGAGAGTTGATTATATAAGGAAAGCGTAATAGAACTGAATTTATTGTATTCTAAACTTGATTCTTTTTTTTCTTTATGCAAAGAGTTCATTCGATTGATAACTGACATGTTACCACCAAACCCTACTTCTTGAATTTGTTTTTTTTCATTGTTATATGAATCCGACAAAGCTGATATACTTAGTATACAAGTATATAATTTTTGTGAGGCATGACCTAAAGATTCATAGTTATTTATTAATTCTGCTGACAATTCTCTTATCTTGTTTATCCATTCAATACTTGTTTTCGATTGAACATTAGCTCGAATAGTTTTCTTGTTTGTATATACTGTCGATCCTAAAGTTACAAATATCCCAAGTATACTGATTAGAGCTGTAACAGATACCCATTGAAATTCTCCTAGATTATTATAGAATATTGACATAAAAAGACCTCCTTGATAAATTACTTCTTCAATTATCGAGGAATAATTGGATACAGTCAAATTCATACATTATTTTCCTAATGAATCATACATCTTTTAAGTGACTCTCAATTTCAATTAAATCTTTTAAATCTTTAACAGTGTCCAACCGAACTTTACCTTCTTTAAAATTACTTATCCATTGAGCCTTTGCAGCCCTGATAATCTTGTTATTTTCTTCCGCAACCTTTTGCTTTTCTAAAGCTTGTTGAACTTCATAATCAAATGTTTCCATTGTAGAATACCTCGCACTATTATATAATGCTAAAAGACACAGAACTTCCTTTAGAGCATGCATGCCAGCTTCTGTGTCTTCGGGGTATTCGTATCTCGTTGAAGTAGTCGAGTGTTAGCGCACTCGGCTTCTTTTTTTATCGTAAAAAGGAAACGAAAGAGATTGTTTTCGGTTTCTGGTTAAACTTCTTAGCGATCTCAATTGATTTTTTGTTGTACGCTTCAATAAATGGTTCGATACGTTCTTTTGCTTCTTCCCTAGTAATTAGATTACTTCTATATAGGCTTCTAGCGTTTTCCGCTATGCTTTTTAATTCTTTATTTGTCATTACCCTTCACCTCATGCAGAGCATAAACGATTGTTTTTTATTCGTCCAGTCCATTTACGAGATTTTCTAGTTCATCATCTAATGTTTCTAAAACTTCGAAATGTTGATTAATATTTTTCGGATTTCCTTTATAAAAGACTAATACATTTTGGTGCATTCTGGTTACTTTTCTATTGTTCATCAAACGTCTAGCTCTTAGCGAACCCGAACCAACTGCGTTTAACAAAATCATGTCATTGTAGAAATATAAGCCTTCTGTGCTAAATGCTCTCTTAGTCAAACCAGTTAAATCTTGATAAAAGCCTTTTTTATCTCTGACATCAGAAATGGTGACCACTGCGAAGCGATTATCTTTTAGCTTTTTAGCAGAACGTTTTAAAATTTCACTATATACTTCTGCAAATTCTTCATAGGACATATTACTAATGTCTCGTTCATCGTCTGAATAAACTTCAAGGTCTGCATACGGCGGACATGTAAATAACAAATCTTGACTTTCATCTTCAATATGATGGTCTATATTCAAGCTGTCATCACAAATCCAATTAATATCACTTAAACCAATTTCTCGAGCATTAGCATAATTTGCACTTATTTGTTCTGCTCTCAAATCAATACCCGTGTAATTATGCCCAAGAACTTTAGCTACTATTCCACGCACAGAACCACCAGCGAATGGATCAAAAATATTGCTTTCTGTCTTAGGTGTAAACCAACGATACCCTAATTCGCATAGAACAGGGTCAAAAATAGATGTTCCTTCTAGTCCTGGCGCTTGCATGCTAGGATTGAATACCAAGTTATCTTCACGGCCAAGCTCACTCTTGATCCCTAGCTCTTTCCATTGGCGTTTACGATCTAACCAACGCTTAGTTTTTGTATCAAGATAAGAAAATGGCGGAAACAAGAAAGAATCAAATAAACTGGTATTTGCTGGATTTGCCTTTACCCTATCGGCTGTAGTTTCAAATTTGTTCATATCAGCTAACAGCTCATCTAATTCTTCTTGATTGAAGCCTGTTAGAGGTAATTCATCTGTGTTAAGCTCTTCCAATAACTCAACTAATTTATCTTCATCCCACTGGCCAGAAATCTTATTTAAAGCTATGTTTAAAGCTTTTTCTTTTTCGATAGGTAAATCTACAATGGATACTTCAATTTCGCCAATTCCTAAATCTTTTGCTACCGATACACGCTGATGGCCACCAACTAAATTTCCTGTTCTTTTATTAAAAATTGGTGGATCAACAAAGCCAAATTCTTGAATAGATTGTTTAAGCTTCTCGTATTCTACCATGCCTGGCTTAAATTCAACCCTTGGATTATATTCAGCAGGGCGTAGTTCTGATAACTTCATCTTTTCAATATTCATATTCTAATCCCTCATGTTTCGTTTGATATTTTCTTGAATGTTCTTCTCATCAAAATAGCCATGCCCACAATAAACAAGCTTGCACGCATCAATTTCCTTCGGTAAAGCTTCTCTCGTCATTTCGACAATAGATGCATTCTTCTTTATCTGCACAGACATAACAACACGCATCGAATCAGTTGAGCGGTTCGGCTGTGGATATTTATGTGTTAATGATACATACCAATAGCTTTTCATGTTTTTCTCTCCTAGTTGTTTTTATGTACTTGATTCAACAAATTACTTTTTGCTATACTATTTATGGGTAGCAACTCCTTTTTGTAAATAGCAATCAACAAAAATTGTGCACGAATGCTACCTAGCCACTAGATCCCATAGTCTAGTGGCTTTTTTATGTACAAAAAAAGACCACTCATTTTTATTGAGTAGTCTAAAGATTTGTATTAGACTGCCTAGCCAATCTAACACTTATTTAACAATACTAGGTTGCTAGCCACTTTATCCTGTTTCCGCAGGCTGGCTAATTCTGAAAGGAGGTGAACCGATCGTTAAAGTAAGAAACATTTATTGACGATTCTTTTATTTAAGTAGCTATGCTACCTACCGGAACAATAGGACTCGAACCTATACCGACGGTTTTGGAGACCGCTGCTCTACCAGTTAAGCTATATCCCATTAACACTCACAAACCTGTAGAAAAAAGAGAGAGGAATTACACCCCATTTCTTTTAGTTTGAGAACGTCTGATTTGTGAGTGATCATTGCAAACTACATAGCGCTATCTTGACAAGTGCTTTCGGCGTACGTCTACGTGTAAGCTTAATGCCAAGTTTATTGCAATATGCAATATTTGCTACCTAGACTAAACGAGACAGAAAGAACTGGATTTTCCACATCCTTATTCTTTATTTTTTATAGGTAGCCTCAAAAAATAAGCGAAACGGAGCTAAGATAGGTAATGCATGCCTTACCCTCGTCTCCTTATCTTTCGACACTACCATAATAACACCTAAATATTGATAAAAACCGCCAACTTTCCGCCAAAAAACCGCCAAAATTTTATTTATAGGCAATTATTTTTCCATTTCGATAAGCTTCAGCAAATTCAATCAAAGCTTCTGATTTCATGCGTTGAATACTTCTTTCGGAATATCCAACTTCCCTAGCTATCTTGTAATTAGAGTAATGGTCCTGCACACAGAAACTATAATGCAAAATTTGTCTGCTAGTTAGGCTTAATGCCATAAGCGCAGATAAAATTGCGTCTCTTTCTGCTTCTGCATCAGCTAATTGTACCAGTGCATCTTCTGTTTTGTTTCCGTGGCTTTGGCTTTTAGGCATATCTGTAATAATTGGTGATTTTAAATCTATCAAAGAGCGACCAGCCATTCGCTCTAAACGTCTAAAATTCTTCAACACATTTCTGGCATTCGCTTTTGTTTGTCGAAAATCTACTTCTTTTAGCAATTTAATCAAGTGAAATCGCTCCTTTTGTGGTATAATAACTATGTCGAAAATATTTCTCACAGCCGGAGCAATCTGGCTTTTTTTATTTTCTACTAAATAAACTTTTTACAATACGTACTATGAGATAGTATTTTCAAATACATTTACTCATGATATAATCATATTAACTTTCTTGGGGATTTTATTTCTGAAATAAATTTCTCCTTTTCTATGATAACTGGCGGAAAACAGTTATCGATAGTTCCTGTCTCCACCAGAGACACAATGTCAACCTTATTTGTTGGCACTATTAGCACTTTACTTGGGAAAAGTGCTAACTACCACATTAGTCAGCCATTGGTCGGCTGGCTTTTTGTTTGCAAAAAATCGGCTAGTTATTGTAAAAAAGTTGCAATAAGTTAAAACTCCAATGTAATTGGCCTCCCGTATTTTAAAATTCTCCATTCGCCATCTTTTGTATTGGTTTTATTCATATGATTTCTTTCATCACGAGCTATCGTATAATCGAAAAATAAATCGGCTTGCTCTGCTCCATGTAAGTATTCAACATAAACGCCATCGACTTGCCTTCCTATGATATAAACTTCTGGATAACTCATACGCTGGAACCTCCTAAATATAGCCCTAATCCCAAAATAAACGAGCATGAAAGGAAATAAACGAGGTCACTGCTTGTTATGTCATTGCTATACACGAAATGGCTCACGGTTGCTTTTGCTACAAGAATCATTATTGCAATGCCACTAACTTTATTTATTACTCTTTTCCAGTTGCGTTTCATTTATTCACCATCCACCTTCACAGCAAACGGCCAATAGCGCTCATCAATTGCTTTGATTTGATTTTCTGTTAACGTATCCACCTTTTCCTTACATATCGTAAAATCAATTGTTCCCGCTAAATTTAAAAAAGTATATCCTATGTTGGTCGCCCCTTTGTCTGATAATAAAACGTGATATAATGGTTCCTTCTCTACTTCGTAGCCGTTAGCTAATGCATTAACAAATAAATCTCTGTTCGACTTAAACCACAAAGAAAATTCATCATCGGGCATTGAACTTGAAAAAGAAACTGCGGAACCGATAATGTCTACTTTATCAGACCCCATTGATAAACCTTCTTTGATAAATTCATCGGCACTTTTAGGTAATACAGCTTTTTTCGATTCTTTTAGTTGTTTTGCTAAGCTAATTGCTCTTTCGTTGGCATAGTCAGCACCTTTCAAATAATCAAGGCTGTTTGTAGGAACTTCTAAACATTCTAACTCTTCAATCAATTCTTGTTTATTCATCGCTGATCCTCCTACAACAAACCGCTATCAATCAGCAATACTTCGCCATTTGTTTCAAGATTTTCTAACTGATTTAAAGCTTCTTCTGCACCCAATTCTCCACCATCTTCAATACGACTTTTAGCAAGCATTTTGAACGCTTCGTATTTATCAATTGTTTTCATATCATCCAAAAACTCTTTTTCGTCCTCTACATCGCAAAAAATATCCTTGTAAAGTTTTAAACATTGTTTTTCATCCTCAGCAACGATTAATGCAAAATAAGGTTCTTTAATTTCGTAAAATTTCATGTGTTTTTCCTCCTCAGTTTTTACTCTAAATAAACGACCTTTACCAGAAAACTCATGCGGATTTCCAAATTCATCTACTATATCAAACGTATTATCAAGATAATCAATTGAATCTATTTCAAACCATCTAGGATAACCAACAGAATTATCGTGCAACCATACTTCTATTTTGGGAATCATTTTTCTTCCTCCTCTACAAAATCAATAATTTCAACACCTACGATATAATCTTTCAACGATAAAATGAATGCACTATTTCTTGACAACCGTTTAAAAACTCTTCTAATTGATTGTATTCAGAATCTGGCCAATCTTCAGTAAAATCATTAATATCTGTATAAGTCGTTCCATAACCAGTATCTCTAGTTTCTACATGATTCGTGACCCCTTCACGTTCTACTTCAAAGGTAATTGTTGAAGAATCAAAATCATGGATAAAATTTTTTATATAGATCATTCACTTTCTCTCCTACTCACAAATAATTAAAATGACTCTCTCATCAATAAATTCGCCTTCTTCGTCAATCATTCCAGCTTGCAAATCAACGTCAATTATTTTCTTAAAAAATTCATTGCCTTCACTATTCGATTTCACCATAACTTCAATGTCACCGTATATTTCCTTTAACTCTTGAATTTTTTGTAATACTTCTAATGCATCCATTTTTTATCCTCCTTGTGATAATACTCTGTCATCATCAATAACAAACGCATTGCCTACACTATTCTCTAACAGTCTTCTCATCTGTTCAGCTTCTTCACTAGTAAATGCTTTTGCATCCTCTTTAGGTCCAAAACTGCAATAATTTCCAACAAATTTTTTTACATAGTTTTTATTTTCTTCTTTTCCAGTTAAAACATAGATTAATTTCATAATTAGCCTCCGCTGGTGCCTTTTTATTACATAAAATCAGTTTAGACGTTTTCTTGCTATTTTTCCCTGCAGCTCTGCTTCTATGGTTTAGCCTTCCAGCCATAAAGAAACGTAAAACAGACAAAAACACGCACTGATTTTGCACTTTGCCTTCTTGGATCCACTTCTAAAATAATGACAGCTGTTCTGGTTCAGTAAATGAACTGCTTGTTTTATTTTCCAGAAGTTCCATTGCTTCTTTTAGTATTTCTAATGTGTTTTGCGTTTCTTTTTCTTTTGGTAACTATTCATCATTTCAGGAGTAAAGAATTCTTTATGGTCGACCAAACCTCCACTCCTTTCGTTTATTTCTTCTTTATTTCAGCTAACTTTTTCGCAACACCTTGCCCACTTTTGTTGCATAACGGACAAGGCATTGCTTTCGCATGACCGAATCTATCTTTTTCCCAGACAATCATCTGTCCCTTGCATTTTATGCACGTCATCGTTTTTACCTCGTTTATTGTATGTGCCGTTTGCGATAGCTTTTTCTTTAAGTCGGCGTTTTTTCTTTTTGATTTTAGATTTAGTTTTACCCATTCACTTTGACCGCCTTTGTCAAATCAAATCCTAAAGCGTTTGGATGTCCTTCCACTTCTTCTGGTTTTACATGGTAAACATCTGTTTCGATGTTAAAGCCTCCAACTTCGGCAGCTTTTCTTAACACGTGACCATTCCAGCTTTTTCGATAGCCTGTTTTTTTATTTGCTTTAGGACTTACACAACTTCTTGCACCTTCTGCAGTTGCTTCACACGGCAAAACAAATAACGCTTTGTTTTGTTCGTCTAAATATAGTTGAACCCATTCTGGTTTGTTCAAGCGTTGTACTACTGGACCACTTAAAGCCAGACCGCTTTTTGAGATCGTTAAACATTCCTCTGCTTTCACTCCAAAATTGTTTGAAATAAGTAACGTTGCTGTATTTAAATTAAATTTCATGCGTTTGTTCTCCTCTACTTTGTTATTTTCTTTTCGCTTAATTATGTTTTCTATGCCATTTGCCTTTCGCCAGTTTTGAAATGTGGTTGTTCCCAGTCCGAGAGCTTTCTTAATATCGTTTACTTGATAACCTAAGTCTAATAAGCGCTGGTATTCTTCTTTCGTTAGCTTATCGGGATCTATTTTTGGTAGTGGTCGCTTATCGTTTATAAGATTAGAATTCAGTTGTTTTGATAATCTCTGGACCTCTTCCACGATTTCTGAATTATTCATCCACGATTCATCATCACCAGTCAAAAAAAGAATTCTATGACGAATGGCTCTTTTTGTTTCTCTGAGTTTGTTTTTCGTCATTCCTTTTCCTCCAAACTCATAATTTCAATTTCTGTTCGCTGTCGCATACTGTACAACTTTTGGCAAACCATCACAGCAATTTGACCATCGTTTTTATATAAAATACCTTCGGCAGCATCTGTCACTGCTTTGAAATAGTTGTCTAAATCAGGCTTTTTGTCGCAATATTTCCGCTCTAATTCCACTTCTAAGCGTTTCTGTTTATTGCTTAGAGCTGATTTAGGCGGATGGATATAAAACGTAATATGCGCAAAAATAGCCCCTTTTTCAATCAATTCTGGTTTTACCTTTCGTAGATACGCTTTTACCTTTTGTTTATAGGCTCTCATCGCTCGATCTTCGTACGTTTGAACATAATTTCCACGCCTTGCGAATCTTGGGCGACTTTGTGGCTTTGGTTCAATCGGTAGAATAATTCGCATATCTTCCACCTCGAACCTTACAAATCGGCTTCTTTGACGAATACTCCATTTACCATTTCCCCTTGGCGATTTTTGATTTCGCTATATGCTTGATTTAAGCATTCGTATAAGTCCATGTTATTTTGCATAGCGAGAATAATTAACGTCACAACCACATCACCGATACCATCTCTTAGGTCGTTTTCGTTGTTTCTTGCCAATGCAGCGCCAACTTCTCCGACTTCCTCAATCACTTTCAACATTTGCTTTTCAGGCTCTGCTGTATCTAAGCGCTTTTCTTTCGCCCATTCTTCCACTAATTTAACTAATTCATCCATGTTTTATCCTCCCAACAATTCTTGCATTTGTCTTTCAAATTCAGCTTGTTCTTCTGGCGAAACTTTTTCTTCTTCACCGTTCTCTTGATTCATCCATTCAGGCACCTTTTCTTGCCGAACAGGTTTATTTTGATATTGCTTATTTTGTGTTTTTTTATCTGCTCGTTCTCTCTCGTTATTTAGATAATCAGCATATGTTTTTACACCATTTGCTCGCCAATTTTTCAAAATACCAGCAAAATAGCTATATCTTCGTTCATTATTTCTAGCACAGATATTAACAGCCTCTTTCAATAATTCGAGGTCTCCGTCGAAATCAGAAAGATCATATTGTAAATCAGTGATATTAACAGGAGTAGCAGGACTTACATTCTGTGAATAATAGCGGATTAACTCCGTTAGCTTTTCTTCACCTAACGGCTCTTCAAAGAATGCTTTTTCAACCGACGTTTCAGGTGACGACGAATTAATGCTACTTTCTGTTTCTTTTTTGTTTACTTTACTTTTATTTACTTTACTTTCCTTTACTTTACTTTGTGCATTAATGTCAGCATTAACTGTTTCACTTTGAGAGTTATTGTTGACATTAACTATATATTTAGTTGGTTTTGGTGTTTTCCGTCTTTTTGTCGCTTCGAAAAATGTCGCTTGGATATTCTCACTCGTAAGCACCTTGACCGAGTCAAACAGTTCTTTATCAAAAAATCCCCATAAGACTAAGCGGTTCACTATTTGATTGAGCATTTCCTTACTTACTCCAGGCAGGCGTTTTAAAAGAGTTGCTTGCGATAAATCATCCCACAAAATGAAATATCCTTTTTTGTATATCGCACAAAGCAGTTTGATTACCGCAAGTTCTCCTTTAATACCAAATTCCCCAGCAATAGCTTCTATTTTTTCGTCTTCAAAAATTCCAACATCAAGAGGAAAATAATCCAAACCTTCTTTTGCAGGTCTTGCCATTACATCTCCTTCTTTACTCTAATGGTGGATTTTTAGTATCAAATAAATCTGTTTGATTCAATGAATCTGAATTAGCTTCATTAATTACTTCTGCTGTTTTCATCGTAGTATTTTCTTCTACTTCCGTTTCGGAAATAATATTTCCATCTTCTTGCATTTGTTGAACTTTTTCATCTGAAGTTGTCGCTTCTTGCATTTCGATGGACAAAATTCCCCATTTTGATAACATATTTCTTAATACTGTTTTACGAGCCATCGCATTATAATCTGTAGCCCAGACACCGCTCAATTTTGTTTTTTCTTTGTCTTTGCTATTTGCAATTCGATGAGCTTCAATTTCTTGTTTGGTCCAATAAACAGTTTTCTTGAAGCCATTTAATAGTTCAAAATATCCAACATATCCAATTACATCGTCTGATTGTCTACCATTTGGATCAAATTCAAATTCTTCCGTTAACCTGTTCCAACTCAGTAACTCTCCTTCGTAGACTTCAATAACATTTAATGCTTTATATTTACCTGATCGTTGAGCCAATTGAATATACCCTTTATATCCTAAAATAAACTGGGCTTTCCTCTCCCATTTGCCAGTCTGCTTATTTTTAGTATTAAATGGTACGAGATAGGCATAACCTAGATTTTTATCTAATCCTAAATTTAATGTAGCAGCTGTTAAAGCCCCGCTTAAGATAGACATTGGCTCGCTTTCTGCCAAGTAGCTATCATTAGAAACTAAAGTCATGACATTTGACATAAAAGCATTAGCATTTTCATGAAGAACTTCCTCAAATTTCCGCTTCATAGTAGGAGTATTCATTAATCCTTTTAAACCTAATTGATTCGCAGGAACTTGTTTTTGATTTTGTTGTGATAATTGATTTTTTAATGTTTCGTTTGTTGCCATTATTACTTAATCTCCTTTTCTATTAATCTTCGTGTCGTAGTAACCATATATATTTCTTCATCTTCTGCAATTTGAGGATATTTTTCAGCAAACTTTTTACTGTTCAATCTTTTAGTAGGTATTTCCTTCCACTCAACAATATGTTTTTTGGTAATACCAATGCTTGCATTTCTTTTTCCCAATTCGCTTTTTATTTCATTTTCAATTTTTCTAATAGCTACATCCAACTCTTTTTTGGTTTTCTTCATTTCATTTTTTTGATCTATCAATTCATCGAATGAAGCAGGTAAAGTGGTTTGCGTTTCTTCTATGTCGCTATACTTATCCTTTAAAAAGTCAGCTGTTGCCTTACTTCCGTCAATAATAGGTTCAATGCTTTTGATTACGTTGTTTTCCCAAAAATTAACTAATTGCTCGGTCAGTACATCGATTAATTCTTGATCACGTTCTACTCGTTTCCAAATAAATTTCTGACCACCAATTAAAACTGCAATATAACAATAGTCTTTATTCAAAACATTCATATAATGCT
The DNA here is from genome assembly GCF_050533535.1 of Enterococcus sp. DIV2453a. NCBI lineage: Bacteria > Bacillati > Bacillota > Bacilli > Lactobacillales > Enterococcaceae > Enterococcus > Enterococcus sp. DIV2453a. The sequence continues at coordinate 787,552 of NZ_CP172899.1, read as the reverse complement.
GAACTTGGCAAAGATAACTCAGCGGCACTTCGTCTCCTTCCCATTCCTTCGCTAAAAATTGATTTGCAGTTTTGCATTCTAGAATGGCATTTTCTCTAACCACTTCTCTATCAATATTTGCTCTTAAAAAAGGATGGAGCGAATGTTCGAAGACTTGATTTCTACGACGAACTTTTTTTCCTGTTCTTTCTTGGAACTCTTTCGCAACAACTTCTTCTAAAACATTTCCCCAATAGGCTGGCTCGCTTTCTGTATCTTTCAACTCAACTTGACCTGTTTTCTCTAGCCATAATTGATAAGCTGATTTATATTGATTCAAGCCTAAGATTGTTGCAACGTCTGATCCTCCAATTCCTTTACGCCTATCTTCAAGCCATTCTTGATAGCTCATGGATAAAGTAGATTGAATCATCTTTCGTCTTCCTCCTCATCGTATTCCCACGTTGGCTCTAACACTTCTTTTTCTTCGGGTGGCTCTTGTCTTGCCCCTAGCGAATCAAATTCAGGCATTACAACCCCTCCCAAAATAGTTTTATTTTTTCATTTTCCAATTCGATATAATCGACACCTTGCATTTGTAATTGATCTAAAAATGGTTTTGTAGCTCCTTTACTGCTTACCACACAACTTGTATTGCCATAAGATGCAGATGTCCGAACAGATTGGACAATGTTATTCTGTGCGTTTGCTAGCATTAATTCGTAAATGTCGTTACCTAAGCCTCTTACTTCAATCATTACAACTCACCTCGTAAAAAATCTTTTAACAATGTATCTAGTTTTTCCTCATTGTTTTGTTTAGTTGAAGATGATTCTGCACCAATAAATGATTCTTTTATTTGTTTACATTGCGGACAATCACAATCATGAGCAAGTGCTTCTTCTTTAAATTTTTCAAATAATTCACTAAATGCAATTGCTTGTTCAGGCAAAGAACCTGCAAGTAAAACACTGGATGGTTCCATTCTTTCTGGATCAACAGTTGCTAAAACGAGAGCAACTTCTCCTTTTCGACATTCTTTAACAAGTTCCATTAATAAATTTTGAATTTTATCGTTCATTTTGATATACTCTCCTTAGTTAATAAATTTTGAATTTTTTTGTTCAATATTTGCCCTTAATCGTCTGCAAACGATTGGGGCTCTTTTTGTACTATGCTTAGCCTTTCTGGATAAACACCTTCATCAAATGAAATATATGGATATTCTTCAAGCAATTTTCTAAAGACTTCTGCTTGGGTTTCTCCAGTCACGTATGTTTCTCTACTAGCTTCACCTACAGCTACATACATTTTTTATCACCTCCTTTTAGAGTATTGATACTTGGCTTCGTCCCAGTTAAAAAACCAATGGATAAAGAAAGGTGCACTTAACGTTGCTAGTATTGGCATTGAAAAGTGGGTTTTCAGTAATACTCCTAATACAATCATCAATAAAAATGCGCCTATCAATCGTGTTTCTCGAATTGCTTTCATGTTGTTAACCTCCTATATTTTGATATAATTCAATTGAAAGTGGGGTGCAAAAATGTTTTTTGTGATTAAACGAGCTTCTGATAAAAAATACTATTTTTTGATTAAAACTGAAGAAAATGAAATAATCGCATCAAGCAAAACTTACTACTACAAATCTTCTGTTTTAGAAATCATTGAATCCATTAAGAATGATATGAATCCAAAAGCAATCATTGTTGATACTACTTTTAACTGAGGATAAGTTAGGCTTATCCTTTTATTTACTGATCTAACTCACTTCTTTAAACATATCTCCGTTTCCATTAGCCATATCAATTCTTGCTTGTAATTCCAAGTCAGGCTTCCATTTAGGAATTAGAGTTAATGCTTCTTCATATCGAACTTTTGGAATATCTACATAAGAGGCTACATCGAATAATGCTTTCAATTGTTTATAGCAATTACTAAATGCTGATTGCTTAATACTTGAATCCTTATAAGCCGATGTTTTTTTGCCACCTAATACTTTGATAACAGTTGATGAAACTAGTCCTTGTATCTTTCGTTGTTGGCTTCTATTAATTGTTGTTTCTGTTTCTAGCTTATCTAAACGTTGATTTACAAGAGTCAATCCACGTTCATGTTTTAACGCAGCTTCTAATAACAATTCTGTGTTATTAATCGGTAAGTTTGATTGAGTTTTGAGCAGTTCCTCCATTTGGTTAAAAGCTTCAATATATTTCAGTTTAAACTTAAGAGCTTTTTGACCAGTGAATCCCATTGCTAGTAACGTGAATCCATCACGGTTCATAATGATTTGTCTATATTTTTGTTTGTTTTGTGGATGAATATAGCTATCTTCGTAAAATAGGTCTGCGTAATTTTCCGCAACCCCCTCTTTTAAATCATCAATCGCTGCTAAAACATCACGATGATTTTTATTAAACGTTTCTGCGACTTGTAAACTAGTTGTTACTGCTTGTTGGTTTTTCGTAATTACTAGATTTTCCATCTTCTTTTCCTCCTTTAAATTTCAAAAGTTTCTTTTAGAAATCTTTGTAATTCAGATCGTTCAATCCGAATATCCTGATTACTCCATTGTTGAATTTTTAAACCTTTTGAAATCCAATTATTCAATTTTTCATCGCCAATCTCTAAAATCTTTCTTACTTGCGATTTGTTAGGATATGGTGGTAATTCAATGGTTTTAGACAATAAATTCAAACGATTTTCAATTTCTTTTAATACTATGAAAGTAATGTTATTTGCTAATTCGTTTTGAACCATTTCATCAGGAATGTTTAACTGCATAAATTACACCTCCTATTTTTCATCTTCTAGTAGATATTCCATTGATACTTTGAAATATTTTGCTACTTTTTTTAGACTCTCAGATGATGGAGTCTGATTAGCAGTTTTTCCCCACTTACTTATTGCCCCATTAGACAAACCTGCATCTCTTTCAACCCTATAGATTGAAACACCTTTAGCAATTGCCAACTTTTTAATTTTTTCGTATACCATAATTTATCTCCTTCCTATAGATTTTCAACTAAAACCGTTGACAAATAATAGATAGTTAGCTATTATAAGTGCATAGCAAATAAACTAAATACTAAATAAATATTTTAGCCTATTTGACACCTATAACTGCTATCTTTTTGTACCCTCTCATAAGTACACATTCAGTATAATAGCCGTTTATCTATTTGTCAATAGCTAAATATCTATTTTTGTATTTTTTTGGAGGAATCTAAAATGAATACCAAAGATAGAATAAAGCAATTAGCAGCACAAAGAAAAATCACTATTGCTGAATTAGAACGTAAACTTCATATTGCAAATGGAACAATAGGAAAATGGGATAAACAAAATCCTTCTATAGAGCCATTAAAAAAATTAGCCGATTATTTCGGTGTAACTACTGATTACTTACTAGGTCGCACTGATACACTTGAATTCAATAAAAAAGATGAAAAAGATGTACAACTGATATTAGAAGATTTAATAAATGGACTTAGCAATGAAAATTCTTTAGCATTTCTGAAAAACGGTGGAGTTGAAATCGATGAAGAAGATGCTGAATTATTACGTGATTCTTTAGAAAGAACCGTACGTCGCTCCAAAATTCTTGCCAAAGAGAAATTCACTCCTAAAAAATACCGTAGCAACAAAGCCGAGTGAGGTGTGACATTGTGTTTAGAAATGATATTAGAAAAATGGTAAATAAATATGTGAAAAAATTCAATACAAAAAATCCTTATGAGTTAGCAAACTATTTAGGAATCCATATAGATTATGATGATCTTGGTAAGGAATTTATGGGGTATCGTTCACATATTTTACGAATTCCTATTATTATTTTAAATTGCAATAACACAGACCAAGAAAATTTTGAAACTTGTTGCCATGAACTAGGACATCATTGTTGTGGGCATGACACTAATACGCAAACCTTAACTAGACAAGGAAGAAATTTCACTATCTATGGTGTCGAATATGAGGCAAACGTTTTTATGGTTGAGTTGTTGCTGCATGGAATTAATCTAGCAGAATACCCTACACGAGAATGTTTATTAAAAAGTTGTGGTGTTCCTGAATGGGCTGAACGCTATGTTGATTGGGATTATTTGAAAGAAACAGCAGACTATAATAGCTACTATAGTTATTACTAGTACATGAATAATTTTATTATTAAATAAGGAGTTTTAGTTTTATGAAAAAAAGAAATATTATTTTCTCAATGCTACTATCTTGTTTAGTATTAGCGGCATGTGATTCCTCAAACGAATATGAGACTGACAGACAAAGCTCGTCAATTGAGAATAATCAAGAAACCTCGTCATCAGTTATTTTGGAAGAAACATATCAGACTAACTCAATATATGATAACCAAGAAAAAGAAGTATCTTCTATTACTGAAAAACAGGAACAAACTCTCATATCTTATACCCAACTTGATTGTGAAGATAGAGGATACACTCTAAAATATCGAGGAAAAGATACATGGAATGTCGCTTTAAATTATATTAATAATAAAAATAGATGGATAGTAACCTGTAATGATGTCAATTACGGCAGAATAAAAGCTATTTACGAATGGGATGGTGAGGAAAATTCTGGAGCAACCCTTATTTATTTATTAGTTTCAGGAAATGAATTAGTAAATAATTTAAATAATTAATCAAGATTAGCCTTCTGGCTTTTCTTTTAAAATACAAAAGAACGTATGTTCGAAAGGAGAATTTTATGGCAATGATAAAACAATATAAAAAAAAGAATGGTGAAAAAGCATGGTACTTCAAAACATATCTTGGTACCGATCCGCTAACTGGAAAAAAGAAGTATACAACTAAGAGAGGATTTCGCACTCAAAAAGAGGCTAAAATTGCATTAGCAAGGTTAGAAATGGAAATTCAAAAAAATGGCATTCCCTCTTCCACTAATATAACATTCCAAGAAGTAGCATTTATGTGGCTAGAAAATTATAAAAATACCGTAAAAGAAAGTAGCTACTCTCGAACAGAAATAATCTTCAGAAAACACATACTACCTTCATTTGGAAAAATTGAAATATCAAAAATTTCAACTGCTTATTGTCAGAAAATCGTGAATACATGGCATTCAAAAGGTAGTTCAAAACAATATCCCCTTTTTATAAATTATATGAATCAAGTCTTCAAATTCGCTATTAACATAGGGGTTACCAATCAAAACCCAGTGATTAATGTAATAGTTCCTAAAAATCAAGATATTATTACATCAGAAAAGAAAATTAAATTCTATACAAAAGATCAACTTCAAATATTTTTAAAAAGTATTGAACAAAGTGAAAGTACCTACATTACAATAAGAGATTATACATTATTCAGATTATTAGCTTTTAGTGGATGTAGGATAGGGGAGTTGTTAGCTCTTACTTGGGACGATTTAAACATTAAAACTGGTGAACTACAAATCAACAAAACAATTGCTAAATCTGACCATTATTATGTATCAAATACTCCAAAAACAAAAAAATCAAACAGAACACTAATATTAGATGCAAAAACAATAACTATCTTAAAAAAATGGAAATTAGAGCAAAAAAAATATCTTCTTAAACTTGGTTATACACAACCCTCACGTATTTTCACCAATGAAGAAAATGAATTTACAATAAATCAAGCTATTACAGATAGATACAATATTTATCGTAAAAAGGCTAACTTACCAAACATTGGGCTTCACGGATTTAGACACACGCATGCATCTTTATTATACTATGCTGGTGCAGATCATAAAGAAGTTCAGGAACGATTAGGACATGCAAACATAAAAACAACTTTAGATACTTATACACATCTAACAAATGATGGAAAAGAAAAAACTACCGAAAAACTATCAAAATACATCGGCTTTTAACTAGTATGGTCAAAAGTATGGTCAAATATTTTTCAAACCAACAAAAAAAGCCCAAACCTTTGATAAACAAAGGCTTGAGCTATTACACTAGTTGGCTACTGGATAAACTGATACTTGTTTTTTGTCGCGGCCTTTACGTTCGAAACGTACCACACCGTCAACTTTTGCAAATAACGTATCGTCGCCACCGATTCCAACGTTCACACCTGGATAAATTTTAGTTCCGCGTTGACGGTATAAAATTGAACCACCTGTAACTGTTTGGCCATCAGCACTTTTAGCGCCTAATCGTTTAGATTCAGAGTCACGGCCGTTTGATGTAGAACCGCCACCTTTTTTATGGGCAAATAATTGTAAATTCATAGTCAATAACATAGTCTGCACCTCCTATTTCTCAGTGATTGTTTTTATTTGAATAAATTCAGTATTTTCGTTCTCTATTGATTGTAAACCTAATAAAAGATTTTCTAATAGAATTTGGGCAATATTTTTTTGTTCCTGATTGACAGTTGTTAACATCTCGACATAAAGGTAGCCACCTTCTACATCGTCAACTTCCACAATCGGTTCAAAACCTGCTAAGGCATCAATCCCATTGACTGTGCTGATTGCTAAGGCAGAAACTGCCGCGCAAACCACATCGCTACCATAAGGACCCGCTTCAGCATGCCCGGTTAATTCGAATGAAACGATTCGGCCGGAGCCTGTTCGTTTAAAAGAACCTTTAATCATTGATAGGCCTTCTTTCCTGTCAACAAGAGAGATTAAGCGTTGATTGCTTCGATCATAACTTTTGTATATGGTTGACGGTGACCTTGTTTACGGTGAGAGTGTTTTTTAGGTTTGTATTGGAAAGTCACGACTTTCTTTTGTTTGCCGTGTTTTTCAACAGTTCCTTCAACAGTTGCGCCTGCAACAGTTGGCGCACCAACTTTTGTAGATTCGCCACCTACTAAGATAACTTCGTCAAAAACAACTTTCTCGCCAGCCTCAACGTTTAATTTTTCAACGTAGATTGCTTGACCTACTTCAACTTTCACTTGTTTACCACCAGTTTTGATAATTGCGTACATGCTATACAGCACCTCCTTCTTCTAGACTTAGACTCGCCATCCCAAGTGATGATTGCTCATGCTTAAAAACTTGTTCTGTGCGGTTGTAGCTGTGGAGACCACAATTACAACACTAACTATAATAACAGAACCAGAAAACCTCGTCAATATAAACTCTCTATTTTCTTCACTTTCTCTCTCCAAAAAAACTTCTTCTGTTATTTAAATTTCCGATTGACTTTCTAACACTACTTCCATTATAATTAGCTTTGTTGTGTTACAACTATTGTCATAGTAGCTCAGCAGGATAGAGCATCCGCCTTCTAAGCGGACGGTCGGGGGTTCGAATCCCTCCTGTGACGTAACGATAACAAAAGCGCCTCTTAGAAACCCTTGTTTCTAAGAGGCGCTTTTGTTATCCCAAGTTCATCCTAAACTAGTTTAACTTTCTACCAACTTGAAGTACCTCCACCTCCGCCAAAACTACCACCTCCGAAACTGTCACCGGAGCCATCATCAGAAGAACCCTCGTTGCTTGTAACCCACCAATCATGACGATTCACATACATACTGGTCTTTTTTAGTTGCCTGTCAGAACGTGAACTTGCTAGAAATTTAGCAATAGACACATTTCCATAAGCAAAACGCATATCATAGTATTCAGGATACGTAGTTTTAATAAATCTTATCGGATAGAAGGAGTTTGAAGCTTTTTTGTTGGTAATCTTTTTCTCTCTAATTTTTTTCCGCAATAATTTTTTTTCAATTTTATAGTGCTGGTTGTCTAAATCGTTTGCTAATTGTTTTAATGATTTTGATTTTTCTGAACTTACTTGCTGGATATCTTTTAAAAACCTACGGATCATAGAATCCAGGTGCAATCTATTTTGTAAGCCAACACCTATTGATTTTATATAACCAAATAAAAAAAAGACCGGAATCAAAAAATAGACCAGACTAACCATGGGTACTAAAGAGTCTTCGTCTTCTAAAAATGTCAGAATCTCTGTGATTAGTGTGAAAACTGTCGAAGGAAACGACTGCTCTGATAAACTAACTTGAACATAAATAATCAGAGTCACCGATACCAAAAAAGGATGTTTTAATAAAATCGAAAGAGGAAACAAAATAATTTTTAGGTAAGCAGGTATTAAGTTATCATTAATTCCACTAATCCGACACGCAGGCAGTTTCGTTTCTGGAACTTTTTCCCAATACACTTCACCTATCCAAAAACGCGGTAAGTAGATCCATGGTTGATTCACCTTCCAAAAACAAGCACACATAGAAGAGCTTCTTAAATCTTTCCACTGTGCAACATAATTATAAATAAATTTCTTTGGTGTCACCTCGCCAAATGCAAAATCCATATCATAGTATGCGGGAATTATTATCTCTTTTTTCGAATTTTCAGGATATAAAATATTTTTCTCCAAACGCGCCTTGGCAGCTTTAAATTCAACTGATTGTTCTCCTAAAACAATTGCCTTAGAGGAAATACCGCCATTATAAAACATAGCTACATCTTCCTTATAGCGATTTGCCATGTCAACTAGAGCCAAGCGGGCACTAAGTTCTTTCCCCGCATTACGTAATTCCCATAAAAAATACAACATAACAATAATAAAAACTATAATTAGCCAAGGCTTTAACGACCTTCCTATTCCTAATAAATATAACCAAATTTTCTGCAAAAAACTAATCTTAGGTAGCGAGGTCGTTTTAGACATAGTATCAGTAGTAAGTAGTTCCTTAATCCGAGTGGTGACAATATGTATTCCTGCATTAAAATCCTTTAATTTATAAAAATCTTTCACGGTACTATCTGTTATTTCATCGGTTAAACTATCTGGGATTATCTCTTCAAGCCCATAGCCTACTTCAAGTCTTGCTTGCCTGTCTTTGACAGATACTAAGTAAATCACTCCATTATTATAAAGTTTATTTCCGATACCTAATTTATTACCTATTTGATTAGTAAAGCTTTCAATCGTTTCGTTTTCAGGAACTTGCTCAACTGTGATAACCATTAGTTGTGGTTTCGTTTCCGTCTTACTAAGTTCTTGATTAATTTTTTGTACATTATTAATGACTTCTTCGTTCAAAATTTGTGCATTATCTGAAACAAAAAGATGATTTTGATTAATTTTTACTACGACATCGTCTGTTGGAGCTGAATAAGTCCTTTCAAATCGTTTTAAGAAACTCATTCCCAAATAGATCCCTATTAAAAGAACAGCTAGATAAACTAAATTCTTCATTATAATACTTTTTACTTTTGTTTTTCGATACTCCCCCACGCTCATTTGTAATTTTATCCCTACTTTATTTTTCCCATACACTGATTTTTTCTCCCTTCCACTCCTACCGAATATTCTAGCTCTGATTTTCCACAGAGCTAAATAAATTTTTTTGTATTAAAAATTTATTTTCTTAATAGTTAGTATACCGAATATAGACGTTCAAATCTTTATCTTTTTAACTAAACTTCTGTTAACACGCAAAAAAAGAACGTAACGCTTAGTTGATAAGCGTTACGTTCTTTTCAGATAACTAGTTAAACAAACACAAGAATAGTGATTTTTACAGCTCGTTTTCCAAAATCTCAATCCGCTCATCAAAACTCAACTCTTGATAGATTTGATGGAGCATCCACATGTACCCATACGGATCAACAAACAATGAATTTTTGAGCGCTCCTTCCATCATTTCAGTAATAGGCTGTACTTCTTGACAACCGTTTTCCATTGCCAGTTGATGTGTCTCTTCAATATTTTCTACTGTTATATTAAACCAGATAGTATTGGGATGTTCTTGGGTTGGTGCTTTTAACCCATATTCTTCATTGGCATCTAACATGTGAAACCTCGTGCCATAAAGTTGAAAAACCGCTTCATTCATTCCGATAGGGTATTCGGTTGCTTCCACTACCTCTATTTCAAACACCTTTTTATATAAGGCAAGCGCCTTAAGGCTATCACTAACAATAAAATCGATTTCTGTCCCTTTAATCATTTGTTTTTCCTCCTTCAAAGCTACTAACTGTTGATTAATTTTTTTAATCTTTTGCTCCTCCATTTGAATTAAATGTCGCGATTGATCTCGTTTTCTTAACAAAATAGTTTCCAAAAAAGAAGCATCCTTAAGTTTTCTCAAAGTTTCCGCCATCTCTTCAACTTTAAACCCTGAATCTCTTAACAGTAAAATTTGTTTCAATAAAGGAATTTGATGTGCACTATAATAGCGATATCCTGTTTTTTTATCAATTTCATTTGGAACAAAAATTCCTGCTTTTTCATAATGACGCAGCATCCGTGGGGAAATATCCATTAACTTGGCAAATTGCCCAATTTGATACATAGAGTCTCCTTTTCATTCAATTGATATTCTTATCATAAACCTTGACACCATGTGAAAGTCAATGAAAAAGTTTCTATATAAATACAAATTAGTTCACTTAGCAATTGCTATAACTGGATAAAATTCGAAATGCCTTAACTTACTAGCTCTAAGGATCAAGATAGACAGCGAGACTAGTTCAATTCAAAAGCTCGACTAGTATTAATTAACATAAATCCCAATTTCTTGAAACTAAACACTGTTTCCGTTCCAAAAAATCGGTCACAACTTATTTTTTTGAAGTCCTGTTTGTATCTCGTTGTGGCACTGGATATTTCACCGCATTTTTCTTCAACTTTTCTTCGATAATTTCGTCCAAATCAAACCCTAAATTATCAGCCATCATGTAGGAGTAAATGAGAACATCAGCCAATTCTTCTTTGATTCGTTCTTCTTGTTTGATGCCTTCTTCTGCTGTTTTCCATTGAAAAAGTTCTAACAATTCTGCCGCTTCTAAACAAATTGAGAGCGCCAAATCTTTTTCATTATGGTGGGGGCGCCAATTTCTTTCATCACGAAATTGATTAATTTTTTCCATTATATCCATCTGTTCCCCTGCTTTCTTATTCATTTGATGGCAACTGAAACCCATCGAACGTTTCACCATCATAGTATTTTAATAACTGTTCTGTAGACAATAATGAGGAAGTTATTTTTTCCTCTTCAACAACTGCTTGATTCTCTTCTCTATACAATAAATAAGCCTGTAAAAGCTGTTGGTAAAGTTTTTTTCGTGAAGAGGCTTCCGCTGAAAGAAACGTTAATTCTTTTAAGTGTCCGCGATAGACAGGCAAATCATCAACAAATTCGATTGGTAATTCTACTACAGTTAACTGAAATTCTTCAAAGACTTCTTCGTACATCTGTCATTCCCTCTTTCTGTCGATATTGTTTTGGGGTCATGCCCATTTCTTCTTTAAAACGTTTATAAAAAAAGGCTTTGTCTTGATAGCCGATTCGTTCAACAATCGTTTGAATCGATAAATCTGTTTGCTTCAAGTAGTTTTTCGCCAATTGGATTCGGTAGGCTAAGACAATTTCCGTAAACGTTTTGTTTGTTTTGTCTTTTAAAAAATTCGATAAGTAATTCGGATGAAAATGAAATTTAGCGGCGACTTCTGCTAAAGTGACATGCGCAATCTGTTGCTCAATATACGCTAAAATCACCTCAACACGTTGATGATTCGACAAATAATTATCTTGCATCTTTAAAGCTTCTCTAGGCAGTTGACCTAGTTCCACCACTAGCAAAACAAAGGCCGCTTTGGTCACTTTATTATTAAAATAGGCCATTTTCACAATTTGTTTCAGTAATAATAGCGAATAGACGTGAACATCCGAATTTGGCTGGCTGGCAAAAACGAAATATCGAGGAATGTTTTCAAATTCACTGCTAGCAATTTCTGTAAAAAAACGATACATGACTGGTTCTTCCGCCAGCTGATTTAAGAGCGTATCAAGAAAATAGTGCTTTTTAAAATAAAATATAATCATAGACATCCCTTGCCCCTGATAGCTAACCGAGGTGGCCTCATTGACAATCATGACTTGGCCAGCCGAAAACGAACACCTTTGTTGATCCAAATAAGCATTGCCATCTTGCTCTAAACAATAGAGCATCCGAATAAATCCTTTCGGAACGTCAATGGTTTCCGAAGATGCCAGCATAAAGCCCGCAATTTCTCGATGCGAATTTTCCTTAAATTGCGCTACTTCATTCTCAAGAGAATTGGTAGTGGTTAAATAACAATCTAAGGTCTCTAAAAACTGATAAAATGCTGCATATTGTTCTTCTTTGCTTGCCAATTAATCACCTCATAATACAACACTTTTTACTTTACTCCCTCTATTTTTTTCTTTGGCGTTTCCTTCTATACTAGATACATGGTAACACGAAAAAAGAGATTCAACAGTTTTTAGGAGGAATTTTTTATGAAAATTAGTTTTATCGGTGCTGGAAATATGGCATCCGCCATTGCCAAAGGTGCGCTAAAAAAGCAATTTATTGCCGCAGAAAACCTTTATTTTTATGATATTCAAGTCAAAAAAACCGCCGCTTTTGCACAAGAAATTGGTGCACATGCGGTTGCTTCGCCTCAAGAAGCTATTACAGTAGCTGACTTAGTTATTTTAGCGGTGAAACCGCAATTCGTTCAAGCAGCTTTACTTGAAGCGAAAGAAGCAATTTTAGACAAGCAACCGTTAATTGTTTCCATTGCAGCAGGTACGACTATTGCAGAATTGTATCAACTGTTTGAGACTACCCAACCGCTCCGTCTCGTTCGTGTGATGCCCAATATGAATGCATTGATTGGCGCAGGTGCAGCAGCTGTTTGTGGCAACGCTTTTGCATCCCCTGAAGACATCCAGACTGTTTTATCGTTGTTTCGAGCAGTTGGCCAAGCCTGGGAATTAGAGGAACAGTATTTTTCGATTTTTACTGCTATTGCAGGTAGCACTCCTGCGTATGCTTTCTTATTTATTGATTCGATTGCCCGAGCAGCCGTTAAAAATGGTATGAACAAAGAGTTAGCCTTAGAAATTGCCACACAAGCTGTACTAGGCAGCGCTCAAACTTTGGCAAATAGCACAGAGAATCCTTGGACTTTAATCGACCAAGTCAGTTCTCCTGGTGGAACCACGGTTGCTGGGATTGTCGAATTAGAAAACAATGCGTTTATTTCAACAGTCATCAAAGGGATTGAGGCCACCATCCTTCGGGATCAAGAATTAGCCAAACAAGACTGAGAAGAATAGTTACATGAGCGAATAAATAAGAAAAAGCGCTGAAAATTCAGCGCTTTTTCTTATTTTAGTTGAATGAGTAAGCCAAAATGATCACTGACTATCGGTGTTTTCCTACCATCAAAAATTACTTCATATTTTCGTACGTGCCACTGTTTTGGAACAAATGCGTAGTCAATCCGCAAGGCTGCTTCATTTTCTTCCCAGCCATCTATTTTTTTCTCTACTGTCGCTTCACCGCTTGTTTCTTCCGCTACAACAAATGCATCTTGAATCGGCAAGTAACTATTTTCCACTAATTGATAGCCAGCTGTACCAGCTGGGTTGTTTAAATCGCCTAAAATGACTAACGGTTGTTGCCCCGTCGCTAAGTATTTCTCTAATTGTAGCCATTCATAGGCAAAACCTGTACAGGGTGTTTCCCACCAAGAAAAGTGACCAGAGACAACAGTAAGCGTACCTTTTGAACTCTCTGTCTCCGCTACTAAGATTTTTCTTGTTCGATAATTCGTTGGTTCTTGGCTTTCTGAAATAAGGAGAGCTTCACTAGTCAACGGACATTTCGAAAGTAGTGCGTTCCCTTCTTCATAAATAGCATAACCAATGTGGCTCATTTCCCAACTCCAATAATAGTGTTGGCCTTTTTCAGCTAGATATTGAACGATTAGATATGCAAAATTATCTTCATGGACCGGTGTTTGGGTCGCTACGGGACAAAAAGTAGTTAACTGTTCTAACGGCACTTTCTTGGAAGCGACTTTCTGATTCACTTCTTGTAAGGCAATTATTTCACTTTCAGAAGATAAAATCACCTTGGCAATCTCCTCTAATTTTTTTAATGGTTCTTCTTCTAACCAGCTATGAGTATTGATTGTTAAAAGATTCATCTTTTCACCTTCTCTTACATGTGATTAGGTCTGTGAGTGGGACAAAAATCACTTTGGATTTTTGCTTCACGCGCAAAACCTGATAAACGGCGGGAACAGAACCAACTCCTTCGGAAATAAGCCGAAATTATCCAAAAATTAAAAAGCAATTTCCGGAAATTCCTTCTTATTTCTCGGAGTTAAACGGTTCTGTCCCGACCTCATACCTAATCATTTAAATTTCAATCTGTCCGATCACAGTCCCCGCAGTGGTGGTTCCTAGTTGATTAATAACTACTTGTTCCACTTTGTCGCTATTTGTAAAGGCGACAATAATCGTTGTTTCTTTGCCAGCTTGTTCAATCACATCCAAGTTCATTTTAGCTAGTTTCGTCCCAGCTTTCAATGATTGTCCTTCTTTAACAAAAGATTCAAAAGCAGGAGTTGCCATTTCAACTGTATCAATCCCCATATGGACAAGTACTTCGATGCCTTCTTCTGTTTGTAGCCCAATCGCATGTTTGCTTGGGAAAACACTTAGGACTTTCCCCGAAATTGGTGCCACCACCTCTCCTTCTAGAGGCTTAACTGCAAATCCATCCCCCATCATTTTTTGTGAAAAGACAGGATCATTGACTTGCGCCATTGGAATAACTTCCCCTGTCGCCACAGCCACGAAATCTTTTTTCTTACCTAAGAAATTCGTTGCTGGCACTCCTGTTGTACTTTCTGCTATAACTGGTTCTGGAATGTCAACGCCGGAAGCTAGTAAATCTTCAATATCGGATTTTAAAACATCGGCTTTTGGTCCATAAACGGCTTGAACGCCATTATCTTTCACAATCAAGCCCATTGCGCCTGCCCGTTTCCACGCCTCTTCCGAACCGACTTTTTCTCGATCCTTTACACTGACACGTAAGCGTGTCATACACGCATCAACTTCTTTGATATTTTGTTTACCACCAAGTAAGTAGACAATTTGCGCGATTTGCTGATCGACGACGCCTGAACCAGCCGCACCAGATGCGATTTCTTCGCCGTTATCATTGTCATAGTTTCCATTTCTTCCAGGTGTTGCGTAATTAAATTTTTTAATTAAGAAATTCGCTAAGAAATAAGTGACAACACCAAAAATGATGACCATTAAAACAAAATTGATTAAATCGCCACCTAAACCAGCTTTTATTGCTAGCGGTGTTCTTGTTAACAATTCAATATTTCCAAACGAATGCACACGCAATGGTAAAATATCAGCCATTGCAAAAGCAGCACCTTGGATCACCGCATAAATTACATAAAGCGGCACTGCAGCAAACATAAACATGAATTCTAGCGGCTCTGTCACACCAGTTAAGAAAACAGCTAAAGCAGCAGAAAAATACATTGATTTATATTTAGCTTTTTTATCTGCATCGACATTACGATACATCGCCAAAGCCATCCCCATTAAAATCCCTGAAGAACCAATCATTTGGCCAACTTTGAATCGAGCTGGTGTCCAATTTTCTAAGACAAACTGATACTTGCTCATATCACCAGCGCCTTTAAGATTCACTAAGTCTGTTGCCCAAGCCAACCATAAAGGATCTTGACCAAAGACTTGGGTTCCAGCTTGTGCGCCAGATAAAATTTCATACGTTCCACCTAATTGTGTATAGTTGATTGGAATCGTCAACATATGATGTAACCCAAAAGGTAATAACAAACGTTCCAACGTTCCATATAAGAATGGCGCTAAAATAGGTGCACTGTCTTGAGATTGCGCAATCCATAACCCAAAATTATTAATTCCCGCTTGAATATTTGGCCAAATAAGTGCTAATACAATTGAGACAATTGTTGACCACAAAATAACGACAAATGGGACAAACCGTTTACCATTAAAAAATGATAGCGCATCTGGTAATTTCCGATAATTGTAATACTTGTTGTAAGCCATCGCACCGACAAAACCAGCAATAATCCCTACAAAAACACCCATATTTAATGCCGGAGCTTCTAAGACACTTGTAAAGAATCCCTTCACCATAATCTTGGTGCCAAATAAGGTATGCGTGAAAGCTTGTTCATCTGCCAACATTTCATTTGTTACACCAAAAATGGCTCCAGTAATACGATTGATTAAAACAAAAGAAATCCCCGCTGCAAATGCGCCACCTGCACGATCTTTGGCCCAACTGCCACCTATTGCTAACGCAAATAGTAAATGTAAGTTGCCAATAATTGCCCAACCGATACTCTCCAGAACTCCGCCTGTTGTTACTAACAAACCTAAATTAGGATCGATTAAGGGAAGCGATTTCCCAATACTAATCATTAAACCCGCTGCGGGCATTACTGCCACAACGACCATTAAAGCTTTCCCGAATTTTTGCCAAAACTCAAAACTAAACATTTTTTTCATTCCTGCCACTCCTTACGCAATCGGTTTCGTTATGTTGCCATTATATACTCCTGTTTCCTTTTTGTAAATGCTTTAATTTCAAAAATATTGTGGAAAACAACTCCCTACTACTTAATCCTTTTTTATTTTGTCTTTTAATAAAGCAAATAAAGCTCCTTCTATCCTACCTTTGTTTCAGCTTTTATTCATAAGATTACACTTTTTAAGCATTGACTATTGACTAATGCAATCGGTTGCGTTTATGATAGACCTATCAATAAAATCACTGAGGGGGATTCTCATGAAACAAATCAAACGTTTATTCCAAATTGATCCTTGGAAAATCCGTACTACACACTTAGATAAAGAAAATTTACGTTTACAAGAATCATTAACGAGCATTGGCAATGGCTATATGGGGATGCGGGGAAATTTTGAAGAACACTATTCTGGCGACCACCATCAAGGAACCTATTTAGCAGGTGTTTGGTATCCAGACAAAACACGTGTTGGTTGGTGGAAAAATGGTTATCCTGAATATTTCGGCAAAGTGATTAACGCAATTAATTTCATCGCAATGGACTTACAAATTGATGGACAAACAATTGATTTAGCCACTACACCTTACGAAGATTTTTCTTTAGAATTAGACATGCAAAATGGGGTCCTTTCTCGGCAATTCACCATCCAAACACCGAAGAACAAAGTGCGCTTCTCTTTTGAACGTTTTTTAAGCTTAGAAAAAAAAGAAGCGGCTTACATCCACTTAACAATTGAAATGCTGGAAGGTACAGGCACAATCACTCTTCACTCAAAATTGGATGGCGATGTTCAAAATGAAGACAGCAATTATGAAGAACATTTTTGGGAAGAAATAGCTATTGAAACGCAAGAAACACTTGGCTTTGTTACGACTAAGACCATTCCTAACAACTTTGAAATAGAGCGTTTTACAGTGACTGCAGGCATGCGCCATTTCATCGATGGAGCCTCTGTTGTGCCTACATATACACAACAGCCCTTGGCTTTAACCGCAGAATTGACAGTGTCTTTAAACGAAGGCGAAACGACCGCCATCACAAAAGAAGTGCTTGTCGTTACCAGTCGTGATGTGCCAGAAACGCAACAAATCACACGAGTAAACGAATTATTTGCAGAAATGACTACCTTGTACCCTGAAGCAAAAGCTGGGCAAGCTGCCGCTTGGGCAAAACGTTGGCAATTAGCTGATGTTGTTATTGAAGGAGATGACGAAGCCCAACAAGGCATCCGTTTTAATCTTTTCCAACTTTTCTCAACCTACTATGGTGAAGACGATCGTTTAAATATCGGACCAAAAGGCTTTACTGGCGAAAAATATGGTGGTGCCACATATTGGGATACTGAAGCATATGCTGTCCCACTTTACTTGGCGTTGGCTAAGCCCGAAGTTACTAAAAATCTACTGAAATATCGCCACAATCAATTGCCTCAAGCCATTCATAATGCCCAACAACAAGGGTTAAAGGGTGCGCTTTACCCAATGGTTACTTTTACTGGTGTGGAATGTCATAACGAATGGGAAATCACTTTTGAAGAGATTCACAGAAATGGTGCGATTGCTTATGCGATTTATAATTATGTCAACTATACAGGAGACGAAGACTATCTCAAAGATGCTGGTCTAGAAGTACTTGTGGCAATCGCTCGTTTTTGGGCAGATCGGGTCCACTTCTCCCAACGTCATAAACAATATATGATTCATGGCGTAACGGGGCCAAATGAATATGAAAATAATATCAACAATAACTGGTATACCAATACCATCGCTGCGTGGGTTCTACGTTACACCCGTGAGTCTTATTTAAAATTCCAAGAAGAAACAACGTTCAAAATTGCAGACGACGAATTAGCTAAATGGGCAGACATTGTAGAAAATATGTACTTCCCAGTGGATAACGAATTAGGCATTTTTGTACAACATGACACTTTCTTAGATAAAGATTTAATGCCAGTTTCTGATTTACCACTTAGTGAGCTGCCTTTAAACCAACATTGGTCATGGGATAAAATTTTGCGGTCTTGTTTCATTAAACAAGCCGATGTTCTTCAAGGAATTTATTTCTTCAATGACGCCTTTTCTTTAGAAGAAAAACGCCGGAACTTTAATTTTTACGAACCAATGACTGTCCATGAATCTTCCCTTTCACCAAGCATTCATGCTGTATTAGCTGCTGAATTAGGCATGGAAGAAAAAGCAGTGGAAATGTATCAACGAACAGCGCGCCTTGACTTAGATAATTACAATAATGATACAGAAGATGGCTTACACATTACCTCAATGACTGGTAGTTGGCTAGCTATTGTGCAAGGTTTTGCCCAAATGAAAACGGACCATCAACAACTAAAATTTGCACCCTTTTTACCAGCGACATGGACAGCCTACTCGTTCCACATTAATTACCGGAATCGTTTACTATTTGTTGAAGTTGCAGCAGACCAAGTGGCCTTCACTTTACTCGACGGCCCTGCAATTCCATTAACTGTTTACGATCAAAAATACACATTAAAAGATCGATTAGTTTTACCGATCAGAAAGGAAGAAGTTCATGTTTAAAGGCGTTTTGTTTGATTTAGATGGCGTTATTACTGATACAGCAGAATTTCATTACCACGCTTGGAAAAAATTAGGGAACGAAATTGGAATTTCCATTGACCGTGTTTTCAACGAACAATTGAAAGGTGTAAGCCGTGAAGATTCTCTGCAGTTACTGTTAAAATACGGAAAAAAAGAAGGCACGTTTTCTTCTGAAGAATTTGCCCAGTTAGCGCAACGGAAAAACGATTATTACTTGGAAATGATCCAAGCGATTACACCTGAAGATGTCTACCCAGGAATTCTTTCTTTATTAACGGAATTACGTGAAGCCAATATTAAAATCGCCTTGGCTTCTGCAAGTAAAAATGGGCCTTTTCTTTTAGAAAAAATGCAATTGACGCCCCTTTTTGATGCCATTGCTAATCCAGCAGACGTCCAGGCAGGTAAACCCGCTCCAGATATTTTCATTTTAGCTGCGAAAGAAATTGATTTGACACCAGCAGAATGTCTTGGCATTGAAGATGCCAAAGCTGGGATTCAAGCGATTCTTGCTAGCGGAGCGCAACCTGTTGGCGTTGGCCGCAAAGAAGAGTTAGGCGAAGGGTTGCCCATCGTGCCAGAGACGAGCGCTTTAACGTTTGATTACTTAAAAAAAGTGTGGCTTGATCATGAAGGATAATCGTATCACCGTAACCGATATTCCAAACACAAACTTAAAAAAAATTACTTTGAAGAACGACTTTTTAGAAGTCGTTCTTCTCAATTATGGCGCGCGCCTCCATCAACTTTTGATGCCAACCAAAAATAATCATTGGGAAAATATCCTTTTATCGTATGATTCGTATCAAGATGTATTAAAGGATCAAAGCTTTTTTGGCGCCACTGTTGGACCAGTTGCTGGACGCATACGTAATGGCCATTGGCAAAATGGAATATTAGAACAAAACAGCGACGGTCATCATATCCATGGTGGCTCAAAGGGGTGGTCTTTTCAATATTGGACAGTCGAGCCCTTTGAAAAAAAGGATATCATTGGCGTTTCCTTTCATTTAACCGACACCCTTTCTGGCTATCCTGGACCAATTGAGGCCACCATCACCTACCAGCTAGAGGATAATCATTTACGAATGATCAGTACTGGACGGAGTAAACAGGAAACACTTTTTAATCCTACAAACCACGCCTACTTTAATTTATCTGGCGATGGAAAGTTAGACATTCTGTCACATTTGCTATCTTTGAACTGTCAAGGTATGTTAGAATTAGACGATAATAAGCTGCCTACTGGACGGATTTTACCAGCTTCTGAACTATCCATACGTTTTAATGAACTGACACCTATCGAAACAATCCTCCAACGCTATCCAACTGGGTTAGATGATGTTTTCCCCTTAGTTGGCTCTGACTTAAGACAGCCACAATTATCCTTACAAGAACCTACTTCTGGAAGAAAAATGACGATAGCAACAACGAACCAAAGTATGGTATTATTTTCTACGACTGGTTTTGAGGCTCCATTTTCTATTAATGGACAAGCGATGCATTCAAACTATGGCTTAGCAATTGAACCACAAGAGTATCCAGACATTGTTCATCATCCTCAGTGGGGCTCTATTTTATTACCAGCTAATAAAAAACAAACCTACCAAACGGTTTATCAATTTAACCTTCTATAATCACTAAGAAAGGCGTGGCAAAAATGGCAATTACAGTAAAAGATGTCGCTAAGAAAGCGGGGGTTGCAACTTCAACCGTTTCGCGTGTCATTAACGATCATCCAAGTATTTCTGAATCGACAAAAAAGAAAGTGC
This sequence comes from Enterococcus sp. DIV2453a, assembly GCF_050533535.1. Classification (NCBI taxonomy): domain Bacteria; kingdom Bacillati; phylum Bacillota; class Bacilli; order Lactobacillales; family Enterococcaceae; genus Enterococcus; species Enterococcus sp. DIV2453a. Next base: position 766,862 of record NZ_CP172899.1, on the reverse strand, counting down.
GAAAAGTCATGGATGACTTAGGCTATGTGCCAAATATGACGGCACGGAATTTGGGTAAACGAATTTCAAGTGCCATTGGCGTAATTTTACCTCCTTTAGATTCGAAAGAACGGTTAGGGAATCCATTTTATTTAGAAATTATGGAAGCCATCAACGAGGAAGCCCGTCTTTATGATATGACTACTGCTATTGCAACTGCCAAAAGTTTTGATGTACTATTGGAAAACGTTAAAAGAATGCATCTTCAAAAGCAAGTGGACGGTTTTATTCTTGTGTATTCAGATAGTAAGGACCCCGTCATTGATTACTTATATGAAAATAACATTCCCTTTACTTTAATTGGTCAACCTTACCAACATGAAACGGAAATAGTTTACGTGGATAATGATAATCAATTATTAGGGAAACAAGCGACGGAATTTTTAATTGAAAACGGCCATAAAAATATTTTATTTGTGACCAATACAACGCATGAAAGTTTGTACTTTGAACGTTACTTTGGTTATCAAAAAGCAATGATGATGCAAGGATTAACTGTTTTACCAAGCGTTGCGTTAGAAAAACCTGAAGATTACATGGCTTTCGATGATATCCTTCATCAAAATAATGCCACGGCGTTGGTGGTGATTGATGATATCTTTGCTTTGCGGACGATGCAACTTGCGCAAATCTATGGTTATCAAGTTCCTGAAACGTTATCCATTATTAGTTTTAACAACTCAATCTTTTCAACATTGACACATCCTTATCTAACAAGCATTGACATCGACACGTCAGAATTAGGTCGAATGGCGATGAAAAAATTATATGAATTAATCCACGAAGAATTGACGAATGGTGTCCGTCTCGTTATTCCTCACAAATTAATTAAGCGTGAAACAGTTATTCCTATTCATTAAAAAAGAAGCGTAAGCAGTGTTAAACTGCTTACGCTTCTTTCTATGTGTACGCTCTTATTCGTATGTATTACTTTTATAAAATAACTTTTTGCGAAATTTTTTTCCAAAACGTTTCTTCTTTTGCATCAAATTGAGCTGGTTCCCCGTCAGACAATTTTTCATTTAATAATGATAATTTTTCTTGATGTTTTACATATTCGTCTTTTTTTATTAGCTCTAAACGATACGCACGATCCAAGATCGACTCTCGATAGTTAACATTCATTTTCGTTGCCTTCGCCATTTCTTACATTCCTTCCCAAAATAAATTTTCATTTTTTCGTTAAATTCTTCTATAATTATAACAAAAATATCAGAAAAATAAATATGAAACAAACGATAATTGCGAAAATTTTGTTTTTTCATGCAATTATCGTTCGATTATTTAAGAAATTAAAATTATTAACCAATAATTAATCAATCAGCAAACGCATTAAATGAACATCTAAAAATTCACCTTGGTCTGTTTTGGCGCCTCGAGGCATAATTGCTTCTGTTTCAAACCCTAATTTTTTATAGACGTGAATCGCTCGTTGATTGCGATCCTGTACCGTTAATTCCAAGCGACGAATAACATGACTTTCATGCGCCCAGCGAATAAGTTCTTCCATCAGGATACTGCCCAGTCCATAGCCCCAGTACTCTTTTAAAATACTAATGCCAATTTCACCAATATGCTCCATCCGCTTTTTAGAAGAAGCAGACACAGAAGCGGTCCCAATGATCGCTTTTCCCGCTAATGCCACCAATAAAACATTATTTGGTGATTCATAGAGTGTTGCTAGATTTTCAGCCAATTCTGTTGTCGACATGGCCATTCCTCGCTCATCCATTACCAAATAGGGCGTTTCACTCCCAATTTTTGACATCACAGATAGTAATTGATCCGCATCAGTAGGCACTGCTTCTCGAATAGAAAATGTTTGTTCAGTCATATTCGCGAGCCTCCCACGTTTTCAGAATCTCTGCTATTCTTTCTTCTGCCAATGGACCAGTTCCACGGAATTCAAGAACTCTCTTGTCAGCTTCTTGAGAATCTTTATTTAAAATAATTTCTAAATAATCTTCTGGCAATTCTTCTTCAATCAAGCTGCCCCATTCTACAACGGATAGCCCATCTCCTTCAAAATACTCATCTAACCCTAATTCATCCGCACCCTCTTCAACACGGTAAACATCCATATGGTATAACGGAAGTCGTCCTTGTGGATATTCGCGGATAATCGTATAGGTGGGACTTTTAATCATTTGGGAAATGCCTAATCCTAAAGCAATCCCTTTCGTCATTGTCGTCTTACCGGCCCCTAAATCACCAGTCAGGACAATTACATCACCAGCTTGTGCCTTTTGTCCAATGATTTTAGCAATTGCTTCTGTTTCCAATGGATTGTTCAGGACAATGTTCATTTTTTTGCCTCCCATCTGCAAGAATCTATGTATGAAAGTATACCGAAAATTCAATAAGTTGACTAGTGGCAGCTTCAAAAAAATAAAGTTGAGGCCCAAGTGTCCTGGGAACCTCAACTTCTACTTTGCTTATTTATCATGCTTCGACATAGTTAATTAGTCGTTCATTAATGTTTGAGCAGCTGTAATGATTGATAATTTATAAACATCTTCTTCGTTTGCACCACGTGATAAATCAGAAACTGGTTTGTTCAATCCTTGTAAGATTGGGCCAATTGCTTCAAAGTTACCTAAACGTTGAGCAATTTTGTAGCCAATATTTCCTGATTGTAAATCTGGGAATACAAAGACTGTTGCTTCTCCAGCAACTTTTGAGTTGGGCGCTTTTAATTGTGCAACAGAAGATACATAAGAAGCATCAAATTGTAATTCACCATCAATCGCATATTCAGGTGCTAATTCTTGCGCAATTTTTGTAGCTTCAGCAACTTTTGTTACTTCTGGTGCTTTTGCAGAACCTTTTGTTGAAAAACTTAACAATGAAACTTTTGGTTCAATGTCAAATAATTCAGCTGTTTTGGCACTATCAACAGCAATTTCAGCTAATTCTTGTGCAGTTGGGTTCACGTTAATCGCGCAGTCTGAGAATAAATATCTTTCTTGGTCACGACCACGAATCATTAAGAAGGCACCACTTGTACGGCTTACGCCTGGTTTTGTTTTAATGATTTGTAACGCAGGACGAACTGTATCACCTGTTGAGTGGATAGCACCACTAACCATACCATCAGCAATACCCATGTAAGTTAACATAGTACCGAAATAGTTGACATCTTTTAAAATTTTTTCAGCATCTTCTTTAGTAGCTTTTCCATTACGGCGTTCAACAAATGCTTCGACCATTTCATCCCATTTTTCATAATCATTTGGGCTGATAATAATAAAGTTTGATGTGTTGATTCCACGAGCCATAGCAGCATTTGCGATATCTGTTGGATCACCAATTAAGATTGGTTCTACTAATTCATCAGATTTTAAGCGGGCAGCAGCACCTAAGATTCTAGGATCTGTTGCTTCAGGGAAAACAATTTTGATATTACGGCGTACGACTTTAAATTTTAAGCTATCGAATAATTCCACGATAAACCCTCCAGTTTTATATTTACAAAATCCATCATACACTATTCTCAAAGAAAATAACAGTTTTTTCTAGCTGTATTAGTCAAAAAAACCAATAATCCGATAAACTTTTCACAAACTAACTCTTCTACACTATAACAGCATACACTGTTACACTACACTGTTTCAGGAAGTTGCCAATCAATCGGCGTTTCCCCTAAACGTTCTAGAGCAGCATTCGCTTGAGAAAACGGACGTGAGCCAAAAAAACCACGATGCGCTGACAATGGACTTGGATGTGGCGATTTGATAATCACATGCCGAGTCGTATCAATCATTTTAATTTTTTCTTGAGCTGGACGTCCCCATAAAATGAAAACAACGGGTTTTTCACGCTCATTCAACTTTTCGATAATGACATCTGTCAGTTGCTCCCACCCTTTACCTCGATGGGAATAGGCTTGACCTGCCCGAACGGTCAACACAGTATTTAATAATAACACGCCTTGTTTGGCCCAGCTTTCTAAAAAGCCATGGTTGACGGGTTGGTACCCTAAATCAGCTTGTAATTCTTTGTAAATATTCGCAAGAGATGGCGGCACTTTCACACCTGGCTGGACAGAGAAACTTAGTCCGTGTGCTTGATTGGGTCCATGATATGGGTCTTGTCCCAAAATTACTACTTTTACTTCTTCAAAAGGGGTTAGTTCTAACGCTGAAAATAAATGATACATATCTGGATAAATCGTTTGTGTCTGATATTCTTTTTTCAAAAATTCCCGCAATTCTTGATAATACGGTTTTTCAAATTCAGCAGATAAAACGGTTTGCCAACTATTGTGAATAATTTCTTTCATAATGCTCACTCCTTCGCTCTCTAAGCATAACGAATTTCTCCAAACCTGACAAGAAATTTCTGGGTACTTTCTCTTGGAAAAACGTGGTAAACTATAGGTAAGCTTTAAATAGATAATGAGGTGTAGAGAATCGATGATTAAATTAATTGCTTCAGATATGGATGGAACACTTTTAGATGCAAAAATGAGCATCACAAATGATAACGCTTCAGCAATTCGCGAAGCGGAACGTTTAGGAATCGAATTTATGGTTGCTACTGGCCGCGCATATACCGAAGCGAAACCCGCGTTAGAAGAAGCTGGAATTGACTGCGCTATGATTACTTTAAACGGCGCCCAAGTGTTCGACAAAGATGGACACTCACTTTTCACGGCTGGGATCGAAAAAGAAACAGTAACAGAAGTACTAACTATTTTGAGTCAACACAATGTTTACTATGAAATCTCTACAAATAAAGGTATTTTTTCTGAACATCAAGAAAAAAGAATTGAAAACTTTGCCGCTCATATTGCAGAATCCATGCCCCATTTAACTTATAAAGTGGCGATCGCCATGGCTTCAGCACACCTATCTTTATTGCATATTACCTATGTTGATCGTTTAGACGACATTTTAAAAGATGATTCGATTGAAGTCCTTAAAATTATTGGCTTCAGTATGGATGGGCCGAAAGTATTAGGTCCTGCTGGGATGGAAGTAGAAGAACTAGATGATTTGGTTGTTACCTCTTCTGCGCTTAATAATATTGAAATTAACCACCGCCTAGCACAAAAAGGGATTGCGGTTGCGCGCGTCGCTAAAGAACGTGGGATTCCCGCTGAACAAGTCATGACTATTGGTGATAATTTAAATGACGTCAGCATGATTCAATGGGCTGGGGTAAGTTTTGCAATGGGCAATGCCGAACTGGAATTAAAAGAATACGCTAAATATGAAACAGCCACTAATTTAGAAAATGGTGTTGGCGAAGCCATCCTGCGTGCAATAAGAGAAGATTTGTAATAAGCACTACCAGTTACAGCACTCATTTATATATAGAAAGGAGATCGTGTCGTGTCTGAATTTTTTATTCAAGAACAACAGTTAGGAAAAGTTACGCGAACCATCGTGAAAGACCAAGCAGGCCGTTCACTTTTTCTATTGGTGGGGCGCTGGGGCACACGAGGAGATGCGCTTTCTTTATATGCAATGAACGGAGAAATTTTAGCCAGTATTAAACAAGTTTCTTGGACTTTTGGTACACGATTTGAGTTATATCAGCGTTTTGAAAAAGTGGGTACTCTACGGAAACTGTTCAATTTGAATGCTGATTTCTATTATGTTCAAGGCCTTCACTGGGCAGTTGTTGGGGATATCAAAGCGCACCAATATTCAATTTATCAAGTCCATAAAAAAATCATGTCAATGGATAAAACCATGCTTTGTACAGGCGACTATTTTGTTTTAACTGTTGCCAATGATGAGGACGCACCGTTGTGCATCTGTATAGCAGCTGTCCTTGACTACTGGTTATATAATAAGAAAAAACAAAAAACTTCCGATGATTTTGGATTAGATTTTGATCCTTTAACGGATTAATGAAAAATAACGAAGCTAAAGTGATTGACTTTAGCTTCGTTATTTTTACACTTCTTTTTGCATATGATTGTATAAGTGACCACTAATAGTCATTGTTGTGACATCTTTAAAGCCTTTGCTTGCGTATAACTTTCTCGCCCCAGGATTGTCAAAGTCAACATTTAGACCCAAGGCTTGCTTCCCGCTAGCTTTGGCTACTTCAGGTAAAGCATCTAATAACTTAGAACCAATGCCCATTCCGCGGAAACGTTCATCCACAGAAATCGTGTCTAAATACCATTCATTAGGCAAGGTTTCTTCTTCAATAAATAGCCGAACATCTTCTGCTAAGCCATGTTTTTTAAAGACTTCTCTTAAAGGTTCATCAATAATCTTTTCATCTTCCGCAGGATAGCCGACAGCAATCCCTGCAACTTCACCTGCATGTTCATAAACTAAAATTCGTTGATAGCCATAGCGATAGGTTGGATACGCCGTTGCCTCTGCTAATAGGTCAATCATTTGTTCTTCTGAGACTTCTTCTAAAATTGGTAACTCCATATCTTTTAAAATGACTAAGACCAGCCGAGCAATCGCTTGACCGTCTTCTTTTGTTGCCGAGCGAATCATTGTAATTCTCCTTTACATTTAACTAAAAAAGAACTGGCTACTATCATTACTGACTTAGCCAATTCCTTTTATCTTGTCTTTAGTATAACAAATTTATTATTGAATTTCTACTGTAACCTGACGTCGTCCCCAAAGACGGCATTGGTCTACTGAATCAAAATGAACATCAATAATATTTCCTTGAATAGCGCCACCTGTATCTCCAGCAATAGCAAAGCCATAACCAGAGACTTTCACTAATGAACCTAGAGGAATTACACTTGGATCGACTGCAACTACATTGCTTTCTTTACTTAAGTCAATACCAGTAGCACTTAGATTACTTGCACCAGCTTCGCGCCAAGAATAAGCAGTTGATTCCATCTGAAGCACACGACCAGAGCCAGTTCCTGGTGTTGATGATTCGCCTGTCGATGATTCTGGCGTTGATGACGATTCGGATGAACTAGCAGAACTTGAAGATTCAGTGCTACTGCTTTCCGTACTTGTAGAAGAGCTTGATGCTTGACTGCTTGACTCTTCAGCAGCTTTGGCTTCTAGTTTAGCCGCCGCATCTGCTTGCGCTTGTTTGTCGGCAGCTGCTTGTTTCTTCGCTGCTTCTGCTTTGGCAGTTTCTGCCGCACGTTTTTTCTGTGCCTCAGCTGCTGCTTTTTCGCTGACTAAGCGTTGTTGCTCTTTCTGTTTGTCTGTCGAAATTTGAGCCAATAATTCTTCATTATTCGCCATTTTTTCTTTTAACTCAGAGACTTTATTATTCATTGAAGAAGCTTCAACTTGTAATTTCTCTTCATTTTGCTTTAAAGTTGTTTGCGTATTTTCAACTTTTTCTTGTAATGCAGCTAACTTTTCTTTTTCGCTAGTTAAGCTTTCAATCTTTTCCCGTTCAAAGTTTTGTAAAACGGTCATGGCGTAGGCCCGATTAAAGAAATCTGATAAATTTTCTGCATCTAATAAGGCTTGCCAAGTACGTTGGTCGCCATTTAATTGAATATCCTTCATACGATCGCCAACAGCTTCTTTACGACGAGAAATATTTTTTTCTGTTTTTTCTATTTCCTCTTTCGAAGTTTTCAACGTATCTTCCGCTTTTGAAATTTGCGTTTTTAAACGTTCGATTTCCGCATATTTAGCATTTACATCGTCTAAGGCTGAATTGATTTCTTTACTAATTAACTCCCCAGATTGTTTCGCTTGCGCTTCTTTTTCTTGCAATGAATCAAGTGATTCTGCTGCAGCAGCGACTGGAAGTCCAAAATTGATAAGCATCATTGTTGTTAAAAATGGTATCAACTTTTTAACCTTCACTAAATCCAACACCTTTCCTAACTTATCTAAAACACCTACTCATTATACTAGTCAGGAGGGCTTGTTTTATTTCAATCATGTTACAATTTATTACAATTTAAATGCAACTCTTTTTTTATCCTGCGTTTATTCATTAGTCCATTTCTATCTCAATTCTTTAAGAATTTCTTAAGACGCCTTAAAAACTAGCTTTTGACGATTTTTCTTTTTTTCATCTCATTAGACCATTGATTGAAATATTTTGTAATATTTTTTGTTAATTATTGGCCCTTTTTCTTCAAATCTTCTAAGAGATGCCGAACTTCTTTGGAATTTTTAATGTTTTTTAAAGTTAGTTTTGGGTAATTGTTAATAAAACGACGTTGTTGGAAATTTAACCGATTTTGGAAATGCTCTTTTTTGGTTCGTTCTTTTAACTTCTGCCAATCAGCTGTAGCGATTTCCATTTTTGTGTTCAACCGTTGCTTAAATTCTTGTTGGTTCGTTTCCAACGTTTGGCCCATCTCGGTAATAAGTTTTTTGAAACCTTGCATGTTCAGCAACGTATAAATTAAGTCAAGCCCCATTACAATCACTATGCAAAGGGCTAAGTAGTTGCCAAAGGTTGCTTGTAAAAAGCTGACAACTTTGGCGATTTCTGGTTGAATAACTTTGACAATCAAGACACACCCCAATCCCCAAAAAAGAGAAACCGGTAAAGCCACACGACCGTTTAAATTAAAAGGTACATCATGATAATCCCACCAAGAGGCATGGAACAGTTTTTCCAAGCCATAACTAGTGACATATTCTAAAATCGTCACTAAAACAGCCGATCCGACATACAATACCAAGAGATTGTTCTCGAAGGGTTCCACAAAATAGAGAACGCTTAAGACCCCAAATCCATAAATAGGACAATAGGGCCCTACCAAAAATCCTCGATAAACAAATTTTTTGGCTTTTAATGAACAATACACTGTTTCCCATAACCAGCCGATAAAGGAATAAATAAAAAACAACAAAATAACCTGACTCATTTTTTCCACGTTTCTGTCACACTCCACTTCTTTGCGCTTTTCTTCTATTTTAACAGAAGTTGAGAAAATGTAGCGAACAACTTTCTTTCATTGAAAGATTAGGCTACAATGAGAGCAGCAAAGGGAGGAATCTTATGTTTGGTTTATTGAAATACGCAAAAAATTATCGAAAACAAATTATCCTCGGTCCAGTCTTCAAATTTTTAGAAGCTTGTTTCGAGTTAGTCTTGCCCTTATTCATGGCTCACTTAGTCGATGTCGGTATTCGTCAAAACGACCGACAGACTGTCATAGAAATGGCCCTCTGGATGCTTGTTATGTCGTTAGTTGGTTTATTTTTTGTCATGATTTGTCAATACTATGCTTCAGTCGCTTCGCAAGGTTTTGGGACGGAGCTAAGAAATCAATTAATGAAGAAAATTAATCAGCTTTCACACAAAGAATTGAATAGTTTTGGTACAGATACCCTCATCACCCGGATCACAAACGATATCAACCAGCTTCAATTGGCTTTAGCGATGTTTATTCGGTTGGTCATTCGGACACCTTTTTTAAGTATCGGTTCTGTGGTCATGGCTTTTTACATTGATGTGCAGATGGGCTTTCTTTTCCTATTACTTTTACCAATTTTTAGCCTTATTCTCTTTATTATCATTAAAGTGACTGTGCCTTTATATCAAAAAGTCCAAGAATATTTGGATCGGTTAAACCGTCAAATTAGTCAAAATTTAAGCGGTGTCCGTGTAATCCGTGCGTTTGCTAGAAAGGAAACAGAGCAACGACATATTGATAAAGCTTCAGATGATTTAGGCGATATTTACATTCGTGTATCGAATGTCTCTGCTTTATTAACGCCTTTAACCACTTTGATTATGAATGTTGGAATTTTATTTTTACTTTATTTTAGTGGCTTAAAAGTTTCTTTTGGTTCCTTGCAACAAGGGGAAGTTTTAGCATTGATCAATTATATGAATCAAATGATGCTCGCTTTAATTGTTGCTTCTAATCTCGTGGTAATTTTTACGCGAGCCGCCGCTTCCGCAAACCGTGTCAATGAGGTTTTAACTGTAGAAAGCCAGTTAACAGATACACCAGAATCAGCAAAAACATCTCCACAATTTGGTGATATTACCTTTGACCATGTAGATTTTCGCTATGAACCAGAGGCCGGTTTGGCTTTGGAAAATATCAATTTTACGATTCCTAAAGGCTCAATTCTCGGCATCACGGGACCTACCGGCAGCGGGAAAAGTACCTTAACCCAACTCATTCCCAGATTTTATGATGTGAGTGCAGGAAACCTTTTTATTAATGGTGTAAATGTGCGCGATTGGCCGCTCTTTACTTTACGCCAACAAGTTGCAAGTGTTCCACAAACTGCCGTCTTATTTACAGGGACTATTCGAGAAAACTTACAATGGGGCAAACCAAATGCAACTGATGAAGACTGTTGGGAAGCATTAGCTATCGCCCAATGTAAAGAATTTGTTGAACAATTAGACCAAGGGTTAGACACGCCTGTTAACGAAGGCGGAAAAAACTTTTCTGGTGGACAAAGACAACGGTTGACCATTGCCCGTGCCTTGATTAGGAAACCGCATTTACTTATTTTAGATGATTCCTTGAGTGCCCTCGACTATCAAACAGATTTGAATCTGCGCCGTGCTTTACAAAAAGAACGAGCAGAGACAACCGTTATTTTAATTTCACAACGCGTGAGTTCGATTGCAACGGCGAATCAAATTTTAGTCCTAGATAGTGGAAAAGTCGCTGGCCTTGGCACCCACGAAGAATTACTTACTTCTTCTAAAGAGTATCAAGAAATCGTTGCGTCACAGGAGGAGGATACCCATGCAAACTAAAAAAATTCATTTTGGTGCCTTCTCACGTTTTAAGCCGTATTTACTACGCTATCCAAAAGAAATTATCGGCGCCTTAATTCTAGGAATTCTCAGTGGTTTTTCGACTGTCCTCATGACTTATTATATAGGTAAATCCGTTGATACAATGGTTGGTAAAGGACAAGTCAATGCTGCGCAACTCATCAAAATTTTAGGTTTATTAGCAGGGATTTTACTCGTAACCGTTCTAAGTCAATGGCTGATTCAACGTCTCGGTAATCGCGTGTCTTATTTATCGACCACACAGCTGAGAAAAGACGCCTTTGCCCATTTAAATCAATTACCGTTAAGTTATTATGACCAAACGTCACACGGAAATATCGTCAGTCGCTTTACCAACGATATTGACAATATTTCAATGGCTTGCTCGGCTGTCTTCAACCAATTATTTTCTGGCATGGCCACCGTCGTTGTTGCTTTGCTCTTTATGATTCGGCTAAGTCCCCTGCTCACATTAGTGGTTCTTATCAGTACGCCGATTATTTTTATTGTAAACTGGCTTGTTGCAAAAGCTTCACAAAAAAACTTTGCTGCACAACAAACGATTGTTGGTGAAATTTCCGGCTTCGTTTCAGAAATGGTTGGCAACCAAAAAATTGTTAAAGCCTTTCAACAAGAACAAGCTACGCAAGAAACATTTGAAGCATTGAATCAAACGTTGTATGAAAAAGGACAGAAGGCTCAGTTTTCTTCCTCCTTAACCAACCCACTTTCTCGATTTATCGACCATTTATCTTACTTATCGATTGGATTAGTCGGTGGCTTGTTAGTTTTAAGTGGCAATCCTTTAGTCACAGTTGGTGTTATTTCCAGTTTCACTATTTACTCTAGTCAATTTTCTAAACCTTTTATTGAACTCTCAGGAATCACCAACCAAATCCAAGCCGCCTTAGCTGGATTGGAACGTACCTTTGATATGATGGATCAACCAGTTGAACGTCCTGATGCCCCGAACGCAATTGTTTTGAAAGAAGCGCGAGGCCGTGTTGAATTTAAAGACGTTGATTTTTCTTACACGCCGACGCGACCTTTAATCGAAAACTTTAATTTAATTGCTGAACCAGGAGAAACAATTGCCATTGTTGGGCGAACTGGTGCGGGTAAATCAACATTAGTGAATTTGTTAATGCGCTTTTACGAGGTCGACCGTGGCCAAATTACGGTCGATACTCACGACATTACTCAAATTACTCGGGACAGCTTACGAAAAAGTTTTGGTATGGTTCTCCAAGATACTTGGCTATTCGATAGTTCCATTCGGGAAAATTTAACGTACGGGAATCCTGAAGCCTCTGACGAAGAAATTATAGAAGCCATGAAAAAAGCCCATATTTTTGATTTCGTCATGCGTTTACCTCAAGGACTAGATACCGAGATTGGTTCCCAAGGCGTTAAAATTTCTGAAGGACAACGACAATTAATGACCATTGCACGCACGATGATTAGTAATCCGCCGATGCTTATTTTAGATGAAGCGACCAGTTCAGTTGATACATTGACCGAACAAAAAATTCAGGATGCTTTTTTACAAATGATGACTGGCCGGACCAGTTTTGTTATTGCCCATCGCTTAGCAACAATCAAAAGTGCTGAAAAAATTCTAGTTATGGATAATGGTCAAGTGGTTGAAATTGGCACCCATGACGAATTATTGCAAAAAGAACAGGGTTATTATCGTGACCTTTACGAAGCGCAGTTTAATCAAAAAGCACAATAAAAAAGAGTCACTTTTCTGGGATGATGAAAAGTGACTCTTTTAATTTTAAATTTATTGATCTAATTCAGATAATGGTTTTCCAAATAAACGTTTAAAGGGAATTTTATTGCCTAAATAATAAGTGGCAATTACTTGAATAGGAAAGAAAATAACTGTTTTAATTAAGCGTGGTACCCACCAAGCAAAATTTGCTAGATTGACGCCATACATTAAACTTAACCACAAAGGAGTTAAAATGATATTAATTAAAACGGTGACCAACAATGTCGCCAAAATCACTCGTTGCCATGTCATTTCTTTCTTATAATAGAAATAACCATAAATAGCACCAGCCAAAAAGGCATTTAAAGTAAACCCAGGAAAATAGCCTGCCTTTGGAAAAAGCAACATTCCTACCACATCAGCCACCGCCGTGCCGATTCCAGCCCAAAAAGGTCCGAAAATCATCCCAATCAATGATTCTGGGATAAACGTGAAACTGATTTTTAAAAACGTTGTTTCATACGCAAAAAAGCGTGAAAAGACAACGACCACCGCAATGAGTACGCCCATTAACGCAATGGATTTTGTGCCAAATTTTTTCTTTGTCATTTTTAGCATCTCCTCTAAGAGCTGCTACATGACGAACCATGCAGCGAATGCGAAAACAAAACCGCGAACATTAAAAAGCTGAACGTGTTGTTCTGATGATAAGCAAAGTAAGAACCTTTGCTTTCTAGCAACACACTGTTTATGTTCTTCGTCCAAAAGGCAACATCCCATCCTTTTAGCACTTAACGCTTTGTCTCCTACTCTGTTATTTTATTTGGACAAAAGTCCTCATAAAATATACCACAAAATAGTCAAAATAACCATTAAGGTTCTCTAAAAAGCTAACGGTCGACGATCCCCTTCATGGATGACCTCACGGAAGTCCGCAAACCCCGCCTCGACACCTCTCAAAAGAATTTCAGCACTGCCGATATTGGTCGCTAAAGGAATTTCATAGACATCACTTAGACGAATCAAAGCCGTCACGTCTGGTTCATGCGGTTGCGCGGAAAGAGGATCTCTTAAAAAAATAACTAAATCAATGTTGTCTTCTGATATCATTGCACCAATCTGTTGATCCCCACCTAATGGCCCCGATTTAAAGCAATGCACGGGTAAGCCAGTTGCTTCCATCACTTTCATGCCTGTCGTTCCCGTTGCATACAATTCATGTTTTTCTAAAATATGTTTATAAGCGGTTGCTAGTTTGATCATTAATGTTTTTTTACGATCATGAGCGATTAAAGCGATTTTCATGTTATCCAACTCCTGTCTTTGTTATATTATAACAAAAGTTTATCGATAAATCCGCTGAGAGTGTTTGCCCTTTGTCACCTTGACGAAAAAGTCTTCTTTTTCTTGTGCAACTCTCCCTTGCTGAAAGATAGCGTTTTCATTTAAACTATGAGTAACAAATCAAAAAGAAAAGAGTGACGTATCAAATGGTGGAAATGGCGCTTAGAAATGTGTATAAAAAATATGACAATGCAGAACATTATTCTGTTACAGATTTTAACTTAGAAATTACAGACCGTGAATTTATCGTCTTTGTCGGACCTTCTGGTTGCGGTAAATCAACAACATTGCGAATGATTGCTGGCTTAGAAGATATTACTGAAGGTGAATTATCAATTGGGGACAAAGTCATGAATGACGTTGCACCGAAAGATCGTGATATTGCCATGGTTTTCCAAAACTATGCGCTTTATCCGCATATGACTGTTTTTGATAACATGGCTTTTGGTTTAAAACTAAGAAAATATGATAAAGCTGAAATTAAAAAACGGGTGGAAAATGCTGCGGATATTCTGGGCTTAACAGAGTACTTACAACGTAAACCTGCGGCGCTTTCTGGTGGACAACGCCAACGTGTTGCACTTGGCCGGGCAATTGTCCGTGATGCCAAAGTCTTTTTAATGGATGAACCTTTATCAAACTTGGATGCAAAATTACGTGTAGCCATGCGTGCTGAAATCGCTAAACTACACCAACGTTTAGAAACTACGACAATTTATGTGACACATGACCAAACCGAAGCGATGACCATGGCTGATCGAATCGTAATTATGAAAGATGGCTTTATTCAACAAATTGGTTCACCAAAAGAAGTTTACAATACACCAAAAAATATGTTCGTAGCTGGGTTCATCGGCTCACCTGCCATGAATTTCTTCAAAGTTACCTTAAACAATGGGGTTATTTCTAACCAACATGGCTTAAAACTAGCAATTCCTGAAGGAAGAAACAAAGAGCTTGTTGAACATGGTTATGAAGGCAAAGAATTAATTTTCGGTATTCGTCCAGAAGATATTCATAGCGAACAAGTGGCTTTAACGGCAATGAAAGATGCGGTGATTAAATCTGAAGTCGTTGTTTCTGAATTATTAGGGGCTGAATCCATGCTTTATACAAAAATTGGTGATACAGAGTTTATCTCAAAAGTAGATGCTCGTGACTTCCACCATCCTGGTGAAATGATTGACTTAGCTTTTGATATTAACAAAGGACATTTCTTCGACCCTCAAACAGAAGAAGTCATTAAATAAAAAAATCTCGAGGCATCCGTCGCAATGACGGATGCCTCGATTGTTTCTCTTTATGCTAATTTAACCTTCTTCTTTATCACTTTGGGTTGTTTTGCTTCTGTAAAAGTTGGAATATCTACATGTTTACTTAAGGTACTTGCTAAAAAGTAGGCAATACTGAAATCCACCAAACTATGAATTAATCCACCAACGCCCATCAAAAGAAAAATAGAATACATGAAGCCGGCTGTATAATAGGTTCCTGGCAAGTTGCCCATTGTGTAAAATACAGAAACAACCACTAGCTCGGCAGCGGAATGAATCACTCCAATTCCCACGTTAAACAACTGTAATTTCCCATTTAATAAAGTGAATTTCCCCTCTTTATTGATTAAAATTTCTGGATGCTTTTGTAAAATCACTGCGCCAATGACTGCAAAAATCAAATGAGATAAGGCCCGCAAAGCAATAATCGGTGTTGCGGATAAGAAAAAACCAAAACCTGTTCCTAGACTAACCGCAATTGCCACCACTGGAGAAATAAACATGGCAATAAAAACTGGGACGTGACTTGCTAACGTAAAACTGGCTGGACCAATGGTAATTCTTGGCATAACCATTGGAATGATAATCCCCATTGCAATTAAAAGTGCTGAAATTGTTAAACGTTTTACTGAGTTTGTTTTCATTAAAACTGCCTCCTGAAGGTGTCATGACACCTTTTGTTTTTCTCAAGTGTAGCTGAACAGCCGCAATGTGTCAAGACACATAAAAGAACTTTCTGTTATTTCTCATAAATAACAGAAAGTTCTTTTTTATACTGGTTTATTTTTTTCTAGAGCATTACTTAGACGAGCGAATTCTTCTAAAGACAATGTTTCACCACGTCTAGAAGGATCAATTTCTGCTTCAGCTAGGCTCTCTTTTAGCCAAGCTACCGTTTGTTCATCTTTCCCATAAAAATGCGTTAAGTTATTCCACAATGTTTTGCGTCTTAATTGGAAACTGGCTTTGGTTAATTTGAAAAATTCTTTTTCATTGGTCACTGTCACCGCTGGTGTAGCACGGCGCGTCAATTTAATAATCGCCGAGTCAACATTGGGTTGCGGCACAAAAACTGTTTTTGGCACAATAAAGGCGACACTTGCTTCCATAAAATATTGGACAGCAATTGATAATGAGCCATAAGCTTTCGTTCCTGGTTTAGCAGCAATTCGATCAGCGACCTCTTTTTGCATCATCACAACCATTTCGGCTACATCTAAAGAAGATTCTAAAAAATGCATCATAATTGGCGTAGTAATATAGTAAGGTAGGTTAGCTACCACTTTAATCGGATACTTCTCTTGAAAAACTTGGTTGGTTGTCTCGACCAAATCAGCTTTTAAAACATCCTGATGAACCACTGTCACATTATCATAGCGACTTAAGGTATCCGCTAAGACAGGAATCAAGCGATCATCAATCTCAAAAGCCACAACTTGTGCTGCGTTCATCGCTAATTGCTCTGTTAATGCACCAATTCCAGGCCCGACTTCGACAACATTTGTCTGCTGATTAATTCCCGCTGTTTCTACAATTTTTCTTAAAATATTAGGCTCTGTCAAAAAATTTTGACCTAAACTCTTTTTAAATGAAAATCCATGTTTTTTTAGTATTTCTTTGGTTCTGGATGGTGTGGCAATTTCTTTATAGTCCGTCACGCTTGTTCCTCCATGTAGTTATTCTTCGTTTGCAAGTTCTTTTAAAATACGTGTCATGCTTTCTTTCAATTCTGCTTCTGTAATCCGAAACATGCTTAACCGTTTGACTAACTGTTTGCTATTTGTATAGCCAATTCTTAGGTCATCTCCTAATAATTCACGGTATTTTTTGGCATTTGCTCCCGCTATTAAACCATATTCAACTAGTGTTTGTCTAGGAATTTCTTGATAGTCTTCATCAGCTTGAACAGGTGTTACGACTTTTTTTAAGGCTTCAATAATTGCTTCATCACTAGCATGTTCAACCCCTAGGCTACCGCCATTTTTTTTAGGCACTGCAACTTTTCTTGATAAAAAAGCATGCTTTGCATCAGGAACGACTTCCATTATTGTTTTACGAATTTTTTCGCCCGAATAGTCTGGATCTGTAAAAATAATCACGCCTCTCGTTTCTTGTGCGTGTTCAATTTGTGTCAAAATTTCATCATTGATAGCAGAGCCAATCGTTTCAATCGTATCTGCTGTAACTACCTCTTGAATGCGGCGTGTGTCGTCTTTTCCTTCAACGACAATGATTTCTGCAACTTTCATTTTTTCCTTCATTTATCTATCCGAAACAAGCGATGAGCGTTGACTCTCGTTTGTTCTGCCACTTCTTCAAAGGTTAGTTGACGCAATTCAGCAATTTTTTCCACTACGTATCGTGTATAGCCTGGTTCATTCCGTTTACCACGATAAGGAACGGGAGCTAAATAGGGTGCATCTGTTTCCACCAACATTCTTTCTAGTGGTACCGCCATCGCCGCTTCTTGAACATCCAATGCCTTTTTAAACGTTACGACTCCACTAAAAGAAATATGCAGACCTAAATCTAAAAATTTCTTCATCCACTCAGCATCGCCACTGAAACTATGCATGATTCCACCAATATCTGAAATTTTTTCATCTTTTAAAATTCGATAGGTATCTTCTAGTGCCTCTCTCGTATGCACACTAAACGGTAAATTCATTTCCCGAGCAATCGCAATTTGACGGCGAAAAACTTTTTCTTGCACCTCTTTAGGATCCTCCATCCAGTAATAATCAAGACCGATTTCACCTAATGCGACAATTTTTGGCAACGTTAATTGTTCTTGTAATCGTCGTTCAACCTCTGGCGTATAGCTACCCGCTTCTGTTGGATGCCAACCAATGATACTATAAATATTGGCATATTCCTGACTAAGTAAAAGAGATTTTTCAATCGTTGGTTCATCAAAACCGACCACGGCCATCTCTGTAACACCCAATTCTTGGGCATGTGCAATCGTTTCTGGAATATCATCATTAAATTGTTCTGCATTCAAATGTGTATGTGTATCAAAAATCATTATGATTGCCTCCTTTATCTCCTCTCTACTTTATCATATTTCTTGAAAAATCTGAATGACTAGGCGACAAGATTCGCCATTTCCTCATAAACAGCGCTTGCATTTATGCTAAAAGTAACGTATACTATTCAGTCATGTTATTAAAAGGAGGAATCTCCATGACCGATGAAAAAATTTATGAACAACAGCATTTAACAACGGTTTATCATGAGCTGCAAGCGGCTAAAAAAGTTTACGAAGAGCAATTGGCGAACACAATGAAAGATGGCAAACATATGCTAGAGGAATTTGGTCGCGATTCTAAGCTGAATTTTGATAGTTATGCCGATAATCTAGAAACGTTTGCCATGTTGGAAATGAAGAACCGTGAAATTGATCAGTGGAACTTAAAAAATGAAGCAACGGCTAAAAATTTAGACAAAGTGAAACGCCTATTACAAGTTCCTTATTTTGGCAAAATTGGCGTGACTTTTGAAGACAGCCCTGAAGAGCCAGAAAACTTTTATATTGGCGTAAACGATTTTACTTCTTTAGAAGAAGAAACGCGCATTCACGATTGGCGCTCACCGATTGCTTCGTTATTTTATGACAATGTTTTAGGAAAAACAGCCTACATGGCACATCAACAAACCATTCCTGTACAACTTGATTTGAAAAGACAGTTAATTATTGAAAAAGATCAATTAATCAACTATTTTGACACAACCATTGCGATTCAAGATGATGTGTTATTGCATTCTTTAGAAGAAGATGCTTCTCCTTATATGAAGGACATTACGACAACCATTCAACAAGAACAGAATCAAATAATTCGTGACGAAACGCAGCCACTCCTACTAGTCAACGGGATTGCTGGTAGTGGGAAAACGTCTGCGATTATGCAACGGATTGCTTATTTACTTTATCAACATCGAGCAGAAATTACAGCGGATAATATTTTATTACTTTCACCAAATTCAACATTTATTGATTATATTTCTCAAGTTTTACCGAATTTAGGCGAACGAAATCCCTTGAATTTGACTCTTTTACAATTTTTGCGCTTCACTACCAAAGAAGCATGGCCAATGGAAGAAGAAACGGACTATTTCGAACGCATTACTCGCTCTGAGGCAACGGAGCAAGAGCACGTTATTCGTTCAAAAGAATTTGCAACGTTTCTTTTAAGCAATCCTGAAAAAGCGGTTGTGCAGCCACATTTTTTCCGTCCTTTAACTTTTAAAAAGCAGACCTTATTTACTTCAGAAACAATTTTTAAACTTTATCAAGAAACACCAGCTGACTTGAGTATTCGCCAACGAATTTCAGCCACAAAAGAAAAGTTAACCAGTCTTTGGACACGGTACTTATTAAAACAAGCCCATTCTAAAAAAATGTTGGATCAATTCCAAGATTTAACAGAAGCTGAACAAGTTCGTTATTTTGGCACAGTGATTACCGAAGATAATGAAAAACATCTGGCTGATTTTGCTTTAAAACGTTTGAAGAAAAAATATCGCTCTGTCACTGCCGCTATCAAAAATGATGCTTGGCTAGATCAATGGGCCTTTTTTGAAACGTTTTATTCTTTATTCACTGAAAAATCGTATCAAAAAGAGACAGCTGTTTTCACAGCCGATGAAATTGTGGCCCTTATTTTGGTGAAACATGCATTTATTGAAAACCTCGCCAACCAGCAAATGGCTTTTATCCTAGTCGATGAAGTCCAAGATTATACAGAAGCCCAATTATTATTACTGCTGACACTTTTCCCTAAAGCTAGTTTTACTTTAGCTGGTGATGAAAATCAAGCCATTTTTAATACAGCCATTGAATTTTCTGAAGCCCATAATTTATTGGTTAACGAAACCAGCCGTTCTGTTGGAACCTATCAATTATTAAACAGCTATCGTTCAAGTAAAGAAATTACACGACTCTTCCAAACATTAGGCACTCAACCAGAGCAATTAACCATTGTGCCCATCCGGCATGATGGAGAAAAGCCGACATTTATTCCTTGTGACTCTGCGTCTGACTATCTTAAAGCAATCGTCACTTCCATTGCAACTTTTGATCCGAAAGAAAGCACCGCCATTATTACTAAAACTTTTGCAGAAAAAGAACAATTAACAAAAGAACTTAGTGCTTCTCTTTCATTGGAAGAACATCCGTCACTGCAAGTTTTATCAATTGATATGGCAAAAGGTCTAGAATTTGATAATGTAATTCTTCATAACCCAAATGTTAATCGTTATTCCGACAATAAACGAGATAAAAAAATCCTGTATACTGCTATTTCTCGTGGAATGAAACGGGTCGTTTTACCTTATACCGGCACACTTTCTGAATGGTTTACACCTTACTTGGCAGCCCAGTAACTGAGACTTAAGGCGGATTTTATTTTTAGAAAAACCACTTATAATAGACGAGTAGGTACTGCTTTTTAATTAGCAGACCTACTCGTTTGTTGTCTCTTAAGTTGAGAGGAGCGTGATAAGGTGAAACAATCACCTGATTTAGAAAATTTTTTAAAAACCTCTATCCAAAAAAATGTAACTATTGAGCGAAAACAACAAAACCAAACCATTTGGCACTGGCTACTGCTTATTTTATTTGGCTTGCTAACCTTTGGCTCACTGACACAGCAGTTACTCCTAATTGGCTTGTTTACACTTATTGCCGCTATTGTTAAAGGTCCCTTAATGCTCGTCTGGGGAACCATCTATTCGGCGTTAGTGGCTTTGTTTCCACCTTTTGCTTTAGTCCTATCTTTACTTTTTTTTATAATTAATTTAGGCACCGTTATGAAAAGTTGGCGTATTACTTTAACAAGTGCTTACTTTTATCTAATTCCTTTAGGTTTTAGTCTCTTGAAAACGACCGACTGGGTATCAACGCCTTATTTCCTGACAGGCTTGGCTTTGTTAAGTATTTTAGGGCTGCATTTTATATTAGAGTGGCTCTATAAAAATAATAGCTTAGGCCGCTTACTCACGTGGCAAATTATCAGTGTCCCTTTTTCACTCTTACTGATCATTTTACCAAGTCGCCTAACGAAAGGCCGTTTTGGTAAAAAACGAATACCTAAAAAAGTGAAACTCTAAAATAGAAAAGCCTAGGAAAAATCGCAAATGATTTTTTCTAGGCTTTTCTTCGATTCTTTTAATTTAAAAATTCGTTGATTTTCGATTTTAGGACGTCGATAATATTATTTACTTCTATATCGCCACTTTCTATTTTTTTCCACAAAACAAAGCCCCAAATAATTATATTTATCGTAACTAAAGCACCAATAATACGTTTATTCCTAGCAGATGTATAGGCCTTTCTCCATTTTGGATCATTTTTACGTCTTTTTAAAAATTCATAAGTATGATAAGCCATCAAACTTCCCCCACATCAAATCACTTTTCTTCTAGTATACAAAAAAAGTAGTAAAGATAAAAGGTTACAATTCACCTTTTATCTTTACTACTTATGCTTTTATGCGATTCCTGCACCATTTGGCATTTCTTTTGGTGCTTCAACAATTTGAAGTTTACCTTCTGGTGATTCAGCTGAAAGAATCATTCCTTGGCTAATTTGACCACGCATTTTTCTTGGTTTTAAGTTAGCCACAATAACTACTTTTTTGCCAATTAGCGCAGCTGGATCTGGATAAAATTCAGCAATACCTGAAAGAATTTGACGATGGTTTTCATCTCCAGCATCTAAACGGAATTGCAATAATTTATCTGCTCCTTTGACTTTTTTGCAGTCAATAACTTCGGCAACTTTTAATTCCACTTTATCGAAATCATCGTACTTAATTTGTTTTTCTTTCGTTGAAACTAACGTTGTTTCTTCTGGATTCCATTTAATATCCTCTTCTGTAGCACTTTCGCTTTGGGACATTTTCTTTTGAATATACGTTACTTCTGTTTCAATTTCTAAACGTGGGAAAATAGGTGTTCCTTTACTTGTTACTGTTACGTCTGTTGGGAACTCACCAAAATGAATATTTTCCATGTTCATTGTTTCTGGATCTAAGCCCAATTGTTCGAAAATTTTCCCTGGTGTTTCTGTCATGACTGGTTGCAATAAAATTGCCACAATTCGTAAGCTTTCCGCTAAATGGATCATGACACTTTCTAATTCGTTGCGTTTCTCTTCTTCTTTAGCCAATACCCAAGGCGCTGTTTCATCAATATATTTATTTGCACGAGAAACTAGCGTCCAGATTTCTGCAATGGCCGTATTAAATTCCATTTTTTCCATTGCTTCATGATATTTTCCAATAACATTCGCCGCAGTTGTCGATAGTTCACTATCAAATGGGGTAACTTTTGAAGCATAGGCTGGTACTTTGCCATCACAATATTTATTAATCATCGCAATTGTTCGATTCAACAAGTTTCCTAAGTCATTAGCTAAATCATAATTTAAGCGAGAAACGAAATCTTCTGGTGTAAAGACGCCATCACTACCAAATGGAATTGCTCGTAATAAATAATAACGTAACGCATCTAGACCGTAGCGTTCTACTAACATTTCAGGGTAAACAACATTTCCTTTAGATTTAGACATTTTTCCGTCTTTCATCAATAACCAACCATGTCCAAAGACTTTTTTCGGTAATGGTAAATCCAAGGCCATTAACATAATTGGCCAATAAATCGTATGGAAACGCACGATTTCTTTCCCAACCATTTGCACGTTCGCAGGCCAATATTTTTGGAATAATGAATCATCTTCTGAGCCGTAACCTAGTGCTGTAATATAGTTTGACAACGCATCAATCCATACGTAAACCACATGTTTTGGATCATTTTTTAATGGAATTCCCCAAGAAAAAGTCGTTCTTGAAACGGCTAAATCTTCTAATCCCGGTTTGATGAAGTTATTTAGCATCTCATTTTTACGAGATTCTGGTTGAATAAATTCTGGATGTTCTTCGTAATATTGTACCAAGCGATCCGCATATTTACTCATGCGGAAGAAATAGGATTCTTCTTTAACTAATTCGACTTCGTGACCACTTGGTGCTTTCCCACCAATGACATTGCCTTCATCGTCACGATATACTTCAGCTAATTGTGTTTCAGTGAAAAATTCTTCATCAGAAACTGAATACCAACCTTCATACTCTCCAAGGTAGATATCTCCTTGTTCTACTAAACGATCAAAAATTTGTTGCACGGCTGCCATGTGATAATCATCCGTTGTCCGAATAAATTTATCATAGCTGATATCTAATGTTTTCCATAATTTTTGAACATCTGCTGCCATTTTATCAACGTACTCTTTTGGTGTCACATTCAACTCAGCAGCTTTTTTTTCAATTTTTTGGCCATGTTCATCCACACCTGTTAAATAAAATACATCAAAACCCATTAAACGCTTGTAACGGGCCATTGCATCGCAGGCGATTGTTGTATATGAATTCCCAATATGTAACTTCCCACTTGGGTAATAAATTGGGGTGGTAATATAAAATGTTTCTTTCTGTGACATACAGAAAAAACCTCCTTTAGTCATTTTCCTAAACCCTCAGGATTTACTCCTAAACAGTATACCATAATTAGACATTATTAAACTATATTTCTTGTCGGTTTTCTCTTGAAAATGAAGAAAATGCCAGAAAGAAAAGAGAGAAACACCTGTCTATTTGACAAGTATTCCTCTCTTTTTTCGTTCATTTTTATTCTTTTGTCTCGAAACGAACGATACTATGGTGACGTCCATAAAAGAAATAAATAGCCAAACCAATCACTACGGCTACGCCAAATACTTGCCAAGTAGCTAAAGACAATTGGAACATCAGAGCGGCGCAAACCACGATTGAAATTAATGGTAGAACCGGCACAAGCGGTACTTTAAATTCACCTGCTTGCGGTTCTCCTTTCATTGTCCGTAATTTGATAATTCCTAAAGCGAGAAACATCAGATAAAAGAGTGTCACGATATTTGTAAGTTCAGCCAACATCTCCATTGGAACAACACCAGCAAAAACCATTGCTAAAAATCCAGCTACATAGGTTGCATTCTTAGGTGTGTGCCGCTTCTCATCGATTTTGCTCATAAACTGCGGCAATAATCCATCTTTACTAATCGCATAAATCACACGGGCTAAACTATACATCATCGCAATCGTCACTGTTAATAAGGTTAAAATAGCACCAACTGAAATGATTGTCGCAATTGCGCCATGATTAATGAAGCGCATCGCAAAAGCCACCGGATCCTTGACCCCTAAATCCGTAAATGGAACAATCCCAGTTAAAACTAACGTAACAACAATATATAACAATGTTGAAATAATAATGGAACCAATAATCCCTTTTGGAATATCTTTTTTCGGATTCTTCACTTCCTCCGCGGCCATGCTAACCGCATCAAACCCTAGAAAGGCAAAGAAAACTAAGGCAGCACCACTGAAAACGCCTGAAAAACCATAAGGAATAAATGGTTGCCAGTTCGTTGGTTTCACATAAAAGATTCCCACGAGAACAAATAATAAAATAATCCCAAACTTCACGAAAACCATTAAGTTATTTAAACGTAACGCTGTTTTCGCTTCTAAAGATACCCAAAAAGTTACGGCTACAACGACCAACATGGCAATCAAATCAATATATGTACCATTTGTTGGATTATAAGCGCCACTTAACGCTTGCGGCAAAGAAAAACCTAAGCTATCCAAAAAGCCATGGACATAGCCTGACCAACCTGAAGCAACGGATGAAACCGCCAAGAAAAACTCACAAATAATCATCCAACCAGTCATCCAAGCCACAATTTCTCCAAAGACCACATACATGTAGGCATACGGCCCGCCAATGACCGGAATACGCGATGCAAATTCTGCATAACATAAACCAGATAAAATAATCGCGGCTGCTGCTACCAGAAATGATAAGACGAGCCCTGGACCTGCATAGCGTTCCGCTGCGACACCTGTCACAACAAAAATCCCTGTTCCTACTACAGCCCCAATTCCTAGAAAAATTAAGTCCATCGTCTTAAGATTTTTTTTCATCCCACCACTGTCATTGACAGGCACAGTGATTTCTTTTTTTCTAAAAATAGACATGTGTTTACCCCCGTAAAAAAAATAAGCGTAAATAAACTATTTACGCTTTCATATACCCTAAAAGAATACCACCTAGAATAACAAAAATGCAACCAAAAATAACATAAAACATTTCTTTTTTTGATTTTCTTTCTCCTAAAAGGAAGATGCCTCCAAGAGTCGAAATAATAATCCCCATTTGTGATAAAGAGAAGCTAATAGCTAAGCCAATTTCACGCATGGTTAATAACATACAAATATTTCCTAAGCCCCAAAGCAGACCCGTCGTCATATTCATCCAAACAAAACGATCAACTTTGACTTTTTTGAAGGCAAAGAAACTAGCCCCCACTAACATACCAATACTTTGTGGCAAAATAATTCCCCACGGATCTAAACCAGTGGCATTAATAATGATGGTATAGACGCCATACCCAACTGTTGAGAAAATCAACGCCCGAATCCCTTTATTAAAATCTAACATACTGTTTGAGGTTTTCGGTTGACTATCATCATCTTGTCGAGCTGTTAAATACACCCCAAAAACTAAAAAGGCTAAAGCGATAAAGCCTACAACAAAGTCTTTTGTTTTTGTCCATTCATGGAAAAAAACAGCCCCTGCAACGGTATTAACAACTAACTGCATCCCAGTTGAAATTGGTAAGCCAACTGAAACGCCCATATATTTCATGCTATGAAATTGTTGATTCTGTCCCAAACTCCAGAATAAACCAGATATAAATCCAACAATTAATGTGGCTGTCGTCAACGTAGGCTGGATAACAAAAAAGACAACAATTGAAAATAGTAATGCGCCGATTGTCATACCTAACGTTTGTTGATTGGCGCTTCCACCAATTTTACCGCTGACTAAACCAATACTGCCCCACGCAATCATGGGCACTAAAGCGATAAGTAAACTCATAATATTCTCCTAACAAATTTATTTCATTTCATTCTAACAATAAAAACGTTTTCTAAACAACTAAGAAGAGTAAGAGAAGTTAGCAAGAAAGTTTTAATAAATAAAAAAAGGCCTATCACCTCTTTAGTTTGCTGATAGACCTACTTTTTATTTCACTTCATTATAATAACTGAGGGAAGGGAAAAACAATGTCATCGTCGTACCTTGCCCTTCTGTCGATTCGACTGTTAAATCATGACCTAACTTTTTCGCTAAGCTATGGGCCAAATACAGGCCAAGACCAGTCGAATGCTGTTCGCTTTTTCGCCCGTTTTCACCAGTAAATCCTTTATCGAAAATGCGTCGTTGATCTTGTGTCGGAATGCCAATCCCAGAATCTTTTAAAGATAAATAAATACCTTGTTTATTTTTGGAAATTAGGACCGTAATCGTGCCGCCTTCTGGCGTATACTTGACTGCATTACTTAATAATTGGCGGAAAATAAAAATGACCCATTTTCGGTCGGTTAAAACCGCTTCATCTTCCCCTTCAATTGAGAATTGCAATCTTTTTTGGATAAAATAATTTGCTTGCGTACGAACAACAGATTGCACAATTTCTTTTAAAGAATATTCTTGGAGTAAATAATCTCGAGAAAAGCTGTCCAGTCTAGCATAATATAGGACTTGCTCGACATATTCATCAATTTTCCCTAACTCATTTTCCAATAGATAATATTTTTTCTCTGGAATATCATCTTCGACGGATTGTACCAGTAACGTGATAGCCGCTAGGGGGACTTTGATTTCATGAACCCAAGAGTCAATGTAATCTTTTTGGTCCTGTTGGTTGTTAATTGCTTGCTGCATGGTTTGTTGGTGCTCTTGCAATAAACCGTTAATATACGTTTGGACAAGTAGTTCTTCTTCTTTTTCTGCTGTATTCAAATATTCTTGTAAAGAAGGCGGCTCTTTTTCCGTTGCCAACGAAAGCCACCACTTACGTTTTAAATAATAATCAATTGTTAAAAATAGCGATAAAAAAACACTTTGCAGTAAAAAGATATAGCCAACCACTGTCCAATCTAAGCGGACATTAGGAGCCAACCATAAAATAAAACAAGTTAAGAACAGAAAAAATAACCAACCAATTAGTAATAACCAGCGATCTTTTAAATACTTTAGAATGGTCATTGTCTACTCCTATCTAGGGCACCATATAACCGACGCCCACTTTGGTTTCAATATAGCCAGCAATCCCTGCTTGCTCAATTTTTTTTCGTAAACGATTGATATTTACCGTCAACGTATTGTCATCCACAAAACGTTCATCATCCCATAAAGCGCGCAATAGTTTTTCACGTGTTAAAATTTTTCCGTGCTTTTTCATTAAAAGATACAGTAATCGGTATTCATTTTTACTTAAATCGATCATTTCGCCTTTGATTTCCATTCGTCCATTGTCCACATTTAAAGTAATGCCATTATGTGAAAGCACTTCACTATCCGTATCGGAATAGTTATAAGAGCGGCGCAACAAAGCATTGATTTTAGCAATTAAAACATCTATCTGGAACGGTTTTGTAACAAAATCATCCGCGCCCATGTTCATCGCCATAATCATATCCATATTGGTACTACGACTCGAAATAAAAATAATTGGTACTTTAGAAACTTCACGAATTTTTTGACACCAATAGTACCCGTCGTACACAGGTAAATTAATATCCATCAAGACTAATTGAGGATTCTCCTCTTGAAAATCATCCAATACATCATTAAAATCGGTTGTTCCAATCGTTTCAAATTGCCATTTTTGTAATTCCTCGCTAATTAATTCTCGAATGGTTGTTTCATCTTCGACAATCATGATTTTAGCCATGCAATCCCACCTCTTTTATTTCTAAATTTTCATCTTTCTTATCCTAACAAACTTCATTCTTTTTGGATATAGGACTTTATGATGATTTTTACACTATTTCAAAAATAGGCGCTAATAATTCCCATTCTGATAACATGATGAATTTACCAACAAAAGCAAAAATACCATCTAATAATAACACAGACATATTGATTCCTAATACAATAGAAGCTTTTTCGACAATTGGCATGGACTTTTTATTTTTCAAAATAAGATATAAAACAAAGTTCGTTCCATAAGTAAAAACTGTTAACAACACAATTAACTCAATCATTTTACCACTTCCTATTTTGGACTTTTCATTTTTCCTTCAATAATTTACTACTCTTAATTATAGCATAATCTTATAAAAAAATCGGCAGAGTCCTAACCATTAAGATAAACAACAGAATAGAAGTGGCTTCTTTGGAACTCGCAAGAATCGAGCCTTTTTTAAGAGTTGAAGGTCTTGATCCTTAAAAGACAAGTCCTTCAACTCTAGTATGTTCCATGTATTGGAATTGATACCAACGTACCAAAGTGTAGTGGATCAGACAACCTCAGTTTTTCTAATGATTATATTTGTCATACACTTCTTTTAACTGGTTTAAATCTATTTTTTTCATTTGGTACAATTTTTTGGTCACTTCATTTGCTCTAGCTGGATTTGAGTCAGATAAATAACGTTTCAGTTCAGGATTGCCTGTTTGCCAACTGACTCCAAATTGATCTTCCATCCAGCCACACGGCCATTCTTTCCCTTTAGCAGTCACTTGTTGCCATAGCCGATCTATTTCCTCCTGATTTTCACAATCAATATAAATGGAGAAAGCCATGGTAAAATCAAAGTCATGTTTATCTCGTGCATCCATTACTCGAAACGGTTGCTCCTGTAATGTGAAAAGTGCTTGCGCAATGTTCCCATCTTCATATTCAACTTTTTCAATTATTTCGCCTGGACCGAAAATCGCCAACCATTCTGATAGAGCTTTGGCTGCTTCGCCATATTTTTCATTAGCAAACATAAAGGTTGGTACAATTGTTTGTTCTTTTCCTGAAAAAGACACTTGCCAAGAGACACCAAATTTGTCCACTACCCAACCATATAAACGACTAAAAGGATATTCCCCAAAAGGCATCAATATCTGTCCATCTGTTGTTAAATTTTTCCACAACGTTTCTGTTTGTGGTAATGTTGTACATTCAACAAAAAATGAACTAGCTGGCGTAAAGGAAAATTCTGGTCCGCCATTTAAACCAATGATTGTTTGGTTCGCCAAGGTAAATTCAATGGTCATTAATGATGTTCCTTGAGGTTGGTGCTCCTCATTAACGTAGTTCGTTTTACTTAGAATCGCACCTTTTTCAAAGATTGTTGTATAGAAGTTAGCAGCTTCTTCCGCTTGTGTGTCAAACCATAAACAAGGTGAAAATTTAGGCATTGTGGTTCCCTCCTTCGTTTTCTTTAGTGTAGTCAAAGATTGATAAATAAACAAAGAGAACGTTTTAGTATTTATTCATTTCCGTCTGATAGAATCGATAAATTGCTTGTTTTACTTCTTGAAGCAAGGAGGATTTTAAATGTCCCCGTGTCAAAAAATAAAAGGAACGCCAGTACTTTTCACCTAACGTTTGGAAAGGAATTTTTTCAGTAATCGCTTTTCTTGAAAGCAACGATTGCCCCATGCCCAATTCCAACATTTTAACAATCATTTCATTATTTTTAACCGTCATGAGTGTTGGGCTTTGATTACTTTCTTCTAAATACTGTTGGGTATAATGAAAGACCCCAGAATCCTTTTCACGCACCAACCAATTCTGATTGGCAGGGTCCCCAGCTAAAACCAATTGATCCTGAATAATTTCTTCACGAGAGGCGCCTTTCGTAATTAATGGTTTTT
The DNA here is from genome assembly GCF_050533535.1 of Enterococcus sp. DIV2453a. Lineage (NCBI taxonomy): Bacteria > Bacillati > Bacillota > Bacilli > Lactobacillales > Enterococcaceae > Enterococcus > Enterococcus sp. DIV2453a. The sequence continues at coordinate 737,048 of NZ_CP172899.1, read as the reverse complement.
CGATAAAGCCAAAATCAACTTGATGTTTTTCAACTTTTTCCACTACTTCTTCTGAATTGTTCATTTCTAAAACAAAATTGATCGTTGCATACTTTGTCTGTAAATGTTGCATCAGTTGCGGCAAATAATAAACTGCAAAAGTATTAGATGCAGCAATTCGGCAAGTTTCTTTAGGTAATCTCGCCTGATGAAGAGCTGTTAATGTTTCTTGCCAATCATCAGCTAAATTTAGCAAACGATTATACAAGACTTCCGCTTGCCTAGTAGGGACTACATCTTGTCGACCATTTCTTAAAAACAATGAACAGCCTAATTCTTCTTCTAATTGTTTGATTTGATTAGAAACGGCTGGTTGTGAGATATATAAGCAGGTAGCTGCTTTGGAAAAGTTCATTTGCTCATATACAATTTGAAACGTCTTTAATAATTTAAACATAGGTATCCTTTCGATAACTTTCTATTATAAATATTATTTTAACTATTTATTTCTCAAATGTAAAAAATTTCGTTATACTGGAAGTAATGAACAAGAAAGAGAGATTTTTTCAATGAAAAATTCAGAAAATGATTATATCCAATCTTTATTACAAATTCTTCCCGGCTTGCTAACAGCTTTCCTTGTCGCCTGCCTTAGCAAGTTTTTTGCCATCTGGTTACCTAGCTTAGGCGCCGCAACGATAGCTATTTTACTAGGAATCTTTTTGGGAAATACCTTTGTTCGCGGTGCCAATTTAAATCGCGGAACCAAAGTAGCCGAAAGTAAATTACTAGAATTTTCTGTTGTTTTATTGGGAACCACCGTGACCTTTCAAACGATTGCCCAAATTGGCTTACAAGGTGTCGCATTTATTCTCATTCAAATGTCGCTGACCATTATTTTTGCCTATTTGATCGGTAAAAAACTGGCTTTTTCTGATAATATGTCTTTATTGATGGCTGGTGGTAATGCCGTTTGTGGATCCTCTGCCATTGCTTCGATTGCTCCAGCAATTCAAGCAGATGAGGAAGAAAAAGGCCAAATCATTACTTTAGTAAACTTATTAGGTACCGTTTTAATGTTGACCTTACCCATTTTAAGTGGGATTCTCTATGGTACCAATTTGTTGGCTCGTAGCGCACTAATCGGAGGGACTTTACAATCAGTTGGTCAGGTTGTCGCCAGTGCCAATATGGTCAATGAGAACGCAGTTCAACTTGCGATGCTCTTTAAAATTATGCGGATTGTCCTACTCGTAGCAGTTGTCTATTTATTTGGACGTTTCAAGCAAAGTAAGACGGCAGAATCAGAGGCTGAGTTGGTAGAAGTCACCAAAAAAAGCAGTGCCCTACCTTGGTATGTAGTTGGCTTTTTCATTGCCTGTGTCTTTAATAGTTTGATTCATTTCCCCGTCGTGATCAGTGAGACTGCTCATTTCTTTAGTTCTTGGTTTGAAATTACTGCCTTGGCAGCAATCGGGTTACGACTCGATTTTAAAAAGTTTTTCCAAGAAGGCAAACGTTTCTTAATCTATGGTTTATCAGTAGGAACTGTTCAAGTCGTCCTAGCCATTTTGTTGTTGGCACTGCTACAGTTCTAATAAAAAAGTTTGACGTTAACACGTCAAACTTTTTTATTTCAGCTTATTCATGCTATTATGAATAAGGTTTTATTAACTTAAAGGTTTTATTAACTTAAAGGAGTTTTTCGATGTTATTTAGTATTAAAAAAAGCGAATGGTTAGGCAATGAACGAAATGATCTATTTGCCGGTCTCGTTTCTTCTGTCGCCATTTTACCAGAAGTAATCGGGTTTGCGATTATTGCTGGTGTTCACCCGCTTTCTGCAGTGTTTGCTTCAGCTGTTACTTTACTTGTGATTACTTTTACGGGCGGCCGTCCGGCAATGGTCTCGGCGTCTGCTGGTTCAATGGCCTTAGTCCTTGCAGGCTTAATTCAAGCACACGGTTTGTCATACATGCTTGCTGCGACTATTTTAACAGGCTTTCTACAATTTATTTTAGGTTATTTAGGTATCCATAAATTAATGCGCTTTATTCCCAAGACAGTGATGTACGGATTCGTCAATGCGTTAGCCATTTTAATTTTCATGGCGCAAGTACAACAATTGCCTCATCAAACACTGTGGTCCTACGGCATGATTATCTGTAGTATCTTACTTATTTATCTATTACCTAAGTTTATTACAATTGTGCCTCCTGCTTTAATTGTTATTTTATTCATGACTATCCTGTCCTATTTTTTAAAAGGTCATTTACAAACGGTAGGTGATCTTGGTGAAATGAGTCAGTTTCATCCAGCGATCCGTTGGCCTAATGTACCCGTCAACTTAGAAACGTTGTGGATTATTTTACCTAGCTCTGTTGCCTTAGCAATGGTCGGGTTAATTGAATCTTTATTGACGATCCCCATTGTGGACAAAATGACAGCGAGCCAAAGTGATAGCCAACGAGAAGTTAAGGCGCAAGGATTCGCTAATATAATTACCGGCTTTTTTGGTGGCCAAGCTGGCTGTGCGATGATCGGGCAAGCGGTCATTAATGTTAAATCTGGAGGACGAAAACGGCTTTCTACTTTGATTTCAGGTATTACCCTCCTTCTATTCATTTTTGTTTTTAAATCCGTGATGGTAGCCATTCCTACAGCTGCATTGATTGGGATCATGATGACGGTGGCAGTCGACACCTTTGATTGGGAAAGTTTGCAGCTTTTCCGAACTTTTGAAGTTACTGAAATTGTTATTTTACTCGTGACAGTGGGTGTGATCGTCTATACGCATAATTTAGCTATTGGAATTATTCTAGGTGTTCTTTTAAGTGGTCTTCTTTATCATTTTTTCAAAAAAGAACCAAAAAAAAGTTGCTAGCTTTAGCAACTTTTTTTATTTTTCCCAATATTTCTTCAACGCTTCTTTTTCTATTTTCTTAATGAACGCATCTTTGCCATCCATATATTTATCAATGCTATCGGGGTGTGCTTGGGCCAATTGCTTTTTTAATGTACCATAGGTTGTAGCAATTGCCGGATTTTCTCGTAAATAATTTCGAAAAGCAAGATGGCGCAAAATTTCTTGCGTATTGTCAAACTGATAAATATGCACATGATGTGTTCTTTTTATCGGGCCTTTTCGTAAATAACGACGTCCTGATAGCCCAAATTCCCCCATATATTCATAACCGATTCTTTCAAATTCCCCTTGTAACAGGTCTACTTTTTCAATTTCTTCAACAATGATCAAAAAATCAATAATTGGTTTGGCTGCTAAATTAGGCACAGAGGTACTACCGATATGTTCAATTTTAAGACAATTTTCCTTTAGAATCTGTTTCAACGCTTGGGCTTCTTCTTCAAACTGTTCCACCCAGGCTGGTTGGTATTCAGTAACGATTACCCGCATGATTTCTTCCCTCTTTTCTATATCCGTTTCATATGTAAAATAGGAAACGGATTTCCTTGAGGATCTTCCTTTGATTCACCAATTACTTGAAACCCTTGAGATTGATAGAACTTCACTGCCCCTTCATTTTGTTTATTAGCATCAACAAAGACAATTGATTCTTGCTCTATTAACTTTTTGATAATTTCTCCACCATAGCCTTTACGAAAATAGACTGGGTCAATAAATAACATTTCCAAAGTTTGTTGGTTTGTTCCACTAAACCCCACGCATTTCTGTTCTTCATTTAACCACATACTTAATTGAACTTGTTGAAAATAATCAGGTAAAACCACTTCGATTTTATCAATATCTGCCTGACTCAAAAACAAATGGGTAGCTTCTACTGAAGAACGCCATAGAGAAATTAATTGAGGATAATCGGTTTTTTTTACTTCTTTTTGGTTCAGCATTTTTAATTCCTCCCTATCTAATAAACAAAGTATACCACATTTTGTCTCTCTCAATTCTATAAAAAATAGTCAAATCTACCGTGTTTTTTCTGTCGATTTGACTGTCTCTCTATTAACTCTGATGGCTAAACAAGTAAACTAAGCAAAGCCACGATAGCTAAACCGCCTTGTGTTAAAATGATTTTTTTATCACTAGTTAAGCTACCGTACGCCGCCACTAAAATAATATAAATCAATAAAAATTTTGTCATTTCCATCGTTGCTTGCGCAAAATAGACACTATAAATAAGTCCTGCACCGATTAGTCCATTATAGATTCCTTGATTTTTAAACAATGTAGTCACTGATTTTCTTTGTAACTCTTGCTTATCCATTTTAAAAACACGGCTTGTTGTCTCAGATGTTGGTACAATCGTTTCTAAATACATAATGTAGAAAAATTCTACAGCCACCAAGGTTACTAAAATTGTTGAAATTAATGTCATCTGCTCCCTCCTCCCATTCCTTTGAACGAAGTAATTTTATGTAATTTTTGCTATGATGTAAATAGATATGCCTAGCCTTAACGAAAGGAAGAAACCTATGACTTTTCAAGAAACTATTAGCGCCTATATCCAAGAACGTTATCAGATAACGCCCGATTTCCCTTTTGAAAAACACCCAGACTATCTCGTCTTTCGTCATCCTAGAAATGCAAAATGGTTTGCTTTAATTATGCCACTGGATGCACAACTGCTCGGCGCTACCGAGAATAAGCAGCTCACTATTTTAACCGTTAAACTTGCGCCTGAATTGATTGCCTTATTAAAGAACCAACCTGGCTATTTTCCTGCCTATCATATGAATAAAGAGCATTGGTTAAGTCTTTCTGAAGAAATTCCGCTCTCACAAGTTTTTTCATTTATAGATGAAAGTTACCAACGGAGTTATTAAAAAAAAACACCCTACTCAATGAGTAGGGTGTGAAAGATTATTTAAGCTTATTTGCTTAAAGCGTCTTTTGCTTGTTCAGCTAACGCTGTAAATGCTGCTGCATCGTTAACGGCTAAGTCAGCTAACATTTTGCGGTTGATATCAATCTCTGCCAATTTCAAACCGTGCATTAATTTAGAATAGCTTAAGCCATTCATGCGAGCTGCCGCGTTGATACGTGCAATCCATAATTTACGGAAGTCACGTTTCTTTTGACGACGGTCTCTGAATGCATAGTAATAAGAGTTCATTACTTGTTCTTTTGCTGATTTAAATAAAGTATGTTTTGATCCGTAGTAGCCTTTCGCTAACTTAAGGACTTTTTTACGACGTTTACGGGTTACTGTTCCACCTTTAACACGTGCCATGTTGAATTCCTCCTAATATCTTGTTTCTCTTGACGGTAATCTAAAAGTCACCGAGTTGTTTTATTTCATTCTTGCTAATTGTTGGCGGATACGTTTGTAATCGCCTTTTGCAACCATGCTTGCTTTACGCAATTGACGGCGTTGTTTTTTAGTTTTACCGTGGAAACGGTGAGATGTAAAGGCACGGCCACGTTTTAAGCCGCCTCCACCAGTACGTTTTACACGTTTTGCTAATCCGCGGTGTGTTTTTTGTTTTGGCATGACTAATTTTCCTCCTCAAAATCTTTGCTTCAAGTGAAAGACTCTAACAGTCACAACTGTCGAATATCCTTCTTGTAGAAATTACCAAAAGTCCGAATGCTCGGTCTCTTCGTTTACTTGTCGTTTTTCGGTGCCAGCGTTAGAAACATGCTGCGTCCGTCCATTTTCGCTTTTTGTTCCACTGTGGCGATGTCCGCAGTTTCTTCAGCTAAGCGATCAAGAACTTTCTGACCAATCTCTTTATGGGTAATGGCACGGCCTTTGAAACGGATAGAAGCTTTCACTTTGTCTCCTTTTTCTAAGAACTTACGCGCATTACGAAGTTTTGTATTGAAGTCATTTACGTCAATTGTTGGACTTAAACGAACTTCTTTGACGTTGATCACTTTTTGTTTCTTGCGAGCTTCACGCTCTTTCTTTTGTTGTTCGAAACGGAATTTTCCATAATCCATAATTCGCGCAACTGGTGGTTTCGCTCCTGGCGCTACAAGTACTAAATCCAAGTTTGCAGATTCAGCGATTTGTAATGCTTCTGCTTTGGTTTTTACACCTAATTGTTCACCATCTTGTCCGATCAAACGTAACTCGCGTGCACGAATGCCGTCGTTAACCATCATATCCTTTGCTATGGTCATTCACCTCCAAAATTTTTAAGAGAAAATCCTAACGGAAGTCTGCTTTGTTTGCTAAATGCAATAAAAAAACAGGTTCCTATCCAGAACCCGCCAACAGTCTGCCTTACTTAAAAAAATAAGGAATACTTTATCTAGCCCAGCGATATACTCAACTAAGGCGAGAAGCGGGTGCTTCTGCTTTCATTTCTCAACTTCACTAGTTTACCTTAGTTTATCCTAGTTGTCAACATATTTCCTCAAAAAAAAACGAATCTAGCACTAGATTCGTTTGAACTCGTATTTTGATTATTAATAATTAGTGGACTGTCCCAATGTGACTTCCTAGAAACAAATGGTTCAACACATGGTGTACACTTTCTATCCCCTAGGCGATCCCTGTAGTCCCTACAGTTCTTCTATTTATAAGGTTTCTCGTTTAGACAAGCCACGTTCTAAGATTTTTTGGCTTCTAAGATACTCTGAATTTTCTGTACTTTCAGAAAAAGACAACTCTGTTTCGATCTCCTCTGACTCAATACAAATGAGTTCTTTGCCATACCATTGTGCTTTATACAACAGTTTAGCTAAAAATAAAGACCAAGCCAGTTCAGAACGATCATGTTTTGGCGGCCGTTCATTACTGTGATGGGCTTTTTCAATACAAATAACATCGTAACTTGAAACCAATTCCGTTGTAATTTTGTTTAAAATATCCATTCGTTGGTTGGCTATTTTTTCGCGAATTTTTGCGACTTTTATTTTTTGTTTTTGATAATTTTTTGCTTGCGAAAGATCGACACCTTTTTCCAAAGCAATCATTTTACGCTTGTTTAATTTTCGTTCTTCTTGACGTAATTTTTGCTTTAAATGCTTTGAACAATAGCTTTTTTCGAAGCTTTCACCATTCGAAAGCAGCGCAAATTTTTCCCTACTGCTACAAATTCCCACCATTTTTTGTTGCTTTGTTTTCGTTTCAATCGGCGCTTCACACAAAATGGAAACATAATAATTGTGACTCGCACTCATAGAAATAGTTACAGATTTTATCTCCCCCAGCGGTTGGCGGTGTACCTTCATTTTAATTAAAGATTTCAATTTAGGTACTTTCAAATAACGATTATCCAAAATTTTGACCGTGCCATGTTGATTGTTCGTAGTGTAGGAATGCACCGTTTCTTTCTTTTTCTTTTTTGGAAAGCCCATCCCTTTTTCCCGATAAAAATTTTTAAAGGCTCGATCCAAATAAACTTGTGCATTTGCCAAGGCTAAACTATCAACTTCTCTGAGGACAGGGTATTGTTTCTTATATTTAGCTGGCGTTGGCATTTTAAACGTTTGTTGAGGATTTTTTCGCATCTCTTTGTAGATATCAATCCGGTCTTGTAACATTAAATTATACACCAAGCGAACACAAGAAAATGTTTTTTGAATAAACTCTTCTTGTTTTGAGGTTGGATAAAGTCTGTATTTATAAGCTTTCAGAGCCTTCATCTCATAACCACCCTACCAAGATAGTTAGAAAAGAAGCTGGTTATAAACCAGCTTTTCTTTTCTTCTCTTCAATTTTTTCACGGTACATTGCAACTTCGTCTTCAGCACAATAAACATAGTGTCCATTGAGAATTTCACGGAGCTCACGATCTTTTCCATCTGCCGCTGCAGGCTGGTAAACGATCCGTTTACGTGTGCGTTCATAGTCTGGATCTGGTAATGGTATCGCAGAAAGCAAACTTTCTGTATAAGGATGAACGCCGAAATTATAGACATCATCACTTGTGCCCATTTCCAATAATTTCCCACTGTGCATTACGCCAATTCGGTCACTGATATGTTTTACCATCGATAAGTCATGTGCGATAAACAAGTAAGTTAAGCCTTGTTCTTTTTGTAAATCTTGTAATAAGTTTACTACTTGAGCTTGAATCGACACATCCAAAGCCGAAATCGGCTCATCACAGATAATGAAACGTGGATTAACCGCTAAAGCACGAGCAATCCCGATCCGTTGACGTTGCCCACCAGAAAACTCATGAGGATAACGCGTACTGTGACTTGGATTTAATCCCACCGTTTTTAAAAGTTCATTGACTTTTTCTTCCCGCTCTTTTGGTGTTTTAGCTAATCCATTGACATCGATTCCTTCAGCAATAATATCATTGACTTTCATTCTTGGATTCAATGAAGCATATGGATCTTGGAAGATCATTTGAACATCGCGGCGGAATGCTTGCATGTCCGCTTTTGATTTAATTTTGCTAATGTCTTTTCCATCGAAAAGAATTTCACCAGCAGTTGGATCATATAAACGAATGACACTGCGACCAGTTGTTGATTTTCCACTTCCTGATTCGCCAACTAATCCAAAGGTTTCGCCTTCATAAATATGAAAACTAATGTCATCAATGGCTTTTACTTCGTCTTTACGACCAACATTGAAATACTGTTTCAAACCAGTGACTTCTAATAGGACTTTTTTCTCTTCTGCCATTAATTACTACCTCCTGGATTTTTTTGACGCTCTGCATAAATTGCCCAACGACGAACAATCTCTGCTGGAGGCGTAACTTTTGGTGCTTGTGGTGCTAATAACCACGTTGCTGCTTTGTGTGTCGGTGATACTTCAAAATAAGGTGGTTCTTTTTCTGTATCAATTTTTAAAGCAAACTCATTCCGTGGATAGAAGGCATCTCCAGTTGGTGGATCTAATAAATCTGGAGGTGAACCTGGAATCGCATAAAGTTTGTCTTCTGTTCCTTCCATCGTTGGCATTGACCCTAAAAGTCCCCAAGTATATGGATGTTGTGGATTATAGAAAATTTCTTCTGCTGTTCCCACTTCAACCAGACGTCCACCGTACATGACAGCGACACGGTCAGCCACGTTCGCTACTACCCCTAAATCATGGGTAATGAAAATAATCGAAGTGCTAATTTTTTCTTGTAAATCTTTTAATAACTCTAAAATTTGTGCTTGGATGGTTACATCCAACGCTGTAGTTGGTTCATCTGCAATTAGAACTTCGGGATAACAAATTAAAGCAATTGCAATGACAATCCGTTGACGTTGCCCACCAGAAAATTGGTGTGGATAGTTTTTCAAACGTTTTTCAGCATTAGGAATGCCGACTAATTTTAGTAATTCTAATGCTTGCGCTAAGCCTTCTTTTTTTGAGACTTTATTATGTTTGATTAATGATTCCGCCACTTGTTTGCCAATTGGCATCGTTGGGTCTAATGAAGTCATCGGATCTTGGAAAATCATTGCGATTTCTTTACCACGAATGGCTTGCATTTGTTTTTCTGTTTTATGAACAATATCTTGTCCTTTAAACAAAATTTCCCCGTTATCAATATTGGCATTACTGCTCAACAAACGCATAATACTGCGGGTTGTAACAGATTTACCACTCCCTGATTCACCTACGATGGCTAACGTTTCACCTTTATAAAGATCAAAACTCACACCACGAATGGCGTTGACTTTACCTGCAAATGTATCAAAGGAGATTCTTAAGTCTTTAACTTCTAATACTTTTTCCATAGTCATTCACCACTCTTACTCTTTCATCTTAGGATCAAATGCATCACGTAAACCATCAGCTAACAAGTTGAAACAAATCATGATAACTGAAAGTGTTGCCGCTGGAATCCACATTAAATATGGAAGGAAACGGAAAGTTTTGTATCCTTCGTTTAACAAGGTTCCTAAAGATGCGGTTGGTGGACGTAAGCCTAACCCAATAAAACTTAGGAACGCTTCAAAGAAAATTGCCGATGGGATACTGAACATCATTTGGACAATAATGACACTTGAGATATTCGGTAAAATATGTTTAATAGCAATTTTCCAACGAGATTCGCCCAATGTTTCTGCTGCCATGACAAACTCTTGATCTTTTAGTTTCATGGTCTGGGCTCGCACAATCCTGGCCATTGATATCCAGTTTGTAATAACCATGGCCAAAACAATCGAAACAATCCCTGGATCAAAGACTGTTAGCATCAAGATCATAACAACTAAGTTAGGAATACCAGAAAGAACTTCTAAAATACGTTGCATTACTGTATCGACACGACCGCCGACTAACCCGGAAATCAGTCCATACGTTACCCCAATCGTAATATCTAGAATTGCCGCGATAAACGCAATTAATAAGGAAATACGTGTTCCCATAAATAAACGACTTAGGACATCACGACCTAAACCATCTGTTCCTAGATAAAAGTTTACGTTATCTGGAACGTTTGCTTGTGCATATTTATCAACTAATTGACCAGCAACTGTTGTTTTACCATTTAAACCATTCACGCTTTCCAAGCCAGGAATTCGTGGTGGTAAGTTAATGTAAGAAACATTTTGTTTCGTTGGGTTATGTGGTGAAACCCAAATGGTAATAATAGAGATAAAGATAATAACTGCTAAGAAACTCATTGAGATAACTGCAGCTTTATTCTTTTTCAAACGACGCCATGAGTCTTGTAAGAAACTTAAAGACGGTGTGGCAATACGCTCTCTTTCTTTTAGAGTTGAAGTGTTTAGAGGCTGAAACTCATCTGCCGGAATATCTTTAATCGCTTGTGGTAGATTATTTTTATTGACTGTTTCCATTAGCCTTTTGCACCTCCTGATACGCGAATTCTTGGATCAATTAAACCATAAAGTAAGTCAACAATCAGAATTACAACAACTAACATTGTTGAATACAAAATAGTTACTGCCATAATTGTTGGATAGTCGTTTGTCATAATTGATTTTACAAACTGTTCCCCAATTCCAGGGATGGCAAAAATATTTTCTACTACTAAAGAACCTGTCATTAAACCAACGGCTAAAGGTCCTAATAAGGTAATCAATGGAATTAAACTGTTTCTTAACCCGTGGCGGAATGCAACTTGCCAGCGACTCAAGCCTTTTGCTTTGGCTAATTCGACATAATCACTATGCAAGACCTCTACCATCTCGGTTCGAATAAACCTAGCCGAATCGGCCATTGGACTCATTGCCAAGGCAATAGTTGGTAAAATTGTGTAGGCAAAACCATTCCACATAGCAATTGGTAAGATTCTTAATTTCATTGCAAAAATGTATTGTAATAATACCGCGAAAACAAAGTTTGGAATAGAACGACCTAAAATGGCTAACAATGTTGCCAACGTATCTACCCAAGTATTTTGACGCATCGCTGCGATAATCCCCAATAAAATACCGACTAACGTACCAAAGATAATCGCTTGTCCTCCCAGTTGAAGGGATGGCCCAATTCGACCAGCTAATAACTTAGCAACAGGTTGGTTTTTAAATTGGAATGAAATACCAAAGTCTCCTGTTACCAGGTTCTTTAAGTAAATTCCGTATTGAACAATCACTGGTTTATCTAAGCCAGATTGTTTATTCAACATAGCGATTGTTTCTGGACTAAGTTTTTCTTGGTTGGTATAAGGCGTACCTGGTAATAATTGCATTAAGAAAAACGTAATCGTTGCGATTAACCACAAAGTGATAATCATGAAAAAGATCCGTTTAAGAAAATATTTTCCAAAACTATTCAATAATGACACCTCCGAGATTTTTTTGACTTCCTCAGTTATTTTCGTTAAAGTAATGACTAGATAGACCACAATAATAGATAGGGTGAACACATGAAAACTTTTAAATGGCCAATTATTACAGCCGTTATTTCCAGTATCGGCATTTTTCTTTACTTATTAATAAGTAAAGAACCTATCACTACCTCCTCATTATCAGATACCTTCTTTATCGTTTCGCTTTTCTTTTTAATTATCGGCATTGCTTTATGGATTATGTCCTCTGGCTTTTTCGATAACTTTCAGCGCTCAATGAAAAACGCGTTTCGTTTTAAAAAGAAAAATGAACCGAAAGAGTTTATCCCGCTTTCAGTCATTGGCGATGCACATCGCTCTTTCTGGCTAAAAACTGGGGGCATCTTACTGATTCTGTCTTTAGGCTTTCTACTATTTTACTTGGTCTAAGACAAGATAGCAAGAGGACCGTTGCCTTTTATTCCATGGCAAAGGTCCTTTTTTGTTTGCTATCGATCTTTTGTCAGGTTATTCTGAAATGTATGCCCATTTGTAGTCATACGTTGCGCCAGCAGGATGAACTGCGACATCTTTGACTTTTTCAGCACGTAAATGCGCTTCTGATTTTTGGAATAATGGTACCACACCCATGTCTCCCATAATCGTTTTCTCTGCATTTAACATATCATCCCAACGTTTTTCAGGATTTGTCGCATCTGCACTACTTGCAGCTTTCACTAACTTGTCAAACTCTGGATTGTTATAACGTCCACGGTTATATGAGTTATCTGAAGCAAATAAGTCTAAGAAACTACTTGGATCAGCATAGTCAGCACTCCAACCACCGATTACTGCATCAAAGTCGCCTTTGTTTGAACGATCTAAACGAACGGAGAATGGAACCGGACTAACCGTTACCTTCACACCATCTAAAGCATCTTGAATTGACCCTTGAACAAATTCAACTGTTTTCTTAGAAGAATCTGCATCTGAAGAAAGAATATCCATTGTTAAGGTTGAAATCCCCAATTCTTTTTTCGCTTTTTCCCAGTATTCTTTAGCTTTTTTCGTATCATATTCAATTTGACTACCTGCTTCTTTAGCAAAGTCTTTGCCGCCACTTGGGTCTTTTGCCATATCTGCTGGTACTAAACCGTTTGGCTCGATAGAACCATCCCCTAAGATTGATTCAACTAACGCTTTACGGTCGATTGAGTAAGAAATTGCTTTACGTAAGTTCGCATTTCTAAATGGTGATTTTTCATCACGTTGATTTAGTTCCATATATTGTGTTGATGCTTCTTTTTGACTAACAAAAGCTGGGTCATTGGCCATTTGTTGAGCTAATTCACCAGAAAGAACGACATCGTCTGTTTGTCCATCTTGGAACAAGTTCAACGCGGTTGGTGATTCTTTCACAACATTCACATCTACTGAGTCCAGTTTCACTGTGTCTTTATCCCAATATTGATCGTTTTTCTTGAATGACCATTTTGTATCTGTACCAGGACCATCAAAGCCGTCTAAGACGAATGGACCATTGTAGACAGCACTTTCGCTGTTTGATGCATAATTTTTACCATATTTTTCCACAATATCTTGACGTTGCGGGAAGAATGATGGGAAAGCTAATAAGTAATCAAAGTATGGTGTTGCTTTTTCTAAAGTGATTTCTAATTCTGTATCACTGACTGCTTTAATTCCTAATTCTGATTTATCTTTTTCCCCTTTAGCAATGGCATCACCATTTTTTACAGAGGCATACAGATAAGCATATTCAGAAGCTGTCGCTGGATCAACTGTTCGTTGCCATCCGTAAACATAGTCATTAGCAGTCACTGGTTTACCGTCTGACCATTTTGCATCTTTATTTAATTTAATTTTGTATGTTAGTCCATCTTCAGAAACTTCTGCTTTTTCCGCTGCACCTGCAGGTTGGACTTTGTTATCTTTGTCTAAACGATAAATTCCTTCATATACATTATTTAATGCAATAAAACTAATTCTGTCTGTTGCTAGTGATAAATCAGCTGTTGGCATTTCTTGTTGTTCTGTGACACGTAAAACTTGTTCGCCACTTGCCTTACCGCCACCAGACGCGCTTGAGCTATCTGACGTTCCGCCGCCTCCACAAGCCGCTAAAGTTGTTACGCTAAATAATGTAATCACACCGAATGTTAATGACTTTTTCAATTTCATAGTGTTGCCTCCTAAAATAATACAATCTGTATTTTCTGAAAAATCAGAATTTAATAATTATTTATTGCTATGGAATATATCTTACATTTTTCATATTAAAATTGCAAGTCAAAATGTTAACTTTTTTTAATTTTTCTTCTCTTCCTATCAGAAACCACTCTTTTTCTTCCTGTCTTTTATTGCAATTCTTTTGTCAGTTTTCTAAACATTATGGTAAATTAGGAAGTAAAGGAGTGACAAAATATGAAAAATTCTACGTTTTTAAAGGATTTGTTTGCTATTGATAAAGCAAATGACGAATTATTTCGGTTAGTTGGTGTCGCAATTTGTATGGCAATTCCATTATTAATTGGTTATTTTTCCAATAATTTACTCATTGGGACCTTTGGCTCGATGGGCATTTATACGTTTATTTATTATCAGCCGCTTCCTTTGCCCCAATTATTGCGCAGACTGAATATTGTTGGCTTTTTTATTGTTCTGGGCAACAGCTTAGGAATGCTAAGTCACCATGTACCTTGGTTGATTCCCATTACAATTGCCATCGTCGCTTTTCTTGCACGCTTACTTTTTAGATTGTATGGCATTGAGAAGCCTGGTGCTTTGTTAGTTATCATGTCAACCGCAATGGGAACAAGCAACAATTTTCCTTTACATAAGATTCCCATCATGGCCAGTTTTGTTCTTTTAGGAGTAGTGACCGGCATTATCATGGGCATTGTGCTTCATTTCATCGACAAGCGCCCCTACGTTTTTCAAAAACGGATGTCTCTTCAAGAACGACTTTATATCGATCCCGCTTCTTTATTAGATGCTTTGCATTATGCGGCCATTTTATTTTTAGCGGCTTATTTAAGTCAATCGCTTCATTTAGTCAATGCCTATTGGATGACGTTTACTTGCGCAGCCATTTTACAAGGGGAAAATTTACATTCTGTGATGCAGCGAAATGTGCAACGGATTCTAGGTACGAGTCTTGGTTTGTTGCTTTCTGCAATTTTATTAATGATTCCCTTTACACCTTTACAAACAATCGGTATCATTAGTATTCTATATGCAGCTTTTGAAGGATTCATTAACAGAAACTATGCGATTGCCAGCTTTTTTATTACCCCGATGTCCTTATTATTATCAAATCTTGCACGACAGCAAGTCATTAGTAATCTTTTAAACTATCGATTAGTCGGGATTGTGTTAGGTAGTTTACTTGGTTTTGCCGGCGCTTATGTTTTCACAACTGCGCTACGTTTCTATAATCGGGCCTACTCAATTGATGAAACCTTTGAAAATCAACAAGAAGAAAGAGGCGTTTTATGAAAATAACTTATCCCTTGCCACCAAATTTGCCAGAACAACTTCCTCTATTAACGAACTGTCAATTAGAAGATGAGGCAATCTTAGAAAATCATTTGTATCAGCAGATTGATTTACCGAATCAAGAAGTTCGTAACTTAGTCTTTCGGGATGCTGTTTTCGATCATCTTTCATTAGCAAATGGCCAGTTTGCTTCTTTTGATTGTAGTAATGTGCGTTTTGAAGCTTGCGATTTTTCTAACGTCGAATGGCTGTCTGGCAGTTTTCATCGAGTGACTTTCCTTCGTTGCAATTTGACAGGAACGAATTTTGCAGATAGCTATTTAAAAGATTGTCTGTTTGAGGATTGCAAAGCCGATTATGCTTCTTTTCGTTTTGCAAATTTTAATCTTGTTCACTTTAATCAGACACGTTTAGTCGAAAGTGAATTTTTCGAGGTCACCTGGAAGAAACTCCTTCTAGAAGCTTGCGATTTAACCGAAAGTAATTGGTTAAATACTTCTTTAAAAGGATTGGATTTTTCCCAAAACACCTTTGAACGCTTGACTTTCTCACCAAACTATTTATCAGGTCTTAAAGTCACCCCTGAACAAGCCATTTATTTGGCAAGTGCCCTTGGTTTGGTGATTACCTAAGAAAATTTTAAAAAAATAGCCGAATAACTGGTTCTGTCGGTTCTTTCTTATTAAATTGTTATTAATTTTTTGGAAAAACCAACGGAACCATTTTACTTGTGCCTTATTTTTAGGTAAACTATCTTAGGTTAAGCAATCTCTTTTTTTGGAACAAGAGAAACTTTTGGAATCATTTCCTATAAATCATGAAGAGATTATGACAAACGTTCTTCTAATCCAAGAACGTCTTTTGTCCTATACTCGATTCTACTCAAAAGGAATGTCAGTGAATGAATATAAAAAAACAAGGCCTCGGTCAAGCGACGGGAAAAATCATTTTAATGGGGGAACACGCCGTTGTTTACGGCGAACCAGCAATCGCCTTTCCTTTTCAAGCGACAGAAATCACAGCCGTCTTTACCCCGGCAAAAACTATGCAGATTGATTGTGCATATTTTACAGGATTGCTTGAAGACGTGCCCCAAGAGCTAGCAAATATCAAGGAAGTTGTTCAGCAAACCTTACATTTTTTAAAGGAAGATACAGTTAAAGGCACTTTGACCTTAACAAGTACGATTCCCGCTGAACGAGGAATGGGCTCAAGCGCAGCAACCGCTGTGGCCATCGTTCGAAGCCTTTTTGATTATTTTGATTACGCTTATACATATCAAGAATTGTTTGAGCTTGTTTCCTTAAGTGAGAAAATTGCTCATGGCAATCCTAGTGGTATCGATGCCGCAGCAACAAGCGGCGCTGATCCCTTATTTTTTACTAGAGGATTTCCGCCCACACATTTCTCGATGAATTTATCTAATGCCTACTTAGTAGTAGCTGATACGGGAATTAAAGGTCAAACACGTGAAGCAGTGAAAGACATTGCGCAGCTAGCTCAAAATAATCCCACAGCAATCGCTGAAACAATGAAACAATTAGGTTCTTTTACTAAAGAAGCGAAGCAGGCAATTTTACAAGATGATAAACAAAAATTAGGTCAGCTAATGACGTTAGCGCAAGAGCAACTCCAGCAATTAACCGTCAGCAACGATATGCTGGATCGACTAGTGGCTCTCTCTCTAGAACATGGCGCTCTAGGAGCAAAATTAACCGGCGGCGGTCGCGGTGGCTGTATGATTGCC
Source organism: Enterococcus sp. DIV2453a (assembly GCF_050533535.1). Taxonomy (NCBI): domain Bacteria; kingdom Bacillati; phylum Bacillota; class Bacilli; order Lactobacillales; family Enterococcaceae; genus Enterococcus; species Enterococcus sp. DIV2453a. Next base: position 720,184 of record NZ_CP172899.1, on the reverse strand, counting down.
TTAACAGATAATAAAAAGACCGCACAAACCATTGCACAGACTTTAGAAGAAAATGGAGCTGTTGCTACATGGATTCAATCATTAGAGGTGAAAAAGTAATGCTTTCAGGAAAAGCACGAGCGCATACAAATATTGCTCTGATTAAATATTGGGGAAAAGCCAATGAAGAATACATTTTACCAATGAATAGTAGTTTATCATTAACATTAGATGCCTTTTACACAGAAACAACTGTGACATTTGATGCCCATTATTCAGAAGATGTATTTATTTTAGATGGTACCTTGCAAAACGAAAAACAAACAAAAAAAGTCAAAGAATTTTTGAACCTTGTTCGTCAACAAGCCGATTGTACTTGGTTTGCAAAAGTGGAAAGTCAAAATTTTGTGCCTACTGCAGCTGGTTTGGCTTCTTCAGCGAGTGGTCTAGCTGCTTTAGCTGGGGCCTGTAACGTAGCCTTAGGATTAAATCTTTCAGCAAAAGACTTATCCCGTTTAGCGCGACGTGGTTCAGGTTCTGCTTGTCGTAGTATTTTTGGTGGTTTTGCTCAATGGAACAAAGGCCACTCTGATGAAACGTCGTTTGCTGAAAATATTCCAGCCAATAATTGGGAAAACGAATTGGCCATGCTCTTTATCTTAATTAATGATGGCGAAAAAGATGTTTCCAGCCGTGATGGAATGAAACGAACAGTAGAAACTTCTAGCTTTTATCAAGGTTGGTTGGACAATGTGGAAAAAGATTTATCCCAAGTTCATGAAGCAATTAAAACAAAAGACTTCCCTCGTTTAGGAGAAATCATTGAAGCCAATGGGTTAAGGATGCATGGAACAACCTTAGGCGCTGTCCCTCCATTTACTTACTGGTCCCCAGGCAGCTTACAAGCGATGGCTTTAGTTCGCCAAGCACGGGCCAAAGGAATTCCTTGCTACTTTACAATGGATGCAGGTCCGAATGTCAAGGTCTTAGTCGAAAAGAAAAACTTAGAAGCATTAAAAACATTTTTAAGTGAACATTTTTCAAAAGAGCAGTTAGTCCCAGCTTTTGCTGGTCCCGGAATTGAATTGTTTGAAACGAAAGGAATGGATAAATAAGCATGATTGAAGTTACTACGCCAGGAAAGTTATTTATTGCAGGAGAATATGCCGTTGTTGAACCTGGCCACCCTGCCATTATCGTTGCTGTGGATCAATTCGTAACTGTAACTGTCGAAGAAACAACAGATGAAGGCAGTATTCAATCTGCACAATACAGCTCTTTACCTATTCGTTGGACACGCCGAAATGGTGAGCTTGTATTAGATATTCGCGAAAATCCTTTTCATTATGTTTTAGCGGCGATTCATCTAACTGAAAAATATGCGCAAGAGCAAAACAAAGAATTGTCATTTTATCATTTAAAAGTGACGAGTGAATTAGATAGTTCAAATGGACGAAAATACGGTCTTGGTTCAAGCGGTGCGGTAACCGTTGGAACTGTCAAAGCCTTGAATATTTTTTATGATTTAGGTTTGGAAAATGAGGAAATTTTCAAATTATCAGCATTAGCTCACTTAGCCGTTCAAGGAAATGGTTCTTGCGGAGATATCGCCGCCAGCTGTTACGGGGGCTGGATTGCCTTTTCAACCTTCGATCATGATTGGGTCAATCAAAAAGTAGCCACTGAAACATTAACTGATTTGTTAGCAATGGACTGGCCTGAATTAATGATTTTTCCGTTAAAAGTACCGAAACAACTACGTTTACTAATTGGTTGGACAGGTAGTCCTGCGTCCACTTCAGACTTAGTTGATCGAGTCCATCAATCAAAAGAAGAAAAACAAGCGGCTTATGAGCAGTTCTTAATGAAAAGTCGGCTTTGTGTCGAAACAATGATTAATGGCTTTAACACAGGAAAAATTTCTGTTATTCAAAAACAAATTACTAAAAATCGCCAATTGCTCGCCGAATTATCTTCACTGACTGGTGTGGTAATCGAAACAGAAGCCTTGAAAAATCTTTGTGATTTGGCTGAATCTTATACAGGAGCTGCGAAATCTTCTGGCGCTGGCGGGGGCGATTGTGGGATTGTAATTTTCCGCCAAAAATCTGGGATTTTACCATTAATGACTGCTTGGGAAAAAGACGGAATTACCCCACTGCCACTTCACGTCTATACCTATGGTCAAAAGGAGTGTAAGGAGAAGCATGAATCGAAAAGATGAACATCTATCATTAGCTAAAGCGTTCCACAAAGAAAAAAGTAATGACTTTGATCGTGTGCGTTTTGTTCACCAATCGTTTGCTGAATCCGCTGTTAACGAAGTAGATATTTCCACTTCGTTTCTTTCTTTTCAGCTTCCCCAACCTTTTTATGTCAATGCAATGACAGGTGGTAGTCAGCGTGCAAAAGAAATTAATCAGCAATTAGGCATTATTGCCAAAGAAACTGGCCTCTTAGTTGCGACAGGATCTGTCTCGGCAGCGTTAAAAGATGCTAGTTTAGCGGATACGTATCAAATTATGCGAAAAGAAAACCCAGATGGACTCATTTTTGCCAATATTGGTGCAGGCTTGGGTGTGGAAGAAGCAAAGCGAGCGCTTGATTTATTTCAAGCGAATGCCTTACAAATCCATGTAAATGTGCCCCAAGAATTGGTCATGCCTGAAGGAGATCGTGATTTCACTAATTGGCTAACCAAAATTGAAGCTATCGTACAGGCCGTAGAAGTGCCTGTCATTGTCAAAGAGGTTGGCTTTGGCATGAGCCAAGAAACCTTAGAAAAACTCACCTCTATCGGCGTTCAAGCAGCGGATGTGAGCGGCCAAGGCGGAACGAGTTTTACACAAATTGAAAATGCCCGGCGGAAAAAACGAGAACTTTCTTTCTTAGATGATTGGGGGCAATCAACGGTCATCTCTCTTCTGGAATCACAAAATTGGCAAAAGAAACTAACTATTCTCGGCTCTGGCGGTGTGCGTAACTCTCTTGATATTGTCAAAGGACTCGCTTTAGGTGCCAAAAGCATGGGAGTTGCTGGGACTATCTTAGCTTCCCTTATGAGTAAAAATGGTTTAGAAAATACCCTAGCCCTTGTACAGCAATGGCAAGAAGAAGTGAAAATGCTTTATACTCTTTTAGGAAAAAAGACGACAGAAGAATTGACGAGTACCGCACTTATCCTCGATCCAGTTTTAGTTAATTGGTGTCATAACCGTGGTATCGACAGCACTGTTTTCGCAAAACGTTAAAGAGACCAGAACATTAATGTTCTGGTCTCTTTATTTGAGTTCTTTTATCCTACATAAGCATCTAAGATAATTTGTTTTAGTTCACTAATTAATGGTTCTTTCGGATTTGCAGTTGTACATTGGTCTTCATATGCAAGTTCTGCCATACGATCAACCGTTGTGTCTAATGTTTCTTGTGAGACACCTTGGGCTTTCAAGTTCATGTCAATTCCGACTGATTTACCTAAGTCTGCTACTGCTGTTGCTAAAGCTTCTACTAATTCTGCGGTAGTATTTCCTTTTAAGCCTAAGAATTTTGCAATGTCTGCATAATCAGTATCGGCGCGGAAGTAATCATATTTAGGGAACATTGCGTGTTTTGATGGATCTTTCGCATTGTAACGAATAATATGTGGTAATAAAATCGCATTTGTACGACCATGTGGAATGCCATATTCCCCACCAATTTTATGAGCAATAGAGTGACAAATACCTAAGAATGCATTGGCAAATGCCATCCCTGCCATGGTTGATGCATTATGCATTTTTTCGCGAGATTCCATATCTGGACGTTTCACTGAATTTTCTAAATGATCGAAAACTAACTTGATTGCTTGTAAACTTAAACCACGTGTGTAATCTGAAGCCATCACGGAAACATAAGATTCAATAGCATGTGTTAAAACATCCATACCTGTGTCTGCAGTGACTGAAGCTGGCACAGACATTACGAACTGTGGATCAACAATCGCTACATCTGGTGTTAACGCATAGTCTGCTAACGGATATTTCACGTGTGTTTCACTATCAGTAATAACGGCAAATGGTGTAACTTCTGAACCAGTTCCTGAAGTAGTTGGTATACAAACAAATTGTGTTTTTTCTGGTTTGGCAATTTTATATGTCCGTTTGCGGATATCTAAGAATTTTTGTTTTGCACCAAAGAACTCTGTATCTGGGTGTTCATAGAACATCCACATGCCTTTCGCCGCGTCCATTGCAGAACCGCCACCCAAGGCAATCACTGTATCTGGTTGGAAATCAACCATCATTTTGGTACCTGCATAAACAGTATTTGTTGATGGGTTTGGTTCAACATCAGAAAATACTTCGATTTTCACATCATTTTTACGTTTTTGTAGCTCTTTACGTACGATATCTGCATAGCCAAATTGAACCATACCTGGGTCACAAACTAACATGACACGTTCAACATTTTCCATTTTTTGTAGATATTGTAAAGAATTTTTTTCAAAGAAAATTTTTGGAGGTAATTTAAACCATTGCATATTATTTCTCCGTTTCGCTACCGTTTTAATATTAATTAAGTTAATGGCTGATACGTTTTTAGAAACAGAGTTTTTCCCGTATGAACCACAACCAAGTGTTAAGGATGGAATCATTTCGTTATAAATGTTACCGATACCGCCTTCTGCTGATGGAGTATTCACTAAAATACGACAAGCTTTCATACGTAAACCAAAAGCAACTTGTAACTCTTCATCTTCTGTATGAATTACTGCTGTATGTCCTAAACCACCTAAGTTTAACATCGCTTCACATAGTTCAAAAGCATGCTCTGCATTGTTTGATTTCATCATTGCTAAAACTGGCGATAATTTTTCTCTTGATAATGGATATTCTGGACCTGCACCTTCTAATTCAGCGACTAAAATTTTTGTGCCTTTTGGTACGCTAATTCCTGCTAATTCAGCAATTTTTTCTGCAGAGTTACCGACAATCGCTGGATTTACTGCGTATTTGCCTTCATTCATCACTGCATCTTCTAGTTTTTGTAATTCATTCGGTTTCACGAAGTAAACATTGTGTGCTTCAAACTCAGCTTTGACAGAAGCATAAATTTCTTTATCCACAATGACCGCTTGCTCAGAAGCACAAATCATTCCATTATCAAATGATTTTGAAACAATTAAATCATTAACCGCACGTTTTACTTTAGCCGTTTTTTCAATATAAGCTGGTACGTTCCCAGGACCAACGCCTAGTGCTGGTTTACCTGTTGAATACGCAGATTTTACCATGCCTGCGCCACCAGTTGCTAAAACAATGGCAATCCCTGGATGATTCATCAAAGCAGATGTTGCATCAATCGATGGTTGTTCAATCCATTGAATACAATTTTCTGGTGCACCTGCTGCAATCGCCGCATCCCGTACAATACGTGCCGCTTCTGCCGAACATTTTTGTGCGCTAGGATGGAAAGCAAAAACAATTGGATTTCTTGTTTTTAAGGCAATTAGTGATTTAAAAATAGTTGTTGACGTTGGGTTTGTTGTTGGTGTGACCCCACATACCACGCCAACTGGCTCAGCAATTTCCATTAAACCGGTTTGTTCGTCTTTGTTAATTACACCCACTGTTTTATCATGTTTAATATTATTCCAAATGTATTCAGATGCATACATATTTTTGATTGCTTTATCTTCATAGATTCCACGGCCAGTTTCTTCGACAGCCATTTTTGCTAAAGGCATATGTTGGTCTAACGCCGCCATCGCCATTTGATGGACAATGTGATCTACTTGTTCTTGTGTAAAATCTTCCATTGCTTTTAAAGCGACATTCGCTTTTGTTGCTAATTCATCAATCATTGATGAAACATCAACCGTTTCTGTCTTTTCTTTTTTTACTGTTTTAACCATGTTCATCCTCCTAAGAGTTTCATTTTAAAAAAACTTTGTTAACTATTTCACATTCACATCATACAACATAAAATGAATCTTGTAAATAGTTTTTGTGATATTTTTCACAACTATTTATAATTTTTTTTATCTCAAAAAAAAAGACCTATTCTTTTTTCTAGAATAAGTCTTCAATATCATGCCAGTCCCTTAAAGGATTTTTTGATGTCTGTGCCAATAATTGTTGATAGTCAAAAAATTCATTCGGCTTAACCTTCTGAATGTCTTTGCGACAGTCTTTGACAGATAAATGGGTTTGTTTTTTCCAACGATAGGTGAGTAAATAAGTCAATAAATCTTCTTCGTTGATGGAAGAATAACCTAGTTCACGAAAATTTTGGCACTTCTTTTTAATACTTTTATTGAGCATTTTTTGTTGTAACCAACTTAATTTTTCCTTTGTCATGGGCTCTTCTCCTTCCAACCAAGCGAAAGATTGCTCACTTTTTAACTATCTTCCAACACTATAAAAAGGAACCTTTTTTGTAAACTTAATAGTTAAAAAGGACTTAGGACGTAAGTCCAAATGACCTACCTTCCTAGTCCTACATTTTAAGATAAACGACACGAGCGGAATAGGAATTATCTCTTCTTATTGGCTTTCTCGTGTGACTACTGGTCACAGTTTCGCCTTTGAAAAGCCTGTTCCGCTCTCTTTAACCATTAAATGAATTAGTTGAATCGTTTAGTCTTTCTTTTCTTTTGAAGGATCTGATGTTTCAGGAACTTCAGTTACTTCTTCTGTGACTGTCTCTTCAACTTCTGTGACTGGTACACTAGTTACTGCTGAATCATTTGTAACAGCAGTTCCAGGTGTTACAGTTCGAATTGCTGCACGGTCAAATTCTAAGACAATACCTTCGCAATCGATTAAAACTGTTTTTTCGTTGATTTCACTTAAAACACCATGTAAACCACCAATTGTGACAACACTATCGCCAGTTTTCATTGCGTTTAGTTGTTTTTGACGTTCTTGTTGTTGTTTCTTTTGAGAACGTGTCATGAAAAACATCATTCCTCCTAAAAGGACTAATGTAAAAATCATTGTAAATCCGCCACCCATTTGTTTCACCTCACTCTGCATTATTCACACTACTAACTGTATCAAAAAAATGCTTGAAGAACTAGTTTTTTCCTCTAATTTTTAGAAACTTTTTGCATTCGCTTTATTAAAGCCATATTCTTCAAAAAACGCTTGTCGGAATTCTAATAAATTGTCGTCCATAATTGCTTGACGGACATTTTTCATTAAGTCTAACAAGAAGTATAAATTATGATACGATGTTAAACGGATTCCGAATGTTTCATCACATTTAATCAAATGACGAATATAGGCCCGCGTATAATTACGACAAACATAACAATCACATTTTTCATCAAGCGGACGAAAATCTCTTGCATATTGGGCATTTTTAACAACCAAGCGACCTTGTGAAGTCATACAAGTACCATTGCGCGCAATACGTGTTGGTAGCACACAATCAAACATGTCAATCCCACGAATCACTCCATCAATTAATGAATCAGGGGCACCCACACCCATTAAGTAACGTGGTTTATTTTCAGGAATTAACGGTGTCGTAAAGTCTAAGACTCGGTTCATTTCTTCCTTAGACTCACCAACAGATAAGCCACCAATCGAATAGCCAGGAAAATCCATACTCACTAAATCTTTGGCACTTTGACGACGTAAATCTTCAAATCCCGCACCTTGAACAATACCGAATAATCCCTGTCTATCAGGATTCGCATGGGCTTTTAAGCCACGCTCAGCCCAACGAGAAGTCCGTTCAATCGAGCGTTTGACATACTCATAGCTTTCATCAAATGGTGGACATTCATCAAAGCTCATCATAATATCTGATCCTAATTTATTTTGAATATTGATCGCTTTTTCTGGAGAAAGGAACATTTTTGAACCATTTAAATGATTTCTAAAATGCACACCTTCTTCTTCGATTTTCCGCATATCACTTAATGAGAAGACTTGGAAGCCACCTGAATCAGTTAAAATAGGTTGATCCCAGTTCATAAATTTGTGTAAACCGCCTGCTTCTTCGACTAAATCTTCACCTGGGCGTAACCATAAATGGTAAGTATTACTTAAAATAACACCGGCACCCATTTCTTTTAATTCTTCTGGTGACATTGTTTTAACTGTCGCAAGTGTACCTACCGGCATAAACATTGGTGTTGGAAATGTGCCGTGAGGAGTAATTAATTCACCTAAACGCGCACCTGTGTGTTTATCTTTTTTGATTAAACGATAACGAATGGCTGGTTCCGTCATTCATTTCCCTACTTTCTACTATAATTTGTCCTCCCATCATCATACTTTTTTTTTATTGAATTTGCAAGGATTTCTCAAGGTTTCTTTTTTCAAAAAAGGATCCTTAAAAAACAGCAACTAGTTCAAATAATTCAAATGAGCTAGTTGCTGTTTGGCACTTATTTTGTCGCTGTATATTTTTCTAAATCTTGCATCGCTGTTTTCACAATTTCAGGGGTAATTTTTTGTTTCATATAATGAATCGTTTCGCCTTCTATACAAGCACGTTCTGCTACTTCTTGATACTCGGCTTCAGTTAAGTCCATCTCCATTTCTTTTAAAGAAATAGGCAAACCTAGTTGGTGATAGAAAGGAATCAATTCAGCGATTTCTTGCCATTTCTCTTCAATGGCTAATTGAACAAACACACCATACGCCACTTTGTTTCCATGCAATTGTCGATGGCTAGCTGGTAGCAAAGTTAGTGCATCATGAATGGAATGGGCACCCGCTGTCCGACCATAATCATCGCCAAAGCCACCCACCATTCCACCAATAATTAAATTTGTTTCGATGACATCAATAAACGATTGATTTAATTGTTGCTCTTCCATCGCTTTTAAAGCATTGATACTTTCATTTAACAAAATATCGCGACATTTTTCCGCGGCAAAATGAGAAACTTGAATAGGTAACACTTGGACATCTAACTGCGAAATAATTGCATCTGCTTCGTACCATTTAGCTAATGTATCCCCAATACCTGCCACCATTAAGGACCGAGGCGAATGCAATAACACTCTTGGTTCTACCAACACCAAAGCGTTTGCTTGCGGAAAAACGTCATATCGTTCCATTGCTCCATCTTCTCGATACATTACACTCAATGGCGTGCACGGTGCACAAGTAGCTGCTAAAGTGGGCAAAATAATTACCGGTAACGCCATTTTGTGTGCTAAGGCTTTGCCCAAGTCGGCCACTTTTCCTCCACCAACAGCGACGATGGCCTCTAAATGATTGTCCAGCACTTGCGCTTCTAACTCTTGCACACGTTGATCTGTACAAACACCTCCATAGTTTTCAAAAACAGCTGTTACTTTTTGAAACGTCGGAAAATACGGTTTTGCCGCTTGCCATGACTCAGTCCCGTGTAAAATGAATACACGATGAATATTTCTGCATAATAGTTGTCCTTCTAATAATTCCCACGAACCAATTTCGCAAAGATACTCTTGTGGTGTCCCTCTCACAATTAATGATTGTTCCATCTTGAAAATCCCCTTCATTTTTGACTTTTGAAAATTTTTTTGAAAAAGTTGTATTTTTTCAACTCTACTACTTTTCCTTTTACATATTCTATGATATGATAAACCACATCATAACACAATAAATTTTTATACATTTATTCGCTTTTTTTGAATATTTATAAAAATAATACAAAAAGGAGTTTACGCAAATGACCAAATGTAAAAAATGGCTACAGACGATTTTACCAATTTTATTCTTGTTGCTCTCATTATTACCTATTAAAGAAACTTTTGCAGCCGAAACCGATCCAGTCTATGACAAAATCATCCAAAAGGGAGAACTAGTTGTCGGCTTATCCGCAGACTATGCCCCTTATGAATTTCATGCAAAAGTAGATGGTGAAGATAAAATTGTTGGTTTTGATATTTCTATTGCTCAAAAAATTGCCGACGATTTAGGCGTTAAATTAAAAATCGAAGAACTAGGCTTCGATGCTCTGTTAGGGGCCTTAAAAACTGGCAAGATTGACATGGTCATCTCTGGCATGTCGCCAACGCCTGAACGATTAAAAGAAGTAGCTTTTTCTCAACCATATATGAACGTTCAACAAAGAGTCATTGTTCGGAAAGAAGACAAAGATAAATTTCATTCCACTAAAGATTTCGAAGGCATTCGTGCAGGTGCCCAAAAGCAAACGACACAAGAAGAATTAATTAAAACCGAATTAACCGGTGCTGTCCCTACTTCTCTTCAAAAAATTCCAGATTTAATTATGAATCTAAAAAATAATAAATTAGATGCAGTCGTTATGGAAGAACCGGTTGGCGAAGCCTATGTTTCTCAAAATGAGGATTTATCTTTTGCTGATGTTACCTTTGAAAAAGGCTCAAAAGATACTGCCGTTGCTTTTCCTAAAGATGCGCCCGTTTTGACGGAGAAAGTAAATGCCTCTATTAAACAAATTAATGATCAAAAATTAATGGACGGTTATAAAAAAGAAGCCAATCAATTAATGTTCCAAAAAGATCAAAGCTTTTTACAAAAGTATGGAAAGTTCTACCTTAACGGTGCGGGCTATACCATTTTCCTAGCTTTCATTGGTGTTTTGTTTGGTGCCATTTTAGGGGCATTACTTGCCTTAATGAAGTTAGCCAATTCCAAAATTTTACGTGGCATTGCCATTGCTTATATTGAATATGTTCGTGGCACTCCTTTGCTTGTTCAAATTTTTATTGTCTATTTCGGGACAGGCGTTCTTGGTTTAGACTTATCAAAAGTAGCAGCTGGTTGTATTGCTCTTTCTTTAAACAGTGGTGCATATGTAGCAGAAATTATTCGTGCTGGTATTCAGGCGGTTAATAAAGGACAATTGGAAGCTGCTCGTTCTTTGGGAATGAATCAAAACCAAGCAATGCGATACATCATTTTCCCACAAGCTATTAAAAATATTTTACCAGCGTTAGGCAATGAATTTGTTACAGTAATTAAAGAATCTTCCGTTGTTTCAGTCATTGGTGTTTCAGAACTAATTTTCCAAGCTGGCAACGTTCAAGGAGCAAGTTTTAAACCCTTCCTACCTTACTTAATTGTATCGTTGATTTATTTCGTCCTAACCTTTACTATCTCACGTCTATTAGGTGTTGCTGAAAGGAGAATGAGTACTAGTGATTAACATTAAAAACTTACAGAAAACATTCGGAAAAAATGAAGTACTTAAAGGAATTGACTTAGAAATTGAAGCTGGTGAAGTTGTCGTAATTATTGGCCCTTCTGGCAGTGGTAAAAGTACTTTTTTACGTTGCTTGAACTTATTAGAAACACCAACTGGTGGCAGCGTTGAATTTGAAGGAAAAAATTTATTAGATAAAAATACCAACATTGATCAACTTCGTCAAAAAATGGGAATGGTATTCCAAAATTTCAATCTTTTCCCGCATAAAAATGTCTTGGAAAACTTAACGATTAGTCCTGTTAAAGTAAAAAAAGAAGCCGCTGCTGAAGCCACAGAACATGCTCTTTCTTTACTGGAACAAGTTGGTTTATCAGATAAAAAAGAAAATTATCCCGCTCAACTTTCTGGTGGGCAACAACAACGGGTAGCGATTGCTCGTGCTTTAGCCATGCGCCCTGACGTGATGCTGTTCGATGAACCAACTTCTGCCTTAGACCCTGAAATGGTGGGCGAAGTGCTATCCGTTATGAAAAATTTAGCTATTGAAGGGATGACAATGGTAGTGGTTACCCACGAAATGGGTTTCGCAAAAGAAGTCGCGGACCGTGTCATTTTTATGGATGCAGGAATTATTCAAGAAGAAGGCACACCTGAAGAAATTTTTGATGCGCCACAAAACCCAAGAACACAAGATTTTCTAAGAAAAGTTTTATAAAAAGGAGCACCTGGTATGGATCGCAAGAATATCGCAACACGTTACCAACAACCTACTGAAAATTTACTCATGGATATTGCAACATTGGCGAAAAAGACCCCAAATTTAATCGATTTATCGATTGGCGACCCTGACTTAATTACCGATGAGCGGATTATCGAACAAGCAGCTAACGATGCCAAAAACGGGCATACAAAATATACCGCTTCTGATGGTAGCGAGGCATTCATTGAGGCGGTCATTCAGTTTTATCAGTCACATTATCAATTATCTTTTCAACCGAATCAAGTCCGGGCCACAGTTGGCGCTCTGCATGGAATGTACCTTGCCTTACAAGTGATTCTAAATCCTGGAGATGAAGTGATTATTCATGAACCTTACTTCTCTCCTTATAAAGACCAAGTTCTTTTAGCAGATGGCGTTCCGGTCTTTTTGCCAACCTATGAAGAAGATGGTTTCCAAATTGATGTAGCTCTTTTGAAAGAAAAAATCACGCCTAAAACCAAAGCGATTATTCTTAATTCACCGAATAACCCGACAGGCGCTGTTTTCTCTGAAGAAACTTTCAGAGAAATTGCACAGGTAGCGATTGAACACAACTTATACATTCTTTCAGATGAAGTTTATGAAGCCTTTTGTTTCCAAGAAACGTTTACTCCCATGGCTACGTTTGCTCCAGAAAATACTATCACTTTTGGTAGCTTTTCAAAAGCCTTTGCAATGACTGGTTGGCGTATTGGTTATATGATTGCCCCAGACTATATTAACGAAGTAGCCAAATTAATTAATGAAGGCGTTACGTATTCTGCGCCTACGTTGTCACAGCAAGCAGGAATCTATGCGTTACAACATTTTGACGAATTTGTAGACCCAATCGTTGAAGTGTTCCAAACACGTTTAGAGTATGTGGCCCAACGAGTAGCAAAGATCCCTTTCCTTTCGCTTCATCCAGTCAAAGGAAGTATTTACGCCTTCATTAATATTCAAAAAACTGGACTAACTTCCGTCCCTTTTGTGGAAAAGCTTTTAAAAGAGACACAGGTATTAGTGATTCCTGGAAAAGCATTTGGTGAAACAACGGGCGATGAGTACATTCGCTTAGCCGCAACACAAAATTTAGATTTATTAAAGGAAGCGTTCGATCGAATTGAAAGAATGACCTTTGAATAAAAAAGCTTCTGCATTAGCTAATAATCATAGCTAATGCAGAAGCTTTTTAGATTTCTTCTATCAATTCAATCGCTTGCCCACCAACATGCGGTGGAATCGACATAGTCATCGGTGGCAAGCCCACGACTGTGAAACGGACTTTGGTTCCTTTTTTCAAGTGAGACAGTGGGATACTTTCCTCTAACTGTTCAACAAGTATGTTTAAAATTACCCCATGAGAAAATAAGGGAACAATGGATTCTGGATCACTTTCTGCTTGGATATTTTCTAAATGTAATCGCATTGACAATGGCTGCGTCTCATTTAACACACCAGCCTCTGCTAATTTCCCTGTAAAAACAGCAATTTTTTCAGTCATTTGTTTGCCTCCTTTTTAAACATCATATTGAAGAGAATTAATTCCATCCCCTAAAAATTCTGAAGCGTTGTTAAATTCGGCAGGATCATATTTGGTATAGGAAACTTGTAATGTCAAAGTAATATTTCTTAAGGTTTCAGAATGGGCAAATTTCTCTTGAGCTTGTTGTTTGAATTCTTTTCTAGTAGTGTATCCGTCATCCCCATCGCGGAAAATTAATAACGCCCAAGTCGGCGGTGTGCCGTCGATAAAGTATGGTAAGAAGCGATCATCCGTTGTCTCTTTAATCGCCGCTGTCACGATTTGTAGCAATTCATTCTTTTGTTCAGGACTTAATAAGTTACGAATACTTTCCCAATAGGCCACTCGGATTACGACTAAATATAACGGCGCTTCATAACGTGTAGAAATATCAGAAAATAAATCGAATCCTTCCTCGTACATTTTTGCTGTTCTTAAATTAGTTACTGCATCTAACGCATTTAACCGTGAAGTTTCTTTACGTAAGCGAATATTTTCTTCTTCAATCGTACGAATTTGATAAGTCACTGCATAGATTGTTAAACAGTAGAGTGGCGGCATGATTAGCCAAAATAATGAGCCATAGCTAAACAAATCATGATAGACATACTGATATACAACATAAGTCAATTGTAGAAAAATAAATATAAGCGAAAATGTTAACCCCGCTGTAATTCCTACAAAATAGGTAACAATAATTAAGATAACTGAAATTAATAGACAACTTAAGTCCACAAAGAAATCATTCGTTCCTAAGGCCATAAAGATGGTTGTGCCGACAACCAAAACAATTCCTACCAACAAAGTTAAATCCAAAAGTAAGGTCACTCGTTTTTGATTCACTCTATTCCCCACCTTTCAAATTCTTCTTCACGATGAAGAACGCACTTAATCCAATAATGGTCATACCAATTAAGAAGACAAATAGATAAATCATTAATTTATGATTATTGACAATTCGTTTACCTAATGATTCGTTGCTAACGTTGCTTACACGTTTTTTGAAACGATAATCATAGCGACGATAGTTCGGATCGACCACAATGGCATCTCCTTTGTACATAGAAGTATTCTTCTCTGTATTCACTTGTGTAGAGGCTAAAAAGACACCTTGTGATTTAGCTCCTGTTAAGATTAACGCCGCGGCTTTCGCATTATATGGAGAAAACATTAGCTGCGCCGTACCGATTTGTTTACCATAATCTTTTTCGATACTCAGTTTCTCGTTTGAAACAAAACGTGTGAAGTCCTTATCATAATGGAAATACAACTGATCGTTTAACTTACGAATCATCGGATTATCCTTAGGCGTACCAAAAATAATCAAGTTATGATTTTCTAATGCCGCATTTTTAGGCGCTTTTTTATAATACGTAATCTCACCGACATTACTTTCGGCATAATTACCAATTAAGTTAAATAAATTGGTCAACACTTTAAAATAGTTGTCGTCCATTTTTTCTGGTAATAAAATCGCTAAATCAGCAAAAGAACGGCTTCTGATAAAAATGTTCGGATAGTTGTTAAATAATATGTCATTCAGTTCTTCTGTTTGAATAAATGCATTCGAATTATTTTCAATAAAGGCCCATGGAGTCTGACCATTTCGTAAAACTTCTGGTGATTTAACATTCAAATCAAAAGCAACTTTTAAAACAAAACTATCAGCAATTTCTAAGTTCTTTGGAAATTCGAGATTTAATTCATCACCGTTCGCACGAGCAGCGGTTAATTTCTTGCTGCCAATTGGTTTATCATTGGCGTAAACCGTCACTAAAGAAGAATCAAAATCTAAGTTTTCAGCGTATTTAAAATGTAAATGCACGCGACTGCCATTGGCATTGTTTCGATCCACTGGTAAATTGACAAAGTACGTTTGTTCTTGGTGATAGGCCCCTTCTAGCTTGTCCCCCGTTGAGGTTAATGGATAATTACCATCAAATTCTAAAGTTGAACTAAATGTATCGGTATTCTCATCAACTGTTGTCTCTTCTTTATCTGTTTGGGTCATTAATTCATAATTGGCTAAATAACGTCCCGCACGAACAAGTAAGTCCTCATCTTTAGAAGTAGCTACTAAAACATGCTTATCTGGTTGATTGAAAAATTTTAAGACAGCCTGGTCCTCCACGCGTTTGCTATCAATTTGACTTTTATACTGATCTGGTAATTTATCATAGCTGGCAATAATCAACTGATAGGGTGCTGACTGTTCTTTGTTCAAAGAAGCCATTGGCAACAATTCTTCTGAGGTAGTAATCAAACGAGCAGCACCAGCTAACGCATGGGTCGCTGCAGCTAATTCTTTTTCCGATGCATTTTCTGGTGTCAAAATAACACTGTGTTTATTCGCAATCGTGTCTGCTCCCACAAAATGATTATAAAAAGAATGAATTGTATTCTCTGGTAATTGTAAATCGTATTGGAAGTTTACGTTAGATCCTTCATACATCGTTAACCAATTTGCCGGAGTTTCAATTAAATTATACATGTCGTTTCCTGCCTGATTAATAATTTGGCCCTCAACAGTCAATGTATTTGTCTCTTTAATCAGTTCCAAAGGGATTTCAATCGTCTTTTGTTGAATACCAGTTGTATTTTCAGGACGCCAAGAATAAAACTTCACACCATTAACTGCCACAGTTAAATCTGAGGTCTGATTATTTTTTAATTGTGTGATTTGGTAGGTCATATTGAATGATGCTTTTTTTACGTCCCAATAATCAATTTTTGTAAAATACATGGTGCTACGGACAGAAGTACCTGTTAAAGAGATTGTTTTATTTTGAAAAGGTTGTGTAAAGGTATGGTTGTCTTGTTCTTTGTTTTCGGCGTATACGGTCGGACTTGCGACACCAATCAGAATTGCCAGAAAGAACAACCCTATTAAAGTGACTGTTTTTTGTTTCATTGCACGTTTCCTCCTTATTTAAATCGTTCAGTTTTGTACCATTTTGTTTGTGTTTGTTTATGAAAAACATTTTCTTTAATATACATCACCATGCCATAAGCGGCGACTACTAGCCACATCTGACTGTATGTAATATACATCAAGGCAATAATTAAGATATTCTCTAAAGTCATTTCGCCTTTTTCGGTCGTAATACTGACAAAAGTACTGAAAATAAATAACAAAATCGCTAACAACCATAAGGAATTGCTAAATCCTTGCAGGGTCGTTGTTAAGTAACCAGACATTGATAAAACTAACATGATGTCTGACAAAACGAGCGATGTCATTAAGAGAAAATAAATGGACAAGAAATATAAAATATCAAAACGAATCCGACTCGCTTTAGGATTAAACAATAATTTAGCATTTTTAACAATAACATAAATATTGCCTTTGACCCATCGCGTCCGTTGCCGGAACCAAACTGACAAAGTTTGCGGCTCTTGCTCCCACGTCACTGCTTTTGGTTGAAACTTAATTTTATAGCCCATCATATAGATGCGAAAGCTGATTTCTGTATCTTCGGCTAACGCTTTGTCATCCCAGCCGCCAATGGCTTCAATAATACTGCGACGAACAATGAAATTTGTGCCAGGAATCGTGCATAACTTAAATAATTGAAAACGACCGGCTTGTGCCATCCATTGAAAGGCCAGTGTTTCGATATTAATAAAGCGTGTCAACAGGCTTGCATTGCGATTTCTCGTTCTAAATTTACCAATAACCGCGCCGTATTCCTCACTAGCGATTAACTCTCCAACTAAATAACGGAGTGCATTCGGTTCAGGTGTATTGTCTGCATCATAAATGGCAATCACGTCCCCCTTGGCTTGCTTGAAACCAATGTTTAAGGCATTAGACTTACCTTTCCCACCTGTTATATTGTCTGTATTAATAATCTGCAAATTTCGATTAACCGCCTTTTTTTGGACGTTCGCTAAAAGCTCAGCACTATTATCACTTGAGTTGTCATTAATCACAATAATTTCATAGCGATCTTGCGGATAATTAAAATTCAATAACGCTTCAACTGTCCGCACAATGACAATTCCTTCATTATGGGCCGGCACCATAATTGAAACAAACGGCGCGTCTTCGTCCTCTACAGGTGGCGGTGCGACAGGATCTGTTTTTAAATAATAAACATAGCCAAAAATAACTAAGAGAATATTTACAATTAGTAGACTCCAAATAATGATAGTTGCTGTTAACATTACAATGTCAGCAATGGTCATTTGTCTTCCTCCTTATTAATATATTTCGACCGATAATTCTTTCGTCCAATCATAAACAAAATAATCAGGATGATTAAAGTCAGCGTGACAACGCCAATCAAAATATTGTTTGTGATACTGAAAAAGAATGAAAATAACCCTGTAAATCGTTGTTTTTCAACTGTTGAGGCCCCTGTATCAGCCAAACCATTGACAATTTGATTGTTTAAGAAGAACCGATTATTCCGAAATTCGATTTTCTGCGTTTGTGTTTGAACAGTGAAATGTTGATCCGCTTCTGAAACACTAAACACTATTGGTGCTTCCTTGACTTCTTGAATTAGATGATCCACTTCTTTTTTAGAATTTGGAAATGAAAAACTAATGGTGGTCGGCATTGGAAATCGATAGTCATTCGGATTATCTTTATCCGTCCATTCAATCCCCGATAAATAATCATACGGTAAATCAAACAAAGCATTCTTATAAGTGATTGATTCTCCCGTTTGGTTCCGATAAAAAACGCGTTCAATCGGCGGATTTTCTCTTAGAATCACTGTATCACTAATTGCTAGACCATCCTCTTGGTATTGAAGGTCTTGATTCCAGTATCCTGGAGCAGAAATGCCTACTGGATAGACATGTCTGTCGACCAATAAACTAATCTGCTGCTCCATCAATTGTTTCAAGGCACGTTGGTCATTTAAATCAACATTGTTAACGACCGGTGTTTCTAAGAAAATAACCCCCGTCGAAGCAAACGCACGTAACGCATTCGTAAATAGTTTATAAGGTAAAATCGTATTGTTTTGTGAAACGCTCGTACTGGATAAAATATAAGGATACGTGGTTTTAACTAATTCTTCTTGCAAATAGGTTGCCACAGACATATCTCTTAACGGGTTAAAATCAGAAATCGTCAAAAACGGCCGTGACATTTTTTCACTTTCCAGCCATTGACTAATTACGTCCAAGCTTTCTAAAAAAACAGCGCCTTTGCGTTCAAACATTGGGAGAAAAGCATGCCCATTCTCAATTACACCAAATGGATATTCTTCTGGTGCTAATTCTTGTGTTTTTAATCGACCAACTGTCTGACCTTGCGTATTTTCCAGCACAACTGATTGATCTTGAAAAGGCAATACTTGAGAAAAGCGGTTTTTTTCATCTTCTAACCGATATTGACGATGACTTAATTCTTTCCATGTACCGCTAAAATATTGTTTTTCATCGTCACGCATGTTTCGACCAATGTGTAATTGTTTACCTTTAAAATGAACTCGATCTGCTAGAAAATCAGAGGCAATAACGCCGGCTTGTTCAGGCCAATTCACCATAGAAATCAAACTGTCATAGCCATCATTTAGCAATTCGCCAGGCACATAATCTGATACCGCCACACTCTGAACTTCTACTCCAAAACTCGTCAACACTCGTTGTAAAGCATCCACATCATTTTCTTTTTTCCCAGCAATATTCAAGCTGTCATAGACAAGTAAGACATGTTTACTTGGTGCAGCCAGCGCCGGTTTGGCAAAGCCACAAAAAACGAAAAAGAGTAAGAAACACACCCAGCCAATAAGATATTGTTTATTTTTCAATTCCCTCTACCTCCCCAATGACTTGTGGTGTTGTATCTTGCCACATTCGTTTACCAATAACATCAGAAACAATTTGTAACAAGAGAAAATCTAAAAATACTGAGACTAAAAACAAATGACGTACTAAGTCACTATCCCCATCAATAATAATTGTTGAAATGAAAACAACTAATAAATTTAGATAAATTCCTGTCATTAAAAAGAAGCGAAAAACTAATCTGGGTTCGTTTCTCTTGATTCCTCTGTATAAACCAACGCCATATAAACCAAACAGAATCACGCCTAATAATAGATAGAAAGCAAAGTTTTTAGGGAAAAAACTGGCTTTAATACGGTTATACACCATAAAAAATTTAGATTGTTCCAGCGGTGCACGCCCCGTCGTTTTCTCAAAATTCCCCACATTATTAGGCTTTACTAAGTAAACATTTGGGACCGCTGAATTCAGTCCTTGCCATAATTCAGATGGATAATTTAAATAATTCAATAACACCCATCCAAAACTCGTTTTATCAAAAAAATCTTTTTTCATTTGTTCAGAAGTTGGTGATACAGGACTGTATTCTTCAAAGTAGGAACGTCCCTTTTGCAACCCATATTGCGGGTTGATTCCGCCCTCTGACATCCGTTTATCTGGAACCTTACTATCCTTCATTACACCGCGCGTCATGCTGTGGTAGACATCACGTTCATAGATATCGTTAGGAACGATAAAAGCTGCTAACGTTGTAAAACCAATCAACGCAATTAAAAAGGCCGTCATTGACAATCGTTGATAACGTTGTGACAAGTAGACAAAAAATCCTAATCCAGCAATAATTACACCAATAATCAGCAAATATTCTTGGCGTGTTGTCCCTATTAAAAGTACTACTGCTTGTGCCAAGATAACCAAAACTATTCTTCTGAGCCAAGTTCGTGGTTTCGTCACCCGATAAAAATAGACTGAAAATGCTAAGACACTCACAGAAAGTAAAAAACTCGTCGCTTCTGTATAAAAGGAATTAAAATAAATCGTATAGGAGGTATCCCCCAAGATGAAAATAACCAACAAGGAGATAAGATAACTTTTTTTCAAAGATACGCCTTCGGTTAAGCCTCGTACCAGAATATAAATTGACACTAAAAAACAACTAAGATAAACGAAACCTAAGAAACGAATATCGAAAAGTGTTTGACTATAAAAAAGTTTATTAAGCCAAATGGCAATGGTGATGAAAAATTGTTGAGTGGAAACAAAGTGCGTCGTTGTTTCATTAAAATAACGCATAATTGAAAAGTCCTTAACAAAATAGGCCACATTGTCGTAGCTATCACCATTGACACGATAAAGACTATTTGAATTTAACACACGAAAATACTCGCCATTATCTCCCAAGCCATTAATCGGATAAACAAATAACAAAATGCTTGTCACTAACCCAATCCCTAAAACGGCCAAAAGACTTGGAGAAATATAACGACTCAACCATTTAAAAGCCGAGTTCATGTGTTTTTTGATCTTTTCCATGCTTTCACCTCATCTAGAAATCATAGGCCAAAAGAGCCATTAAGTTATTATAGGAATAGACTTGTTTCGTAACTTTATCACCAAATCCTCCATAAATCGGACTGCTTGAATTTAACACACGAAAATACTCGCCATTATCTCCCAAGCCATTAATCGGATAAACAAATAACAAAATGCTTGTCACTAACCCAATCCCTAAAACGGCCAAAAGACTTGGAGAAATATAACGACTCAACCATTTAAAAGCCGAGTTCATGTGTTTTTTGATCTTTTCCATGCTTTCACCTCATCTAGAAATCATAGGCCAAAAGAGCCATTAAGTTATTATAGGAATAGACTTGTTTCGTAACTTTATCACCAAATCCTCCATAAATCGGACTGCTTGAATCCATAATTTGAAAATTATTAAGTACTGTAATTGCCGCACGATACAACTCTTTGTCATTTTCGGCAACACCAATTAAAGCCGCTATCGCATAACTAGCTGCAGATTGATTTTTATCCACGGGCGATCCATTTAAATCATACGAGTTAAAAAGCGTTCCTTGCTGAACTTGTTTTCGCACAAAATCAATACTAGTCTGCTTCGCCATACCCACTTCACTTAAATGGACAATCGTTAATAAAGATTCAATAATATTAAGTGTTCCGTTGTTTTCGTATTTATTTGTTTGATGATTAAACTTCGTTTGATAAAGAGGTAAATCATCAGAAATATAGCCATCGTCTATTAATTGGTAATGATACTGCAAGTAGTCTGCTGAAATCCCAAATTCTTTGTATAGATAACCCAGCGTAATTAAGTCAATATAAAACAAAGAAGTTTCTGAAGACTGTTGTTTTGATTTACTATCGTAAAAATCAATTAGAATATTATCTTTCATAGAGGTTTCCATAAAACTCTTGCCTAATTTTTTAATTTCTTGATCATACTGATCTGTTTTAAAATGCCCCCCTGCTTCAATTAATGAACGAATGATCCGTAAATCATCAATCGAGGCATTGACATTGTATTTATTGCCTTGCTCGTCAATTCGGTAACTAAATTGGACGCCGTCGTAAAAGGTGTCTTTCGTCTGCTTGTAAAAATTATCAAAACGTCCCTGCGTATCAAAAGCTAAATTACGCAAATATAGACCCGAAGACTCACTTAGCAACTCATGTCCTGTGGCGACATCTTTGCGTTCAGCATCTGGTAAATAATTGGTTAAAAAACCGCCGTCTGTTTTGAGCCGGGTTTCAATAAAAAATTTCAACAAATCTTTGCGTTCAGCGGTTTCTTTTGTGTGAAATTCATGTTTTGTTAAAAAATGTTGTTTGTCTGTCGACATTAAGCGTTGAATTTTTGGATTCACTTTTTCCACCTCTACTTTATAGGATTTTTCTCTAAACAAAAGAAAATATCCTCCCAGAAGCACCACGAATACCCCAATAAAAATCCAAAGTTTTCTCTTCATTGTTACGCCTCTTTTCCTCACTTCTTTATTGTCAGTGTACACAAAAGTACTTGTTTTTGCGAAACTTACGCTACCTCTTCAAGCGCAAGAAAAAAAGCAATCCATAAAAATAAAAGGATTGCTTTAACCGTTTCGTCGATCATTTCCTGTCATCGTAATCTCTTTTGACAGATAACGCACACGTTCCATAATTCGTCTGGCTTTTAGCGGCTCTTGTTCTCCTCGTTGCGTCACGGTTAAATGCTCTTCTAAAGCTTTTAAATCTAGATTGGAAGAGAAAAAAGTAACTAATTGTTCTTGCATTCGGTATTGCAAGATTACGCTTAAAACGTCGTCACGAATCCAACTAGTCATGGATTCCGCACCAATGTCATCAATCATTAATATAGGGGATTTTTTTACTGCATCGAGCTTTTCACCAACTTGATCGCGACCAATGGCTTGCTTCATTTCTACTGTAAATGTTGGAAAATGAACAATTGTCGTAGTAAATCCACGTTCTGCTAAAGCATTAGCCATCGCACCTAATAAGAAAGATTTTCCTACACCGAAGGGGCCTTGTAAATAGAGCCCTTTATGAAATTCTTTTGGTGTCGCAGGATATTCTCTTAAAAATTGCATTGCTTCTGCTAACGCTTTGGCTCGACCTTGAGAAGATGGATCGAAATCTCGTAAATTTGCTTCTCGGACATCTTTTGGCATGTCCATTGCCCTTACTCGATTACGAATTTCTTCTTCCTTCTGACGGGCGATTAAATCAGCCGTTGGGACATATGTTACATCAATGTAATGAAAATTCAACATTAATCTTGGCTCATAGCCGGGGGCAATCATTGCCGGATCGTTTAATTGAAATTTCTTTTTTTCTTGAACAAATTCATACAGCTTAGCATAACTTTTACGAATATCTTCATCGGTTAAACGCTCTCGGTTTGCTTGTATAAAGGCTTGAACATCTTGATCTTTCAATACTTCGTTAACTAGCTCTTCATATCGTTCATTGATGTCACGCTTCTGGATAATTTTTGACATTTCTTTTCCTACGTCTTCCATCATTGGTCACCTCCTTGGTTTAAAAATTCTTGAATTTGTCGATCTAACTCGGCTTGTTCTTCTGGGGAAAGTTTTGTTTCATCGTTTGGCTGATCGGCCCATTCTGGCAATCGCTCTTGTCGAACAGTTTGGCGTTTCCCTGAATAATTTTGTTGTCGCTGTTTTTGTTTGTTTTGGCTTTGTTTAGCCAATTCTCTGACATGTTCAATTGCTTTTTCTGGTGAATGAATGCCACTTTGTCCCCATTCATTCGCAATTCGATTCACATACTCCGCTTTTAAAGTCGGTTGTTGTTGAATATTGTAAACATAGTTAATCAAAATATTAATCACACTAGTCGGTAAGCCTGATTTAGCAACCAAATATTTCACTAATGAACGTTCTTGTGGTGTCGTATAGCCGCCTCGACTATTTTTTAAAGCTTCTAAATATTGAATAGGCGGATTCTTTTCACTATCCATAATCATTTGAATATCCAGTTCAGAAAAACCATTCATTTTTAATGCGTTATATCGATACGTTTGTTGCTCTTCCACCGTCAATTGTACTTGCTTGTTTGTCACTATGTTTGTTGGTTGTGGTTTTTTATCAGGATCAAACGCTTGATGAATCGTTCGCACTAATTCCTTAGGCAAAATTCGACTTGTATAATAGTCAAATGATTTCGAAGCAAAGTCTACCATATCTAACTCATTGATGCCATATAATTGATGAAAAACATAGACTTCTTCTTGAAAACTAGCCTCATCTTCAGGCAATTGTAAACCTAAGCGGTGCAAACCTTCCACAAAATAGTGCCAATCAAAAGAATCTGTTGATACAGAAATTTTCTTCGCTTTTTCTTGTTGAGAAAAAGTTTCTTGAATCGTTGTCAATCGGTTCGCTTCGGAAACAATTTGTTCTTCTTTAAAGGCATAAACCTCTTGAAAGCTAGCGGAAACATTTTGATAGCCCTCTGTTTTGGTAGGATGCGGTTGGAACTTTTGCACTAATTGATCAAATTTCCGTTGTCCAACCCGATTAAATAACACTAAAGCTAACACTTCATCTTTAAAAAAACGAGCGGCTGTTTCAGGTGCTTTTAAATAATATAAATAACAATCTCCTAATTCCCGATCTGTTTTTTTATACGTTTCTAGCAACCCAATGCCTTCTAATTTGTAGCAAGCTTCTTCTAATTGTTGACAACTCAAGTCCAGCAAACTAATTAAATCTGCATGAAACAGCGAGCCATTCTCCTCTGAATCTGTTGTTTCAGATAACAAAAGCCAATATAAACTAAACGCATTGGCGCCGACAATTGGTTGATATAAAAAGGTTAAAACCTCTTTCTCTTGATCAGAAAGCGGTGAATCAATAACCGCTTGAAAAATATTTTTTGGTTGGATTCTTTGCCGATTTCCTTTCAAAGAAAGACCTCCTTTTTAATTTTCTGAGTCAGGAGAAGAAGATTTTGCTTTGTCGACAATGTCCTGTAACTCTTTCAAAAACACGCTCATATCTTTGAATTGTCGATAAACACTCGCAAAGCGGATGTAGGCAATTTCATCTAGATTGACTAAATCTTCCATCACATATTCACCGATAAGCGTTGTAGAGACTTCATTTTCCCCTAAACTACGCACTCGATTTTCAACATTATCGACAATTTGAACCATTTGTTCCATAGCAACAGGTCTTTTTTCCGCAGAGCGAATGAGCCCACGCAAAATTTTATCACGATTAAATTCTTCACGATCCCCATTTTTCTTGATTACAAGTAATGGCGCCGCTTCAATTCTTTCAAATGTAGTGAACCGATAACTGCAATTTTCACATTCACGACGACGGCGAATTGCACGTCCATCATCTGCTTGACGGCTATCAATAACACGGGAATTATTATGATGACATCTTGGACAACGCATAACGTTCACCTCTTCTATTCTGTATAATTTTTGTTGCCTATATTATAACATGAAATTGCGCTATTACTAGGTCTTTAGAACTGGTTCTTAGTTGAATCTTTGCCATTCTTTAATAAAAACAAAGACTTTCACTGTTTTTTCTGAAATTTTCAAAACATTTTACGCCATTTAAAAAATATTCACTTCTTTCCAGTTTATTTCTCTAGCCACTTCTTCACTTGCTGTTCCGTTTCTTCTCTAGTTCCTTGGTTATCAAACACGATATCTGCTCGTTCTTTTTTCATTTCAATCGGCCATTGGCTAGCAATTCGTTGTTGCGCTTCTTCTTCTGTTAATTGGTTTCGGGCCATCAGACGCTCTTTTTGAATCTTTTCTGGTACATATACCACAGCAACTTGATCCATGATCGCCTCATAATGAGCTTCATAAAGCAGAGGAATATCAACAATAACCAGGGCGGCTTTCTTTTTAGCTTCTTCAATTTGACGTAAAATTTCTTTTCTTAAAAAAGGTTTCAGCGTTTCATTTAACAGCTCTCTTTTTTGAGGACTAGCGAAAATTAATTGTCCTAACTTTTTCCGATCCAATTCACCAGTTGTTAATACTATTTCTGGTCCGAAAGTTTCAACGATTGCGGCTAAGGCTGGTTGCCCTTTTGCAACAATTTCTCGGGCGATAATGTCGCCGTCAACAATTGGATAACCCGCTTTTTTAAAAAGAGCAACAACCGTACTTTTACCTGTCGCAATCCCTCCTGTAATGCCTAAAACTTTTGTCATTTCAATCGACGACCTTTCAATTGTTGGCATTGTGGACAATAATGCGTACCACGTTGTGCCACTTTTGTTTTAACAATTGGCGTACCACAACGATTGCAAGGTAAGCCTGTTTGCCCATAGACATTCAACGCTACTTGAAAAGTCCCTGCTTCTCCTAACGCGTTTAGATAGGTGCGAATGGTGGTTCCACCTGCTTCAACAGCGCGTGCCAAGACGTCAATGATTGCTTGATACAACGTAGCAACTTCCGCAGGTTTTAAGGAATCTGCTGGTTGTTCTGGATGGATTTGCGCTTGCCAAAGTGCTTCATCTACGTAAATATTCCCCAAGCCCGTCACTAGCTTTTGATCTAACAGTAATGGCTTAATTGCCTTATGATGCTTTTTCAATCCTTGTTGAAAAGCAGCTAATTGAAAAACGTCTGGTGTTGGCTCTGGGCCCAAAGCTAAAATCCCTTTATATTGATGACCTTGATTCTTAGGAACCAATGTCATACGGCCAAATTTCCGTACATCTAAATAACGTAATTGCGTGCCATCTGTAAAAGTAAACATTACATGGGTATGTTTGGCAATTTCATCATCAGCCTGATGAAACTCATATTTTCCTTCCATCCGTAAGTGAGAAATCATATCATTATCAGACAATTTAAAAATCAGAAATTTTCCTCTTCGCTCAATCCCTTCAATCGTTTGACCAGCTAATTGACCTTGAAATACATCAACTTCTGGTGATTCAATAATTCTTGGCCAAAAAACAATGACTTCTTGAATGGTTTTTCCTACAACAAGTTTTTCAAGTCCTTTTCGCACTGTTTCTACTTCTGGTAATTCTGGCATTATTTTTGCTCCTTTATATAAAGAGGTCTGAACGCTTAGATATCAACGTCCAGATCCTACTTATCCTTATTTTATTCATCGTTCTTAATGGGTAAGCTATTATTTTGCTTCATACCATGTTTTTCCCCAACTGCTATCGGTGATAAGTGGCACATGTAAGGAAACTGCGTGCTCCATCACTTCTTTGACGAGTTGATTTAATTGTTCTAATTCTGATTCTGGTACTTCAAAAACTAATTCATCGTGCACTTGTAATAACATTGTCGCTTGTAATTTTTCTTCTTTTAAACGACGCGCCATTTCAATCATCGCAATTTTTAAAATATCTGCGGCACTTCCCTGAATCGGTGTATTAATCGCTGTACGTTCAGCGAACGAACGTAGATTAAAGTTTCTTGAATTAATATCACTTAAATAACGACGGCGATGATACAATGTTTCCACATAGCCTTTGTCTTTGGCATCGCGGACTATCTCTTCCATATACTGCTTCACGCCTGGATATTTTTCAAAATAGGTGTCAATATATTGTTGTGCTTGCTTCCTAGTAATGCCTAAGTTTTGGGACAAGCCATAATCACTGATACCATAGACAATTCCAAAATTCACTGCTTTAGCTTGACGACGCATGTTAGGTGTGACATCTTCTGCTTTTTCAACACCGAAAACTCGCATTGCAGTGCTGGCATGGATATCTTGTCCTTCCACAAACGCTTCTTTTAAATGCTCATCATTAGAAATATGCGCGAGCACACGTAACTCAATTTGAGAGTAATCAGAAGAGAAAATCAACCAATTATCCTCTCTTGGTACGAAGGCTTCTCTAATTTTTCGGCCTTCTTCTAAACGGATAGGAATGTTTTGTAAATTGGGATCTACTGAGCTTAATCGTCCTGTTTGTGTCAGTGTTTGTACATACCGAGTATGAATTTTATTATCTGGCTGAATTACTTTTAAGAGTCCTTCAACATAGGTCGATTGAATTTTGGCAATTTGACGATAAGTTAAAATATCTGCCACAATTGGTGCTTGTTCTTTTAGTTGTTCTAAAACATCTACCGCTGTTGAATAGCCGGTTTTCGTCTTTTTGATCACAGGTAAGCCCATTTTTTCAAATAAAATAACGCCTAATTGTTTAGGTGAATTCAAATTAAATTCTTCGCCAGCTTCTGCATAGATTTTTTCTTCGATTTCTTTCAGACGTTCTGAAAATTCTACTTGCATTTCTTTTAAGCGCGTGGCATCAACACGGATACCAGTTATTTCCATATCGCCTAAAATACGAGAAAGTGGTAATTCCATTTTATAGAATAAATCAGCTTGATTCTTTTCTGTTAATTCGCTATCTAATTTGCTTGTTAAAAATTGAATTGCTTTAATCTTACGTGCTAAATGACCAAAGAAAACTTCTTCGTCCTCTGGCAAGCCTTTTTTGGCCCCTTTTCCATAAATCGCTTCATCAGATTGAATCGCATCATATCCGTAATGTTGTGCTACACCTTCAATATCAGCGTTATTGTCATTGGTATCAAGTAAATAAGCAGCCAATAAAACATCAAAGGCAATCCCTGTCATTTTTCCTACATAGCGATTTAGTGCAACGTACGTCCGTTTTGCATCATAGACATTTTTTTTACGTGTCTCATCCATCAACCAATCGATAAATGGCTGACTTTCAAAAACAGCTAAATTATTCGTGGTATAAATCTTCTTGTTGTTGCCCCAAGCAAGGCCGACAATCGGTGACGTATGATAGTTATCTTCCATCATCTCAACATAAAGAGCCATATCGTCTGTAAACATTTCATTGGTTAACTGATCTTCGACTACTTCAAATAAAATATCTTCCATTTCAACAGGTTCTTCTGTAATGTCCAACTTAGCTAAAAATTGTTTAAAGTCCATTTCTTTATAAAAAGGAACCAATTTTTCTAAGTTTTTCCCTTCATATGCCAAGTCTTCCACATTGACTTCGACTGGTGCATTGACTTCAATTGTCGCTAAACGTTTAGAAAGAAAGGCTTGCTCTTTATCATTAATCAAGTTTTCTTTCATTTTGCTTTTTTTCATTTCATCGATATTCTCATAAACCCCTTCAACTGAGCCATATTGTTTTAACAGCTTAATCGCGGTTTTCTCACCGATTTTCGTTACACCTGGAATGTTATCCGACGTGTCGCCAGCCAACCCTTTCATATCAATAATTTGCTTAGGCGTTAACCCATCATATTTTTCAGCAATATGCTCAGGCGTATATGATTCAATATCGCTAACTCCTTTAACAGTGATATCTACTTTGACAGTGTCCGTCGCTAATTGCGTCAAATCTCGGTCCCCTGATAACACAACAACATCAAATTCATCTTTATCAACTTTGTTGGCTAATGTACCAATAATATCATCTGCTTCATAGTTAGGTAGTTCATAATATTTTACGCCTAAACCTTCTAAAAGTTCACGAATATACGGCATTTGTTCTTTAAATTCCCCCGGTGTTTTTGAACGTCCGGCTTTATATTCTGAATAAAATTCTGTTCTGAATGTGGTTTTCCCTGCATCAAAAGCGACTAAAACATGAGTAGGCATTTCTTTTTGCATTACATTTTCAAACATATTGTTAAATGCATAAATAGCATTTGTATGCAAGCCGTTCTTATTTTTGAATCGTTCTAATGAGTTATGTAGCGCAAAAAATGCACGAAAGGCTACACTGTTTCCATCAACGAGTAATAATTTTTTTTTGGTCATTTTTTTCCCCTCATCTTTAGCAAACTAGTTTCCTTTCTATTTTAACAAAAAACTACAGAATTTGCAGTAGACGGCGATTGCAGAATGAAAGAAAAAGGTATTTGACATAGTTCCTTAGTGACAACTATATCAAATACCAAAATCAATCAGCAATACACGCTGGATCTTCACAAGTATGAGAATCTTTTTTACGGCAAAACATTTCCCGCTGCACGATAAATATCGTACCAATCTTCGCGACTAATCACAATGTCTGCTGCTTTAGCAATTTCTTCAATTCTACCAAGATTCATACTTCCTGCGATGACTTGCATATTAGCAGGGTGGCGCAGAATCCAGCTGCTGGCTAAGCCAGTTGGCGTTGTTTGATATTTTTCAGCCAATTCGCTTAATTTTTGATTTAACTCAGGGAATTTTTCATTTCCAATAAAGACACCTTCAAAATAACCATATTGGTACGGTGACCATGCTTGAATAGTCATTTGTTTCAACCGTGAATAATCTAAAATACCATGATCATAATCAATGCTTCCTGATATTTCCATATTTGTTTGTAAGCCTTGATCCACCATGCCAGTATGCTTGATGCCAAATTGTAATTGATTGGCTAATAATGGTTGTTTAACAGCTGTTTTTAAAAGTTCAATTTGTCCTGGCGTTTGGTTACTTACACCAAAATAGCGAACTTTCCCTTGTTTTTCTAATAAATGAAAAGCTTCAGCTACTTCTTCTGGTTCTACTAAAGTATCTGGACGATGCAACAATAATGCATCGACTGAATCTACACCTAAACGCTGTAAACTCCCTTCAACCGCTTCTAAAATATGTGCTTTTGAAAAGTCAAAAAAGCCTTGACGAATCCCACATTTCGTTTGTATAAAAATATCTTCACGACGAATGGTACTTTCTTTTAAGGCCTTACCAAAAATGGTTTCGCAGTCGCCGCCACCATAAATGTCGGCGTGATCAAAAAATGTAATGCCATGATCATAAGCAGTTTCAATTACCTGTTGAGGATTTTCAGCACCATTTAAGCGCATACATCCTAAGATAACCGAAGAAACTGTTTCGTCACTTGTACCAAATTGCAGTTGTTTCATTTTAATATCCTCCTCATCCATTCCTCTTACTTCTTCATTTTAACACTATTTAGACAAAATTGGACTTCTTACGATAGATTCGCTTCGACTTTTTCAAAAAAAGCAGGAGATAATTCCTCTGGCAAATAAACAACTGTCTCAGAAGAAAGCGCTACGTTCATCTGAAACAAATGATTGACGATTACTAGATGTGCTTGGTGAAGTTGATACGTTGGTTTTCCATAAATAATTGTAATATTCTTTTTTTCACTGAAATAGCTTTTTATAGATTGTCCCAACGCTTGTTCCTTTTCTGGAGGAAAGTCCGTCAATAGGCAAATAATATATTTTTTTTCATATAAAATCGGGTCAAATAAATCTAGGATGTGATAAAAATAGCAACTCGTCAATTCCCGTTCTTTTACTGAAGTAAAGACTGGATATAGGCGTTTTAAAAGCCTAATAAGTTTTTGTAATCTGTGCCAGGTTTGTTGATAACGAGCAGCAAGTGTTTGTTCCTGTTTATGAGCTGGCAACCATGCTTGTCCGTCTAATAAACTATTCATATGCGTACTTAAAAATCGACATAAATGAATTTCTTGATAATTAAAATGATGTTGTGTAAAATTTCTCCTAATTTCTTTCATAATAAAAATAGCTGTTTTTAAGCATAAACTTTCTATTTTCATTTGCTCATGAATAAAATACTTTCGCGCTCTCTTGCCAAAACAACCACCAAAATGTGCTTCAAGAATCACAAATAACGCTTTTTGTTCTTTAAGAGACATAAAAGAAGTGCTCAACACTTCCACACGAAATAAATAAAAAAAAGCACTTGTTTGTTGAAATAAATTAGCATTTGGCACTGAAATTTCATGCCCGCCTCTATATCGTTTCTCCCAAATATAAATTAGCCAACTAAGATGATTCTGTTGTGCTACATTTAAATCCAACTCAAAAAAGGTAATGATTTTCCGAGTCATTTCTCTGTTTTCTTCCAGACAGCTTTCTTGAAAAAACAAAT
This sequence comes from Enterococcus sp. DIV2453a, assembly GCF_050533535.1. Taxonomy (NCBI): domain Bacteria; kingdom Bacillati; phylum Bacillota; class Bacilli; order Lactobacillales; family Enterococcaceae; genus Enterococcus; species Enterococcus sp. DIV2453a. The sequence continues at coordinate 688,656 of NZ_CP172899.1, read as the reverse complement.
AAAAACAAAGGATTAACTGTCGAATTTGCCATTCATTGCCAGTTAAATCGTAATGTTTTTGACGTACAATAATATCAAAATTAACTAGCCAACGTCGAATATTAGAAAGTTTCTTCCGAAGAGTTGATTCCTGTAATCCCAATACCTGGGTCAATTGCACATAATTGATTCGCTCTTCAATTAGACAACGTAAAATATAAAATTCGGGAATAAAATAACAAAATTTTTGTCTAAATCGAGCCAAGCCACAAACGCATAATTCACGATATTTTACAATTCCTTTGGTCGTTGTATAAATCTTACAAAGCCCTTCTATCTTAAACGTTTCCTGCTTTTTTTCAAAACGTTGAATGTAACAATGGATGGTTTTGTCGCTCACCTTTAGTTTTTCTGCAGCCATCAAAACAGAAAATGTCTGCTCTTGTTGCAGTAAATCCAACAATTCCAACATATTTTTATGTTCAAAAGACAATAATTCCTTGAAATCCATATATCGTCCCCTTTCACTCCCTTGTTATAAGAATACGTCAAATAAGGCAAAAATTTTTTTAAGAAGAAAAAAATAGAGAACAAAAAGTATTGATTACTTTCCGCTCTCTACAATTATATCGAATTATTTTTTTGAAATATGCAGTGTCATAGCATTTGCTGCTACAATAATTGTACTTAATGACATCAAGACAGCACCTACAGCTGGATTTAAAACAATCCCAATTGGTGCAAGAACCCCAGCCGCTAAAGGAATGGCGACAATATTGTACCCAGCTCCCCACCAAAGATTTTGGATCATTTTACGTCGTGTTTGTTTGGCTAAATCTAAGAACCTTAAAATATCTTTAGGATCACTATCCGTCAGTACAACATCTGCCGAATCAATCGCTACATCTGTACCAGCGCCTATCGCAATGCCGATTGAAGCACGGGCTAAACTTGGTGCATCGTTAATACCGTCTCCTACCATCATGACCTGATGCCCCTCAGTAAGATACTGTTGCACAATTTTTTCTTTATCTTCTGGTAAGAGCTCTGCGTAGTATTCCTTCATTCCTAAATAATTAGCAACTGCACTGGCAGCTGTTTGATTATCCCCTGTTAACATGACTGGCGTAATTCCTTGCGCTTGTAACTCTGCAATAAATGTTTTAGCTTCTGGTTTGACTTTATCTCCTAAAGCAAGCAGTGCGACTAATTGACCAGCGATGATTAAATAGCTCAAGGTATTTCCTTGCTCTTGATAGTTTGTTTTAATTGTTTCATCGAAGGTTAACTGTAACCGTGCAACTTCTTTTTCATTGACTATTTTGACTTCTTGGTTTTGAACAGTAGCAACCAGTCCTACGCCTGATAAAGCTTGCAGATTATGGGCTTCATAAGGTTGAACGGCTTGTTTATTTAAATAGTTCATGATTCCAATTGCCAACGGATGATTTGCATTTTTTTCCAATGCCCCAATATATTTAAGTGCTTCTTCTCTAGTAAACTGCTTACTCATTAATTCTAAGCCAATAACTGTAAATTGTCCTTCTGTTAAAGTTCCAGTTTTATCCAGCAACACATATTCAACCTTATTGGCTTGTTCTAATGCATTCCGATTTTTTAAAAGTAAGCCATTTTTAGCAGCAATGGAGGTACTTCTAGCAATCACTAAAGGAATTGCTAAGCCTAACGCATGGGGACAGGCAATAATAAAAACTGTAACCATTCGTTCAAATGCTAGAGACAAATCTTTCGTTACGAGTAACCAACCGATAAATGCTAACACACCTACGAATAAGGCAATATAGAATAACCACTTGGCTACACGGTCTGAAATGGATTCTAGTCTTGATTTTTCCGACTGCGCTTGTTTAACCATCTCCATAACTTTTGACAGGTAACTATTTTCACCCGTGCCAGTTACTGAAATTTCAATCATTCCGTTGCCATTGACTGCTCCACCAATCACGGAGTCACCAATGTTTTTTTCTACTGTTTTTGATTCCCCTGTAACCATCGATTCGTCGACTGTTGTGCTTCCTTTCAAAATTTTACCATCTGTCGGAATTTTATCTCCCGAACGAACAATCAAGCGATCGCCTTCTTGAACATCTTGCAAAGGAATTTCTTCTTCCCCATGTTCAGTCATTCGTTTGACTGTGTCAGGTAACAGTTCAGCCATTTTTTTCAAGGCATCACCAGCATTAGAAATAGCATTCATTTCAATCCAATGGCCTAAAAGCATAATAACAATCAGAGTGGCTAATTCCCAGAAAAAGTCCATCACGTGGGCCTGATTCGTAAAATGATTCATGTAAAACGCATATAAGCTGTAAAAATATGATACCGAAATCCCCATCGCAATTAAAGTCATCATTGCTGGACTCTTTTGCTGTAATTCCATTTTAGCGCCACTTAAAAATGGTTGTCCACCATAAAAAAATAGCACAGTTGCTAAAATTAAGACCAACCAATCAGAACCTGGAAAAGTAAATTGAAAAGGTAATTGAAAACCCATCATTGGTGAAAGAACAATAATCGGAATAGCTAAAATCAATGACAGCCAGAATTTTTGTTTAAAATTCCCCATATGCATTGAATGGTCCATTCCCTTCATTCCTTCATGTTGGTGTGACATAGCCATTTGTTCATGCGCCATATCATGATTCATGTGATTCATTTTATCGTGGGACACTGTTGGCTGTTTTTCCTGGTGTTGTTCATGATTATGTTTTGCTGACATATGATCCCTTCTCTTCTTAAGTATTTTCATCTTAAGCATAGCACAAGATGAAAATTGTTAGAAATAATTACTTTTTTTAGTTTAGAAAAAAAAAAGAGCCGAATTTTGCGTATGTATATTTTAAGAACACCTTATCCTCATATTTATTACAAAAGGAGTGTTTCAATGAAAATTACTACAAAGCAAGTCGGGGCGCGCATGCGTGAAGCTCGAAAAAAGAAGAAGTACACTTTACGTTATTTAGCCAATAAAATTGGTTTATCTAGTGGAAGTACAATTAGTAACTGGGAATTAGGTTTGAATTTACCCAATAAACGATACTTAAAAAAAATCGCTAAAGCCTGTGACACAACAGTAGATTGGCTACTTTATGGTGATTTTTATCGATTTGTGCGCCAGCTATTAAAAGAAAATTTTCAAAATAAACAACTGCTAAAACCACCTTTTTTTACTCAGTTGATGGTACGTTTATCTAAAGAACAGCTATCCTATCACGATTCCTTAAAAATTATGATTCAAGCGCAAAAGTTACAGCAGTCCTTTTATGCTTTTCCTTTAACAGTAGAAGCCCCCTCTCATTCCCGAGAGAGTATTTCTATTTATGAACCAACAACTGCAGAAGAACAGTCTGACCAATCTTATTATCATCCGTTTATTTTGTCAGAACTCCATGAATTATTTACACATTCTCAAAATCCAGAATTGGATTATTCTCTGATTATCGCTTTTCTTCCTTTGTTAAAAGTAGATCAATTAACTGAACCACAAAAAGAAGTCTTACTGGCCATCTTTAAGCGAATGAATTCCTTTAAAGACCAAACACTTTTAAATGAATTCTTTGTGGAATTACAGTATTTACTCTGATTCTACAAAAAAGATTGAGCCATGTATCTCAAGGACTTAGGCTCAATCTTTTAGTTAAATTTCTTCTATTTATGAACGATTCTTTCGTTCAACTAAGTGCGTTTTCCGTTGTGGACCAATGATTAAAGGAACGGATTCATATTTGACTTCACTGTATTCCAAGCCAAACCAACTTTCAGGAGAGGTAGTTAAGTTTTTGATAGCTAATTTTGCCTGCATAATTTGTCGATCCCATTTTTTCAGTTCAGAAACGTTAGATAATTCTTCTTGAATTAATACAAATTGGAAATCGCCAACTTCTCTTCCTGGCGTTAATGAATAACGTTGTGGCTGTTTTGGCAAGCGGCCTGTTTTCATCAAGTCATGAACAATTTGTCTTAAATATACATTCACTTCTTGAGAAATATGGAAGCCTAAATATAGCTGAACTTGCACAATAAAATCAGTCCCTAACATATCAACAGAATATTCTTGAGTAAAGGGTTCATCTGTTACCTGAACATTAACAAACCAATAAACATTCGCTCGTTTTGGTTGTTTGTCCAAAATCGAATAAATAATATTACGATTAATTTCGCCATCCACTCGATCGGAGGTTAAAAAGACCACGTTGGTTTGATACATTGGTACAGATGTATCTTCTTTCAAAGCTTTAAGTTGTGGTACATATTTTTCCAACGACACTTGTTCCGCCGTTGCTTCTTTAATCTCGTTGCCGCGTTCCCAAATAATCATGATGCATAACAAGAAGACTGCCATTCCCACAGCAACATATCCACCATGGAAAAACTTCGCAGCACTTGAAAAGAAAAAGACAACTTCAATGGCAGCAAAGAACAAGGAAATTAGATACGCAGACCAAGCTGGAATTTTATCCAAAAGATAAAACAACAATAAAATGGTTGTCATTAACATCGTAATCGTAATCGATAGACCATACGCAGCTTCCATGTGTGTCGATGTTCTAAAAGCCAGCACGATTGCTGAACAAGCTAACCACAAAATTAAATTTACCGCTGGAATATACATTTGACCGATATTGCTCCCAGGATAAATAATTTTAAGTCTTGGTAATAACTTCAATTTAATCGCTTCAGAAACTAAAGTATACGAACCTGATATTAACGCTTGCGAAGCAATCACTGCGGCGATTGTTGCAAAAACAACGCCAAATACGAGAATACCTCGTGGAATCATTTGGAAAAATGGGTTAATTTCAGCTAATGCCTGCATTTCAGGGTTTTCTTTGACCGTTAACAACCACGCAGCTTGCCCTAAATAATTAAGAATCAAACAAATCTTAATATACGGCCAGCTAATGCGGATATTCATTTTTCCTACATGCCCTAAATCAGAATATAAAGCTTCAGCACCAGTTGTAGCCAAGAAAATATTCCCTAAAATAAATAGACCTAATTTATTTTCTGGACTGACTAGTAATTGCAAAGCATAATATGGATTTAATGCACGAATAACCGTCCAATCTTGGCTAAAATTCATTAAACCAATGATGCCTAAAAAAGTAAACCACAAGAACATAATCGGCCCAAAAGCTTTCCCGACCAATTCTGTTCCAAATCGTTGAACAGAAAAAAGAATTAAAATAATCGTCAACGTAATAACCACTATAATCGTTTGGTCATTGCCAAAACGTTCAAAAAATGCTGGAATCCCCCGTAAGCCTTCAATCGCTGTCGTCACTGTCACAGCCGGGGTCAAAACGCCATCAGCCAGTAAAGCGGCGCCGCCAATCATTGCGGGAATAATCAAATACTTACTTTTTTTACGAACCAATGTATAAAGAGAGAAAATCCCACCTTCTCCATGGTTATCAGCATTTAAAGCAATAACAACATATTTAATCGTGGTTAAGATAGTCAATGTCCAAAAAATTAACGAGACCGAACCTAAAATAAACGATTCAGAAACCCGTGCCAAGCCACCATTATCTCCTACAATGGCTTTCATTACATATAAAGGGCTCGTTCCAATATCTCCATAGACAACGCCCATGGCAACTAAGATCCCTGCCATCGTAAATTTCCGACGATCAAACCCCTCTGCTTTGTGTAACACAATACTTTCCTCCTACAAAAGAAATGACTTCGTTTAGTTTAACCAACAGCTCCATAAAAACTTTTAAAACTCTTTATTATATAACGTTTTATATATCTTTTTCATTAGTCAAAAAGCGCTTTTTGACTAACGATGCTACTCACTATAATACGTTTTAAATCGTTTAGCAAGTCTTTTTATTAGAGAATGTTCATCTTAGATAAGAAACCCACCTATTTTGAAAAAAGGAAAATCAAAAATAAGTGGGGCAGCAGTCGAAACGACTGCTGCCCCACTTGCTAACTATTAAGATAATTTTCTGAACAAAAGTAGCTTCTTTTATTCCTGTTAAATTTAAATCACTTCTTCTTCCTCTTCAACTTCAGAGAAATGGAACTTAATCATTTCATTGACGAAAATTGGCACAAAGGATAGGAAAATTGCTAACATCCAATGATTTAAACTAATATGCACTAATCCAAATAGTTCTTGTGTGAATGGTAATAAAGCAATGGTTGTGGTAATTAGTAATGCTAAAACGACCATTTCAAAGAGCGACTTGTTGCTTGATAATTTTACACGGAAAACAGAGTTCGCACTACGAACATTAAAGACATGTAAGATAGAGGAATAAGCTAAGATTAAAAATGCCACTGTTTGTCCAACTTCATAGCTGTTTGAAACATAGGCTGAAACACCTGGTACAAAAGCACCTAGGTAAAAACCAAACAAAGTAATGACTGTGAACACTGCTGCATTAATCCCAATCTTTTGCCATAAGCCTCGTGCAAAAATCCCTTCGTTTTTAGGGATTGGTGCCTCATCCATAATTCCTTTTTCCGCTGGTTCTTTTCCTAATGCAAAACCAGGTAACCCATCTGCGACCACGTTAACAAACAACAGTTGAACTGCAGTAAATGGCGCACCCCAACCAAGTAACATGGCAATTAAAACAATAAAAATCTCAGAAATATTACAGCTTAACAAGAAGTTAATGGCTTTACGAATATTTCGGTACACGGCACGTCCTTGTGCAACCGCATCAACAATAGTTGCAAAGTTATCGTCCGTCAAAATCATATCTGAAGCGCCTTGGGCCACATCTGTTCCAGTAATCCCCATTGCGCAACCGACATCACTAGCTTTCAAGGCTGGCGCATCATTCACGCCATCTCCGGTCATTGCTACAACAGCGCCAGAACGTTGCCATGATTGAACAATTCGAATTTTATCTTCAGGGGTTACACGTGCATAAACGGATAAATCTTTAACACGTTTATCTAATTCTTCATCACTCATTTTTTTCAGTTCTGAACCAGATAAGGCTTCACTTTTATCTTTTAAAATTCCTAATTCTTTAGCAATTGCACTGGCTGTTACCACGTGATCACCAGTAATCATGACTGTTTTAATTCCAGCTTTTTTCGCACGAGCAATGGCGCCCTTACTTTCTGGACGTGGTGGATCAATCATGCCAATTAAGCCTAACAAGCGAAGATTTTTTTCTAAAGCCTCTGATGTAATTTCCTTGGGTGGTTCATCATATACGGCATAACCGACAGCAATAACTCGTAACGCTCGTTTTCCGAAACGATCATTAACAATAGCCGCTTGATCGACATCTCCGAAACCAAAACGTGGTAGTAACACATCAAAGGCTCCTTTAGTAATTGAGATGTACTTTTTCCCCCATTGATGGACCGTAGTCATCATTTTTCGTTCTGAATCAAAGGGAATTTCACCAATACGAGGATATTTTTCTTCAAGTTCTTCTTTAGTATGATAATTTTCTTCGACAGCACGAACAATTGCCGCTTCTGTCGGATTCCCTGTAACAGTTAGTTCATCGCCTTCTTTTTCCACAATGACATCTGTACATAAAGCAGCCATTTTCAATACTTCCATGGCTTCATCGGTCATGGCATCTTCCGTATCCGTTACTTCATCACCACGATGCCATACTCGGCGGACGCGCATTTTATTTTGTGTCAGTGTTCCTGTCTTATCAGAACAGATAACATTCGCAGTTCCTAGCGTTTCTACTGCTGGCAATCGACGAATAATCGCATGTTTCTTAGCCATTTTTTGAACACCATATGCTAAGGTTAACGTTACAATCACGGTTAGTGTTTCTGGTACAGCTGCCACCGCTAAGGAAACGGCTGTCATAAACATTTCAAGAAGCGGTTCTCCTTGCAGTTCACCAATAATGAAAACAATTGCCGCAGCCCCTAAGGCTAACAAACTAATACGTTTGCCTAATTGATTCAAGCGTTTTTGTAATGGTGTTTTTTGCTGATCGCTGTTATTCAGTAACCCAGCAATTTTACCCATTTCCGTATTCATTCCTGTTGCAGTTACTACTGCTCGTCCGCGGCCATTCACAACGGTACAGCCTTTGAAAATCATATTTATTTGATCTCCTAAGCCATCATCGTCATGCCCCACGTATGTAGGATCTTTTTCAACAGGTTCACTTTCACCTGTTAGTGCTGACTCTTCTACGCGCATTTGAGAAGCTTGAATAAGTCGTGCATCGGCTGTAATCATTGAACCAGCTTCAAGAACTAGAACATCTCCTACTACTAGTTCTTCAGCATCGACTTCGATTACCTTGCCATCTCGTAAGACTGCACTACTTTGCTTGTTCATGTCTTGTAAAGCCGCCAGAGATTTTTCAGCATTTCCTTCTTGAACAATGGCCAAAACAGCATTGATAATCACAATTGCAATAATTAAGATTCCTTCAAAATATTCGCCATGTTCTGTTACGATTGCTGTATAAAACGAAATTGCCGCAGCAACTAATAAAATAATCGTTGTAAAATCAGATAAACTGTGAATAAATTTCTTTAACACAGAATCCTTCTTAGCCTCTTCAAATTGATTGCGGCCATTTTCTTTCAGCCGTTGTTGGGCCTCTTGTTGTGTTAAACCAGTTTCAGTATTGACTGAAACTTCTTTTGTGACAGTATCGACAGTTTGCTTGTAAGCTTCCATCCTATTCCCCCTCTAATTTTTTCTTCCTATATAATAGTGTCTCTATTAAATATAACATGATTTTTTTTGAACACGCAACTTTTTTCATCTTTGGCTTAGCGTTCTCTCATATGTCCAGAAAAAACTGGTATTTTCGTTGTTGCTACAGCAATGTTTCTATTTGATTATGGGAATTTTATGAAAAAAGAAACGAATTCAGCCAAAAAGCAATGGACATTTTTTTCATTTTGTCTGATAAAAAAATAGTTTATTTCTATATATTCAACACAAAAACAACAAAAAATACAATGTTATTTGGTTCGCACGATTATTTATTTTACATGTTATAAAATAACCAGAAAAATATTATATTTAATCTTATTAATAAGCGTTATAACTTGCAAACGCTTCCAAAAGGTGCTATTATTTAAGTGTAAGGAGGACATGCAAATCAATTGGTTGAAGATTTTCTCAGTAGATAAAAATCGGTAAACTCAAAGTTGTTAGAATTGCAAGATTCACCTGTAAACAATACGTGTAGAGTAATTGTTAGTGATAACTCGTATCGGAAAATAGGGAAAGGTTATAGAAGGATGGAGTTTCTATAAAGCATTTACCCTATCTGTTATCACCTAACGCAAGTTATCCACCATCCAAGCGTCGAAACTGTATGAAAACAAGGTTTTAGTTTCACCACATCACGTTCACCTTTTGCTTTACATGTATCGCGAAATGTAAACACTTATTCAACCAATTGATGTCTTCCCGTTAACAAGGCCGAGCTTAAATTTAAGCTCGGTTTTTTCTTTCAGGCAATAAAATATATTTGTATCAAATAATCATATGTGTTATATTCAAGGTGCACATTCTATTTTATCTTCTTTTAAAGGAGGGAATGCTATGCGAAAAAAGAAAAAATCTTCGTTTGAAAGTTCAATTCATGTTTATCGTGCTATGGCTCGTATGACCCAGCAAGATTTGGCCAATCGAGTCGGTGTCTCTCGACAAACAATTATTCAACTGGAACGAAACAAGTACAATCCTTCATTACTTCTTGCGCATGACATCGCGAACGTCTTTGGCGTAACCATTGATGATGTGTTCACCTTCAAAGAAACACTGAATGACGATGTAGAACAAGAAGCCTAAACAGTATAAGCTGTACTTAACAAGACAATTTTTCTGATTGTACTTGGAGTTGCCGAGGTACAACTTAGTACCGGCAATACGAAGAAAGCACTTCTTCGTATTGTTGTTTCAATAATTAATCTTTTCTTACATAAAAAAAGAACGGCGCAACCTTGGTTGCGTCGTTCTTTTTATTCTAAGATTGTCTACTAAGCATTTTTACTCTAGTAGCGTTTTGGTTTCTAACTTTATTATTTACAGGGGAAGAAAAAATAAAGCACACCTTTACTGTGATTCCAAAAATCACGTGTTTATCATAATATATTTTTGTTTCAATCCCAAGTATTCTGCTCACAAAGTGTCGCTTATTTAATAAACATTGCATCGCCAAAACTAAAGAAACGATATTTTTCCTCAATTGCATGTTGGTAAGCAGCCAATGTTAAGTCTTTTCCTGCAAAGGCACTCACAAGCATCACTAACGTAGATTTTGGTAAATGGAAGTTCGTTGAAAAAGCCTCTACGACTTTAAATTGATACCCTGGTGTGATAAAAATATCGGTCCAGCCACTGTCAGCCTGGATTTCACCATTAAATTTTGTGCCAATTGTTTCCAACGTACGAATAGAAGTTGTTCCAACCGCAACAATCCGACCGCCTGCTTGGCGTACTTCATTTAATTGCTTAGCCGCTTCTTCAGTTAAACGATAGAATTCGCTATGCATATGATGTTCTTCTATATTATCAACGCTCACGGGACGGAATGTTCCTAAACCGACATGTAAAGTTAAATAAACGAGATGAACACCTTTTGCTTTGATCTCTTCTAATAGTTCTTTTGTAAAATGCAAACCCGCTGTTGGTGCTGCAGCTGAACCATTTTCTTCAGCATAAACCGTTTGATAACGATCTGGGTCATCTAGACGTTCTTTGATATATGGCGGCAATGGCATTTCTCCTAACGATTCTAAAATTTCTAAGAAAATACCATCATATTTAAATTCAATGATTCGACCACCATGTTCCAACTCTTCTTTAACCACCGCTTTTAGGCGACCATCGCCAAATTGAATTTCCGTGCCGACTTTTGCACGTTTCGCGGGTTTAATCAAGGTTTCCCATGTATCGCCTTCTGTATTTGTTAAAAGTAAAACTTCCAAATGACCGCCTGTTTCAGTTTTTTCTCCATATAAACGGGCCGGCAGTACCCGTGTATTATTCATGACTAATGCATCCCCAGGCTGTAATTCATCAAGAATATCATGGAAATGTTTATCCTCCATGTCCCCTGTTTCTTTATTTACAACTAATAATCGTGAACTAGCGCGATCTTTTAGTGGGGTTTGAGCAATTAATTCTTCTGGTAAATCAAAATCAAAATCTTCTGTACTTAGCATTTCCGTCACTCTTTCTACTAGTTTTTATCTTGGTTATTCTAACACTTTTTCTTGTTTCTGGCTATGTCAGCCTTCTGAATCAAACTAAATAGTTGTCAAAAAATGTCAGAAGCACTATACTTACTTTAAGTAAGTATACATAGTTATTTAGAGGAGGAACTCAAAATGCATGCTCAATTTCATCATGTTTCACTATTAGCGCGTCATGGTCAAGAAAACCAATCATTCTATACAAAATTGTTAGGCTTACGTTTTGTCAAAAATACCGTCAATCAAGACAACAATCGCATGCCTCATTATTTTTATGGCGATTATCAAGGCACGCCGGGAAGCTTAGTAACTTTTTTTATCGTGCCCTTATTAGGCAACCGCTATGAAGAAAAAAATTATTTAGCCACGATTGGCTTAAAAATTCCCCAAAACAGCCTTTCCTTTTGGGAACAACGTTTAACAGAAAACAAAATTCCATTTAACAAAAAAGAAAAGAGCCTACATTTCAGTGATCCAGATGATACGCATATTATCCTGACAGAAGTTCCTGAAAATCCATTAAAAGAAACACTCGTTGTTTCTAACGACATTCCAGCAGCGGTTCAAATTATCGGTTTGGCCTCTACTGAATTTCATGTGCCAGATTCTGAAAAAACCTTGGCCTTTTTTGAAACATTTCTTGGTTGGCAAGCAGTTGGCAATACGATTATTTTAAGTGAGACGGAAAGCTTTTCTGTTCATCAAACAACGTCGGATAAAACAAGCCGAATGGGGCGTGGCAGTATGGATCATATTGCTTTTTCTGTGGCTGATGATGAAACATTACAAGAACTACACACGCGCGCTTTAGCACAAGGCTGGGAAATTGAAATGTATGTAAGTCGTGGATATTTTAAAAGTTTATACATTCGTGAACCAGGCGGGAATCGGGTTGAATTTGCTACTTTGACTCCTGGCTTTACATTGGATGAGCCTCTGGAACATTTAGGGGAAACATTGGCTTTACCGCCTTTTTTAGAACCAAAACGGACTGCAATTGAAGCCAACCTCTACAAAGACATGTAACCAACGCTTTAGAAAACAACGGAAGACGGACGTAATAATCGGTGACAAAATTACGTCCGTCTCTCTTCCCCTATGTTTGAATGTTTGAACAAGAGAATAAAAAATGACCTTCAGATTTTTCTGAACGTCATTGCACATTCCATAAAAAGCATCCTTCGTTCTTCCACTTCTTACTTCTTAAAAAAACTGGTAATTTTTTCAAAAATTCAGTAAAATAAAAGTGATCAATGGTTTCCATTGATTGAACGGGCAACTTGATGGTCCACTTGCACAGGTGACTATTCAAGGCTTCGTGATTTAGTTGCCGCTAAATCATGAAGCGCCTTTTTTTATTTTATTCCCTTGTTCTCTTTCCATTCTAATGAAAAACTCAGCTCCCGTCAACTTGCTACAAAGGACACTTTTCTTTGTTATAGCGGCTTTTCTTCCTTCTCAGAATACTCTTTTTAACATCTTGTTTCGTTCAGATAACTTTTACTAAACAATAGTTATCTTTTCTTTTTTTTAGAACGAATTAAAAAAAATTTACCGCCTTCTTTTTCCCATTAAAAATAGATTACATTTGTCGAAATCGCATTTTTATAGCATACTAGTAATAAGATACATTTTCAAAATATTTAGTTGAGGTGAGTAAGTTGATAGAATTTCAGCATGTATCAAAATTTTATAAAGGCGGAAAAGTCGCCGTTGATGACATTAATTTGTCTTTCGATAAAGGTGAATTTATCTGCTTCATCGGAACAAGTGGTAGTGGAAAAACAACATCAATGCGGATGCTTAACCGCATGACCGACCCTTCAAAAGGAAAAATTTTAATTGATGGCCAAGATATTCAAAAAATCAATCCTGTAGAGCTACGTCGCCAAATTGGCTATGTCATTCAAAATATCGGCTTGATGCCTCACATGACCATTCGTGAAAATATCGTTTTAGTGCCTAAATTATTAAAAGTACCTGTGGAAGAACGCAATAAGATAGCCGAAAAAATGATTGATTTGGTTGAGTTACCACGAGAAATGTTGGACCGCTATCCCAATGAACTTTCTGGGGGACAACAACAAAGAATCGGCGTTGTGCGGGCTTTAGCTGCCAATCAAGATATTATTCTAATGGATGAACCTTTTGGTGCTTTAGATCCTATCACCCGTGATTCATTACAAGATTTAGTGAAAGATTTGCAAGAACGTTTAGGAAAAACGATTGTCTTTGTTACCCATGATATGGATGAAGCGTTGAAATTAGCAAATAAAATTGCCATTATGAGCGAAGGCAAAGTAATTCAATTTGACACACCAGATAATATTTTACGTCATCCAGCCAATGAATTTGTAGAAGAACTCATCGGAGAAGATCGCTTATTACAAGCCAAACCTGATTTCACCACTGTTGATGAAGTCATGTTAAATTCAGCTATTACTATCACGCCGGAAAAATCTTTACAAGAAGCGATTAAATTGATGCGTGAAAAACGGGTTGATACCTTATTAGTTGTTGATAATTCCCATGTGCTTAAAGGCTTTATCGATGTTGAAACATTAGACCAGCAACGTGGCAAAGCTTCTAGCGTTGGTGATATCTTGAATAAAGATGTCTTCTTTGTTCAAAAAACCGCTCTTTTACGTGATGCTTTACAAAGAATCTTAAAACGTGGCTTAAAATATGTGCCAGTCGTTGATGAACAAAAACGAGTGGTGGGCATCTTAACACGTGCTTCCCTTGTTGACATTGTTTATGATGTTATCTGGGGCGATGAAACAACGATTAGTGAAGCTGTAGAAGCAAAACAAAGCGAGTCCGAAACTGATAAAGAGGAGGCGTAAGCAATGAGTAGCTTCTTTCAAGAATATGGATCAGAAATGATTTCAAAAAGTATTGAACATATTTATATTTCATTCTTTGCACTTTTATTAGGGGTCGCTATCGCTGTACCCGTTGGCGTTTGGTTAACACGTTTGCCCAAAGTAGCCAATATTGTCATTGGTTTAACAAGTGCCTTACAAACGGTTCCTTCGTTGGCTTTATTAGCTTTGATGATTCCAATTTTTGGTGTCGGCAAAACACCCGCTATTATCGCGCTATTCATCTATTCCCTTCTACCTATTTTAAGAAACACGTATATCGGAATGAAAAATGTCGATGAAAATTACCGAGATGTTGCTAAAGGCATGGGCATGACCAATTTACAGTCTATTTTTAGTGTTGAATTACCCATTGCCATGCCAACAATTATGGCCGGCATTCGTTTAGCTGCTGTCTATGTCATTGCTTGGGCTACACTGGCTTCTTATATTGGTGCAGGTGGTCTTGGTGATATGATTTTCAGTGGATTAAATAACTATCAGCCAGAATTAATCTTTGGCGGGACTATTCCAGTAACTATTTTAGCACTTTTAGCAGATGTTCTTCTTGGATTATTAGAAAATCGTTTAACGCCAAAAGCTTTAAGGGAGGGCGAATAATGATGAAAAAGAAACTCAAGTTAAGCTTACTCTTCTTAAGCAGTTTACTTTTATTGGCAGGTTGTTCTTTACCTGGTCTCGCTTCAACTTCTGATGATAACACTGTTGCCATTACAGGTGGGATTACTTCAGAAGCGCAGATTTTAGGGAGCATTGTAGCGGATATGGTTGAGCATTACACAGATAAAAAAACAAATGTGATTAACAACTTAGCCACTACTACCATCAATCACCAAGCAATGTTAAACGGAGATGCTTCAATTTCTGCAGCTCGTTATACTGGTACTGACGTGACTACTACGCTGGGCTTACCAGCGGAAAAAGACCCTAAAAAAGCGTTCAATCTAGTTCAATCAGAATTTGAAAAACGTTATCAACAAACTTGGTTCCCTTCATATGGTTTTGAAAATACTTATGTATTCTTAGTTACAAAAGAAACGGCTGAGAAATACAATTTAAAAACAGTCAGTGATTTAGGGAAAGTCGCAGACAAATTAGTTGCTGGTGTCGATACTGCGTGGATCACACGTGAAGGCGACGGTTATGAAGGCTTTAAAAAGGAATACAACTTCCAATTTAAATCTATTTTACCAATGCAAATTGGCTTGGTGTACGATGCAGTCAACGCTGGAAAAATGGACGTTATCTTAGGTTACTCAACAGATGGCCGGATTGGTAGTTACGATTTAGTCATGTTAAAAGATGACAAGCGCTTCTTCCCGCCTTATGATGCCGCTCCTGTGGTTAGTGACAAATTATTAAAAGAAACGCCGGAAATTAAAGATGTCTTAAATCGCTTAGATGGTAAAATTTCTACCAAAAAAATGCAAGAATTGAACTATCAAGCAGATAATGATTTAATTGAACCTGCGGTCGTAGCCGAACGTTTCTTAAAAGAAAATAACTATTTTGAGGGGGAGTAACAGATGAATAATATGAATTTATTCCAACAATTTATCTACTATTTCCAACAAAATGGCGGCTACGTCTTTCAACAATTTTTACGTCACTTTTTAATTTCGATTTATGGCGTAATCTTTGCTGCAATTGTCGGAATTCCTATCGGGATTATGATTTCACGTAAACGTAGCTTAGCCAACTGGATTATCCGTTTAGCGAACATAATCCAAACAGTACCAGCTTTGGCAATGCTTTCGATTTTAATGTTGGGAATGGGCTTAGGCGTCAACACGGTGGTTGTAACGGTCTTCCTTTATTCTCTCCTACCAATCATCAAAAATACGTACACTGGCATGATTCAAGTGGATCGCAATATTTTAGATGTTGGTAAAGGAATGGGTATGACAAAAGTACAACTTCTTTATATGGTCGAGTTACCTTTATCTGTGTCAGTAATCATGGCAGGTATTCGAAATGCGTTAGTCGTCGCAATCGGGATTACTGCGATTGGTGCTTTCGTTGGTGCTGGTGGTTTAGGGGATATTATTATTCGTGGAACCAATGCCACAGATGGTGCTTCTATCATTTTAGTCGGTGCCTTACCAACGGCCTTTATGGCGATTATCACAGATTGGGTTCTAGGGATTATTGAACGTCGTTTAGACCCAGCTAGCAAACATTCCAATTAATAAAAAATGCAGAGCAGATCCAACATTGTTTCTTTTCAATGGGATCTGTTCTTTTATCTAGGAGATTAATAATGTCTAACTATACTATTATCGATTTAAACCAACAACCACACTTAATTCCGTCAGCTGCTCAATGGTTTAGCCAAAAGTGGCAAATCCCCGCTGAAGCGTATCAAGCAAGTATGCAGGAAATGCTAACTAGCGAAAACCACGTACCACATTGGTGGGTCTGCTTGAATAAACAGCAGGACATCGTTGCAGGCGTGGGCGTAATTGATAATGACTTCCACAATCGTGCAGACCTTACGCCAAACCTTTGTGCATTGTATGTCGAACCAACATTTCGTCACCAAGGCTTAGCAGGAATTCTTTTAACAACAGTTGGTGATTTTCTTGCTAATTCTGGATTTAAAAAGCTTTATTTGCTCACAGACCATACTACTTTTTATGAAAGATATGACTGGGAATTTTTGACAATGGTAACCACTGAAGAGCAGTCTTGCGCTAGAATTTATCAAAAACAATTACGTCAATAAAAAAATCTGCCATCAAAAGATGGCAGACTTTTTTATTTATTTTTTCAAGTGATAACTATAGGTAGCCACAATAATATTTTCCCGCCACGCTAAACGAATCCGCAAACGTAAACTTGTTTGGTTATGCAAAATATTTTGCCAACGTTTATTTGGTACAAATTGTGGCACTAAAACTGTTGTACTGTAGTTATGCTTCGTGGCATTTTTACTAACCAAATCAACATAACGTAAGATAGGGTTTTGCAGTGAGCGATACGAAGAATGGACAATTGATAGACGAACGTCCGGGAAGTGTTTTTTAAACTCTTCCTGGATTTCTTTTTCCTTCTCAACGTTTTCATCCATTGAGACATGCATGGCAACAACATAATCACCAATGGAACGCGCATAGTTCAAGGCGCCGACATTTGCCTTGGTTACGTTCCCTACTAAAACAATAACTGTATTCCCGTCAAACTCATGCAACTGTGCCCCATCTTCTAAACGTAGCTGTTCCGCCACATTTTTATAGTGAGTGTTGACCCGATAAAATGCATAAATCAACACTGGCATAATAATAAAGAACGGCCAGATGTCCCCTAATCGATAAATAAACAAAATGGCGATAATCGCGAAAGAGATAAAGGCGCCGACAATGTTAGCAATTGATTTTGGCAACCAATTTTTAGTTTCTTTTCGCCATTTTACAACCATCCCCGATTGAGACAAAGCAAACGGAATAAACACACCAATTGAATACAATGGGATTAAACGTTCTGTGGAACCTTGGAAAATCAATAATAAAACAATGGAACCAGCAGCTAAAGTTAAAATACCGTTTGAATAGCCTAAACGGTCGCCACGATCCATATACATATGCGGCATAAACTTATCTTTGGCTAAGTTATAAGCCAAAACTGGAAAGGCTGAGAATCCTGTGTTAGCAGCAACCGCTAAAATTAAGGCTGTCGCAAACTGTAATAAATAATATAAAATATTTTGACCAAAGACCGCTTTCCCAATTTGTGAAAGAACTGTCACTTCTTCTTTTGGCACAATCCCATACCAATAGTTAATAAATGTAATCCCCACGAAGAAGAACCCTAAAATCGTTGCCATTAACGCTAACGTCCCAGCAGCATTTTTTGCTCGTGGTTTCTTAAAGAATGGCACTGCATTACTGATTGCTTCAACCCCTGTTAAGGAAGAAGAACCAGATGAAAACGCCCGTAAAACTAAGGCAATAGAAATTCCTGGAACCACGGCTCCTGGTAAAGCTGTCGCATTCAATGGCTGTGCGCCAGTCACAATTTTAAATAGCCCAACAACAATCAGTAAGGTAATAATTGCGATAAAACTATACACTGGCAACATTAAGAACGAAGCAGATTCTCGCAGGCCTCTCAAGTTCATTAAGGTAATCAATATCACAATCCCAATAGAAATTGCTACTTGATGACCATATAACGCTGGAATCGCCGATATAATCGCCTCTGCGCCCGCTGAAACTGAAACGGCTACTGTTAGCATATAATCGACTAACAACGAACCACCAGCCAACAAACCGGCATTTCTGCCGAGGTTTTCACTACTAACAACGTATGCGCCGCCGCCATGCGGATATGCATGAATAATTTGTCGGTACGACAATGTTAAAGAAATAAGTAAAATAATAACAAATGCAGCAATTGGCAATGAATACCAAATCGCAGCCGCCGACAAAGTAACCAGAACCACCACTATTTGTTCTGTACCATACGCAATGGATGAAAGTGCATCAGAAGATAACAACGCAAGCGCTGCAAATCTGCTTAATTTATGTTCATCATTTTCGGCTGATTTCAATGGTTTCCCAATGAACAGTCGTTTTAAATCCGCCATTTTTTTCGACTCCTTTTCTCTAGAGTGACCCGCTCACTTTTTTCATTATTTTTTATCAAACAAATCCATATGCTACGCTTCTCACAATGAAAAGTCAATTGATTTTTGTTACTGAAAAAGATAAAAAAATCACCATCTTTTTTTAATCAGACACTCATTTACAGTCCCCCGCTTCCTTTATCTTATCAAGAGAATCCAGATAACAAAAGGATTTGCATTATCTAAACAAAAAAGCGAGAGCTAAAAGTCTATTTGACCTTTTAGCTCTCGCTTAAAAACTTAGTTAATTATTCCCTTTTATTGTAACAAGTACGTATGATCGAAGGTAATTTCCACTTTATAACGACCAATTTTTTCATAAACTTGCCGCTGAATTTCCACACCCAGTTCAAATTCAGATAATTTTGATTCTGTAGGCAAAACCAAGTCGAACAAAATCTTCGGCTCTTCGCCATGGGTAACTAAGCGGATATCATGGACTTTTAAAGACGCGTCAAAAGAACGAATAATCTTTTTGATTGTTTGATGAACAAATTGTTGTGTTGGGTCATACAAATTCACTGGATCAATATGACAAACAAGGTTAACATCCAATTCTTCTTTAAACTTCGCTTCAATCGCATCGATTGTCTGATGGGCTTTATTTAAATCCCAGCGATCATCAATTTCAATGTGAACAGACGCAAACGTTTGGCTGGGACCATAATTATGAATCAGTAAATCGTGATACCCTACAATTGTTTCCATTTTTGATAAGACATTCTTCATTTCATCAATTTCTGTTTGGCTCGGACGCATGCCCATCAACTCATTAATAAATTCGCGAATTAACTGCAAGCCACTATAAATAATATATGCAGCAATTAAAAAACCAATATATCCATCAATTCGCAAACCAGTGACGCCTTCAATAAATGCAGAAACCAAAACAGCTAATGTAGTATAAACATCATTAAAGCTATCCTTAGCAGAAGCAACTAATGCTTGAGAATCAATTTTTGCTGATACTTTTTTGTAAAACAGCCCTTGCCAAATTTTAATCCCAATTGATAAAGCTAAAACAGCAAATAAAATGGGTGTCACCTTGATTGATTCTGGATGCAGGATGCGATCAACGGAGGTCGTTAGAAACTCAAACCCAATAAACGTAATCACTAATGATACAAGCATTCCACTAATATATTCAAAACGTTCATGGCCATAGGGATGTTCTTTATCCGCTGGCTTACCAGCAATATAAAAACCGACTAATGTTAAAACTGAAGAAATAGTATCGGACAAGCTATTAATGGCATCTGCCATGATTGAAACACTACCTGAAAGCAAGCCAATCATAAATTTACTAACGAATAAAAATAAATTAGAAACAAGCCCAATCCGCCCGGCAAAAGCACCGAATGCTGTTCGTTTTTCCAATTTACGACGTTCAATTTTTTTCTCATATCGTTGAAGCAATGCTTGAATCATTTTACAACCCCTACCCACTTTTTATTTCTTAAAAAAATACTATAAAACCTTTTTATACATTTGTACACAAAAAACCTCACTTTCTGAGGGAGATTTTATTATTTAGCATTGCCAAAAAGTCAAAAGCAAGAGCCCCCAAAACTTCTTTGTTAGGGTTGCCTTGAAAATAAAGAAAAACAAAAAGCCGAAAACGCTAGAGACGTTTTCAGCTTTTTGTTTTTTAATGGAATAAATGGCTCTTTTGTGCTAAAGCCGCAAATTTTTTCGATCTGTGTTCCAGATGTGGATAAAGAATTGCGCCGCCAATACTAAAGACGACTGAAATTCCCACCATAATCCAAATTGCAAACCAAGCATTTGGCCAGTAAATGCCTCCTGCTGATTCCCTTAGCAAGTTCACAGCATGCGTAAACGGCAAGAACGGATTAATCATTTGGAAGAATTTACCTGAGACTTGAATTGGGTAGTTCCCACCCCCACCAGAGATGGATAGTACCAAGATTATTATCGCAATTCCTTTCCCTACATTGCCAAAGAGAGCAACGAGCACATAAACCATTATCATAAACGTAATGGCAATCAATACCGCAAACCAGACACTATACGCTGGATTACGAACATCTACGCCTAACGCAAAGTAATTACCTAAGGTTACAATCAGTGCTTGACCAACCCCCATGACAATGAAGGTAAACATCCGCGCTGAAAATTGTTCCCGTTTAGAGAAGCGTTTTTTATCTTTTCCTTCAAGATAAACATCCGTTGTCGCAACACTTGAGAATAATACAGCACCAACCCATAAACACAAAGCTGTATAGAATGGGGTACTTGCCGAACCATTATTAGCAATCGGATAAACAGCATGTTCTTTGACTTCAACTGGTTGCGTAAAGAAGTCACTTTCTTTATTGGCATCTAATTTTAGTAATTTAAGAATTTCACCTAAATCAACTTCTTTTTCACCTTTACGGATTGCATTCGCTGCTTTGTGTAATCCTGTTTTGATATTTGGCCAATCATTAATAATCAGCTCGTTGGCTTTGTCTAAGGCCGCTTCAACATCTGGCATTTTCTCATTGACTGTTTTCAAGGTATTCGTTAAATCTTTTCGGATACCTGGATAGTCATTTTGCATAAAGGCTGCCGCTTTGCTGACTTTGTCTTGAATGACTGGTAAATCATTTTTATACAAATCAGCACCACGATTAATGCCATTGACAATGGTTTCCATATTGCCATTCAACATCGTATTCGCATCATGAATTTCTTGTTTAATTGCCGGCATTTCGGCTTGATATTTTTCTAATAAAGAAATCGCATTAGTGACCGTTTGACTTGTTGAGCTCAATAATCCTTCAAAGTCAATTTGTTGCGCTTTGTTTAGTTGACCTTGAGCGTTTTGGATGGTAGCAATTAATTTACTTGTGACTGTATTAACAGTGTTACTAATTTCATCTGCTTTAATTGCTCCAGCTATCCCAGCAATATTTTTCGCTGCTGCATCAATTTCGTCTAGCAATTTCTTTGCACTTTGTAAATCATTATTCTGTACATAGTTATTTAGTTCATTTAATCGATTACTAAAATCTCCTAATAAAGTACTTAAATTAGTAAGTTGACGAATAGTCTCATCTAAGTCATGATTACCGGCATTTTCTTGAATCTTTTGCATAAATTCTATAAGATTACTAATTGCTTGCTGTTGCCGTTGGATATTAGTTGTGAAATCTTGTACTACTTCATTAATATGTTGTTTTTCTTCTGGCGTTAACTGTCCATCATCTAACGCTTGACGAATAGTCGCGACTACAGAAGTTGTTGTTGTAGCAACTTGCTGGATAGATTTCAAAGTCACTTCAACGCTATTCGTAATGCTTGGTAACGCCTCTTGCAATTTATTGGCGCCATCTAATGTGACATTCCCTAAATCATTGGCTTGATCACCTAGTTTACGAATATCTGGTAACGCCGTTTGGACTTGTTGAATGATTTCTAATCCTTGTTTTGCTTCTTGGATTCCTTCGCTCATTGTTTGTTCCACAGAGGCAAAGTCTTCATCAATCATAGCAATTTGTCGGCCAGCGTTTTGAATTTCTGGAATTTTTTCTTGTAACGTCAAAATAACACTAGCTTGTTCTTTGATGCTTGGCATTTTGCCATTTAGCTCAACAATCTTCTCTCCTAAAGCATCAACTTCAGGTAAATATTTCATCGCATCGTTGGCTTTCGCTAATTTTTCTTTTAGCTCTGGCATCTTACCATGTAAGTCTGTGACTTGTTTTGCATACGTATCAATGGTTCCAATGTTGGCATCTGTATCTAAAATCATGCTCTTAACTTTTTGAATGCTAACCATGTTTTTATCAATATCATAGCCAATATCATTGAATGTTTTGATTAACGTACTACTTGCTGTTTTGATGAATTCTTCCGAAATTTGTGACTGAATGGAAGAAGCGCCTTTTGACGTAATTTTCGGCGCAATTGCATTAATTTTTTCATTGATTGAGTATTCAATTTTAGGTTTATTGATATCACCAGAAGTAAAACTTAGCAAATCCTTGGAAAAATCTTTAGGTAAATAAATCCCGGCAAAATATTTTCCTGATTGGACCCCTTTGTCTAATTCCTTTTTCGAATCAACAAAACGCCAACCTAATTGCTTGTTTTTCTTCAAGTTTTTCAAGACTTCATCACCAATATTGACCGATTTATCTTGAAAAGTTGCTGTTTGGTCATCACTATAGACCGCTATTGGTAACTCTCCTGTATTTGAATACGGATCCCATAGTGCTTTAATGTTAAACCATGCATATAATGATGGAATAATCATTAAGGCAACAATCAAAAATGTTGCTACTGGGTTTTTAAAAATTCTTTTCCAATCTAAAATAAATAGTTCCCATGTATTTTTTATATGTTTCATAAAATCACCTGCTTTTTTTTGTGCCTGAATAACTTTAGCATAAAATACAAGAGAATAACAAACAAAAGCTTGAATGTTACGACACATTTTTAAAATGTCGTAAGTTCAAGCTAAGATTGTTTATTTCATATTTTTAGAAAATTCCGAAACGACTTGTTTAACTTCATCAATGGCTTCTGGTTTTAAATAAGCCAAAAGTTTTGGTGCTTTTGTCATCAAGTACATTTTATCTAATTTGCCTGTTTGTTGGCGTTCAAACATTTCTGCAAGTAGCGCTTGCATTTTTTCTTTTTTATCTTCTTTTGTTCGATCTAGTATGAACGTTAAGAATTGTTCTTGTCCTTCTTTCATTCCCTATCCCTCCTTACAAACAGATTCTTTTCTATTATAAAACTTCTTTTTTAGAAAGGATAGTCTTTTTTTAGGATCTATGATTTTGTGTACAGACTTAGCATGTCTTTTTTGGCGGATAAAGGTAAGCCGAGTCCCTCTTTTAAATAGCCCTCTACCGAACCAAATTCTTTTTCAATCGCCTGTAAAGCGGTCGCTAAGTACTCTTTTTTCACATAAAGCAGCGTTTCTAATTGTTGAATTTCTGCTGGAGGCGTTCCATTTGCTTGATATTGCGCAATAATTTGCTCGTTAGCAGCTTTTCTTTGCTCGTTCGTCTTTAAATAATCTTCTAAAATATAAGAATGTTCCACACCTAAAGCACTTAATATCAAGGCTGCGCCGATTCCTGTTCGATCTTTTCCTGCGAAACAATGAAATAAAATAGCTTCCTGTGGATAACTTAAAAAGTTTTCAAAAAATGTTTGGTAACCTTTGCGCCCCGAATTGGAAAGAACCATTTCTTTATAAGCCATGTCCATTGCTGCATCGGGTGAACCAACCGTTTTAAGCATTCCTTCTAATGAAGCGGTCTGTGCCTGAATATCGGCCAAAATATCTATATGTAAATAGTCGGTTCCTTGAATTGAATCATCTGGTCGTTCTTGCGTTTCTGCTGCACTTCTAAAATCATAGATTCGTTTAATTTGATAGTCCTCTACCAGTTTCTGTTGATCCGCTTGTGCAACATTAACGAGTTCACCACTCCGAAAAAAATGCCCTGTCTTGACGGATGTACCTTGTTGCGTTGGAAATCCTCCAATATCTCTAAAGTTCACTACGCTGTTCATGTTCTGTTGCTCCTTCATTTTAATTATTTTGTTGTCATTTAAATACTTTGTTTTTTCTTTTTATTTCTTTTTCTCAATGATAATAAAAAACACTTCAAAAAACAATCTTTTTATCAGTTGTTTATTGCCATTTTATCATAGATACAGTATTCTTAAAAGAGAGGTGAGCAATGATGTTAAAACGAGATTTTTTAGAAAAACCGTATGATTATATGAATGATATTCTATTGTTCCTATATAATAATAAAGGCCAAGCGACACGAAATGAATTAGTAGATTTTTTCAATATTAGTTTACCAACATTGAATGAATATCTTTCTTTTTTAGAACAATTTTTGAAAGAAGAGCAACTCCAAGAAAGCCTCACCATGACTGTACTAGGTGATACCCTTTATCTAAATAAAGCGCCAACCTTTTCCATGAAAGCAATGATCATGTTGTTCTTGAATAAATCTATTAAGTTTCACATGGTTCAGCAACTCTTTCATAAAAATAAAATAAATGGCGGGTATTTTCAACAGAATTATGCCATCAGCTCTGCTACCTATTATCGAAAAATTGTTGAATTGAATGACTTGCTCAATGAGTTTAATTTATGTATCAAACGAGGAAAACTTATCGGCGAAGAAAAACAAATTCGCTTTTTCTTTTTTAATTTTTTCTGGTTTATCTTTGAAGAAAAAACAGATTTAGAAAAAGAACTGGCCAATCAATACCTAGGATTAATCGAGATATTACAAGAAATCCCCAGAATTACCTTTGACCATACAGAAATTCTTCAAATTAAGCTTTGGATGAAAATTTCTTTTCGTCGTATGGTTTTAGAACCTCTGCCAACGATTAGTCCGCATGATGCGCAACTTGATCGACCTTTATTTGAAGAAATTAATTTATCTATACATACATATATGAAAAGAATCGACCGTCCATATACAATCAACGAAGCCTATATGTTTTATGACTTTTTCTGTTCCATGCATAATTATTCTGCGAATGCTGCTTTCGCCTTTCGTTTAGCAAAACAACAACGAATCGAAAAAACGTATCTTAACGAAATGAACCGAGTTATTTTAACGTATCTTAAAGCACATGGTTATCTATCTCATTACGTACTGCCTATTCGATTACTTTATATTGAAAATTTACTTTTTCAATTACATGCGCAACTCTACTATTTTTCTGGATTTATTTTACCCTTTGATTATTGGACAATTCAGTCACTTTTGAAAGTCTTACGTCATCCTTTTAGTGAAAGTGAAGTTTACGAATTAGTGGAAATCGCTACAACGAACTTTGCCACAGAAGCCACTATTTCTAAATACCAAAATCAATTTACTGAAATTAATTATACGCTTATTTTGAATCACATTGCTGAATTAAATGAAAAAAAAATAACGATTGGTGTTTATCACTCACTGAGCAGTGCCTATAGCGAGTTGGTAGCACAAAAAATACAACAGAGTATCGCTGGAAAATATCCGCTGAAAATTGAGCCTTACAACGCAGAAAACCATTATGATTTGCTTTTAATGAATACCAATAATGAACAGCTCGTTGCCCAGTATGACCATTACTATATTTTTTCGGATATTAGTAATCGTTATGACCTGCAATCAATTGAAAAAATCATTCAATTGTTATTGGGCAAATAATCTCTAAAAAGAAAAGCTTAAGTGCCCTACTCTTAAATGGCTGACTTAAGCTTTTTATTTTACTTTCCCTATTTCCTTAAACGGCGCCATTTTAAACACCACGATTCCTTCAATCGCTTGTATCTCGACAAAGCCGAACGTACGACTATCACTTGAATGCGTACGATTGTCCCCTAAGACAAAGTAATGACCAGCTGGAATCTTCTGAAACAGGCGAAGTTGGGCTGCCGCTTCTTCTGATAAGTCAAAACGACTGGCATTCTCAGGCAGTGCCTCATTATCACTTGCTGTAGGTCCTTCCGAAAGATAAAGTTTTGTCTCGTTTACCCAAATTTGATCACCAGGAACCCCGATAATTCGCTTGACGTACGTACCTGTGCTAGCCAACGGTGCTTTAAATGCAATCACATCGTACCTTGTTACTTGCTTCGTCCGTTGTACTAAGACTCGTTCCCCTGCGTTAAGTGTCGGCTTCATGGATTGCCCAGCAATTGGGTAGCTAGATGTCTTTAACACAAAAAAGAACACAAAAATGGCGAAAAGAATAGCTGGCATAAAAAATTTAACGACTTGGATGCGTTGTTTCTTTTGGTAGGCTTGCCGCTTTTTTTTAATCTCTTCAGCAGTCATTTTTCTTTTCGGTCCTCTTATTGATTGATGGTTATCTGTTTGCTCAAGCAAATATTCCGTTGCTTTGTTAGTCTTTTGCTTTTTTAGCTGATATGTCGCAGGCAACTTTTGCTTCAAGAAGGCGCGCTTAATGTGGCGAATTGTTCGCATAACGGGCTTTATCCATTCTTTCATCGTTTTCTTAAAAGGAAAAGCTTCTTAAATAAACTTTTCCTTTCTTGCTCCTTTTTTCTATTTAACTAATTGCGTTCCTTTTTTAATATAGCTACTACGTAACTGGTTTTCCTTCATAAACTGATTCAATGGTTTCTGCGCATCTTGTGCCAGCTCCCAAATACTTTGATTTACTTCTACAAGATATTCGCTCTTCTCTGTTACTATGTTTTTCCTGATAAGCGGTTGCCTTAGCGACTGCTCTTCCTTTGAGACAGCAGCAGCCTGTAATCGTTCTGCAGAGCCACTTAGTGTAACAGCTAAAAAAAGGACCCCAAGACAATGTAGTTTCCTTGCTCCCGTTAACTTTTTACTGACCATTTTATTAATAGTTATCTTGTTCAAGACGTGTCAGTTTAGTTAAGCGTTCCTCTAATTCGCGATAAATCTCAAGTACTTCTACTTTTGATGCTTCGACTTCATTCGAAATACTTTTCGCTCGATTACCAATATTTAACATTTCTAATTCTGCAGAATTGATTAGGTGTTTTGCTTCTACTTTCGCTTCATTAACAATCCGATTGGCTTCTTTTTTGGCAGAAACCATCACTTCGCCAATTTCTTGTTGCGATTTTAAAGCCTCTTCTTGTAATTGCTGATTTTTCATTAATAAATCGTTAATTTGCTGTTTTGCGCGTAGCAGTTCTGTTAACTGCTCACTACTCGGTTCAATATTTTTTGAAACGGCTTGTAGTGTCTTCAATTCTTTTTGAACTTGTTCTAAATTGTCTTCTTTGGCCTCTACTTCTTTTCTTAGAGCAGCTAATTCTCCTTGGTAAACTTGCTTTTCAGCAAGATGTTTGTCATTGACACCTTGTAGTCGACCTAGTTTTACTTCTGCTTCATTTTTTTGTTGTAAACTATTTTGAAGCTCATTCTTTAGCTCCTCCATGCGCTGTTTCACAATCACTTCTTGTTGGGCAACCTCTTGTAAGGCTTGTTTTTCGGCTTCTACTTTTTGTAATTGTACAGTTAGTTTTTCAATTTGTTCCTGCAATGCTTGTTGAGTCGTTGTACTTTCTTCTAATTCTGTCGTTAACGTTTCTACTTGCTTTTCCATTCCTGTAATATCCCCTTTTTTCTCCAACTTTCCTTTTTCTTCTGCTAACTGGTTGTGTAATGTCTGGATATGTTGTTGCTGTTCAGCCGATTCTTTTTCTAATTCTGCCACTTGCTGCGTTAATTCACTTTCTAAACGTTCCATTTGATTATGTACAGTGGTTAATTGTTTTTCTGCGTTTTGCAGATTTGTTTGAAGAGTGGTAGCCTCTGTCGTGGTTTCACTGTTCGTTTCCAGTTGCTCTTCCAATTCAAAAATTTCATGTTCTTTTTGATTTAGTGTTTCAAGTAATGACTGATTTTTTTCTTCTAATGCTTGTTTTTCCGTTTCTTGTTGGTTCTTTAATTGCTCATTTTCTTCTTGAAGTTTTTTAAAGGCTGTTTCTTTTTTCTGATAGTAGGCGAGCCTTTCTCTTAACGTCGCCATTTCTTTTTCCTGTTGTTCTGGTTTGATTCCGCTAATTATTTTTTCTGGTTCGAATCCTGGCTGAAAAAAGACTTCTTTTTCAAGCGTATCATCCGAAATATCTTTAATTTTTTTAATTAAACGTCTTTTTGTCATATATATGTCCTTTCTCTCATCCTTTTAACTAATCACGACAGGCTCCAAATTTGTTTCAAGCGTCTCACGAGCATACGTATCAATGGATTTGACAAGGGTTTGCTCTTGATCTCGATAAGTAAAATTAAAATCAATCATGGTAATTTCTTTAACTGAATTCAACGCTGCAATAAGTGCTACAATATTGTCTTGGCCTGTTTGAAATTCATGGTAACTTAAGCCAACTGAAAAAACAGACAGTGTCAAGGTTTGTGTTTTTTCACTTCTAATCATTGTGATACTCGTCTCTCCGAGGTAAGGACGCCATTCACGCGCTAATTGTAATTCATAATTCGTCAAGACAGCGGCCGATTCTGCCGAAACAGCTTGCTTCCAGGGAAACTGATTTAAGGCTGTTTTTTTAATCGCTTGTTTTTTTATTTTGTCACCTTGAGCAGCTTGGCCTTGTGCCAAACGCTCGATCCGCTGTTCCATGCGGATATTTCGTTGATTTAATTGATAATATGTATAAACAATTCCTAACAATAATACGCTAAGTAGACAAACACTAAACAATAAATAAATCATTAAACGGCTATTTTTCTGATACTTATAGAAATTTATTTTCCTCTTTAATGTCCGGTCCTCTGAATCCAGTTTTTCGACAAGTAATCGCAAATACAATTGATAGCTTACAAATAAAAATAAGCAACTACTCATTAAAAGTACAACAATCATCATACAAATATAATCTCCTTTATGTCATCACTCGACAATCAAAACTTGTAAAATCACCTGTTACGCTCTTTAAAAACTCTATATAGTATTGATTGTAACATTCCGTTTGAGCCTTGCCAACAACTTTATTTAAAATAAGATGATAAAAATTTGAATTTTATATTTATATTTTAATTTTTTAAATACAAAACAAAAAAACAAGAGAGATGCCACTTGGCTATCTCTCTCGCTTTTACTCAAACTATGTTTAACGAACCGAACTAGATCAGTCGCTTTTAAAAAAATCCAATTAGTCTTTGTTGATTTCATAGTAGCTATCGTTCTTTATGTAGCTGAATTTGCTTTTGCTGGGGCTGAATCGCTACTAAGTCCAACACTGATGCCTAAGGCACGATCAACTTCTTCCATAATATCAAGTCTCAAATGACAAACTTTTTCTTTCAAGCGACCCTTATCGATTGTTCGAATCTGCTCTAAAAGAATCACTGAATCTTTTTCAATGCCCGTTTCATCAGAATTAATCCCGATATGTGTTGGCAATTTTGGCTTTGCCATTTTGGCTGTGATCGCCGCAACGATAATCGTTGGGCTAAAATGATTACCTAAGTTATTTTGGACAACAAGGACAGGTCTGACGCCACCTTGTTCCGAGCCCACTACTGGGGAAAGGTCTGCAAAATAAATATCTCCGCGTTTGACCATAGTGGAACCTCCTATCTAGTTATATTCTCTGGGGATTCTTTGTGAGAAAGTACATGCAACTTCATAATGAATGGTTTCTAATTTTTCGGCTACCATTTGTAACGTATTTTCTTCATTGCCATCTTTTCCAACTAATGTAACGACTGAGCCGACAGGAACTTCTTCTGCTAAACGAATCATACATTGATCCATACACACTCGTCCGACGATTTCGCAACGCTTACCATTCACGAGCACTGTAAATCCTTGGAGATGACGCAACCAGCCATCTGCATAGCCGATTGGCACTGTCCCAATCCACTCTTCGGATTCAGTCACGTAGGTTTCGCCATAGCCAATTCCTTCGCCAGCCGCTAAGCGTTTTACATGGATGAGTTCACTGGTCAACCGCAAGGCCGGCTTTAACGCATAGCTTGGGGCCAGCTTATTACCTGAAGGGTTCAAACCATACATGGCTACACCATAGCGAATCATGTTTCCTGACACATCAGGATGCCATAACGCTGTCGCACTATTGCTAACATGGACATACCGAGGTAACTCTTCTAAAACTGCTAGAACAGCCTTAAAACGCCCTGCTTGTTTTTCAAAATAGCTTGTATCGATTTCATCAGCTGTTGAAAAATGAGTGAAAATCCCTTCCCATAAAAATTCTTTGTGGGATTGAACAAACCGCACTGCTTGCTTAGTCTCTTCTGGGGTTAAAAAGCCAATCCGTCCCATGCCAGTATCGACTTTTAAGTGAACACGTAATGGCGTGTTACTCTCAGGCGTTAGTTGTTGAAGAGCAGCTTCTAACCATTCTTGTGTAGCTACCGTTACAGATAAATCATATTGAATCAACAAAGGCACATAAGCTAAGTCTACCACACTCAAAATTAAAATGGGGTCCTGAACACCTGCTTCTCTCAATTCAATTGCTTCATCCAATAAGGCGACACAAAAACCTGTCGCGCCACCTTTTTTCGCCGCTTTAGCGGATTCTACGGCGCCATGCCCATAGCCGTTCGCTTTTACAACCGCAAATAAAGCGGTTCCTTCTGGCAAACGTTGACATTCCTTTTGGACATTTTCAGTAATTGCTTGCGTATCGATATGTAACCGTGTAGGACGATGCCATCCAACGACCATTGTACATCCTTCTTTCTTCGTTGCTTCTATTATTCGCTTTCTAAAACAATTTGTGCAATCGCCATAGTATCTGTGTGCGTAATCGAGACAAACACTTTACCATTATGGGGCGAGTTTGCTACGTATGGTGCACCTGTTTTTTCAGTCAGCACCTCAATATCTTGTAAACCAACTTTACCAATCCCTGTGCCCCATGCTTTAGAGAACGCTTCTTTACAAGCAAAACGACCAGCTAAAAATTCTATTTGACGTTTTGTAGATAACTTTTCAAAAAGGGTCAATTCGTTAGGTGTTAAAACCCGTTGAATAAATGATCCTTGTTTTTCAACAATCGGTTTTATCCGACTTAATTCTACTGCGTCAATACCAATTCCCTTTATCATTTTCCGCCTTACTTCCTATTTAATATAGTTACTCCGAATTACCTTTCATTTTAACAAAATTTCAAAATTTTTCCACTGATTCGCTAAAAAAATAAAGAATGTTTTACAAGATCTCACACAAATTGAAGTACCATACGTTTTCTTCCTATTTACATTTTTATAAAATTTTTCTGAATTTTTATAAAAGTAAGACAACAACTAAGAAGTATCGGAAAAAAATCAGGAAACTAAGCGGATGTTTTAATATTTTATAGCAAATTTTGGCTACTTATGGGAGAATAAAAAGAAAAAGGAGAAAAACGTATGACTTTAACTTCTCGGCAAAAAAAGTTACTTCGTTGCGCCCTGTTTATTTTTACTTTGTTGCTCTACATATTTCCAATCTTCTTTAAAAATCCCAGCCTATTTTTTTTCTTGCAACTGGTTTGGATTATAACCATTCATTTGCTACAACAAAAACTGAAACTCTTCAATCTAACTTCCTCGTTGAAAACTTGGATAATTTTGGCGTTTTTCTTTTTCTATATCATTTTGATGCCTTTTTTACTTTTTTTAAGTTTTTCTATTTAACGATTATCTACCAAAAAAGAGCGAGTGTTCCGTTCATAGACGGAACACTCGCTCTTTTGATTATTTAGCGTTTTCGCGAATGACGAAACCACGTTTTTTATCGTTATGACGTTTGCCGCCACGTTGATCTTTATTTTTGCGGTCGCTATTTTTGTAATTACGGTCGCCATCTTTATGGTTTTTGTTGCCACGATAGCTGCCACCTTTACCATTGCCACCACGGTTGCGATTACGGTTGTTCCCACCGCCACCACCACGGCCATTTTTGTTAAAGCCTTTTTTATTTGAAGGCAATGGACGTTCTGGGGTAATTTTTACAGGAACCGCATCTGCTGGATCTTTCGCTACTGTTTTTAATAATAACGCAGCTAAGTCTGTCGCTGAATATTTTTCTAATAACGCTTCAGCAGATTCTAGATATTTGTCTAAACCATTTTCTTCTAGATCACTTTCGATGGTTTCAACAGCTGCACTTAATTGTCCTTTAAATGCTTCTTTTTCGGTTGGTGGACGTAATGGTGTCATCCGTTTTTTCGTTAGGTTTTCGATGACATGTAAGTAACCCATTTCGTTTGGTGTTACAAACGTCACAGACATACCGCCTTTACCAGCACGACCTGTCCGACCAATACGGTGAACATAACTTTCTGGATCTTGTGGAATATCGTAGTTATAGACATGGGTGACACCTGAAATATCTAACCCACGTGCTGCTACATCTGTTGCCACTAAGATATCTAAGTTACCATTTTTGAATGAACGTAAAACGCTCATCCGTTTTTGTTGTGATAGGTCGCCATGGATGCCTTCTGCTTTGTAACCACGCGCTTCTAACCCGCGGGCAAGTTCATCAACACGGCGTTTTGTCCGACCAAAGACAATGGTCAATTCTGGGGTTTGCACGTCTAGTAAACGTGTCATAATGTCAAATTTTTCAAAGTCTTTTGAACGTACATAATATTGATCAATTAAATCAGCCGTCATTTCTTTGGCTTTAATCTTCACATGTTCTGGTTGTTTCATGAATTTCACGCCAATATTCTTGATTGCTGGCGGCATAGTTGCTGAAAATAGAAGTGTTTGACGTTGTTCTGGCACTTGTGAGATGATTTTTTCAATGTCTTCCAAGAAGCCCATGTTTAACATTTCATCTGCTTCGTCTAAAACTAATGTTTCAACAGTTTCTAATTTCAAGGTACGACGGTTAATATGGTCTAGTAAACGTCCTGGTGTACCTACAACGATATGTGGACGATCTTTTAGTCCACGGATTTGGCGACCGATATCAGCCCCACCGTAAACGGCTTGGACGCGAATCTTTTTATCGCGGCCTAAACGGAATAACTCTTCTTGTGTTTGGATAGCCAACTCACGGGTTGGTGCAATGACTAATCCTTGAATAACGCGGTTGTCTGCGTCAATTTTGTTAAGCATTGGTAAGCCAAAAGCAGCGGTTTTCCCTGTTCCTGTTTGTGCTTGTCCGATTACGTCTTTTCCTGCTAACGCTAACGGAATTGTTTCTGATTGAATAGGGGTTGCTTCCTCGAAGCCTGCGCGTTCTACCGCTGATAATAATTCTGGCGCTAAACCAAGTTCTTTAAATTTCAAATGATATCCTCCTAGATTTTGTTTCGGAAAGAACGATTTCTTCCTAGTTTCAGGTGTCTTCACTTTCAGTTGTTAAAAAGAAATCCATTATAGTGTGCCAACTATTTCTTCTTTCCTGATTTCACCGAAAAATTCACCTTATGGCATTAGAAAAGCCAAACGTGGTCGTTCAGCTTCACATTTATTATTAAACATAGAAATAGATCTATTTTATTTACTACGATTCAATTTTTCTCGTCATCTTCCGGCAATAGGTCATTCTATCATAGAATCCCATTTTCAGCAAGTTTTATGAAACTTATTTACTTTTCCAAAAGTGCATCGATGACTTCACGAAGTCCCATCCCGTTACTTCCCTTTAAAACCACCATGTCTTCTGGCTGTAAAACTTTTTTGACAGCTTCAATCAACTCATTTTTTTCTTCTTTTTTAAAAGAATGAATGTTAGCTGGTGCATAGGTTTCTTGCAATTTATCAGCTAAATAAGCCATTTCAGAACCATATAAAAAGACTTCTTCAATCGCATCTGGGGCTAAATGCTGCGCCATTGCTTGATGCATGGCAGCAGAATCAGGACCTAATTCCAGCATGTCTCCTAAAACAGCAATTCGTTTTCCTACTTTGGACATTTTGCTAAAACTGTCCAGAACAAGACCCATAGCTGTCGGATTGGCATTGTACACGTCACTTAAAATTTCGGCACCATTCGCTGCTTTCAGCCATTCTGTCCGATTCTTTGTTAGTTCCGCTGTAGCCAACCCTTTTTGAATCTCACTATCCGTTAATTGGAAATACCGACCAATGCCAATTGCGATTAATGCATTGGTGACATTATAGGTTCCTGGCACTGGAATCGTAAACGTCATTTGTGTATCACTGATTTTGAATGAGGTTTGCTCTTTGGCTTCATTTGTGACGATTCCTTGAAGTTGACTTTCCTGGCTAAAACCAAAAGTAATCACTTGTTGCGTGACTTTTTCCACCAATGGTTCTAGCAAAGGTTCATCGCTTGGCACAAATAAACTACCGTCTTTGGCTAAACCATCTACGATTTCCATTTTTGCTTGTGCAATGCCTGCTCGTGAGCCTAAATTTTCCACATGGGCTTCGCCAATCATTGTGATGGCGGCAACTTCTGGCTGAGCCAGATTGGAAAGGAAAGAAATTTCCTGAGCGTGATCCATACCCATTTCTAAAATCAGTTTTTCTGTTTCATCAGGCATGTGTAAAATAGTATAGGGTAAGCCAATTTGATTATTGTAATTGCCTTGCGTTTTGTAAGTCACAAACTCTTCAGATAACACAGCAGCAATTAAATCTTTAGTGGTGGTTTTTCCATTACTGCCAGTCACAGCGATGACATTCGGTTGCATTTTATTTAAATAATAGGTAGCTAATTTTTGCATAGCCACCAGTGGATCAGTAACATGCAAAACAGGCAATTGTTGCGGTGCATCGACTAAATCCTGTCCCCAAAAAGCGGCCTGACAGCCATTAGCCATGGCACTCTCAATAAAACGATGACCATCATTTTCACCTTGTAAAGGAACAAAGAGATTTCCTTTCACAATTTTACGACTATCAAATTCAATGCCTGTTAAAGGAAAATCAGGCCATTGTTGCCAATCATTACTGGCTTCAACCGCTTGCGCTACTTCCCAGAAGGTTAATTTCATTATGTTTTGCTCCTCTGACACAGGGACTGGGACATGCCAAAGTCTTGTCATGTCCCAGTCTTGTGTGATTTTTTCTTCTTAGTTATTATAAAATTCTTGGCGTTGTTTAAAACGATTCAAAGCTAACTGAATCAATTCCTCAATTAAATCACTGTATTTCAAGCCCATATTTTCCCATAGTAAAGGGTACATACTAAAGTCAGTAAAACCAGGCATGGTGTTCAATTCATTCAGGAATAATTCGTTTTTGCTTGTTAAGAAGAAATCACAGCGACTTAAGCCACTTCCATCTAACATAATATACGCTTTTTTAGCATATTCTTGCGCTTGATGGGCTACTTCTTCTGGAACATGCGCTGGGATTTGCATTTCAATCGTGTTATTGATGTATTTTGCATCATAATCATAGAAAGCGACATCTTTCACCACTTCACCAGGTAAAGTCGTACGGACATCTTCATTTCCTAAAATGGCTACTTCAATTTCACGTGCTTCAATCCCTTGTTCAACAATTGCTCGGGCATCATAACGGAAAGCTTCTTCCAATGCTTCTTGCAATTCTTCACGATTTTCCGCTTTGCTAATTCCGACACTAGAACCCATATTGGCAGGTTTAACAAAGACCGGATAGATTAAAGAACCTTCACATTTTTCAAAGACTTCTTTTGGATTTCCTTTCCAGTCACTTCTTAAAACTGGCACGAATGGTACTTGTGGAATGCCAACAGTTTGTAAAAGATATTTCGTCATGATTTTGTCCATTGCGTTAGCACTAGCTAAGACACCTGCGCCCACATAAGGCATATTAATGGTTTCCATGAATCCTTGAATTGTTCCATCTTCGCCATTTGGTCCATGTAAAACAGGGAAAACAATCGCTTCTTCTTCATAAATTTCCGAAGGACTGATTCGTTTTCCTGAAAATTCGCCTGTTTCTTCAGGTGTTTGTGCCCAAGTTAAATGTAAAACTTCTTTATTTTGTGGTCGTTCAGATAAGAGAGGGCCTTTTACCCATTGACCATCTTTACTAATAAAGACTAACTGTACTTGATAATATTTATAATAGATTGCATTTAAAACGGAATATGCAGACAAAACAGACACATCGTGCTCTTCACTTCTGCCGCCATACAACAAAATAATCTTCAAATGCTTGTCCTCCTAGTTTCTTTCCTGTCTTTTAGAAAAAATTATTTTTCAAATTATCCTTACTTATTTTAGCATAAAACCCAGTTTCATAATAGAAGCAAATTTAGTGAAGGCAAAATTCTTTGCTTGCCTTTTCCTTGCTAAAGACTCCGTTCCACCAGCTCAATAAGGGCTTGTTTAAACGTTATTCTATCTTGGTCTGTAAAAGGTTTAGGTCCTTTCGTTCGGCCACCTTTTCGCCGAATTTGGCCACTAAAATAGCGTTGTTCTAACAAGCCATCAATATTTTCTTTCGTATATTGATAACCCAGTTGATGTAAAACCAACACTCCTTTTGGCAAAACCAAGGAAGCTAAGCCATAATCTTGTGTAATTAAAAGATCCCCTTTTTTTATTAACTGCACAATTTTAAAATCAGCAGCATCCGCTCCTTTATCAACATACACAAAAGAGACATTTTCTGGATAATCTTTTAAGGAATAATGATCTACACTAGTAACAATCACCACATCCAAAGCTTTCTCTACAGCGACTTCAATAACCGTCTCTTTCACAGGTGAACCATCGCCATCGACAAAAATTTTCATTCATTTCCCTCGCTTCTTCCTTGCTCTAACCATTTGGGATGACGTTGAAAGTAGTGTTGTAATTCGTCAAAAACGACTTCTTTAACCACTTCATATAACTCTGTATTTCTTAAAATGGTTTTCGTTGCATCAGTGTAGCGGGGCTTTGGTATCGTAATGGCTAAAACAAAATCAAATTCTGCTAAAAAACTATCTGCTGTCACAGATAATGAGTAATGTTGCTCCTCTAAAAATTGATTAAAGGCGGCCACTACGCCATCAAGAAAACCCTCATAGTGGGTTCCACCAAGACTAGGATAATGCCCATTAACAAATGTTTTTTGCACTTGCGGTGCATGATTTTTACTCAAAATAAATTGAACAAGGGCCAATTCTGTTTGCTTGGCTTGAATAATCGGTGCGGCTTTTCTAGTTAATGGGTTATCTTTTTCAAATAAATAATTACTTAAACCTTTAGGGTAATAACAAAGATTTTTTTGTTCCTCTTCTTGTGTTAAGAGAATCTTTAAGCCTGGATTCAACATGGCAATCTGTTGACATTGCTGTAAAACACGCATATAAGAAAGTGATTCTGTACCAAAAATTTGCGTATCTGGCCAAAATAAGACTTCAATTCGTTCCTGGGTTTCTTCAATAGGTAACAATAAACGTTTTTTCAATTGCCCTTGATGGTAAATAAAAATAGTCCGCTGTTTTTCTTGATCGATACTGATTCCTACTTGTTTTGAGAAGGCTTGTAAAACAGATAAATACAGAAAAGGTGGTTCTAAATCGACTTGCTTTTGTTCAAAAACAAGCGGTCGTGTGGAAGATACCTGAAAAGAGATTTGTTGACGCGATAACTGTATTGCAATTTTCCCTTGATTCTTTTCAATGAAAAACTCTAATAAACCGTTAATTGTCTGAACAAGTAAATTCTCTAAGCCGACTAAGCCAGTCGTTCCAATGAACGCTTCTGGTCGTTTTTGAATCCGTTCAATAAATTCATCATTTTCTAAAACTGTTAAAAGATGTGCAACACTCATCCTGCTGCCTCCTTTGCAATCTGTTTCTTTTAATTATAATGAAAAAAAGACCAGAAGAAAAGCCACACACGACTTTTCTTCTGGTTTTCTTCTTTAACGAATTAAATCAATATTCGGATGCTCAAGAACGTGATTCACTTGTTTGACCGTTGTCAAAGGAATATCTCCTTGAATCGTATGTGCAAGGACCCCATTGACTGTGGCAAAGGTAACTGCCTTTTCTAACGACCAATTTTGGCTATAGCCATATAAAATCCCCGCCGCATAAGCATCACCAGCACCAATTCGATCAAGATTAAGAAGCGGTCTTTTTTCACTCTGTTGGTACTCATTTTGGGTATATAAATACCCACTTAAGTAGTTTTGATTTTGGGAATGACTTCTCGTTGTCCCAGCAAACCATTCCAAATTGTATTGAGACATGAAACGCTGAATCAGTTCAGTTTCTTGTGCCTCACCTTCTAAATCTTCTCGCGGAATGAAACCTAATAGCTCGACCAAATCACGACGACTGCCAAAAACAATATCACAATAAGGTAAAATGCGTTCGTACTGTTGACGCATAAAGAGTGCGCTATTTGCTGTATTCAAACTAGGTCGATAATTAAAGTCAAAACAAACTTTCTTTTGACAGGCATGCGCCTTTTGAGCAAGTATCAAAGCAGCATCACGAGTTTTTTCAGTTAAACTTAACGAAATACCACAAATATGCACCATATCTACTTCCGCTAAAAAGGCCTCAAAATCGTAGTCCTTCGCCTCGCTGATGCCAAAAGCACTCTGATGGCGATTTTGATAAGTTACTTGTGTGGGTCGGATTCCATAACCCATTTCTGCAAAAAAACTACCAATATGATCGCCCTTTTCTCCTACCCATTGATCTGAAATTCCTAACTTCCTTAACGCTGCTTTGCCAGCTTCACCAAGACGATTGGCAGGTAATTTCGTAATCAATGCTGTTTCTAGTTGAAAATGAGCCAAATTTGCTAAGAGATTTACGCCAGTCCCTACAAAGTTCATTCTTAACTGCTCTGTTTGTTCTAACATTAGATACTCTGGCGGAGTGAAACGAAGCATGACTTCACCAAACGCAGCAATTTTCATCTTTGCCACCTACTTATTCAATGTGTTTTTCATCATGGTTAGTAACGTTTTCACGTCTTCTGTTCTAGTGTCCCCTGTTTCTTGATCGATAATTGAGCTGTAAACATGAGGAATGATTTTTTTAACGCCGGCATCCACCGCAATTTGAACAATTTCTTCAAAGTTTTCTAAATCAATGCCCCCTGTTGGCTCTAAATAAAAGTCATACTTGGCACAAGCTGCTGCTACTGCTTGGTATTCTTCTTTGTGAGCCAAGCCTTTCATCGGGAAATATTTAATGGAACTGCCCCCCATGTCTTTCAACAATTTGATGGCGGTTTCGATAGGCACTTCCGCCGCTGGCGCACCAGAGCTTAACGGACCTGTCGCAATGTTGACATAGCCAACTTTGCCTGTGGGTGAAACCAAGCCATTAATCACTGTTTCGTCTTGACGAAGTAAGGCCCGCGAAGCGCCGACACCTGTGAAGACTTGGTTCACGTGTTGCGGTTGTAAAACTTCTGATAAGCGAGCCACCATTTGACTTTGATTTGGATCACCAGCTCCTAAGCCGACAGATAAAGCGTTGTTGGTTGCTGCTTGGTATTTTTTCATATCGTCAATGGCTGCTTCATCGGTTTCATAGTTTTTTGAAAGGACGCCTAACACAACATGCCCTTCTGCTGCTTCATAACAGGCTTGGGCATTTTCTACTGAATTGGCTAAAACATTTAAACAAATGCGTTCTTCTAAATAATTAGGTTTTAATGACATGACTTATTTCTCCTTTGTGTCCATAATTTCTTGTAATCGTTGCACGATTTTGTTCATTTCTTCTTGATTGACAGAACGAATGTCAAACTCAATGATGCCATTGTTGGCTTGATATTCTCGCGTATAAATGGCTGGACTTTTTGCTTTTAATGCTTGGATGACTTCCTTGGCGGTTTTTCTGCCGTTCACTTTGACACTGGCGCGATAAATGTCTCGGCCAGCGCCATCTTGGACGATTTTGGCGGTTAAATCTGACAGGTTGTTGATGGCTTCAACAAACGGTTTTAAGCGTTCTTGCATCGAAACCCCTGATTCACTGCCATGCGCCAAGTATTCTTCCACTGCTTGCGTAAAGCCCAGGATATTGTCTTTGCCAATTTTCATTGCTCGACCAATGCCTTTGCCTTGTAGGCGCACCCAGTCAATGTATTCTTTTTTTCCGACCACTAAACCGGCACTTGGCCCTTCGATGGCTTTGGCGCCGCTGTAAATCACCAAATCAGCGCCTGCTTCGGTGTATTTGAAAAGATCTTCTTCTGCTGCCGCGTCAACAATTAGCGGCACCTGGTAGCGTTGCGCCACTTTGGCCGCTTCGGCCACCGTCAGCATACTTTTTTGCACGGTATGATGGCTTTTGATGTATAGAATGGCCGCTGTTTTTTCAGAAATCATCATTTCCACGTGTTCTGGACTGCACATGTTGGCGTAGCCAGCTTCCACCACTTGGCCGCCGCCTTGTGCTACCATGACTTCTACAGGCGTGCCGTAGTCCACGTTGTGCCCTTTAGGTAAAACAATCTCTCGCTGTTCGATCTTTTCTGTATAGGGATGATACGCGTGGTACAAGCTGCCTTTTCCAATCAAGGCAGCCACCGATTGGGCAATCCCCGCCGAAGCCGAGGAAACGATTTGGGCATCTTCTACCTTCAACAAGTTGGCTAAAAAGGCCCCTGTTTGCACACTAAGTTCACTCATTTCAAAGAAATGTTCGCCGCCGAATCGTTGAGCCGCGAGGACTGCCTCCGAAACTTTGGAGACACCTAGAATGGTCATTTTGCCAGAAGCATTAATGACTTCTTTTAAGTGGAATTTTTCGTAACTAATTGTCATAGATTTGTCCTCCAATAATTGTTTTGATTGGGCGAATTTGCTCTTTGGCTACTCGTGTCAATCCATTAGAATCAGTCAATGTTTTTTCTTCTGCTTGAATCGTGAAAATCGTTAAATCAGCATCTTTACCTATTTCCAACGTGCCTTTTTGCGTTAAATGGAAATTCTCAGCAGGAGCCTTGGTTACCTTTTCAATAATTTCTGGCCAATCATAGCCGACCACACGGAGTTTTTCCATCGTTGTGGCTAAATCATAAACAGGACCATTTTCTCGGTTACGGATGTAGATATCTGTGCTAATTGATGCAGCTTTCATTCCCTCGCGCAACGCTGTTTCAGCTACGTGAAAATTGAAACTATCCGTACCATGCCCGATATCAAATACGACCCCTTTGTTGTACGCTTGCCAAGCGAAGTCTTTTATTTTATCCGTTGCTTGGTCTAAGATGCCATTTTCTTTCCCATTAAAACAATGGGTTAGGACATCCCCTTTTTCCATCAAGGCTAAAATTTCATCTAAATGAGGCGGTGCTGATCCAATGTGAACCATTAAGGGAATTTCTTGGTTCTCTTGCTGAATCTGTTTGGCCAATTCTAAAGGCGTAATGCCGTTATCGCCAATAACGGTCCTACTCATACGGGCTTTAATCCCTACAACAAAATCTGGTAATTCTTGAATCGCTTTTTTGACCAAACTCGCTTGTACTTTACTTAAATCTGCGAGTTCGTCCTGAGCAACGATGCCCCATTTAGAAATATTGACTAATCCAAAAACATTTGTTTTTGCTTGTTGCGCTAAGTCATAAAATTCATGAATGTTTTCAGCACCTGTTGTCCCAGCATCAATCACTGTCGTAACACCCTTTTTGACCCCAATTTCATCTGGATAATCATAATAAAGAGCCATTTTTTCAAAACAATGAACGTGATCATCTATCCAGCCTGCGGATACATAAGTACCTGGTTCTAAGTGGATAGTTTCTTTTGCAGAACCTGAAATAGTTGCTGCAACAGCAGCTATTTTTTTCTCTTTAATTGCAATTTCAACAGGCATACCATCTACTGTCTGTCCATTTTTTATAAGTAAATCGTAGTCCATATTCTTCCCTACTTTTCTATAAATCTAAATTTTGTCCAAGGCTTAATGAATTCTAATAATACAAGTTCTTCTTCTATAATACGCCCTACTCGATTTTTGCGTGAGTCTTGATGTGGTTCTAAAACGACTTGTAATTCATTTTTGTATTTTCCAAATGCATCATTTCCCACAACAACATCTCCAGGTTGTAGCATTGCTTGATTATCATGTGGGGGATTAGCTTCATTTTTATATTTTTTACGCACTTCTGTGGAACGAATCATCTGCTGAGTGATATCTCCACGGCGAAAATGTTGATTTTTTGTTACGATTTCTTTTTCAATTTCAGAAGTCGCTTCTTCAAAAACAATGGTCAATTCTGTTTGATAACGATTCAACTGACCCAATGCTTCTAATTCTTCGTTGGAAGCATAAGCATTTCCAATAACAACATCATCAATTAAATTTGTTGCAAATAAATGTTTAGCTTGAACAGTGACTGGCAACTGTCTATGCATTTCTAAAGTAGGTAGCCCATCATTCACATCCCAAGGACCAATTTCACCTACCTGTGATGAAATAAAAGCAGCTGTCCGAATACCTTCCTTTTTAAAACGGATGCTACATTTTTCAAAGAAATCATACGGCAATGCAGTTCCCGCTTGTGGATAAAAGTTATGACAACCATATAAGAAAGGTCGATTTGCTTCATACGTCAAAATGTTATCAAGATAAGCGACATCATTACTCATATTCAACTCAATAGCCACGCCGAATGGATTAAACGTCAACATGGCTTCTTTATTTCCATCAAAACCTGTATCCAACCGAATCCCATCAGCTCCTAATTCGCTGAAAAAAGTCAAATCATCATATGAAATTTCCAATTCATCAAAGATACTTGGAACGACATCTAAAATTGTTTCAAATCCTAAATTTTTCGCATAACTAATTAATTCTTTAAATTTTTTCTGAACCGCTTCTTTGCCATCGGTCACTTCTAACATACTCATAAAAATTCGAGTAAACCCACATTCGCTGGCTTTTTTTAAATACGCTTTATCTTGATTGATATCACTATGATCTGGATAAACTGATACACCTAATGCTCTTTTCATCTTCGTTCTCACACTCCGCTATTTTCAAATTTATTTCGAAATTTCCAAGCAATCACCGAGCTACACAGGATTGTTGTAGAGCCAACGAGCAATACTGGTTGATTTAGAAATCCGCCAATTATCATGGAAAGAGTAATACAAAATGCCGTAAAAACCAACGTCTTTACCAAACCAAATTGATAAACAACAGTAGGCAACTGCCCTTTTTCTATAATAATTTGACTAACGATAAAAAAGAAAATGAACCAAATAATCATCTTATACGCTCCTGACTTTCTTCTCTGACTTAGAAGGGGCAGGATATTCATATCAGAACACCCGCCCTAACATTTTTTAATTTTTCGCTGCTTGTTCAGCTGCTAATTCTTCTGCTTCTTTATCCAATTGTTGTTTTTCATAAACTTTGAAAAATGGATAGTAGATAGCCATTGTAATTAAGAAGTTAACAATCACTAATACTGCGGCCGAAAAACTCCAATTGGTACTCATCCAAGCAGCAATTGGTGCTGGAATTGCAAACGCTAAGCGTGCAGCCATCATCGGAATTATATTAGCGACTGTTAAGAAATAAGATAACGTTGTGGTAATTAACGGTGCCACGATAAACGGAATACCTAAAATAGGATTCATTACGATCGGCGTTCCGAAAATAACTGGTTCATTAATATTAAACAAGCCTGGTAAGAACGATAAACGGCCAAGACTTTTCAGATACGTTGATTTAGAAAACATCATTAAAACAACTAAAGAAAGCGTAGTTCCAGCGCCACCAATCCAGATAAACCATTGTAAAAACTGTTCTGTAAAAATATTAGGTAACTGATGAACGTTTGCGCCATTGGTAAAAGCTTCAAGGTTTTCTGCAATCGACATATCCCAGAAAGGACGAATAACCGGGCCCATAATCGCTGGACCATGAATCCCTAAAACCCAGAAGAAACAGATTAAGAAGACTGTTAGTAAGCCGCCAAATAAACTGTTACCAGCAAGGATACCTTTAAGTGGCATTAATAACGTACTCAAGAAACCATTCAAATCAAAACCAATTACGTGGCGAATAACCCAGAATAATAAAAGAATAACTGCTCCTGGAATTAACGCAATAAATGAATTTGACACTTCAGGCGGTACGCCATCTGGCATCTTAATCATAATATCTTTTTCAATAAAGAAGCGATAAATTTCAACAGATAACAGCGCTGTTACAATCGCACCAAATAAAGAAGCTGAACCTAAATTTGCTAAATTAATATAGCGCCCTGCTGTAATGACGTTGTCAACATCTTCAAAGACACGTGTTGGTGGTGCCGCTGTTACTAAAAAGGCCATTAATGCTAAAATTCCGCACGTCAAAGAGTCAAGCTTATAACTTTTGGCCAATGATGAAGCAATCCCAAATGTTGCATAAAGTGCAAGTAACCCCATCGTATAGCGGGAAGGAATATCTAAAATTGCTTGATAAGGTTCAATCAATTTTGTGTATGCCTCAATTGGAATATTTTGAAAAATTGTAAAGAATGAGCCCACAATTGTTAAAGGCATCGTTGCAATTAATCCTTTTCTAATCGCTGTCATATGGCGTTGCGAACCAAATTTATTCGCAATC
The DNA here is from genome assembly GCF_050533535.1 of Enterococcus sp. DIV2453a. Taxonomy (NCBI): domain Bacteria; kingdom Bacillati; phylum Bacillota; class Bacilli; order Lactobacillales; family Enterococcaceae; genus Enterococcus; species Enterococcus sp. DIV2453a. Next base: position 644,007 of record NZ_CP172899.1, on the reverse strand, counting down.
GGCATTAACTTAACTTCCATCCACTGTACAAAACCATTCATTTGTTAATTCCTCCGTTCAACTAATAAAAATAATAATTATTTCGCATTTATAATAACATAGTAACATTATAATGTAAACGCTTATTCTTATTCATGACAGAGAAAGTGCAAAACAAAAGGCTTTTTCTTATTATAAAGAAACCGGGAATATTGCACCAAAAATCATTGCGCCTAAAATTGCGCCCCCAGCGATTGGCTTTTTCCAAATGTAAAAACCTAAAGCGCCTAATGTGGCACCAATCCCAATAGGAATCGAAGCTCCCGCCGCACTCAAAATAATTAACGGGCCTAAGAAACGTCCTGAGGCATTACCAGCACCCATCATCACATCCGCACCAAAAGTGGAATTTCCTTGATTGATAGTAAATTTCCGGATCAACACAATCACGCCACCAACTGCTAACCCTAGTAGCGCACCTGTTAAAAGGGCTAAGCCAAAGTTTTCTACAGGTGCTTTAATTCCCATGCTGAGGAAAATTGCAGGTACGCCAATCCCAATCCCCGTTAAAATTGAGCCACCTAAATCTAAAATCCCGACTAAGGAACCTTCTAAAATTCGTGCAAACAGGAAACTTGCACCAAATGCTGCGGCAGCGCCATAAGAACCACCATCTAAACCAGCTTTTAGCATCGCAACAATTGAAACTTCATTAAAGGCGCCCACACCATAAACTACATACATATGTGTTCCTGCAAAAATTGCCGCTGACATAATCCCGACTAAAATCGGAAAGCCCCAATCAGCATACCAAAAACTTTTGCCTTTTAAACCTTCTTGAATTTCTTGTTCTTGTTGTGCCCATTCATTTTTTTCTTGCTGTTCCATCTATGAGACCTCCTTTTTTCTATTTAACGGTGAAGACATTGTGTAAATTATTTAACCATTGAGGAATAGACAAGCGGAAACTTTCGATCATTTCTAAGTCGAACCCTCGGAAGAAGCCACTTAAAATAAATAATAAGATAATGGCACCAAGCATGCCGCGTGTCATTCGGGTCCACCCTAAATCATCGACACCTTTACCGATTAAGATCCCTAATACAACTCCTGGGACAGCATTGCCCATGACTAATTGAGATAATCCGCCAAATAACGTTCCCCAAAAACCCGTCCGTTTTCCTGCATCTAAAGCCGCTAGCCAGAATAAAACGGGCATCACAGTATTGATTAAAATCGTTGCTGCAGGTACCAACACCGCAACTGCTGTTACTTGTAGCGATTCTGGAATTGCTGCAGCTGTACTATTTAAGAAAGCCACAGTCGCCATTCCTACAAAGGCCCCGACAATCCCCATTTTTTTGGGATTATGCATCGTTTTAGTGACATCTTTATCCTTTACCAATAAAATTGCTGCAGCCCAGTTAGGCACAATCCGGTGGGTCACATCTTGTGTAAAGGCACCTGCTCCGACGGCCGAAGCCCAAGCATTAAAGAAAAAACCTAAACCAAAAGAAAAGTGTGATGCTGGATCTCCTTGTGCCGCGTTCATTTCTCCTAATGTTCTAAATGCCCCTAACCCTTGCGTTTGTGGTGCATGAAACATCCGAGCAGCGCCTGCGCCAGCTGCAAAACCTAGTAAACCACCAATAAGCAATGACTTCAGCAAAATGATTACAAATTCCATTCCTTCTTCCTCCCTTTATACGCCTCTTTTTGAAAGAAACGGAACTACTACTGCGTTCGGTTCTTTAATTGTTTCCGTTAAAAAATCAACTTCTTCGACTGCAATGGCTTGGATTTCCACTTCTACAGCTAGTTCGACATGATAAATCACTCTCTTTCTAGGAAAGAAGAAGAACAGAAATTTTTCTGTATAAACTTGTTCTTTTGCCTGACGAATAGTTACTTCTTTCGGTTCAATCCGGATGAGGACCTCTGTTGTTTCTTTTAATACTTTTTTTGAAACATCATTCAACGCACTTGCAAAAGCTTCATTCTTCTTATTACCTTTTCCAGAAACAATCACGGTTTGTGTTGACCGTTTTGTGGCATCCATAATTACCGCTCCTTTCTAAGTTACTACTTTCTATGCTCCGTGTTTCTTAGTAAATGCTTCAGTTACTCGTTTACCAAGTTCTTCCTGATCCATAAAACCAAATCCAAGAACAGTTTTCCCATCGTTAATTGCTGTTACCCCTTCTTCGATTGATCGCATGCCATGTCTTTCGGGATACCCGTATTTAGTAGCAGCCGTTAACGCCCCTGCACCACCACTGCCACAGAAAGAAATGCCTAAATCTGCCTTTTCTTGTTGCATCACATCTCCTAAACGCATATCAGCGCCCATTCCTGGAACAACAACCGCGCGACCACCGGCTTGCTCCACTCCTTTTGCAACATTTTGTCCTTTTCCTAAACGATCTGCGATAACTACTGTAATCATAACTTTTCCTCCTATTAATTGTTTTGTTTAGCAACTTCAAAATGAACAGCTAAAACATACCATTCATCTTCTGATAACTGACCAATTGCTTCTGTTGTTTCTTGTGCAATTTTCAACGTTTCTGGTGTTAGTTCCGTAAATAACGTCCGATCAACACCAGCTAATGTCGTTCCTTCTCTTGAACGATTCAGCATCTCATTGAGATGGTTAATCAAAATCGTCCACTGTAATTCCGTTGGTTCAATTTGTGCTTCTGCTAATCGCGCACTGGTTTGTTTGATAATCGATTGTAGCTTTTCTGGTTCAGCACTTTGTCGAATGATCTCCTGTGCTTCCATTGCTAGTTCCATCCTCTTCCTCCTTTGGTTGTTCTAAATAATTAAGTAATGCTGAAATTTCAGCATGATTGACAGGTAACTCATTTTTAGCAAATAAACATTCAATTTGCCGAATTTCTTCTTGCCGTTCATGAGATACTTCTCTATTACAAGGAATCTCTTCGTATTGTTTATTAAACGTAATCCGATGTGTCATTAATAAAACGTGAAGTAAAAAGGCTTCTTGATATTCGCTCAGTAACTTTGTTTGAAACATTCGTTTTAACTCTTCATAAATAATATACGCTTTTACTAATAAATCTTGGCTTTGTATCCGTTCATTTTTTTCAATTACATCAGATTTCGTGGAGCGAGCAGTACCTTTTCCTTGACGTTTCCCTAATAAAATTTTATCGACCTCTTCCCGAATCAAACTTAAGTCTGTGTCCGTCAACAATGGACTAACTTTAATAAATGGGTATGTCATTTCTTCAATTGGGAAAATACTCAATACCAAATCGGGCTTTTCTGCTTGAATCACTTCAGTTGCATTTAAAACAGAAGCAAATCCTGCGAGTTCAACGTTTGGTACTTCCTCTAAAATTTTTTGTTCAATTAAACTGGTCACACCTAAGCCCGTCGAGCAAACATACACAATCCTAACAACTTTAGCTTCCTGCTGTTGTCGTTCCTGAGCTGCCAAAAAATGCAACGCAATATATGCGCAGAAAGAATCGTTGACTAACAAAACAGAACGTTGAATTAATTGTTTACAGGCACTTTGAATAGCTAAAAATAACGCTGGGTGTTTTCCTTTGATTTCTTCAGAAAACGGATTGTATTCATTAATAAATAAATGTTTCTTTGTAAAACGTAAGGATAGGTGTGCAAACAAGTTCGTAAATAATTGGCGATCATTTACAAAAGGATAATTCAGCTCTTTTGAAACGCTTTCAATCACTTGCTTTGTTAATTGAACCATATCTTGCCGTTGATGGGTTCCGAATAAATCACTATAAATATAAAAATATTCATCCGCTAATAAAGGCAAGTCATACCTTTCAAACACCTCTTGTAAAAGTAAAAGTGGTACTTCGTTCCGTTGTTCAAAGCGTGTTTTTTGCGATAACACTCGGTAAGTCCCAATTGTATGTGCCATCTGCATACGTGCTGCGGCAATTGCCACTCTCAACGTAATAGATAATATTTCGGCATAATCAAATTGATTTTGATCGAGTGGATTAATTAAATTTCGCATTTTTTTCAATGCACTACGATAACAACCTTGAAACAATGTCCCTGACCCAAATTTAATTTTAGGGATTTTTTCAGCCCCTTTTGTCTTTGTCACATAGTTCATAATTTGGTAAATATCGTATTCTGTAAGTTCTTTTTGAGTGATAAATTCCATCAGTAATCGTACATTGCTTTCTTCACCACTAATTGTAAACCCTTGCCGTGCTTGGCGAATTAAGGTTAAATCATATGCTTGCAGCAACCGTTCGACCTGTTCCAAATCACTGACAATTGTGTTTCGACTCACTAATAATTCATCTGCTAGCTGCTGTGCCGTTAAGTACCCTTTGACTGACAATAACTGAAAAATCAATACATTGACTCGTCTTTTTTGATCAGGATAGGTTTCAAATCGATCGACATCGATAATTTCATTTTTTAACAGTAAGCGTTTAGAGTCAGGTAAATCTAGCCAGATTCCCTTATTTCGTTTTGAATAAAGTGTCTCATCGTGCTGTTCAAACCAAGCACGAATATCTTCTAAATCATACTTAATTGTTCGAACGCTGACAGTAAAGTTCTCAGCTAATTCTTGCGTGGTAATACTCCCTTCCAAATCCAAAAGCATCAATAAAATATTTATCGCTCTTTTGGACAACAACACGGTCATGCCTTGTCACCTCTTTTCTTTTCCCTTTACACTTAAAACTATAGCGTTATTTTATCTGTTCCACAACACAAAAAAGTTGCACTTATAAAAGTGCAACACTTCTCTTTTCATACAAAAAAATCCCTTAACAGTAGTAACTGTTAAGGGATACCACACTATTTATTTGCATAAATAGACAGAGACCTTCTCCACAAAAGTATTCTGTCCGACACGTTACAAATCCGGTAACTGATAGCCGTACTATCTGGTGTCGTTGTGTTTGACAATCACTAGCCGTCAAAACGGAATAGCCGAAGCTATCTGATTGAGTCAACTCGTCGCATAAAACACACTTTAACACAGAATAGTATGGATAGCAAGTTGTGGTAATTATTCTCTATCAAACCATTCTTGATAAAAACCTTCAACAATTTTGACGGTTGCTATCGTTAATTCTTTCGTCATTACGGGGCTAGTTAACTTTTTGTCTTGTAAACATTGATTCACATGATTGATTTCATACGTAAATTCACTAGTGAATTGTTCAGACCATTTGACAGTGTTGCCTTGAGTATCTGTATAATAAGCACAATCTGTTTTCCAGAAATTAGGAATAACGATTTGCCCTTTTGTCCCACAGATGGTCATTTCACTAGGTATCTTTAAACCAACATTAATAAAAATATTGCCCAGTGTCCCTTCAGCAAATTTCAAAGCTAAATTACATTGACTATCCGTCGCCCCTTGCTGATATGTTGCGGTTCCCGTAACCGCTTGAATTTCTTTCCCTAATACGTATTGTAAGTATTGTAATGGATAACTTCCTGAGCCATGAAGCGCTCCACCACCCGCTTCTCTCGAGTAAAACCAGGGAATATGATCCACATTGGGATAGGCAGTAACTGACTGAACCCATAAAATTTCTCCCAATCCCCCTTCTTGAATCGTCGCCTTTACTTTTTGGGTAATTGGTAAAAAGACAGATTTCTGAGCTTCCATTAGAAAAACCCCTTGCTCCTGTGCGATTGCGAAGAGTTCTTCTGCTTCAGCAGCATTTAATGTAAATGGTTTTTCCAGTAGGACGGGTTTTCCTTGTGATAACGCAAGCTTAGCTGCTGAGTAATGTCCTTGATTGTAGGTGGGAATATAAATAATATCAATTGTTTCATCCTTACATAACTCTTCATAACTGCCATAAGCTACCGGAATCGCTAATTCTTTAGCCATTTTTTGAGCATTCTCTAAACGCCTTGATGCAATCCCGCGCACTTCAGCTTGCGCGCTTTCTCGAAGCCCTGCTACAAATCTTGGGACAATTTGGGCAGTACTCATAATTCCATAACGAATTTTATCCATGTGATCGCCTCCTCTTTCACTATACGAGAAAAACGAATATTTGGAAACTATTTCAAAAAAAAAGAAACCGTTTCCCCAAAACGATTTCTTTATATGTAAATTAACGGATACCAACGCTAACTTTTAAAGCTTGATTGACCTGTTCCATCTCTTCACGAGAAAGTTGACAAACCTTGTGTAGCATTCGTTCTTTATCCAATGTTCGAATTTGTTCTAACAAAATAAGTGATGGCGTCCTGCACTCGTTATGGGGAATTTCGATGAGGACTTGCGTTGGTTGCAGCCGCTTGCTTACGTTACGGGTAATCGGTGCAACAATCAACGTTGGACTAAATAAGTTACCTTTGTTATTTTGAATAATCAGGACAGGTCGAATCCCACCTTGTTCAGAACCAACAACTGGTGAGAGATTCGCATAAAAAACCTCACCTCTTTTTATCATTCAGATTCCCTTCCCTCCTTTTCCTTTAAAAAATTATAGCATATTGTTTCTTGCAATATTTTCAACTTTTTAGCTATCCCTTAAAATATTTGATAAAACCACCCTTTAAAAGTCAAAAAAAGCTTAAACAGTCGACTCTGATATAGAGACGGCTATTTAAGCTGACTATTACATTTTTGTTAAAATACTATCCACTTTTGTATTAATTAAATCAATAGCGACGTGGTTTTCGCCACCTTCTGGCACAATGATATCTGCATAACGTTTCGTAGGTTCAATAAATTGGTGATACATGGGCTTGACGACTGTCAAATATTGTTCAATCACAGAATCCAAAGTACGGCCACGTTCTTCCATATCACGCTTGATTCGACGAATAATGCGGATGTCATCATCTGTATCCACATACACTTTAATATCCATTAAATCCCTTAAGCGGCGATCTTCTAAAATTAAAATCCCTTCAAGAATAATTACTTCTTTCGGTTCTTGGATCACCGTTTCTGTACTTCTTGTATGCGCAACGTAGTCATAAACTGGCTTTTCAATGGCTTGATAGTTTAACAGTTGTTCAACATGTTGAATCAATAAATCTGTATCAAACGCAAAAGGATGATCATAATTGGTATTTAAACGTTCTTCAAAACTCAAATGGCTCTGATCTTTATAATAAGAATCCTGTTCTAACATCATAATTGAATGATCGGGAAAATTATTAAAAATCGCACGGCTAACACTGGTTTTTCCGCTTCCTGATCCGCCAGTAACACCAATGATAATTGGCTGACTATCTTTCATGTATAAACCTCTTTCTTTTCAAAAACTTCATTGTCTTTTACTATTATAATGAAAACTCTGAAGAATGCCAGACCTTTTCCAAGACTTTTCATGTGATTTTTATCTTCTTATGAAAAATCTGCCCACACTTCTTTCAATTACAGTATACTTATCAATAAAAGGAGAATCCTACCTATGATTAAAAAAGTCAAAAAAGAAGCACTTACAACGGCGCATTACGCTCTTCTTTATGAGGCAGATCCCTCAAAAAAAATGGTGGCAGATTACATTACCCGCGGCATTTGCTTTGACTATCAGACTGAAGAACTTCAAGGAATTTTAGTCCTGTTGCCGACTCACCCACGGACATTGGAAATCGTAAACATCGCTGTCTCAGAAGAAAGCCGAGGGCGGGGCATCGGGCAAGAATTATTACATTTTGCCATTGATTTTGCCAAAAAAGAAAAGTATGATTCCTTGGAGATTGGGACTGGGAGCACAGGCTTTCAACAGCTATATCTCTACCAAAAAGTCGGTTTTCGAATGACACATATTGAACCAGATTTTTTTATCCATCATTATGATGAGCCTATTATAGAAAACGGCTTGCCTTTAAAGGATATGGTTCGCTTACGGTTACATTTAAGTTAAAAAGAGGTCGGGACAGAACCGTTTAGCTCCGAGAAATAAGAAGAAATTTCCGAAAATTGCTCTTTAATTTTTGGAGAATTTCGGCTTATTTCCGAAGGAGTTGGTTCTGTTCCCGCCGTTTATCAGTTTTTGAGCGTGGAGCAAAAATCCAAAGTGATTTTTGTCCCACGCTCTTTTTAATGCCCAAGAATTGGTAACAACTCATCTAGCTGTTGAATCGTATAATTGGGTTGAATGGTTGGTGTTGCTGGAGCGGAGGTCGGATTGAGCCAAACAGTTTGAATTTTCGCTTGTTGACCTCCTTGAATATCTGAATGCAAAGAATCGCCAATAATCATTGTTTTTTCTCGACTAAAATTAGGAATCCGTTCAAAAACAAAATCAAAATACTCTTTCATCGGTTTTTGATAACCCACTTCTTCTGAAACAAAAATATCTTTAAAATAAGGCATTAATTTCGAATCTTCCAACCGACGATACTGTGTTTTTGCCACTCCGTTTGTCACAATATATAAATCATAATGGGGTGCTAATTTTTCCAAGATACGTTGACTATTGCCAAGCAAGTCATGTCCTTGACTTAAATATTCTCGGTAGTTTTCTCCCATTTTAACGCTATCAACTTCTCGATTAAACGCGTCAAACAATAAACCAAACCGTGTATCAAGGAGAACATCTTTTGTTATTTTTCCTTCTTCAAATGAACGCCATAATCCTTGATTAATTCGGTGGTATGTTGACTCGACTTCAGATGTAAATGGTACATTTTCTTCTTCAAATAAGGCATGGAGCGCCTTCTTTTCAGCCAATTTAAAATCTAACAATGTATCATCAACATCAAAAAGCAATGTTTTCATTTCCGTTCCTCTTCTCTTTTCAAATTACTCGGTAACGCTTTGCTTGTTTGTTGTTTTTCAATAAAAAAATAAGGCAATAGCAATTGTAACTCTTCTCTTGTTAATGAACGATAAGCACCTAAAGGTAATTGCGGATCTAGCCGCAACGGCCCCATAGTTTGGCGTTTTAAAGCAGTCACTTTTTTCCCCACAGATAAAAACATTTTTTTCACTTGGTGAAATTTTCCTTCTTGAATAGTCAGGAAAACATGACTCTCCGTTTCAGTCGCTGCAAGAACAGTTATTTTTGCTGGCTTACATTGAATGCCTCCTTGCAAAACAATCCCATCTTTAAATTTAGCACAATCTTCTGCAGAGACCAAACCATTGACTTTCACTTCATAACATTTCGCTACTTCTTTATTTGGCCGAATTAATTGATACCCTAATTGTCCATTATCTGTTAATAGAAGTAACCCTTCCGTATCGCCATCGAGTCTGCCCACTGGATAAAGACCAGGGCGTCTGTCTTGTGGTGCAATCAAATCAATGACTGTTTTTTTAGATGCATCTGAGACAGCACTAACCACACCTTTTGGCTTATTCAACATGTAGTACACATGGGTCTTATGCGAAATTAATTGTCCTTTTACTTTAATCATTTGTAATTGCGCATCGACATTTTGGCTTTCATTTAAAGTCACGATGCCATCCACAGTGACCTGCTTGCCTTTGATTAATCGTTTCACCGTTTTGCGTGATCCAAACTGAAGTTCTTCTAGTAATTTATCTACTCGCATTGTTCCGCTCCATTCTGGTATTAGTATAGTGGAATCCGTTAAAGATGAAAAGTGGAAAAAGGTAATTCCTTGACGTATAAAAATATAAGTGTTACGGTTAATAAGTAAAGTAAATAAAGGTTTCTCAAAAACAGCGTAATGACCTGGGAGAGAACAACGATAACAATGAACCATTCCCATGAGTGTTGCCTGGCAATATTTGTGGGGATTTTTTGATTATTGTTAGCATTTTTCTAGACAAGAACAACTGAAAAAAGAGTTTCTTTTTTCCATTATGTTTTGTTTCTGAGTTTAACCAAATCACTCATTATTTCAAGGAGGAATTAGGTTATGTCAGTACAATTAGAAGTTAAAGAAAGAGCTATCCGTCCACGTTCACTAAGAAATCAGCTACGTCACGAAGGGAAAGTACCTGCCATTGTTTACGGTTACCAAATTGAAAGTACACCAATCTATTTTGAAGAAAAAGACTTATCAAAAATTTTACGCGAACATGGTGCTAACACCGTTATTAAAATGACAGTTGATGGCAAAAACATCAACACATTAATGTCGAAAGCACAATTAGATACCTTTACTGGTCAAATGCTTCATGTTGAATTCTTATCTGTAAATATGAAAGAAACAACAGAAGTCGAAGCAGAAGTTCAATTAATTGGTGAATCTGCAGGTGTGAAAGCTGGGGGTACCTTAGCTCAAAACTTGTACACTGTTTTAGTGGCAGCCACACCAGATAAATTGCCAGAATCAATTGAAGTAGATATTACAAACTTAGAAATTGGTGATGCTCTTACAATCGCTGATTTACCTGAACACAAAGACTATGAAATTTTAACTGATCCAGAAGAACAACTAGTTGCTATTGTTGAAGCACAAACTGCTCCTGAAGAAGAAGAAGGAACAGCTGCTGAAACGACTGAACCAGAATTAGACGAATAAAGAGTACACTTTTGTTCAGCTGATTCTCTTAAGTTTTAGAAATGGGATGTACGTTGAAACAACGTACGTCCCATTTTCTTTTTACTGCATGTCTTGATTTCTTCACATAAATGATGACACCTGCAAAGCTAGGAAGCTACAGAGGAATATTAAATTTTTGCTAATCTACGCAATATTTTCAAACGAAACAATTTCTTTTTTTAAAATTTGCAGTATACTAAAAGTAAGTAAACAAAAAGGAGGTCATCCATATGTTTGAACGTTTTGATAGTGACCGTAGCCGCTATGCTTCATTAGGTGTTGTTTCCAGCTTACCTAGTGGCTTAATTGATAGTATTTGGTTGATTATTGACTTAAATCTAAAAGGGGTTATCCCTTTAAACGACTTACTTCACTTTGATTTGTTGAACAATAATGGCAAAGTGACTGTCCATTTTTCTCAAGAAAATAGTTCAGTAGAAATGGCCATCGACTTACCATTTAGTTATTCTACGGCATATCCGTCGCGAATTTTTGCTTTTGATGATGGCCATCGTGAAACGATTTTATTACCTGCAGAAATGTTAGAATCTTAAATAATTTCAACAAAGTAGCCTCAAATTCCGATTAAACTGGAATTTGAGGCTACTTTAATTTCTTTTAGTTATTCTACAATAATTTGTTTACTACTTCCTGCAGCATTTTCAAAATTAATAGTAAAGGTTTCTGTTGCATCATCATAAGTGATTCCGTCACTTTGACTAATTACTGTGCTGTAATCTTTTGGTATTTTTAAAGTCAGTGTCTTAGTTGTTTGTGTGGGATCAGAGAAAGTATACGTTTTTTGGTGTTGTTGTGTCTTTCTCATTAAAGAAATAGCTTTATTTGAAGTAATCCCTGCTATTGTACCGCCAGTTTCTGACCAAATGTTAACCCCAAGATAGCCTTCTTCTTCTTGCTTAACTGCTTGAATTTCTTCTGTATTTGAGAGAACTTCTACTGTTTTTTTGGCAGCATATGTTTTTAAATCAGTTTCATCGATTTCTGGTAAAACTACATAAGCATAATGCTCGTTCATTGGGTGTTGACCATGTTGAATCGTAAATGTTCGATAATCACCTACATATTCTTTATCACTTGGAAATGCTTCATTAATTGCTTTATAGGTTCCTTTTCTAGTTTCACTTTTAACATTTACCGTTGTTTCTTCTGGAAAATAATAACCCATATTAGCATTGGAATGATCCGACTTTAGTAATAACCATTGTTTTTTACTCGTTTCATTTTTCTCATGAATCTCCCCAATATTTGATAGCACTTGATACTGATACGCATCATTTAACAAACGATTATCAACAACTGTCTCAATCGAAGCTTCTGTATCCCCTTTAATTCCTGCGCCTAATGCGATAATTTGCCCATTTAATACAAACCAAGATTTTTTAGCTTGTAGGTTCATAGGTAAAAGTTTCCCATTATTTTTGGTCCCGTCTTTATTAAGAGCCATCCCTACTACTGCCTGATTGTCTGACGTTACTCCACCAACCCATTGCTCTTTCGATGTGATTGTTGTAAATGCTGAAACTTCATCTGCCAAAGAAATGGTATCTACCGTTGTTCCTGGTAGTCGATAGGGATCTACAGTTGGCCAATAGCTGGAATTAAATTGAACCTCGTCATCATTATATACGTACATCATTCCGTCACCAGTGTGCCAGCCACGTTTATTTTCTTTATTCCCTGCTTCAAAAGATGCAGTGCGCTTTGAATACAAGCCTAGCCCAAACATATAACTAGGTGTGCGTTGGACAAATCGATCCATCGAAGCATAAAGTTTCGTACCTGTAAAAGGAAGTTGCCCTCCCGTAATTTCTGGATTAGTTAAAAGTTGCATAGTCATCTGTAAATCATTAAAATCACGAGCATTTGTCAAATAATAATCTGGGTTCTCCTTCATCCAATATTTAACGGCTTCTTGAAATTTCTTTTGATAATTATTAGGAGCAAATTTAGCCACAATTAATAAATTATACATGGTAGTTGAGCCGTAGCCTGTTTTTCCAACTGCTGGGGCTCTTGAGATGGAACGGCCATTCACAGTTGGTAGCATTTCACCTTTATAAATCAAAGGAAGAAAGGCACGATCAACATTTTCAACAAATTCTGTCACAAGAGTTGCATCCATTTGAAAAGATGAATCTGCTGTAATGGCCAAAATTTGTCCAACCCCTTTCACCAAAACATTGCCATACGAACCTGTATAAGGAATGTTATTGTGCTGGATAAAAGAACCATCTTGGTAAAAACCATCACCTTTTGTGACTAATTTAAATACATCGACGATACTACTGGATGCTTGGTTAATTTTCCCGCTATCCTTTTGTAAAATTCCTAACCCCAAAACAGTTAAAGCTAAGTCCGTTCGGTTCGCTCCTGATGTCACAAAATTTGGGATAAAAGCTAAATCCACAAACGTTCCTTGTGGTTTTGTATACAACTGTTTAAACGGATCTGGGACATAACTGCTCAGCGCATTTGTATAGATTTGTTGCTTTTCCGGAGAAACTTTATCCTCTAAAATCATTAGAATATTAAGAAACTTCTGTGGCACACCAATTTGCCAGTCCCACCAATTTCCGTGGTACTTTTTCCCATCATACCCTTTTTGCGTCACCATAAAATCTAAGCCATCAATAATGGTTGTTGCCAATTTGTCATCTTGGTAAAGCGTACTCCCCTTCGTTCCATAGGCTAACGCTAATTTTTGCAATTTGGTAAATTGAGTCGTTAAATCAGCCGATGGCGTATTGCCAGGCTCTAGTGGCCATAAATAGCTGCGGTTCGGCTCTTTATTCATCGTTTGATCGAGTTCTGTTGCTTCATTGGAGATTTTTTGGACGTAGTCTACAAGCGCTTGGTTAGTTGAATCATATTCTTTGGAAACAAGCTGATTTCGCCATTTTTCTTTTAATTCTCGGTATTCTGCAGATGAATCGATAACAGGAATGCTACCAACGGAGCCACTTTTCATAGAAATGATATTCAGCTTTGATAGATTACCAAATAGTCTAATTCCTACAGCCCCCGTCCAGTCATCATTAATGGACGTACCATCAGGATAATGAACCTCTTCATTTTCATAAAATAATTGATCATTCAGGAATGTTTGAATTTTTTTCCCATCATAGCGAACCAGCAGTTTATATTGTTGGCCACTTAGTAATGTTGGCCCCGGAATATTAGTTAGCCATTTACCGCCTGGTTGTCCTAATTGCCAGCGGCCGTCACGATTATAAGCAAAAGATTGCCATTGACTCGTCTTTTGTTTATCTCCGCGAAAAACCAATCCGAAGTTACTTTGTCCTTCATATAAAAAGGTTAGTTCAAGATCTCCTGAAGATTGTTCGCGTGCATCAAGATTGATAGAGACAGATTCTAGGTTTGTCCCTTGCTTCGTGTTTGCGATCCATAAACCAGCAGAATCATTCTTTTTTTCTGCTGTTCCCACCAAATCTTGCCAATGCCCAACTTGATTGGGGAAATCTGAAATGTAAGAGGGTTGCTCAATCGTTTGGCTCGCTTCGTTTTCTTCTGCAAAAGTAAGGGTGGTTCCCATAAATCCACTCGTCAAAGCAGTAAACAGTCCGACCAGCATTACCCATATTTTCCTGTTTTTCATTCTTTCTCCTCCTAAAAAACTATTGTAAAACGCTTACATACAAATCAGAGAAAAAGAGTGAAGAAAAATACTTTCTACACTCTCCGACTCTCTGAAAATCACTTAATATACTTTTTACGCCAAAATACCAAAGGCACTCAAAACAATCGATAAAATTAAAATAATCCAAATCACTCGTGTGGAATTTAATTTCTTTTGACCTAACATCCAATAAGTCAAAAGAACAAGTAAGATTGGAACTAAGGAAGGCAGAATCGCATCTAACGTATCTTGAATAACTAATTCGACCCCGTTCTTTTTATAAACAAAAGGAACTGTCGCCTTGATAACTGAAGGAATTAAGGCACCAATCACAGTCACACCAAGAACAGTTGCTGCATTCGTAAAGGCAGATAACTTGTCTTTTAAGGTCGTCACTAGTTTGACCCCTTGCTTATAACCAAGTGGTAAGAGCGCGGCCCGACCAAACAATAGTGCAATATTTGCAATAATCCAAATAACACAGCCAACCACCGAACCATTTTGAGCCAGTGTCCCTGCAACAGAGCCGAAAATCGTCCCCCAAATAACGTGGAATAAAGAGTCACCCACGCCTGCCAAAGAACCCATCAGAGCTGTTTTTAGCGCAATAATTGTTTCTTTCGCTTTATAGCCATCTTGCTCTTCAATCGCAACATCAATCCCCATAATTAAATTCCCAAAAATAGCATTGGTGTTAAAAAATTGATTGTGTGTGCGCATCATATCTTGAAATTGTGCTTCATCATGACCATAGAATTTTTTTAAAACAGGTAAGATGCCGTATAAATATCCTGAACTCATCATACGTTCATAGTTCCAGTTTAATTGGCTTCCTAAAATATAACGCCAGCTAATTGCATTTAATTCTTTTTTTGTCAGTTTATGCTTACTCATCGCCGTCATATCCTCCTTCAAAATCACCATTTCCTGTTGTTGCTTGTGTCGTGCTTTTTGCCCCATCACGTTTAAATACAAGCATCGCTGCTACCATCCCAACTATCGAAACACCTAACATTGGAACTTTTAAATAAGCCGCTAAGAAAAAGCCTAATAGTAAATAGGGGATATATTGCTTCGTTGGCAAGTAACGTAATAAAATCCCTACACCGACAACAGGTAATACTCCTCCAGCTGTTTTTAAGCCCGTCATTAGCCATTCTGGCATGTTATCGGTAATCGTTGTTACTACAGCATCCCCCGCTAATAACATTAATAAAATCGGAATGGCACGAGACAGTCCCCATAGAACAGAACCAGATAAAACTAAACGTGGAATCCGTTTTACTTGCATCTTATCAATCGCTTTATCGACACTATGAAGTAAAAAGACATTACAAAAACGGGCCACTACATCTAGTTGCAACATCAACAGAGAAACAGGAACAGCTAAACCAATGCCATACTCCGCTCCTTTTCCAGAGATTACAGCGAAAGCGGTTCCTAAAACAGCCCCTGTGAAATAATCAGGTACCGATGCTCCACCAAAAGCAGCAATTCCTAAACGCATTAATTGAAGAGTGCCGCCAACCATTAAACCAGTTTTTAAATCTCCCATAATCATTCCAGAAATCATTCCAGCAATAGCTGGTTGCGTCAACGTATTTGAAATAAGTGAGTCATTAATAGCAATAAACGCATAAATAGTAATTAAAATAATTTGATACGCTGCTAAATGCATTGAAATTTCCTCCTAAATTTAAAAATATTCTTTCTTAGTCTGACAGTTTTAGCCGCGTAATTTTTTCATAAAATCAACGACTGGATCGTTTGGAACTAATTGGGCTGTCACAGTGACGCCTTTTGAAGCGATTGTTTCAAAAATTTGTTCTTCTTCTGGTAAAACTTGAATACTTTTTGTTACTTCGCGTGCTCCTTCTTTGTAACTCATATTCCCAACATTTACAGTTTTGATAGGTCCTTGCGCTTCGATAAAGCGGAGCACATCTTTCGGATTTTTAAATAATAAAAATAAACGCTGTTTACCATATTTTCCTGATTGAATATTTTTAGCGGCAGCCTCTACTCCAAGAACAGATAAACGCATCGAAGAAGGCGCTGCCATTCTCAAAGATGATTTTTGTAAAGGATCTGTAGCCGCCTCATCATTGGCTACAATTATTCGCTGTGTACTAAGACTTGTCGACCAAATTCCCGCTACTTGTCCATGAATTAACCGTTCATCGATCCGTGTGTTTACAATATTTTCTTTTCCAGCATATTGACTATAGTTACTTAATTCTTTTTCTTTGCTGGCTTCTGAAATCTCTTGTTCTGCTTGATTCATCCCAGCTTTTACATCAACAATATTTTCTTGTGCTAAACAAACTAATTCTTTAATCGAAGCCTGTTGATTAACCACTGCTTCAATCACAACAGAGAGCGTCATCCCTGCAATAATTTCCACTCCGTCAACGTTCAAATAATTCTTAGTTGCCACGTTACATGGCGTTCCTCCTAGTAAATCAGCAATAATCAGTGTCGTACCGTTAAGGGCTTTCATTTTTTCATTTAGCTCTTTCTCAAATTGAAGATTGTCGCTATCTGGTCGTAATGAGACTGTATGCACGTGTTCTTGCCGACCAACGATCATTTCTAAGCTAACTTTGACGCCTTCAGCCATGCTACCATGACTAATTAGTACAATGTTTTCCACGAATTTCCCTCCCTAGATGTAGGTGACCCTACTTAACATGTTATGTTCTCTACGAACTTACTATAACACATACTAAGTTATCCGTAAACCTAATATCTTAATATATTGAATTTATTTTTTTGAATTCTTTAAATAAAAATTGTCTTTCCTCTTTTTCAAAGTGTTTGCTAAAGGCTAGTTAACATGTTATGCTTAATTCATTCGATTACTAGAATGGAGGCAATCGCATGTTACCTAAATATGAACAAATTAAACAAGACCTTTTACGTGAAATAAAAAATCATACCTTTATTCCTGGTGATAAATTTTATTCTGAAGCCGATATTAAACGAAAATATGCTGTTAGTTCTATCACAGCTGTCAAAGCACTGAATGAGCTAACCAGTGCAGGTTACTTGTATCGTATCCAAGGAAAAGGGACCTTTGTTTCGAAATCAAAAGTTTCTCAAAATGTAAAATTTTCTGATATCGAGTTGCATTCTTTAGACTCTGAAAAAGTTAAAGTCCTTTCAATTGAAGAAGAAAATCAAGCCGAAATTTTAAAGGAATTAGGCTTACCAGCTAACGCTTCTTATTATAGAATCAAGCGTGTACGCTATTCTGAAGATACACCCTTTCTCGTACATATCACACATCTTCCCAAAAAGCTTGTTAAAGAGCCGCTCTCAAAGGACCTCACAGCTTATGCAAGTGTGTATGAACGAGTCCGTAAAGATTTTTCAGTAGACCTCTTCTCGTTGGCTTCTGTAGAAACAAATGAAATTGTCTTTCCCGAAGATGCTGAGTTATTGAATTTACTTCAATTAAGTTTTCGTGAACCCGCTGTTAAACAAGTTAAACATTCCTATCTCGCAGATGGTAGTGTTGCTGAATATATTATTAGTTATAAACATTGGAAATATTTCAAAACCAAAATAGAAGTAGAAGCCGAATAAATTTCAGCTTCTACTTCTATTATTTTAGTCTATGATTACTTGATTCGTAAATTTCAAGTACTCAATGTTAATTCCTTCTGTTTCAAAAATTACTACTTCATTTTGTCCTTGCTGTAAAAATTCTTTGGGACAATACAGCGAATGAATGGGTCCTATTTCCCAATAACGACCTAGATGATGGCCATTGACCACAACGAATCCTTTGCCGTAGCCTCGACAGTCAATATACGTGTCTGCTAGCTGTTCTAATTCAAATGTTACTTGATAAAACGAAGGCTGCAATGGATTTTTTCCAGCTGTGTAATCAATCTTGGCTAATTGCTCTTGTGAAAAAGTTAAGGGATAGTGTTGATAGCCTTGGTGAAAATGAATGTCTTGCATCACTCCACCTCGAATTCCTTTACTTTGTGTGGGATTATTTAATTTAAAGCCATAATTAACGCGACCTAAGTTTTCCACTAAGATATCTAACGCAAGTGTGTCTTTTTCAGTTTGCCCTGAAATCAGTAGCTCTTCTCCCACTGTCTCTTGATATTGGGTAGCAGCTAAATCTCCATCTACATAAATGTGTAAACGATCACTAGCCTCAACCACTTTTAGTTTATTTTCATGATGATAATTTTTTAAATCAAACGAATAAAGCAAGTAGCCATAGCCTGAGCCAGCTTCTTCCATACTTAATGGATACGGGGTGGTCTTCGGTGTCATCATTTGATCTTTTACTGCGAATAAGGATACGCTAGCAGTTACTGGAAAGCTTCCTAAATTCCCCAGTTTTTTCGTGCGTGGTTGTGCTTGCCAAACTTCTGGACATGCTTCTTTAATTGCTTTTTGAACGGCATAATATTTTTCTGTTGGTTCTCCTGCTTCTGTTAATAAAGCATCATAATCATAGCTAGTGACTTGAGGTAAATCTTTTGCACCTCGCGCCGAACACCCATTATAAAAGCCGAAATTTGTTCCTCCATGAAACATATAGAGATTTAAAGAACCCACTGCCAGCATATCTTTTACTTCCTTCGCCAAGTCGGTACCTTCTCGCTGAATCACTGGTTCACCCCAACGATTGAACCACCCATCCCAGTATTCCATGCACATCAACGGCCATTTTTTACCATGACGAGTCATAAATTTTTTCAAAACGGCAGCATTTTCTTTCGAATGACTACCAAAATTTCCTGTCACAAAAACATCCTCTTCAATTAACGTCCCCGCATCCAGAACCTCTTCCCAAGCGCCATCAGATGTAAAAAGAGGAACCTCAATCCCCAGTTCTTCCATTATCTGCTTGGTTTGTCGCAAGTACGCTTTCTCCATGCCATAGGACCCATATTCATTTTCAACCTGCATCATGATCACTGGTCCACCTTGTGTTATCTGCAGTGGTGCTAGTTTAGGCAATAATACTTGAAAATAGTTACGAACTTTAGTCATAAAAATAGGATCTGTCGAACGTAATCGCACGCCTTTTTCTTTCAAAAGCCATGCTGGTAAGCCACCAAACTCCCATTCTGCACAAATATAAGCCGAAGGACGCAGAATAACTAGTAAATTCAGTTTTTCTGCCACGCGGACAAATGCTTCAATGTTTTTCATTCCTTCAAAATCGTATACGCCTTCTTCTGGTTCATGAATATTCCAAGGAATGTAGGTTTCTACTGTATTAGCCCCTAAAGCTTTCAGATTATAGAGGCTATCTTCCCATTGTCTAGGTGTCATTCGAAAGTAATGAATCGCCCCGCTAATAATTTTTATTGGTTGTCCATTTAATAAAAAGTCTTCTTTAATCTCAAACGTTTGCATCATTTTTCCCCTTTACCAGTATCTTTGCCATGATGGTTTTGCTAAACGCATTAAGGCTTCCATGTAAAAATAATCGCCCCATAAATTGGGTTCATCAATCCCTTTTCCTTCTGCATGTGCGTAAACACCATGGAGTAGCAGTCCTTCATTTTCGGAATCATTTTGCGTACGATAATATTCTCCTAATTGATAAATCATTCCTTTGGCAAGCTCTTTCGCTTGAGGAAAAGCCTGTAGTTTGTCTGCTTCCAATAAACCACATGCCGCAATTGCCAGTGCCGAGCTATCTTTGTCAGATGGCATTTGGTCATTAAAATCAAAATCCCAATAGGGAATTAAATCTGCAGGCAAATGAGCTAGAAAAACCTCCACTATTTGTGGATAAATTTCTGGAAATGGTTGGGAAT
Source organism: Enterococcus sp. DIV2453a (assembly GCF_050533535.1). Classification (NCBI taxonomy): domain Bacteria; kingdom Bacillati; phylum Bacillota; class Bacilli; order Lactobacillales; family Enterococcaceae; genus Enterococcus; species Enterococcus sp. DIV2453a. The sequence continues at coordinate 624,102 of NZ_CP172899.1, read as the reverse complement.
GGAGAAATGTTTCGTTTAGGGGAATCCCTAAAATTGCCCAACTTTGGCCTCGTGCCCAAATGGAAGTATCACTATGTCCTTGATGCGTAGCTCCATGTTTTGGTTTGCCTGTTTCTGGATCAAAATAATAGGTATGATAAGTTGTCGCATCGGATTTAATCACCGTTTTCATTAACGTATGATAGTGACGTGAGGCAATTTCCTCATAAAACCTATTTCCAGATAATTTAGTTGCTTCAAATAAAAGCGGTAAATTCATTAATGAGTCGATAATTAATCGATATTCTTTGGGATCACCATAATGGCCCCACGCTTGGATGAAGGAGCCATTTTCTTGGAATCGTGCTGACAATACTTCAGCGGCAGCTATCACTTCTTGTTTACAGCGCTCATCACCGGTAATTTTATACCCAGCACCCGCCGATAGACTATATAAAAAACCAATGTCATGGTGGTCCAAAACAAAATGCTCTTCTAATCGTTGTTGAAAGCTGTCAATATTTTCCATTGCCAGTAAACGAAATTTTTCTTGGTGAGACCACTCATATGCCAGCCAAAGCATGCCTGTCCAAAAGCCATTGGTCCAATCATCGTTAGCTTTGAGACGATATCGACCATTCGTAGCACAAGCTGAAGGAAACTGTGTTCCGAAACGCTGCATATTTTTAGCAATTTTTGAAACGCATTCATTTAATTGCGTTTGAATCCATTCATCTGTGACATTTTCTCCTAGAGAGATCAGTCTTTGTTTATTTTCTTGACTACACATCTCCATCACTCCTTAACTTGTTAACATATTAACTTATTGTATTATAACGTAAAAGAAAATAAAAAGCGACCTTTCTTGATTATTTCTCTTAAAAACAAGAGCGTGGGACAAAAATCACTTTGGATTTTTGCTCCACGCTCAAAAACTGATAAACGGCGGGAACAGAACCAACTCCTTCGGAAATAAGCCGAAATTCTCCAAAAATCAAAGATCAATTTTCGGAAATTTCTTCTTATTTCTCGGAGCTAAACGGTTCTGTCCCGACCTCTTGTTATTTATTCCGACCGAATACTTCAATTTGGGTCAACGCTGGAAATGGAGAAGAGTCCAGCGCTTTTCGTAAGCATTTTAATGTCAAAGTTTGTGTTGTTTTCATTGGGAACTTTATTTCTTGAAAACAGGCGGTATTCGTTGTGGCAACTACTCGTTCCTCTCCATCTGAAAAAGCTAAAGTGACTTCCTCCCAATAGCTATCATGTGGGTAGTCCGCCCGAAATAGCAAGCGGATCCAGTCCGTTTCTACAGGTCTGCCAAAGTCAATCGTTAACTGTGCCTCCTTTTTTTGGTTAATTCCCCAAGAAGCAAATGGATACGAGCCATGAGAAAGGTTACCAAACTTAGAATCAATAGCATTTTTCGCAAAGAAAACAGCATCGTCTCTCGTTTCAACGTTTGCATACGCATGAGGATAGGCTCCTGAATATTCTTTTTGGTCATGTGTATTCATAGAAAGATTTTGATAATTGTCTTTTTCAAACGTGTGCGCTTGTCGAACCATTATTTGGTGCCTTGCTGAATGAAAGGCCGTATCAACAAAAGCTTTTCGAGCAGATTCTTCTAATGGAATTTGATATTCCCAAACTTTTTCTTTTAGATAAATCAATGAAGGAGCCAAAGTTTCATCTAATTGAACCATCAAATAAGGGATAGCCCCAGTATAAGTCACTACAATTTTATCGCCAACTTGATAAAGGTACTGTTTAATTGCTAATACCGCTAACGTGTCTCCCTCCGCCACGAATGGCGCTTCTGGCTTCTCGTGATCGATTCGGCCAGTAATAATCTGATTGTCTTTATTTTTCAATTCGATTTTTATCATTTTTTATTCCTCCCTTGTCACACCACCTACCAAACAAATCAGGCGATGCGTTCCTATTGGTAGCTCTTTTTGCAAATAAGGTAAACTTGTTCTTGGGAAAAACAACGATGTATTGGGTTCAGGTTGAAGAATACCTGCGTGGTCATACCCTTCAATTGCAATTATTTGCGAACACAATTCTCCTGAATCGACTCTAGCCCACTCTTTACCAAGTTCTTTTTCTGAAAATTTTCCAAGTAACGGTAGACTGAATCCTCCTTCGCGCACTTTTAATGGAACCGATGTCACTATTTCATGTACTCTAACATGCCATTCCCCAAAAGGATAAATGGTTGTTTCAATTTCTACTTCTTGAAAAGGTAGCCATTTATAATAAACTTGCTCCTCTGTTAAATAAAAATCATGAATTTTCCCTTTAACACGAAAATATTCACCATCACGAGAAACAGCCAATACGTTATCAAAAGCTCCCTCCTCATAACACGCGCCAGCTTTGGGAACGCTAAAACCAAAGCGGCTAGAATAGACAAATTTACTATATTTAGCCGCAGCATGTGCTTGATTTTCAAGCCATAGTCCTGCAGGATAGCCGAGGACATGCGTTTTCATTTTAGGATGGATTAATAACATGTTTCCCTTTTCTATCAAACGCTTTTCTTCTCGTTTTATAGCCAGCGGTTCAGCACGCCAAAACGGATGGTCTTGATCCACTGCGAGCAACAAAAATGTTTTAAAAGCCCAATACGGAGAGCCTGGTGCGTTATAACCTTCTGCCATTACTAAATTTTCGTAATGATAGCCAATGGACAACCGACCATCATAAGTGAAAATAGTCTGTTGCATCCAACAGTGTAAATGTTTTGCTAACAGCGTTTTTATTTGTCCCCAAGGTAACGCCTCTACTTCTGCAAATATCAAAGCTGCGAAAAACGCTCCTTGAGCAAACCGATACGTTTGACTACGTCCGTAAGGTAACGCTTCGCCCTCCTCATCAAAATAGTACAGATAGTCCTGCGCGAACATAACGGCTCGTTCTGTAAAACGTTTCGCACGAACAGGATCTCTTTCTCGCATAAATTTGACATAAATCAAACTATAATAATGAAAAGCAAACGAAATATAATAATCTCTTTGCGTAGTTTTACCATCCATATACCAACCATCACCTAAATACATGCGTTCAATCAACGCCAATTCTTCCTCTAGTTCCGCTTGGTTAATCACTTGTCCACATCCCTCGAGTGCTAAACGAATGAGCACTTTGAAAAACGTCCAATTATTTTTAGGAATTTTACAACCAAGTGCCTTATTTAACCAAACCATGATATTTTCTTGCTGTTTCTCAGAAAAACAGGACCAAAAATATGTCTTATGAAGCAATAAAGTTAAAGATAATGCTGCTGCTTCCACAATATATTGATCATAATCAACAATATCGCCCCAATAGTCTGGGGATGACGGATCAGTTCCTGCGATTAATTTTTCCACATAAGCATCTCTTAAAACATCATCTTTACAAGCAACCCAATACGGTCCAATTCCCCATAATGGTCGAATGAGCGCTTCCATTTCAGCATGTTGCTGATCATAGACAGCACCACTGGACCCAAAATTCACGCCAGGTTTTTCTGATGTTAAAATAGCCGTTTTTAAAGGTGTCATGATTGTTTCAAAAGCTTCCAAATATGCTTCTCTGGTCAAAAAAAGATTACTTTTTAACGATTCCATGCTTTTCGCCCCCATTAGTTTAATTCAAAGAATAACAAGGGCACTTATTTTTTTCAACTATCGTTTAATGAATAAAACGGCGTATTATGAGAGCAGAATTTCACTCACCTTGAACTTAACATATTAATTTTTTCTTTATTTTTGTTGAGCCTTGAGCTATTCACTTTATCCAACAAAACTTCCTTTATCAAAAATGAATAATAAATGAAAAATAAGCAGTCTAACGCAGGAAATTCTCATAATAAATATTTAAAAAAAAGAGTCTATGACAAAAATCCAAAGAGATTTTTGTCATAGACTTAAAATATGAGAGAAAAGACATCAAAAGTAATGGTCTGATTAACCTTCACAAGTTTTATGATGCTTTTCAAGATATCATTTTGATACAATTTTACGCCTTGCGGTTTACAATAAAAGAGTAAATAGCGATACAGATGATCGCTCCTAGCAACGCTGAGATAATTGGAAAACCGCCGATGACTGGTCCTAAAGAAGGCAACAAGAGTGATGCTACCCAACTTCCTAAAAAGCCCACGATAATATTTCCAATAATGCCACCTGGCACGTCTTTTCCTAAAATTGCGCCAGCAATTGCGCCAATAATTCCTCCGACAATTAATGCCCATAGAAAGCTAAACATTTGAAAAACCTACCTTTCATAGTTGATTTTTTTAGTTAATTTTCCTACTTTAAGGATAAAACAGAAAGCAGACTTTTTCAAAAGATAGGACTTTTCAGAAGTCAATTTATTCTTCTACATAAGCTAAACGATAGGATACTGTGCGACCAAAAGAAAATACTTGCAAACCTTGTAAGCGATCTGATTTCAAGTAACCAATGGCTCCTTGGAATAGTGGTAAAACGCCGGCATCTTTTTCAATTAATGTTTTTTCTAAACTTAGTAATTCATTCCAGCGTTTTTCAGGTTCATTGGCGTAATCTTTTCTAACTTTTTGGAGACCCGCATCATACGCTGAATCGTTATAACCAGAAGTATTTAAGCCACTTTTTGAGTCATAAAATTCTAAAAAATTAATGGGATCAGCATAGTCAGGTGTCCATGTTCCAAAGGCTAAATCGTAATTACCTGCTGTTTGTAAATCCAAACGATTTTGCAAAGGCAATGATTTTAATTTGATTGTTAAACCTGGTAAATTTTGTTGCAATTGCCCTTGAACAAATTCAATGGTTTTCTTGGCAATCGCTGAGTCCGCTGAGATTAGTTCCAATTCAATTTTATCTTTGCCCAACTCTTCTTTCGCTTTGGTCCAGTTAGCTTGGGCTTCTTTAATATTATATGGCAATAAATCACCATTTTCTTTGCGGAAATCTTCACCTGTATCTGGATTTTTTGCAAAATTAGCTGGTACAAATCCATTTAAAGCTGTCGAGCCATCTCCTAAAATTTCTTTTGCAAAAGTTTCTTTATCAATCGCTTGTAAAAAAGCTTTTCGAACATGTTCGTTGCCGGTAATTTCACGGCGATGATTTGGGCTTAAATAACCCACCATGGCTTTAGGCACAAAATGCGCTTGTTTTGACTCTTTATACTGAAGTGCATAAGTATCTGCTAAAACAGTGTAATCTAAATCGCCATTATCAAAAAGATTGGCTCCTGTGCCAATTTCTTTCACTACTTGAACATCAATTTCATTCAATTTTACGTGTTCTTTATCCCAATAATGATCATTCTTCTTCAATTTCCAAGTTTCGGAATTGCCATCCCAGCCTGAAATTACAAACGGTCCATTGCCAACAAAATTATCTGCAGAAGTCCCATAGGCAGTACCTTTTTCTTTGGCAAAGGCTTCATTTTTAGGCATAAAAGGTGTTCCAACTAAGACTTGGGCTAAATAAGGAATTGGATTTTCTAATGTTAGTTCTAGTGTCTGGTCATCGATTGCTTTGACACCAAATTCTTCCATCGTGGCTTGTCCTTCCCGCACCGCACGCCCATTTTTAAAAATATCCATTTGATTACTGCTACTTGAACCATACGCTGGATCGACCACGTTTCTAAACGCAACTACAAAATCCCCTGCTTTAACTGGATCCCCGTTTGTCCATTTTGCTTCTCGTAACTTGAATGTATAGACTAACCCGTCTTCACTAACTTGTGGCTCTGCTTTCGCCATAGCTAGCTCAGGATCTCCGTTTTTATCTTGTCGATACAAGCCTTCAACTACTTGACCAATCATATCGGAACTATAGACATCTGTATAATGAGCGCTGTCTAATGTCGAGAGTTCACCACCAGATGCGACGTTAATTTTCTGTGTAATTGGTTCGTTCGAGGTTGTTTTCGAACCGCCACTTCCACATGCTGCTAAAACCAAGCCCAGTGCAACAAGTCCTATTAACCACTTTTTCTGTTTCATACCAAAACTCCTCCTTCTGTTCAAACAACTTACCTACATTTTACATGATTTTCCATACATTTGTCCTTTTTCAGCACTTACTTTTTGAAAGAAAAATATTTTTTTAAGAATAAGAGTTGACAGATATTTTTTCTGGTGGTACAGTATTGAAAAACAGAGAACAGAAGAGTAACTGTTTCCTTTAGTGAAGAGAGTCTTTGGTTGGTGGAAAAAGACGTAAAGAAACAGCGAACCACATCTGGGAGTTGACTTTTTGAACCCTTAGTAGGAAAGTCCGGGACCACTCGTTAACAGGCGAAGTTATGAACTTCATAAGGTTCGTGTTGCGAAACACGAATAAACTAAGGTGGAACCACGATAATTGATTATTCGTCCTTTGGCTATTCAGCCAAAGGACTTTTTTGTTTTTTAGATGCGCTTTTCAACCTGAGAGAGTGCCTCAACTGCTCAAGTCTGTTGTCCTCTTTTCCATATCCTTAATGGGATAAGCTAGAAAAGCAACAGGTTTTCTGTTCCGTTCGAACAATTTCATACTTACAATCAAGGCTTAGGACATAGTAATTTAGCTCTTCCTTTACAGAGACTTTTTCATTGGCTGAAAGAAAAAGATGGATTCTTCTTTACTCACACCTAAAAGATGTTTTTCTGAATCCTTTAGTAAGAAAAACCGGTGACTCTATCGTTAACAGAGAGTAGTTGTCAACGCAACTACATAAGGCTTATCTTGTGAAAGATAAGTAAATTGAGGTGGCACCACGAATGCGATTCGTCCTCTTGGCTCACAGCCAAGAGGCTTTTTTGTTTTTTAATAAAAATTGTTGGAGGAAAAAATGATGGATTATATTTTAGAAATTTTACCTGCTTTAGTTAGCGGAGCTGGCATGACACTGAAAGTCTTTTTCTTTACGCTCCTTGGCTCGATTCCACTGGGGATTATCATTGCCTTTATTTTACAAAGTTCGTTTAAACCTTTACGTTACTTAATTAACCTCTACATTTGGTTAATGCGCGGCACTCCGCTATTGTTACAATTAATTTTTGTTTTTTACGGCTTACCATTAATTGGTATTGTCTTTGAACGTTATGATGCGGCCTTATTCGCATTTATTTTAAATTATGCTGCGTACTTTGCTGAAATTTTCCGCGGGGGGATTCAAGCAATTCCCCAAGGTCAATATGAAGCTGCTAAGGTTTTACGTTTAACACGTTTTCAAACAGTCACGCGGATTATTTTGCCACAAGTTGTTAAAATCGTGCTGCCTTCCGTAGGAAATGAAATTATCAATTTGGTCAAGGATACTTCTCTTATTTATGTTCTTGGCTTAGGCGATCTTTTACGTGCTGGTAAAATTGCGATGAGCCGCGATGTTACATTAGTGCCATTAGCTTTAGTGGGAGTGATTTATTTACTCTTTACGGCAATTTTGACTGTTGCTTCTAAGAAAATTGAAAAATTCTATCAATATTATAAATAGGAGGACTCTACCATGTTAACTATTAAAAATTTAACCAAACATTTTGATAACCGGACCATCATTGATCACTTAAATTTAGAAATTCCAGATGGTAAAATTTTAACGATTGTTGGTCCTTCAGGCGGCGGAAAAACCACTTTACTTCGTTGTTTGGCTGGTTTAGAAACCATTGATTCTGGTGAGCTTTTGTTGGATGGTGTTCCTTTCAATCCTGCTGAAATGGACAATGCCGATCAAGTGGTTGGGGTCGTTTTCCAGGACTTCCAACTTTTCCCTCACTTATCAGTTTTAGAAAACATTACCTTAGCACCTACATTAGTACTAAAAGAAGAAAAAGCAAAAAGGCAGCAAGAAGCTTTAGAATTACTGGAAAAATTGGGCTTGGCTGGTAAAGAAAAACTCTATCCATATCAACTTTCCGGTGGACAAAAACAACGAGTTGCACTTGCTCGTGCCTTAGCAATGAAGCCAAAAGTTCTTGGGTACGATGAACCAACGAGCGCGCTAGATCCAGCTTTACGTCAACAAGTGGAAGAAGTTATTTTAGATTTACGGAAACAAGGCATGACACAGATTGTCGTGACCCACGATATGGCTTTCGCTGAAAAAATTGCAGACAATCTTTTGACGGTTGCCCCCGTCCAATAGAAAGGAGTTTATGATGAAAAAGAAATATTCTTTAGCCTTGCTGGTTATCTGTTGTAGTTTACTCCTATTTGCAGATTGTGGTAAAAGAAAAAGCAACGAAGATCAATGGACACGGATTAACGAAGAAAAACGGATTATTATTGGCTTAGATGACTCCTTTGTGCCCATGGGTTTTCAAGATAAATCAGGCCAAATTGTCGGCTTTGATGTCGACTTAGCCAAAGCGGTTTTTAAACTTTATGGCATTTCCGTTGACTTCCAACCGATTGATTGGTCTATGAAAGAAACAGAATTACAAAATCAAACCATTGATCTTATTTGGAATGGCTACACTAAAACGAGCGAGCGGGCCGAAAAAGTTCAATTCACACAACCTTACATGACGAACGACCAAGTACTTGTTTCTTTAAAAGAAAAAAACATTGCAACAGCGAGCGACATGCAAGGTAAAATTTTAGGGGTTCAAAATGGCTCTTCTGGCTATGATGGCTTCGAAAGTCAGCCTGACGTTTTGAAAAAATTTGTTAAAGACCAAACGCCTATTTTATATGACGGCTTTAATGAAGCTTTCTTAGATTTAAAATCTGGCCGAATTGATGGGCTCCTAATTGATCGCGTCTACGCCAACTACTATCTTTCCCACGAAGATAATTTAAAAAACTATACTATTTCTCATATCGGCTATGACAATGAAGATTTTGCTGTGGGCGTCCGCAAATCAGACAATCAATTAGTCCAAAAAATCAATACTGCCTTTGAAACGTTACGAAAAGATGGCACCCTTAGTAAAATTTCTCAAAAATGGTTTGGAGAGGACGTTACAAATAACACAAAAATAAACTAAATAACGAATAAAAAGGTGTACTGCTGACTTAGTACACCTTTTTATTTGAATCAAATTCTTAGCAAATTCTAACTTATGAAGAACTTTTATTTTTGCTACACTAGTAAAAGTCGAGAGAATTTGTCCTTTTCTGCCTAGAACAATCATTACTCTCAATAAATGAAAGGAGAAAAAAATGCCTACTAATAAAAAAGAAGGAATGCTTTTTACTACGTTAATGTGCTTTCTGATGGTTTTCGGAATGAGCACCTATAATTTATTATTGCATGGAGAATTTTCATTGTACGCCTTATCAAAAGGTTTGCTTCCTGGATTTATCGTTGCTTTTATTTTAGACGTTTTCATCGTTGGTGTCTTAGCTAAGAAAATCGCTTTTTCTTTACCCTTTAATAAAGAAAAACGGCTATTACTTATTCTGACCATTTCGAGTCTCATGATTATCGGCATGGTGACTTGTATGTCTTTATTTGGCTTATTAATGGAAGGCCAGACATTGTCACTAAGTGCGTATTTCCAAGCTTGGGGCCTGAACTTTATTGTTGCCCTTCCTTATCAATTGCTGATTGTCGGTCCCTTTTCACGTATGATCTTAACCAATTACCAACAACGACAAACTTAGAAAATAGATTTCTTATCTAAGTTTTAACAGTTGCCTAAAAAAAAGTTAACCTTTTTGATTTATCTTAGTGATAGTTCATTAAAGGAGGAACTGAAGTTGAAAAAATATCGTATTAGCTTATTTCTTGGCTTGATTAGTCTTTTATTATTTATGATCTCTATTTTAGTTGGATCAACATTATCTAGCGATGGACTTTTAAAAGAACCCGCCTTTTTCTGTACGCCGCTTGGTTACTTTTTTCTCTTCATCGCCTTGCTTTCGGTTATAACAATCACATGTAAAGAACATATGAATCAAAAAGGTAAAACAAAACAACCTTAAAAAGAGCCTGACGTTTTGATACGTCCGGCTCTTTTTTTAATAAAAACATATAACTTAATTTGCAACAATATTTACTAATTTATCTGGAACAGCAATCACTTTGCGCACTGTTTTTCCTTCAATAAATTCTTTAACAGCTTCATGGTTCATTGCAATTTGTTCTAATTCTTCTTTGCTTAACCCACGAGCGACATTTTGTTTGCCACGTAATTTTCCGTTCACTTGGAAAACTACTTCCACTTCATCTTCTACTAAGGCTGCTTCATCATAGGTTGGCCAAGGGACATAAGTTAAACTTTCCTCGTTACCTAAAATTTGCCATAGTTCTTCACCAATATGTGGCGCGATTGGCGCAAGTAATTGGACAAATCCTTCCACATATTCATAAGGTAAGGCATCCACTTTATTGGCTTCATTCACAAAAACCATTAATTGAGAAATCGCTGTATTAAAGTGCAAGTTTGCCATATCTTCTGTCACTTTTTTAACCGTTTGATGATAAACTTTCGTTAAACGGCCATCATTAATTGTGGTAATTCGGTCACGCATTTTGCCTTCTTCATCAACAATCAGACGCCAAACGCGATCTAAGAATTTACGACTTCCTTCTAAGCCATTTTCATTCCAAGCAATGGAAGCATCTAATGGGCCCATGAACATTTCATAAAGACGTAACGTATCCGCACCATATTTAGCCACCACATCATCGGGATTTACAACATTGCCACGTGATTTAGACATTTTTTCGTTGTTTTCTCCTAAAATCATACCTTGGTTGTATAATTTTTGGAAAGGTTCTTTGGTAGGAACCACACCAATATCATATAAGAATTTATGCCAAAAACGAGCATAAAGTAAATGCAACACCGCATGTTCGGCACCACCAATATAGATATCAACTGGTAACCAACGTTTTAATTTTTCAAAATCAGCAATTTCATTTTTATTATGAGGATCAATGAATCGTAAGTAATACCAAGAGCTTCCAGCCCATTGTGGCATAGTATTCGTTTCACGTTTTCCCTTCATACCAGTTTCAGGGTCGACGACATTGACCCATTCATCAATGTTTGCTAATGGCGATTCCCCAGTTCCACTTGGGCGAATATCCGATGTTACTGGTAAACGTAGAGGTAACTCAGATTCAGGAACCGTTGTGGTTGTTCCATCTTCCCAATGGATCACAGGAATTGGTTCACCCCAGTAGCGTTGACGAGAGAATAACCAGTCACGTAAACGATAAGATACTTCTTTTTTCCCTACGTGATTTTCTTCTAGCCACTCATTCATTTTAGCGATGGCTTCTGCTTTGTTTAATCCATTTAAGAAATCAGAATTGATATGCGGTCCATCCCCTGTATAGGCTTCTGTTGTAATGTCGCCACCTGCGATTACTGGTAGGATATCAATGCCAAATGTTTTCGCAAATTCGTAATCCCGTTCATCATGCGCTGGGACCGCCATGATTGCGCCTGTGCCATAGCTTGCTAAAACATAATCGCCAATCCAAATTGGAATTTCTTGGCCATTGACCGGGTTTATAGCATACGCACCTGTGAAAACACCTGTTTTTTCTTTTGCTAAATCCGTTCTATTTAGATCAGATTTTTTTGAGGTTTCTTCAATATATGCTTCTACAGCTGCTGTTTGTTCAGGTGTCGTAATTTTTTTCACTAGTTCTAGTTCAGGAGCTAGAACAGTATAGGTTGCACCGAACAAGGTATCAGGACGGGTTGTAAACACCGTGAAACTTTCTTCTGTACCAGCGACTTTAAAGGTCACATTGGCTCCTTCAGAACGTCCAATCCAATTTCGTTGCATATCTTTAATACTTTCTGGCCAATCAACAAGCTCTAAATCTTCTAATAAGCGATCTGCATAAGCAGTAATTTTCAGCATCCATTGACGCATTGGTCGGCGAACCACATCATAACCACCACGTTCACTTTTTCCATCAATGACTTCTTCATTTGAAATAACAGTTCCTAGTTCAGGTACCCAGTTAACCGCAACTTCTGCTTCATAAGCTAACCCTTTTTCATATAATTTTGTAAATATCCATTGTGTCCATTTGTAATATTCAGGATCAGTGGTATTAATTTCGCGATTCCAATCATAGCTGAATCCTAGTGAATTAATTTGGCGACGGAATGTTTCGATATTTTTCTTAGTAAATTCAGCTGGGTCATTTCCTGTGTCTAACGCATATTGTTCTGCTGGCAAACCAAACGCATCCCAGCCCATTGGATGCAACACATTATAGCCTTGCGCACGTTTCATACGTGAAAGAATATCGGTTGCTGTATAGCCTTCCGGGTGACCTACGTGTAAGCCTTGTCCAGATGGATAGGGAAACATATCTAGTGCATAAAATTTTTCTTTATTTGGGTCGTCCAATGTATTGAAACAATTGTTCTTAGCCCAATATTTTTGCCATTTTTTCTCAATCTCTTTGTGATTGTAGCTCATGTTATTCCTCCTAGTAATATAAAATTTTTCATTCTTAAAATTTGCCACCTGCAGCCATTGTCACTATTCTGACTTAAACTAGCCACTTAGTGATAAAAAAAAGTCCTATAGGAAAAATTCCTATAGGACGTGAACATACAAATGCAACGTGGTACCACCTAAATTCGTCAAAGAAACGGTCAGTCACCGTCACCTTAACCTCAAACGTCTTAACGATCGTCACCGACTTTTCCTACTTGGTTTGTTCAAAAAAGTAACTTAAAGGCGAGTTCAAAAGCTTCTGTACGTATTTCCACCAGCCATACGCTCTCTATCACATGGTTCTTTCTACTATTCCTTCTCATTGTTTTTTTCTATTATAAGACTCATGTTACCAAAGATAGCTATTTTTTTCAATCTTAAATTAACCAACTTTTAAAGTTTGACCAATATAAATTGTATCCCCGCTTAAGCCATTTAATTGTTTGATTTTTTGGATGCTGATTCCGTATTGCATTGATAAGCCCCAAAGTGAATCACCGCTTTTAACTGTATGGCGTTTGCCTGATGCACTATTTGTTGAAGAAGCATTGCCACCTGCAGAAGCGCCTTTTTTCACGATGATTGTTTGACCAGCAAAAATTAAATCGCCTTTGATCCCGTTCCATGAACGTAGATTAGCAACACTCACGCCAAACTGTGCAGAAATTTTATTCAACGTATCGCCTGATTTAATCGTGTAAGATGTTGTCGCACCGCCACCATTATTCGTAGGCTTGTTCGTATTCGTTGAACCTGAGTTAGCGCCTTTTTTCACGATAATCTTTTGACCAGCAAAAATCAAACTACCGCTGATGTTATTCCAGGCTTGTAAGTTAGCCACACTAACACCGAATTGTGCAGAAATTTTGTTCAAGGTATCCCCTGATTTAATCGTGTAGTACGTATTCGTTCCTGATTGATTATTGTTAGAACCACCATTGCTTGAGCCGCCGGTGTTACCTGAAGTACCTTTTTTCACAATAATTTTTTGACCAGCGAAGATTAAATCGCCAGAGATACCGTTCCATGAACGTAAATTAGCAACGCTCACACCATATTGCGCGGCAATTTTGTTCAAGGTATCGCCTGATTTAATTGTGTAATACGTATTCGTTCCTGATTGATTATTGTTAGAACCACCGCTGCCTGAGCCACCAGTGTTACCTGAAGCACCTTTTTTCACGATGAGCTTTTGACCAACGAAAATTAAATCGCCAGAGATGCCATTCCATGAGCGTAAATTAGCAACGCTCACGCCATATTGCGCGGCAATTTTATTCAAGGTATCCCCTGATTTTACAGTATAGTACGTGTTCGTTCCTGATTGATTATTGTTAGAACCACCGTTGCCTGAGCCACCAGTGTTACCTGAAGCACCTTTTTTCACGATGAGCTTTTGACCAACGAAAATTAAATCGCCAGAGATGCCATTCCATGAGCGTAAATTAGCAACGCTCACACCATATTGCGCGGCAATTTTATTCAAGGTATCTCCTGATTTTACAGTATAGTACGTGTTCGTTCCTGATTGATTGTTCGAGCCGCCTGTTCCTGGATTAACTGTTCCGCCCCCAGTATTTCCACCAGAAGATGGTGTATCATATTGAGTTAAGTTATATGCGGTAATGACATTATTTAATTTAGCATTGTAGCTAGGATCTGTCGCATAACGACCTGTTAACCAAGCAGTTGCATCGCGATACGAGCTTGTATTGCTTTTCCAAGCCCCAGCATAATAGTAAACGCCCGCTTGGAAAGAAGTTGTTTTTAGCACGTGCGCATTATCTTGGAATGATTCCATGTAAGAAGGATATTTACGGAAAGGTTCTTTTTTCACTAGCCATTTGCCGTTTAAATATTCCCATGTATCCATATAGACAGATTGTCCATTGTAGCTGCCTTTAATCCCAAATAAGTTATAGTTTGGTGCCTTAGATAGCGTACTTGCTCCCCAACCACTTTCAACGATTGCTTGAGCCATCATCACTGATGCATATAAATCATTGGCTTGCGCAATAGGTTGTGCACAACGTGCTAACTCGGCAATAAATTCTGAAGGACTTTGCGTCGGTGATAATGCTGAAAAAGTTTGCGCAGAAGCTACTCTAGCTTCTGGTACTTTTACTTCATCATCGGGTGTAACCGTAGGCGCTGCTTCAGACTCGGTTGTTGAAGGAGCTACTGGCGTAATTTCTGCTACTGAAGAATCAGTCGTTCCTGATTCCACAGGTGTAGTTGAATCAACTGTTGGTTGCTCGGTACTTGGTGTTGTTGGTGTTTCTTTTGATGATTCAGTTGTCGATTCAGTCGTTGTTGACGAATCCGTTGTCGGTTGTTCCGTAGTTCCTGGCGTAGTTTCTGTGGTTGGTGTCTCTACTAAGCCAGTTTCCGTAGTAGGTGCTTGGGCAACTTCCGCATTTGTTGGCTGCTCTTCTGTTGCCTCAGCAGTCACTGGTAGTAACGCAACGGGCGTTCCTACAGATGAAACAATTAACGCCGAGCTGAATAAAGTAGTGCTCTTCTTCCATTGTACTGGCGTTTTCTTTCTTTGTTGTGCTTTCCTTCTTTCGATACGTGACATTGATTCTTTCTTCATTGATACGTCCCCAACTTTCCTTTTTTAACTTATATGTAAATGTAATTTTTTAGTTTTGTTATTATAACAAGTATACCTTTTTTTCTGGCGAATTAAAAACACTTCAACAAAATTTCATATTACTGTAACTAGATTGTAAAGAAGTAATGTTTTTTAACATGGATTTCCTCTCTTGTTACTACTCGGAAAAAAACTGCGACTTTAGTTGTAGACGCTTCTTTACCTTAGTCTGATTTTTTTAATTCCTCTTGTTATTCGCTCAAAAAGAAATTATAGTTTAAGATGAGAAATGAATCGTGTAGAAAGAGGGAGCGGAATGAATAAAGAACATTTTATTATTGAGCTGAAAATTTATTTAAAAGCATTAAATCCAAAAGATCAAGCTATTATTCTTGCGAAATACAAGGCGTTATTTGATGCTCGTGTTGCGGAAGGCGAAACAGAAGAACAAGTGGCAAAATCATTGGGGAAACCACGGGTTATCGCAGAAGAAATTTTAAAAGAACAAGGCATCGAATTGACGGAACGAAAAATTGAAAATAATGGCTGGCAAGAAATTCCAGCGGCTACACCTGCTTATGATCATCCCTATGAAGAAGAATCTGAATTTTACTATGATAATGATTCTCCATACTATCAACGACCACAGCATCGGCCACTAACCCGATTTTTCCAAGTGCTTGGTATTTTCTGTTTAAATTTTTTCTTCATGTTTTGGGTTATTTTAGGGATTGCCTTAATGTACGTCGGTTGTGGTATTGCCGGAGCTGCAACTTTATTTTCACCAATTTATGGTATTTATAGTGTTATTACCCAAGCAAATGCCGCTTCCTTTTTCCAATTATCTATGAGTCTCTTTTTATTTGGTGCATCAATCATTGGTTGGTTACTGTTTCTACCAATTTTAAAATTTTCAGCACATGTCTTTAAGCGTTATTTCCAATGGAACATTGCTGTTTTACGAGGTGATATCTAATGAAAAAAACAACAGGGATTCTCTTATCCATTGCTGTCTTAGCGATGCTAATTGGTGGATCTGGCGCCGTCTATTATTACAAGCAAGCGGAAAAATCAGTCACACCGCTAAAAGAAAGTTATACACTAAAAAATAAACAAGCAGGCGAAGAACTTCACTTATCCTTAAAAGGCAAAGGCCCTTATACCATTTATAAAACTGATAGTAACAACATGGGATTACGATCACCGAATAATGCCTTTTATTCAAAAGCTGAAGGCACCTTAGATGTCAAAGAAGAAAAAAATAAAATAACAGCAACCATCAATACCACTCGTACACAAAACCAACCCGAATTGTCATTCTTTAATATTGGTATTTTTAGTGACTTCACACCGAACGTGAGTGTCCAGATTCCTAATAATGTGAAAAAGTTAGTGATTGATGGCTCAACCCATTCACAAGTTTCATTGAATGCTTTTAACGTAGACGAATTAACAACTAATCTACCAAATTCTTATGTTAGTCTATCGGGTGTTAAAGCCAAAAAAATGACGCTTAACTCTTCAGATGGTATCTACCTTTCAGCGGATACTTCCGCTAAAAAGGCAACAGTTGAAACCACTGACGGCGATATAACGTTGGATTCAGCCTATTTCGATGAAATCAAAAATACTACTATTTCTGGTGATATTCGAGTGCAAAATGCTCGTGGAAACATCCAAGCAACAACGACAGATGGCGATATTAGCGTCTATGATTTCAAAGGAGAAGCTAACTTTTCAAGTGAAAATGGTGATTTTTCTTTAGACATGCCTGCTGTGCCTAAAAAATTAACTGTCGCTCTTGTCCATGGAGATATTTATGTAAATTCTGGAGAAATTTTGCGTAACATTTCAATCAAAGGGGAATCAAAATTAGGCGATGTTCAACTTTTAAACAAAGAGCGAACATCTTATAAGAATGGTCGTGCGGATACAGAGTTTAACCTTTCTAGCGAATTCGGCGATATTACCGTTGATACTCCTGATGATGATAATCAATAACCATGCACCATTTAAAAAAGTTCTGGCACCACAATGAGAGATTGTGGTGCCAGAACTTTTTTAATATCTGTATCCCCTCCAAATCAGGCAATGAAATTATCTTTTAATTTTTTACTCTTTTGATGGTATAATACGGATTGTTGCGATTAAATTTTGAAAGGATTTTTTATGAAAAACAAACTTTATTATCAATTTGCAGGTAGTTGTTTTCTTTTAGTATTTATGTTTTTAGGCTATGTTGTTCGTTTTTATCCAACCTGGCTCAAAGGCTTTGATCAAACGATTACTTCCTTTGTTCGTCGTCCTTTTCCACAGCTAAATAACTTTTTTATTTGGTACACCAAATTTGCCAATTCATTGACGATTATCATCTTAGCAATCGTTGTCATTGCTCTGTTTATTGTTTGGAAATATTATGCTGAAGCATTATGGCTCTTTATTAATACTGCCTTAATTGCTGGCGTAGGTAATTCTTTATTAAAATTATTCTTTATGCGCCAACGTCCTACTTTGGAGCATTTAGTAACTGAACATACGTATAGTTTTCCTAGCGGACATGCTGTAGGAAGTACCTTGTTCTACGGCACTATTTTATTGATTCTGCCAATTTTCATTAAGAATAAAACGGTCCGCCTTTGTGTGCAAATTTTACTAGGTATTGGGATTTTCATGATTGGGGTTAGTCGAATCTATTTAGGTGTCCATTTCCCTAGCGATATCTTAGGTGGTTTTTGTCTTGGTTTAGCTTGGTTGTTATTAAGTTACCCTATTTATTTAGAAAAACGCTTTGTTTGGCGATTTCAAAGCAAACAACGCTAGAAAGAAGTCTTGATTATGCAAATTTTTCCTTATTCAGATGATCCAAATAAACGCTATCACACTTGGAACTATGCACTTCGTCAACAGTTTGGTGAAAAGATTTTTAAAGTGCCAATTGATGGTGGCTTTGATTGCCCCAATCGTGATGGGACGGTTGCCAAAGGTGGTTGTACGTTCTGTAGTGTTTCTGGCTCAGGCGACATGATTGTTGCACCTAGCGATCCCCTGCCGCTTCAATTTCAAAAAGAAATCCAATTGATGCATCAAAAATGGCCAACTGTCGATCAATACATTGTTTACTTCCAAAATTTCACCAATACACATGCGCCAGTTGACGTTATTCGTCATCGGTTTGAACAAGTAGTCAATGAAAAAGGCGTCGTTGGTTTATCCATTGGTACCCGTCCTGATTGTTTGCCTGATGAGGTGGTGAACTATTTAGCCGAATTAAATGAACGCTTTTATTTATGGGTAGAGTTGGGTTTGCAAACCACGTTTGAGGAAACTAGCGCTGCCATTAATCGCGCGCATGATTATCAAACATATCTAGATGGTGTGGCTAAATTACGGAAACACGGGATTCGGGTCTGTACACATTTAATTAACGGGCTACCTGGGGAAACACCTGCCATGATGCGCGAAAATGTGCGGCGAACTATTCAGGATTCAGATATCCAAGGGATTAAACTGCATTTACTTCATTTAATGACAAATACCAAAATGATGCGGGATTATAATGAAGGACGCTTACAATTGATGAGCAAAGAAGCCTATGTTTCAGTGATTTGTGATCAGTTAGAAATGATTCCACCCGAAATTGTTATTCATCGCTTGACAGGCGATGCTCCCTTTGAAACAATTATCGGACCGATGTGGAGTTTGAAAAAATGGGAAGTCCTCAATGCGATTGATGCGGAAATGAAACGCCGCAACAGTTATCAAGGAAAATATACTGTCATTTCAGGAAAGGAAGTTTTCAATTAATGCTACAAACAGCCCTACATTTTAGTCACCAACTTTTAAAAGAAGTGGTGGAACCTGGCGACTTCGTCATTGATGCAACAATGGGAAATGGTCATGATACAGCATTCTTAGCAGAGCTGGTTGGCCCTTCTGGTGAAGTTTTCGCCTTTGATATCCAAAAAGAAGCGTTGATCAATACAGAACAAAAGTTAACAGAACTTAATTTACTCCCACAAACTACGTTATTTCCATTAGGACATGAACATCTTCATGCTGTCCTAGATGAAGAAACAGAAATCACTGCCGCTATTTTTAACTTAGGCTATTTACCTAAAAGTAATAAGGAAATTATTACAAAACCCGCTACGACTAAACAGGCGTTAGATGGGTTACTGCCTCATTTGGTAAAAGGAAGTCGCATTATTTTAGTCGTTTATTATGGCCACGAAGGTGGTTCAGAGGAACTTGATTTGGTCACGAATTACACGCAAGCCTTACCACAAGATGTATACAGTGTCTTACGTTATGAGTTTATCAATCAAAAAAATCAGCCACCTGTTCTTTTCTGTATTGAAAAGAAATAAGAGAACATGATCGGATTGTCTCTAGCAATCCGACCATGTTCTCTTTTATTTGTTTTGTTACTCTGTCAATTCACCATCACGAATACGAACCACTCGATCACAGTATTTCAACAAACGCTCATCATGTGTCACCATGATAATTCCTTTATCTTTCTCTTTAGCCTCTTTCGCTAGTAATTGGACAACATCAAACGCCTTTTCTGTATCTAAACTAGCCGTAGGTTCATCTGCCAAAATTACGTCTGGCTCATGATACAATGCACACGCAATGGCTACCCGTTGTCTTTCCCCACCAGAGAGATCACGAGGATAACTATTTCGTAATTCTTTTAACCCCAACGTCTCTAACAATTGCTCTTTTAATTCCCTATTTTTACGTGACTTATCAACTTTTTCAATTAAGTGAAATTGATCTTCCACTGTTAAAAATGGCACCAAATTAGAGCTTTGTAAAATAAAGCCGATTTTTTGAAAACGTTGCGCCAAACGTTGCTTTTTCGTTAACTTATTTAGTGATTGCCCGCCAACAATGACTTCACCACTTGTCGGTGCCTGTAAGCCAGCTGCAATCGTTAAAAAGGTACTTTTACCAGAACCAGAAGGACCAATTACTGCGACAAATTCACCTGGCTGAACCGCAAAAGATAATTCTTTTAACGCGATCACTTCTGTATGTTTTTCACCATATTTTTTATAAATATTTTTCATTTCTAAAACATTTGCCATGTCTCTAACCTCCAATCGCGATTAACGGATCAATTTTAGCAATCGTTCGAATTGAAAATGCCCCGCCAATTAATGCAGATAAAATCAATAGTACACTAAACAAAATCATGCGTGGTCCATTAGTTGCATAAGGCATCGCTTCTGGTAAAAAGAGCACGGTAATTCCCGTTAAAGCAAGACCAATCGCCACTCCTAGAACAGCCAATAAAGCGGTTTGTAGCATGACTGCCTTTGCTAAGAAACTAGTCGGCACCCCTTGAACTTTTAAGACACCGAACATTGCTGTTTTCTGTAAAGTCATCACAAAGATAAAAATACCGATAATGAACGCTGCAATCACAATCAAGAAATAAATCATGCCATCCAAGGTCAAGTTTTGAGCGCTGTATCCTGGCAGTTTTTCAATAAAATCTGAAATTGAAAGAACTTGGCTGTCTTTATTAGTCGTTTTAACTTCCGTGTTGTCCTTGCTGCGAACAATGAAACCATTAACCATTTTGGCCATTGCTGGATTGTCACCATATTTAATTGACCGCCAAGTATCCAGAGAAGTGTAAATAACCGGCACAATGTTATAGCTACTTTTAGAAATAAAGCCGACAATTTCTAATTGCTCATCATATTTCCCTGCAGTTAATTTGTCGCCAATTTTAAATCCTTGATTTTTCAATGTTTCTGAAGCAATCACTTGATTTTTATCAGTAAATGCGTTTCCTTCAATCACTTTTGGCATTAAAAAACTTTCTTTTTCAATCCCAAATAAGCTAACATTCGTTAATTCAGCCTTTTTGTCATCTGCTGGGCGGATGGCTAACGACTGTTGACCAATCGGTGCAATTTTGCCTCCTGAAATCGTTTCTTTCACGTTCTCATCTAACACTGATACATTTAAATTACTATTGGCCTCTTTTGATAAAACCACTTGATTCGCTTGCCATTGATCTACCGCTAAACGATTTCCTTGAGCTAAACCGTTCGCTAAACCTGACAAAATAAAAATTAACCAAGCAATCAAGACCATTACTAAGACTACAAGGACGTACCGTCCTTTTGAATACTTCATTTCATTAAATCCTAAAAACATGAATGGTTCACCTCTTTCTTCTTTTCGAAATAAACTATATCACTTATCAATCGATAAATCAATAATTATTTATCGATTGATAAGTGAATTTTACAAAAAAATAGAGAAGTCTGTTTTTCAACAGGGCTTCTCTATTTTTTATTTGTGACTTTTCAGAACGCCATGTAGCATAAATTGAATAAATTTTTTGACATCGTCATCCACTGTTTTTCGCTGGTACGTTTTTTCAATACTTAATAATGCACTAACGTTATATAAAATAAACCGAGTTGCATCATCTACACTGATGCCCTCTTGTAAGCAATTGGTTTCAGGTTCACTTTCAAAAATAGCCGCAATATTATTGATATAGGTTTTTTTGAAAATTTGATACAGCGTACGATTGTAATCAGGGCCCATTTCTTGAAACATGTCGTTCAACATTAAGAAAAGATTGGTCGGATGTTCATCTAACAAAACTTTGATTAATTGATAAAGTTTTTCTTCTACTGATGCATTTCCAGAAACAATTGGGACTAATTCTTCCTGAACACGGGACGTTAATTCTTCAATCACAGCTAAATACAGTTCTTTTTTATTTTTAAAATGGTGATAGAGATTCGGTTGGGTAATGTTCGCTTTTAAAGCAATTTCACGAGTGGAGGTATTTTTGAACCCCTTTGTCATGAATAATTCAGAAGCGACAGACAAAATAATTTGCCGTGTACGTTCTAAATCAGCTTTGCGTTTATTTGGCTTTTCCATGGTTTTCTCGCCCCCTGCTGCTTTTTATTTTAGCATATTCTCCGGCAAGAAACGAGAGACCTTTATACAAAAAACGAAAAATATACAATCAATGTGCCTGCTATTTGGAGAAGAATCGCGCAATAATACCACCGCTGCAGATGTATCAGCCAGCCTTTTTCGCCCCCAAAATAAATCAACCACTGCAGTCCAGATAAAAAACTATTAGCCAACAACCAAAAAAGCAGCGCCGATTTTGTCCATCGATTCTCTCTGAATACACTCAGTACAAATAAAGTATTTAGCACCAAAAACGTGCGCCGTAATTGCCGTACATTCCTCATTTTCCCCATTGATATATCTCCTTTTTCTATTTAGCATAGCAAAAAGAGCCTGGGACAAAAATCACTTTGAATTTTTGTTCCAGGCTTAAAAATTGATAAACGGCGGGAACAGAAGCAACTCCTTCGGAAATAAGTCAAAATTCTCCAAAAATTATAGAACAATTTTCGGAAATTCCTTCTTATTTCTCGGAGTTAAACACTTCTGTCCCGACCTCTTTCAACTTATTCAAAAACAAATTGATTTTTATAAAGTTCCGCATAGAATCCATCTTGTTCAACTAGTTCATGGTGGTTGCCTTCTTCAATGACTTCACCGTCTCGTAAAACAATAATCCGATCCGCATTTAGAATCGTTTTCAAACGATGGGCAATCACAAAACTGGTGCGCCCTTTAATTGCTTCGTCCATCGCTTTTTGGATTTTAGCTTCTGTTACTGTATCAACATTACTTGTTGCTTCATCCAAAATTAATAATTCTGGATTGGTAATAATCGTTCGTGCAATACTTACTAATTGCTTTTGTCCCGTACTGAAAAGATTATTCTCTTCCGTAATCTCAGTATCGTAGCCTTGCTCAAGATTTACAATAAATTCATGGATATTCGCTTGTTTCGCTGCTTGAACAATTTCTTCATCCGTGGCCTCTGGCTTACCAAAAGCAATATTCTCACGAATTGTTCCTGAAAATAGAACGGACTCTTGCAAAACAATGCCTACATGTGAACGCAAGCTATCTAAATCCATTTCACGAATGTCCACACCATCAAACGTCACGGCGCCTTCATTCACATCATAAAAGCGATTCATTAAATTCATAATCGTTGTTTTTCCTGAGCCTGTCGGTCCGACTAAAGCGACCATTTCACCTTTATCCACATGAATAGAAACATCTTTCAACACAGGCGTTTCTGGATTATAGCCAAAAACAACATGATTTAAAGCCACAGCTTTGTTAATCTCTTCTAATTTTTCGCCATTTTCGGGACGAATTTCATCTGGTTCATCAAACATCTCATTTAAACGACGAGCGCCTGTAACAGCTAATTGAATCATGCTATAACCTGAAGAAATTTGCATCAATGGTTGATAATATTGTTGGGAATATTGGACAAACATAACGACTAAACCTAGCGCAGCGGCACGATCAACAGAGCCATTGATTGCTAACCAACCACCAAAGAAAATAACAATCGCCGTATTGACTAATGACATTCCTTGCATCATTGGGAAAAGTAATCCTGAATACACTTGACCTTTATACGTAGCTGCACGAACTTTTTCATTTTGCTCTAAAAAGCCGTCAATGGTTTCTTCTTGTAAGCCATTAGTGATAATCACACGTTGCCCACTAATTTTTTCATCCATATAGCCATTTAATTTACCCACTTCATCTTGCTGTAAATCGACATATTTGCGCGCCTTGCTAATCACAAAGACCGCAATTAAAATCGCAATCGGCGTAGAAGCAATTGTGGCCCATGCTAGTTCCACATTTTGACGGAACATCATGATTAAGACACCAACCAATAAGGCTATATTGGTTAATACTTGTAGCAACGCTTGGTTTAAACTGTTTTGGATGTTGTCTAAATCACTAGTAAAACGACTTAAAATTTCACCATCTTGATGAGAATCAAAGAAACGAATCGTCAATTTTTCTAATTTATTAAACAAACCAATCCGCATGCGGTTTGTCGATTTCCCCACGACTTGTGTAAAGAGAATACTATAAATGAAACTAGCGGCACTAGTTAAGACATAAAAAATGAGTAGTTTCCAAATGACAGAAACGAACGCACTTTTATCGTCTTTTCCTTGCATCACATTAACCGCATATTTCGCTAATTCCTGAATAGCTTCCCCAACGAATTGCGGCGCTTTGACTTGTAAATAAGTCGCTGCGAAAATTGCTAAGAAAATAAAGAGGAAAGAAACTTTGTAACGTTTTAAATAATGATAGAAAAATTTACTAGCTTTTATTAAATCAGTCATTAAGCTTCCTCCTTTCCTTTTTGAGTTTCGTAAATTTCTTGATACACGGGGTTCGTAGCTGCTAATTCTTCATGCGTGCCTTCCCCGACTAAACGTCCATTATCCAATACTAAAATACGATCTGCATGGACAACAGAAGAAATTTTTTGGGCAATAACGATCGTGGTAGTCTCTTTTAACTCTTTATCCAACGCTTCTCGGACTAACCGCTCCGAACGAGCATCCAACGCGCTGGTACTATCATCTAAAATCAAAATTTTAGGCTCACCAATCACACCTCTTGTAATTGATAACCGTTGTTTTTGTCCACCAGAAAAGTTATTACTCCGTTCTTCGACGGGTGCATCATAACCTTCTGCTAATTTTTCAATAAATTCCTTGGCTTGGGCGATGCCTGAAGCCCGTTCCATGTCCGCTTCAGAAGCGTCACGTTTACCATGGCGTAGATTTTGCGCAATCGTTCCAGAGAACAGGATTGCTTTTTGCAACACAAAGGAAACTGTTTTTCGTAAACTGTGTTCGTTCACTTCTCGTAAATCGACACCACCAACTTCAATCTTTCCTTCTGTCGGATCAAACAAACGTGGAATTAATTGTGCCAATGTAGATTTACCAGCGCCAGTTGCGCCCACAATCCCAATCATTTCACCTGGCTGAATAGAGAAAGTGATGTCTTTCAAGGTATCTTCTTCATCCCCAGGATAACGGAAAGATACGTGATCAAACTCAACACTACCAATTAACTCTTGTTCTGGGACTTTTTTGTAGGTAACATCTGGTTCTGTTTCCATCACTTCTTTAATCCGCTTAATGGAAACAGCGGCACGAGAAGTCATCATCATCATCATTCCGCCGATAATAATCGCCATCATGATTTGCATTAAATAGTTCATAAAGGAAGCGACACCACCGATTAAAGTTGGATCGTCCTTGACTAAGTTACTCACAAAGAAAATCGAGCCTACAACGGCTAAGTTCGCCACCAACATAAACGCTGGAATCATCACAGCAAATAAGCTACCTACGATTAAGTTATGGGTGGTTAATTCTTCACTCACTTTTGTAAAACGTGACAATTGATTTTTTTCTTGAACAAATGATTTGACGACACGAATGCCTAACAAATTTTCTTTTGCGATACCATTAATCTTATCAATCAAGTTTTGAATAATCATGAAATGCTTGCCCATTTGCGAAAAGGACAGCATAGAAATCAAAATAACTGCGATGACAAGTGCAACAATCACCCACCATAGTTGTGGCAAGGTTAGCATCGCTAAAATAAAACTCCCGATAAATAAAAAAGGAATTCTAAAAAGTGTCTGCAACGCAATCATAATGACATTTTGAATTTGAGTAACGTCATTTGTTAAACGAACAACTAAGTTACCTGCTGAAAATTTTTCGATATTGCCAAATGAAAAAGTTTGGATTTTGCGGAAAGTTGCTTCACGAATGTCAGCACTGACACCTTGGGCAACTTTGGCAGAAAAAATTGTATTAATAACCCCTGCAACGAGTCCTAATCCTGCAATGGCAATTAATTGAATCCCTAAGTTTTTCATTTTGTCGCTATCGTCATTCATAATTGCTTCCAACACTTGTTGTAACAATTTTGGTTGCCAAAGTGCTGAGACAACCATTACGATCACCGCCAACAAGGCAATAACTACCGAGCCTTTGTATTTTTTGGCGTGTTGAATAATAAGGTCCATCTTATCCCTACTTTCTTAAAATAGTTCCCTGCTTCTTCAGTGTTGGTCTGCGAATTCTTCCCCATTACAAAAAAATCAATTTGCTCATTGACTTCACCAATTTAACACTGTAAAATAAGGCCGATTCATAATTTACCATTTTTAGTGGTAAAATACAAGCGAACAAGTTAATTTTTCACAAGTTTTTCCTATCATAAAGTGTACCTTCTTTTTGATAAACTTACGAAGATAACGTTTAATAGGAGCTAAAATCATGGAACCGAAATTATCAAAAGACACGATTATTGCAGCCGCATTTTCTTTGTTAGAAAAAAGTCCCACTTTAGAACAACTTTCTATGCGTAAAGTCGCCAAACAGCTTGGTGTACAGGCGCCCGCAATTTATTGGTATTTTAAAAATAAGCAAGCCTTACTTCAAAGTATGGCTGAAGCGATTGAAGAGCACTTTCAAGAACCTGCATTATGTGGTGAATGGTATTCTGACTTACTAGCCTTCATGGAAAACTATTATGATCTCTATCAACAATTTCCCTGTGCCGTAGCTATCGAAATCCAAACCGTCCCTGCCTATCCCCAACGATTACGCCATTTGAATCAAATGATGGGCATTTTAAGAGAAGCAGGTTTTTCACCAGAAATGACTCATTTAGCAGTAACGTCTTTACAACATCTTTTATTTGGGATGATTATGGACGCAACGGAGGAAAAACAGCTCGTTTCGCAAGTGTTGAACGGAGATGACTATCTAAAAGAACAAGTGCTGCACATGAAACAATATGTCTCTGACAATGAGTTAACATACATGGAAGAAAGCATTCAATTTCGGCGCTCCATCCACCAAAAATCCGCCTTTATTCAAGCCGTTAAAACCTACTTAGATGGGTTGCAAGCAGACAACACATCTTCATCTAAATAAAAAAAGCCCTTGGTCCGTCAGTCATTTCGACTGACGGACCAAGGGTTAACTTTTAAAATAAATATTGAAAACTACTTTCTCTATTTTGGTATTGGTAGCCAAGCCAAGGCTTTTTGAATCCATTCATCCCAGAACACCCAGTCATGTTCTCCTGGTCCAGTTTCAAAAGTGTAACTTGCCTGTGCCTGTTCCAACGCTTGAGCCATCTGTTGATTAGCAGAAAGTAACATATCTTGCTCCCCACAACAAAGGTAAAATTGGGGCATTTCTGTTTGGCTTTCTACTAATTGTTGTAGTAAATACAGCGGATCGTGAATAGAACCTTCAATTTGATCTAACGGGCCAAAAATACCTTCCCAATAGCTTCGCTTACGGACTTTTAATAATTCCCCAAAACTAGTGGATGATAAACTGACTGCCCCAGACAAAGAAGCAACGGCTGCAAAAGATTCTGGTTTCGCTAATCCTAATTTCAAGGCGCCATAACCACCCATTGACAAACCAGCGGCAAAGGTTTTTTCTCGTTTTGTACTTAACTGTGGAAAGAGTTGATGACAAATTTTCGGTAATTCTTCTGAGATAAACGTCCAATAGTTCATATCGTATTGCGTGTCCGTATACCAAGCTAAATCCGTGGACGGCATAATGACAGCAATCCCCAAATCAGCGACATACCGCTCAATAGAGGTTCTGCGAGCCCAGACGCTGTGATTCCCTCCCATCCCATGTAATAAATACAACACGGGAATATCTGTCAATGCTGCTTGGGTACTTGTGCCCACTTTTTTTACCGTTTCTTGTGGTAAAATTACGTTCACATTCACTTCCATTTCCAATACATTTGAATAAATATTTGCTTGTAAAAAGGCCATCTACTTTTCCCTCCAATACTCTTTCTATTAGTGTACCACTAAACCTTCGCTCGTTGCGCTTTTGCGAAAATATTTAACAAAAGAGCGACAACAACTAAGCCCGCACCGACTAAGTAAACATTATGCAGACCTGCATAGAGGATACCGCGTAATGGTTTTAACAACGCAGCTGGAATTAAATTTGCAGTATGTGGATTCACTAATTGATTCATGACATCTGCATCGACGTTTAACGCGCTCGCTTCCAATTTCGCAAACATTCCTGCATTTAAAATCACACCAAAAATTGACACCATCACAGTCTGCCCAATTGTACGCACCAACGTATTAAACGATGTTGCAACCCCCATTTTTTCAGGATCCACTGTACTTTGTGCTGTCACCGTAGTCGTTGTGATAGTAATCCCAAAACCAACTCCTAAGACAGAAGACACTACAAAGAAAAGCCAAAACGGAACGGCCATTGGCATTACCACTAAAAAGATGGCCCCGACTAATAGAATCGATAACCCAATCGTTAAGACTTTTTTCATAGCATATTTTTCCATAAAGCTACTTGCTATAAATGATCCAGCCATCCAAAGTAACGACATAGGCGCTAAAACTAAGCCACCAATTCCTGCACTTTTTCCTAAGACACCTTGCATCCACATCGGAATGTAGACATCAATCCCCATTAAGAAACCGCTAATAAGCGCTGCAATAAGATTTACTAAAACAAACGTTGGTTGATTAAATAAATGCAAATCAATCACTGGGTCTTGCGCGCGTTTTTCTATCATCACAAACGCTACAAAAAAGAGCACACTCAAACTCAAACAACCAAATGTTACTAATGTAAAACCATTATCGCTAATCATTTGAAAACCTAGCAATAACGTTAGCAGCACTGCCATCAAAGTGACGCTGCCCAAA
Organism: Enterococcus sp. DIV2453a; assembly: GCF_050533535.1. Lineage (NCBI taxonomy): Bacteria > Bacillati > Bacillota > Bacilli > Lactobacillales > Enterococcaceae > Enterococcus > Enterococcus sp. DIV2453a. The sequence goes on along the minus strand of NZ_CP172899.1, from coordinate 595,481 downwards.
ATATCCATTGGCATCTTGGTCCGTTCCCGCTTTGGTTCAACTAAGAAAATACTAATCAAGCCCAATAAAACAAGTCCAATAGGAACATTAATGAAGAAAATCCAATGCCAACCGACTGTATCTACAATAAAACCACCTGCTAACGGACCAAAAATACTAGCAATTCCCCAGGCGGCACTGTTTAAACCTAAAATTTTCGCTCGCTTGTCCAATGAATACATATCGGCAATAATCGTTAACGCAACTGGTAAAATTGCGCCTGCCCCCACACCTTGAATTGCGCGGGCAATAATTAAGGTCAACATATCTTGGGCAAAGCCACACAACGAGGAGCCCAAAATAAAAATAATAATGCCAATCATGAAGACAGGTTTACGACCAATTTTATCCGCAAGTTTCCCATAAATCGGTGTTAACATCGCATTCGTTAATAAATAAATTGAAAATACCCAGTTCATAATTTCCATGCCATGTAACGAGCCGACAATCGTTGGCATCGCAGTAGACACAATGGTCCCTTCAATGGCTGTCATAAATGTTGCCACAAAAACACTCACCGTGACTAACTTAACATTTGTTTCTTTTGCCATTTGTTCACATCCTTTTCTATTCAATTGTCAATTTTCTAAATTGCTCCATAGCTATTCTATACAAAAAAGAACAAAATGTCTTAAAAAAATGCTTTTTCATAAAAAAATTATTGCAAAAAAAACAAGAAGTCAGCCAATACTTGGCTGACTTCTTGTTTTTTTTATTTAATTATTCAGCTAAACTAGCTTTTAACGCTTCAACTTTATCTGTTTGTTCCCAAGGTAAATCAATATCTGTTCGACCAAAATGACCATAAGCCGCAGTTTGTTTATAAATTGGGCGACGTAAATCTAGCATTTCAATAATACCTGCTGGACGTAAATCAAAGTTTTTACGAACTGCTTCGATTAATTTACTTTCTGGAAGATCACTCGTACCAAACGTATTAATAGAAATAGACACTGGTTGCGCCACACCAATTGCATAAGCTAATTGGACTTCTACTTTTTTCGCCAAACCAGCAGCAACAATGTTTTTCGCGATATAACGCGCAGCATAACTAGCAGAGCGGTCAACTTTGGTTGCATCTTTTCCAGAAAAAGCGCCGCCGCCATGACGAGCATAACCGCCATAAGTATCAACGATAATTTTACGACCAGTTAAGCCGGCATCTCCTTGAGGGCCACCGATTACAAAGCGACCAGTTGGGTTGATAAAGTATTTTGTTTCATCATCTAAAAGTTCATGAGGAATCACCTCATTGATTACTTGTTCTTTAATGTCTTTTTCGATTTGTTCTAAGGTTGTTTCATCATCATGTTGTGTACTGATGACGATCGTATCCACACGTTGTGGTTGACCTTGATCATCATATTCCACTGTTACTTGAGATTTTGCATCAGGACGTAAGTAAGGTAAGACTTTTTCCTTCCGCAATTCTGCTAAACGGCGAACCAAACGATGACTTAACGCAATCGGTAATGGCATTAATTCTGGTGTTTCGTCAACGGCAAAACCAAACATTAAGCCTTGGTCACCAGCGCCAATATCGTCTTTTTCATCTTGATCACGCACTTCTAAGGCTGCGTCAACCCCTTGAGCGATATCAGGTGATTGCTCATCGATTGCTACAAGAACTGCGACAGTCTCTCCATCAAATCCATATTTTGCTCGTGTATAACCAATATCTTTCACAGTTTGACGAACAATTTTTTGGATATCTACATAAGCTGTTGTAGAAATTTCTCCAAATACTAGGACTAAACCAGTTGTTACGGATGTTTCACATGCCACGCGGGCCATCGGATCTTTCTCCAAAATCGCATCTAAAATTGCATCACTGACTTGGTCAGCTACCTTATCTGGATGTCCTTCTGAAACGGATTCTGATGTAAATAAATGTCTTTCTGTCATAATGTTATTCCCCCTAAATAGTTTCGGTTACAAGGCATCTTTAGCCAGTAACGACAATTACTTGCTAAATCCTTTCGGGAACTTGTAACAAAAACAGTATACCAGATATCTAAAAAAAAAGCTTAGGTTTTCAAGAAAATCATTAACCTATTATAAATTTCTATCACACTATTCAATAAAGAATAGCGAATTTTTAACTATCTTACTTGTTGCCATAGTCAGCAAAATACTACAACTTATTAAAAACAGAAAATAAAGTAAAATCTTTACTAAAGAAAACTGTACATTGAATAAAATATAGGCACTTGCGAGAATGCCACCTAAAGTCAGCGAACAAAAAACAGAAAGATACTCTGCCACCTTTTTATCTTTGATAATTACTGAAAGCAATAGAACTAAACTTCCTAACAGGTAAGTAATAAAAGGTAAAGTAACTATGTTCTGTGGTGCCAATAGATAAAGATATGGACTCTTTTGGTTATTTAAAATAACAAGACTAATAAGTAGTTGAAACACTTGAAAAGGTACACTAATCATTACAGCAACCACTATTTTCCCAACAACTACCCTAGTTATACTGACAGAAGACAGAAGTAATAGAGGTAGGGTCATTTGCTTTTTTTCTTGAAGCATTGTACTCATGATAAACATAGCAGCAAAACTACCGGCCAAAGTAAAGCTGGAAAATAAGTTAGCTTCATTTGGCAAAACAATTCCTTCTGAACCGCCGCTTTTACTAATGAAAAATGTAAAAAAAATCAAATAAAGCATTAGGCCGAAATATTTCCAAAGATGACTTTTTAATTCCAGAAACTCACGTTTAATCACTACTTGGATTTCATAAAAAAATTCTTTATTCATGGTGTTCACCTACTTTTTCCAAATAGATTTCTTCTAAATTGACTCCTATATTTGGCTCATTGAAGCAGACTTTTCCATTATTTAATATTAAAAAATTAGTACATATTTCTTCAACGAAAGCTAAATCATGACTATTAATTAAAATGATTTTTCCTGCTTCTTTTAAATGAATAATTAATTGTCGTAACTTCTTTTTCATTTCTGGATCCAAAGCATTCGTAGGTTCGTCAAAATAATAAGCTTCACTCTCTCTTAAAAAAAGCATTGCTAAAGCAACTCTTTTTTTTAATCCCTGTGACAATTTATCTACACGTTTAAACTCATAGTCTATTAATCCAAATTCTTTTAACACTTGTTTCAATTTTTTTGACTTTTGTTTTTCCCCCGACAGCTCCAATTTAAAAAGTATATTTTCTCTGACTGTCAGTCGTTCATAAAAACCACCCATTTCCGGAAGATATTCTACTTTTTTTATATAATTATGTACTACACCTTTGCTCGGCTTCAGCAATCCTAAAACTAAATAACTTAGTGTCGTTTTTCCCGCACCGTTGTGCCCGAGAATCCCCCAACATTGTCCTTTTTCGATTTTCCAATTAATATCTTCCAAAACAAAATAATTTTTTTTGTAGAAAAAACTAATATCTTCAGCATAAATTTCGCTGTTCTCACTCCGATTTTCTCTCATTATCTACCTCCTATAAAAATGATGATTATTTATTTATCGTAACGTAAACACCATATTTTGTAAACGATTTCTTTATCTCTAACAAAAAACTTCCAGCCCCTTTCATCTGAGCTGGAAGTTTCTTGCTACTGTAAAATTTTCTCCGCGATAAAGTGTGTATATTGCTCGCCACCTACCACATTTGGATGAACTCGGTCATCATAAAACCAATCATCATGGGCGTTACTATAATTAAACCAGTCAATGACCGTTAAGTTATCGTATTTTTTGTCCATTTGACTAAGTAAACTATTTACTTGATTTTGCCATCTTCTAGTTGGAACGCGAACATTAATCCAATAAACTTTTCGATTACCTAACGCTTTCATAAATTCATCAAATTGTGCCTCTGTAAAAGGACCATTCGTACCTAAACTCACTAAAACAGTATCTTTAAGCATTTTCTTTTTGTCTAGTTCACCAATTAGTGAAATGCTACTATACAATTGACGGCCCACTTCCCCATCGATAATCATTTTAGGGAAAATATCTTGTAACCCGCTAGCACCATCTAGAATAACAGAATCACCAATAGTTGTGATTTCTAAATTCTGCGCTTTTTTTACTTGCTCTGGTGTGAGTTGTGTGGGTAGAACGTCTTGGCTTTCACTCGGTTTTGTACTACTTTCTGTGGACGTGCTACTATTTTTCGTGCCACTTTCTTGGACTTCTTTTTTACGTTCTTCAATTTTTTGCTGATTTTTCGCAATATTTTTTTCTAGTTGCTCTTGTTGCGCACTTTTAGCGTTTGCTGGAGCCACAATTAAACCGAATACTGCAATCACGCTAATCACTGTCATAAAGGCCATTGTCCCTTTTTCACGAAGGTCCCACGGTTTCCGTAAAAACTCAGTGAATTGAGTCCAGACATCCTTATAAGACAATCGTGTCAGTGGATGTTCGATAAAACGATATGACAATTCGCTCACGACTAAAATTAATGCTATTTCAACCAATGAATGTAGAAAAACATGGTCCGATAAGGTCTTAATTTTGGCCTCATAAAAAATCATGATTGGGAATTGATACAAGTAAATGCCATAACTCCGTTTACCTATCCACGTAAAGACTGGATTCGTTAACCAACGATTCATATCTGCCCCTGGATGTGCAGTGACGGCCACTAAGACAGTGGCTGCCAAACTAATTAAAAACATGCCGCCGTAATAAACAAAATTTGTATGATCTGATAATGTTAAAAAGGCTAACACTAAAAGAACTAAGGCACTTAAACCAGCGCCATTTAAGATTTTTTTAGAGGCTTCTGGAATTTCTTCTTTCAAACGTGTGCTTGGCCAAACATACGCCAATGCACCACCTAGTAAAATAGAAAAAACACGTGTGTCTGTTCCATAATAGACACGTGTAGGATCTGCGCCAGGAACATATAAAACGGCCATCAGCGTCACCGAAATTAAGGCGCCGATTAAAACTAAACTGAAAATTCGACCGCGCTTACGAACAAAGCGTTCCAGAAGAATAAAAAGTAATGGCCAAATTAAATAATTTTGCGCTTCAACTGCCAATGACCAAATATGTACAAATGGCGATTGTGTCGCAAATCCATCAAAATAAGAAAACCCTTTAAAAATTTGCCACCAGTTGTTGTAATAAAAAACACTACTAGCGACAACGCTGCGAATATTGTTTAATAAATCCTGCTGAAAGAGTGTAATATAACTAACTGCACTTAAAAGCATCACAATTAATGCTGGATACAGCCGTTTCATCCTTCGCACATAAAATCCTTTTAAATCAATGGTCTGATTTTCTGCCCATTCTTGCCGCAACAAGTCGTTAATAAGATAACCTGAAACAACAAAGAAAATCGGAACACCTAAGTAGCCACCTCGCATGACTTGGGGAAAAAGGTGATACAAAATCACGCCAATTACAGCGATCGTCCGAATGCCATCAAAACCTGTAATATAGCGTTTTTTCTTGCTATTTGCTGTCTGATTCATTTGTGCTTTCCAACTTTTCTATAAAATTATTCTTTTCCTTTATTTAAAGAAGCAAGTAACTTTAATATACGTTTTTTCCTAGGAAATGGCAAGCAAACTTTGTCTCCTTTAGGCTTTTTTTACAATTCAAAAAACCAACATTTTTTAAATTGTAAAAAAACAACCAAAGCTTATGAAAATCACTCATAAGCTTTGGTTGTTTACTCATATCGTTTTCGTTTAGATGAAGATGGAATCCCTAAGGCTTCACGATACTTTGCCACCGTTCGCCGGGATATTTCCATGCCTGAATCTTTTAATCGCTCGACTAATTTTTGATCAGATAACGGTTTACTTTTTACTTCTTGATCAATTAATTTTTGTAGTTGCTTTTTAACCATCGTTGTTGAGACATCCTCGCCATCTTCTTCTGATGAAAGAATACTTGTGGAGAAGAATGAGCGCAATTCAAAGACGCCAAACGTGGTTTCTAGATATTTTCCATTGACCGCACGACTAACTGTCGATTCATGAATAGACAAAGCATCCGCAATTTCTTTTAAAGTCATTGGTTTTAATGGCCGATCTGCTTCTAAAAAGAAGGCTTCTTGACGGCGCACAATTTCTTGCCCTACACGTAAAATTGTATCCCCCCGCTGATTCACTGCGCGCTCTAACCATTCAAATTCGTTTTTCTTATCCTTAATATATTCTTGGACTTCTTTGTCGTCAGTCTCTTGCATTCGTTTGAAATAATTTTCTTGAAAATTTAATGTCGGTCGACCAGCTTTGTTGGAAATCACCACTATTCGATCTTCCTTGATTCGGACAGTTAAATCTGGTCGAATATACAATTCCTCGGTCGCATCAAAAATATTCCCTGGCGCTGGCGATAACGTTTGTATATAATCAAAAATCAATTGAATTTCTGCTAATTCAATCCCGAATTTTTTAGCTAACGGGCCCCATTTACGACTCACTAAGGCATCAAACTCTTCCTCCAATAAAATATACGCTAAATTAGGCGCGGTATCGTCTCGTTCTGTTTGTAGCATCAAACATTCTTGTAAATTGCGTGCCCCCACACCTGCTGGATCTAGCTGTTGTAACAAAGTTAATGCATCTAGCATTTGAATGGCGCTTGCTTCGGTTTTCTCTGCCGCTTCTTCTAACGAAATCGTTAAATAACCATTCACATCTATATATTCTACTAAAAACAAAACCAATGTTCGCAAGTATGTATCGCGGTAATTCAAATGAATTTGATCAATTAAAGACTCAAATAATGATAAATGATAGTCTGGAATTTGATTCATATAATTATTTTCTTCGTCTTGGTTGGTGTAAGAACGACTAGTTATCGGAAAATCTGTGGTGTACTGCGTGTCTACTTGTAAATCAATTAATGGATTCTCTAGTGCTTTCGCTTCAACAAAGGCAGCCAGTTCTTCCGTATTAAATTGTAAAATTTGAATGGATTGTTGAAGCTGTTGAGTCATGGCCAACTTCTGGACTTGTTTTTGTTGCTGGGACATTCGTTGCTCAAATTTCATTATTTTCGTCCTCCCTCTTGTAATTTTTGTCAATATCAGCTAAACTAGTATTCGTGCCGCGCCCTTAGTGTAGTGGATATCACGTAAGATTCCGGTTCTTGAGACGGGGGTTCGATTCCCTCAGGGCGCGTTATTTAAATATGTTGATTTATCAACGTTTCTGGACACTCTTTACTGGCCTAATGAGTGTCTTTTTTCTCGTTTGGGGACGAACTCTAGGGACGAGTTTTCCATCAATAGCCTTTTTTCAAACTTTTCATGTGTTGAAAGGTCTACCACGCTTTCAGTATTAATATATATCTTTGTTATATTTGTATCTGAATGCGTCAGCATCTGAGAAATTTGTTCCATAGTAGCTCCACCTTCATAAGCCAACGTACTAAATGTATGTCTAAACATATGAGGTGTAGCATGAACTAAATATGGGTGTCTCTTTTCCACAGCATTAATTCTATGATTCAAATAATCAATATGCACAGGAACATTTAATTTATTCGTTTTTCTCGTTTTATAGGTAAACACAAACTGCTCATCCGTTTGTACAATTCCTATTTTTAATAGCTCTTCTTTTTGTTTTTCTTTCCAAATCATCAATAATTTTAATAGAAATTCTGGAATGTGAAATCTAGTTTTTTTGTTTCCTTTAGTTGAAGTTATATTTCCCTTTGCATCCTTGCTTTGAATCAATAGAATACTTCCACCGAAATTAAAATCAACATGCTTCCATTGTAACGCATAGCTTTCACTTTTTCTATCTGCTAAATGAAGAGTTAACATAAACAACACATAATCTTGCAAAGATAAAATACCTTTTTCAAAATCAGTTTGAAAAGCTTGAATCCAAACTACCAATTCTTTAGCGCTTAAAGATTCCCCTAATAATTCACGTTTTTCTTTCAAACTATCTTTCTTTGGTTCCCCAATATATCGAATAATTTTAGCAACATTGTTGTTGTCAATATAATCCAAAAAATCTGCCACATCAAAAACATTGTTAACATAACTTTTTAACGCTTTAATATTCGCATATTCCCTTGATTTTTTATTTAGTTCTCTTACCAAAAGTTCTTTATTACTATTCAATTCAAATAATGTAAATGAACCAAACAAAGGTAAAATATGCAATCTAAATATACGTTCTGCATTATCTATTGTTGCTTTTTTCGGCGCTTTTCTACTTCCTAACGACCCAGAAATATACATTGACCAATAAATATTCTTAAAAAAATTTTCAAATGTAATTCCTTGTTTTCTATCAAAGATATTACCATTCTGTTGCTTTTGTACTTGTTTTATTTTCTCTAAAAGTTCTTTTTCTACAAGAAACGCTTCTTCATACGAAGAATAAGTTTTTTTAAATCTAGCTGTCGTTAGTCCTAAAAATTCTCTGACATCTTTTGGATAATAAACGTCTACTTTAAAATTACCACTTGCCATTTTTGTTATTGACAATTCAACTTCTCCTTTCTATCAGAAAGAGAAGACTACCTTCTGATTATATATTAAATTGCTTTTTATTTGTTAATTATTTTCTGTTTGATTGATACTTTTTTAACCATTCATCAATTTCTTCTTTCGGATACAAAATAATGCCTTGAATATTAATTCTAGGCATTCCAGCTTCAATCAATCTATCAACAGTATTGTTGGATAAATTTAAATACACACATATTTGCTTTTTCTTTAAGTATTTTTCATTTGAAACTAAGCCATCTTTAAGATGGTTAATTTCGTTTAATAGCAATTCATGTAAAGATTTTTTAATTAATTCTTGTTGATCTTCTGATAATAAAACTTGCATTGTCATTTCGCTCATTTATTTTTTTCCTTTCTTATCTATATATTTACAAACAAAAAAAGAGTAATGATAGGAAACATCACTCTTAAACATTCTTTTTATTCTCATTATAAAACAAACTTAATACTCTTGTTTTATCGTGTTATAAGTCATTTCTGAAACTTTTCTATTTTCTACTCCAACTAACAATAACACTTTGATATTCATTCCGTTTTGCTTACAATTCAAAACAATCGCATATTTATTACGAGTAAATAAAAAGCTTTAAAAGAATTACAAATATAGTAAAACCAATTGATTCTATACAAATAATACAATAAATATAAATATTTCAAACTTGTTTAGTCGTTTTTTAGACATCATAAAATAACTACTCATTTATAGCTTCTTTTAGTTTAGTAAGCTGTCCTTCTAAAACATGTGTTTTATCATCGTCCATTGAATTTAATATATCAATAATATCTTGTAAAAATTTTGGTCTATGAAAAGGATCAAATTCTGGATGACTTGATTCTACGAAATATTTAAAAGTATTTGCATCTCTGGTATTATTCAATTCTTTAACATCTTGATCTCCCCAAAAAACAAATCCACTATCAACTCCGTAAAATCTTTTTTTACTGTTAACATATTCCTTAATTGCTTCTTCTCTATCATTAGCTCTATATCTATTTGCATCAGTTTGCAAGTAAAGTAAAAAATTCAATAAACCAAGAAAAATAACCATGTTTAATTCATTAAATATTTTTTCTGTTAAATTACTCAATCTAAAAACATCAATTTCTTTCTTTTTTTTACTATACATATCTCTAATCCACAATAAAAAAATAGATTCCAATAAACTTTTTTTCTCACTATCGTTAAAACTACTAATTATTTTATTTACCCATTCAGCAGGGCGATCTAAATGATCATATAAAAAATGAAATAATATCCTTCCCTCCAACCTATCCATAAAAAAATATTTTAAGGCTCCAACATCATTATTATTTGTAAATTCTTCAAAATTTGTCGCGAAGTTATAACATTTCCCTTCATCAGTCTCTAAAGATTTAAGATAACTTTCAAAAAATTCGCCAACTCTAAAAGCATACAAATTAGAGATTGAATTTCTATTTGAGGAACAGTCTTCTACCACTTCAAAAACAAATCTATGGAATATATCACTATTATTAAACATTATAGTTTTATTTTTTGTAAGTTCCAAAAGAAGTTTACTTTTTGTCTCATAACTGTTTCTATCTTTATAATACCTAACATATATACCCAATATTTCTTTTTCATCTAAATCTACAATACTAAAATTACTTCCTAAAACTGTAATCCATATATCTAAATCCCTATCTTCTCTTAATCCATCAAGCATTTTAATTCTAAGTTTATTCCTATAATTCATTCCCTTTGAGTCTCTAATCATAATCCATTTGTAGCATCTTCTAAAGAAATAAAACATCATTGTAACTCCAGATACATATATAAAAAACAAAAGTGGTCTTATTAATAAAAAATCCCAAAAAATTAGAGTAAAAGTTATGAACGACAGTGCAACTAACGTTTTTATACCAATCACATATTTAAATATAATAGTTTTATCCCATTCAATTGAACCCGAATCTTTATTACCTACATTTTCTATTAAAAAAAATGAAATAGGCACGAGCAATGCTAATATAGCCGCCGAAGTTGCTATAAGACCGTCATATGTTAATTTATAAAGATCATCACTAAATTTAATATAGAAATAACTTAGATCACGAAAAATTTCAGAATTAAAAAATATACTAAAAAAAGAATCGAACACATAAATGAATCCATTGAATAAAATAAAAAATGCTATCATGCTATCTCCTTTGACTTGTTAAAACTTTAATATTTAGAGTACCATTACTAAATTTGAAAATACTTAATCAATTAAACTTTCCTGATTTATAAATTACTTCATAGTTACCACTAGCTTTCATATCATCAAAGGTTACTTTGCTTTCAGTACTATCTAACCGCTTATCTTCATCATAAAAATAAAATCGTTCTAAGATACTACTTTTATTATCTGCAGGTACCCAAACATCAGCTAAGTACCGTTTAGTATCGTTATCTTTATAAATTAAAAAACTAAAGTTTTCTTCCTTATTCAAATCTTTATAAGATTCTTCTTTAATTATTTCATCTTTAAAATCTTCACCAGTTTTATCTAATTTAGAACTATTACATGCAGCTAATGTGAAAACTGCAACAACCATCAACAAAATTGAAATTACCTTTTTCATTTTCCTATCTCCTTACTTATACATATATTGTACCATTAACTAAAGTACAAATCCATATATATCAAGGTTAATACTCTTGTTTTACAGAATTATAGGTCATTTCTGCTACCTTATTTCCTTTCACTTTTACCAATAAAAGTACTTTTGTTTTCGTTCCGTTTTGCTCACAATCAAGTAAGACTGCATATTCCTTTTTATCATTTTGATATATTGAACTTACTTCACCTTTACTTTCCAATTTCGCACCAGTTTTCACATCAATACCATTTTTCTTTACACATTCAGCAGTCATTAATTTCTTTAATTTTTCGTTGCGATTATTGATACTAGAAAAATTAGCATAAGCATTTCCAAAATCCTCCACTAACTGCTCATTGGTAGCCCCCTGCTCTTCCTCTAATTTTTCCTTACTCTGTGTAGACTTCGTACTACTTTTTTCAATTACTTCACTTCTTTTCGTAGAAGTTATATCATCAACTGCCTTCATGGTAACAGATTCAATCGTTGACGAAGCTACCGTTTCATGAACTTTAGTATTTCCTCCACAAGCAGAAAAAATTAATCCAACGCCTAACAATAAAACTACTAAACTTAACTTTTTCATTTTTTACCTACTTTCTTTTGAATACGCTGTACCTCTTTAACATACACAATCTTTGAAAAAACTCCTTCAGAAAATTTGACACGATATTCTTTATTGCTCACAGCTACTAAAAAACCATCTTGATACTTTTGTACTGCAAATTCATTTTTTCTACATTTAAATTTCGAACAGATTTCTTTTATCTGACGATTAGTTAAACTACTTTTCTTACTCAAAAACATTCACATTTCCTCCTATTTTCTTACTATGCTAGTCACATGCGGGAAATCTAATCCCCAAGTTCGAGAATATTTAGCAACAATTTGACCTTGTTCAGCGTTTTGCTCATAAGTAGTAAACTTGTTTTTACCTTCAACACTTGCCACTACACCAGTATGTCCATAAATACTAGTAGCCACACCACCTTGACCAAAATTAATGACATCTCCTGCTTTAATATCCGAGTAATTTGGATTCTTTATCACTTTCCAACCTATTGACGGCCAATTATAATCATTACCAATCTCACTCGCAAACATATGTCCTGTACCCATCATTTGAAAACCTCCTTGTTTTTCAACAAAAAAAGCAGACAATCCATAGCACTGTCCACCATTAACAGTTTGTCCCATTACTTTTTCCAAAACATCAATTTTTCCGCCACCAACATTGGCTGAACCTCCGCCCATGGAACCTGTAGAAAGACGTTTATACCAATTATTAGCACTAGCCTTTCTTTTTACTTGCTCTGCAGGGTCATCTTTTGTTCCAGCTCGTTCCCACAGCTTCAAAATATCTACCGCAAGTGTATTTACATCTTTTGATTTAGACATTCTTTTAAGTAGGTCACTATCAGAACCATCATGATTCCACGCAAAATCCATTTGCAAGGCAACTGATTTCCATTCTTTTTTTTGGCCTTTTGCAAAATTTAATAAATTAACTCGGCGTGCAGAATCCCATTGGCCTAATCCAATACCATAACCGCCTAAACTAGGGTTGTAAGCAATAGCAGAATTAAAAGTCAAATCACTTTGGATTCTAGCAGGGTTTAAACCACTCTCATGTTCCATGTTACCAATCCAAGCAGCTGCAAATTGCATTGTCCCTCCATTTGAGGTAACAAAATTTAAAACTTCTAACGCAACTTTTTCTTGTGGAGTAGCTGGCTGAAACTGGGAAGAATCCCCATTTTCACTTGAAGAGAACACAGCTAAAAATAATAAAAAAGGAAGTATGAAAATAAAACAACTAACAATTAAAACCTTACCTAAAATCTTCATGGTATCTCCTTTCAACAAAAAAGAAGGCTGATAATCATTTCATCAGCCCTCTACAACATCAAAATTATATTCTTCCGTGTTCACACTACCAAAAAACTGTTCCTCTGTTTGTTCTAAATTATTGAAGTTTTCTTCTGTTTGGTAAAATGAATAAACGTTATTTAATGAATCATTATTATTTATGATTAACTCGCTATCCTCTCCACCATCAAAAAAGGCACGTTCTTCACGAGCAAATGCCAACTCATCGAAATTATCGACCCTAACATTTAAATTGTCCGCTATTTCTTGCTCATCAAGTTCTTGAATTGGCTCTTCTCTATCATTTTCACTCGATTCTATAGTTGCCTCTACATTATCAAGTTCATTTTCAATAGTTGGCTCTAATTCAATGTTATTTTCATCAGCTAAAGAAGTATCAGAATCAGATACGTTTTCATTTAAGATAGGAACATCAATTTCTTCTAAAGAATTATCCATTTCATCATCTGTTGAATCTTCAAAATTATCCCCTTCATCAGTTAAAGCTTTATCTTCTATTTCTTCTATTTCTTCTACTTCCTCATTATCAACATTGGTTGGCTCTTCTACTTCCACAATTTCTTCTTCAGGCAATAAATCATCTTTTAATGGTTGTTGTTCTTCTTGAGTAGGACGATTCAATAATGAATTCAATCCTGCTTTCACCCCAGCAAATTGCCCATTGTCATCAACGAAATGATCTTTTGCTAAGTTTAATGCTTTATCATGTTTTGGCATTAAATGACTAGCGCCATCAGCAACCAACGCTAAATTCCCAGTCGAAGCACCGACACCTGCCTTTACTGCACCAACGCCAACTTCACCTGTACGTTCAACCGTTTCTTTTGTTTTTTCATTCATTTTCGCTTCAAAAGAAGGCTCTTGAACTTGACCATCAGAAAAGAATGATAAAATTTTATATCTGCTTTTCCAAATTTTCCGATACAAAATGATTTTAACCAGTGCCGTAACAATTAATGTGCCTAAAAGAAAAACACCACCAGACATCACAATTAATAAACTACCGCTTACTTTATCCATCAATCCTAAAAACGCTTGGTCAATTATCTTATTGATCCAAAATAACACAGACAAAAAGATACCGAACACAACTGGTAAAAACAAAATACCAATTAATGCTTTAAAAAATTTAAACATCATCATTTGACAACGAGGGAAGAAAGACACTAACGCAATAATTGGAAAAACAAGAATGAGTAAATCAACAATGATTTGAATGACATTGATCATTATATTAATGTATGTGACAGGCACTGCCAAAACTGCTAAATTTACTAAACCCACACCAACACCAAAAGCTTTTTCCATTGTTTTTGCTCCGTCCTGTGCAAAATATGGATTATATTTTTCATGGTCATTAATATATGTTTTTCTATCCTTCTCAAAGTCTTTTTTCTCTCCCTTAGATAATTTAGGTTTTTCTAGTAGTTTACTTTCATCTAACTTCTTACCATTCTCCATCTTTCCATCAAGCGAACCACTATTTACAAAATTAAATGTTTGTTTTACTGTCGCATCAAAAATTGGACTTTGATATACTTCTCCATCTTTAGAGCCTTCTGTTCCTAAATTGGCACTTGCCGTAAATGTACTTTGTACTCCTTTAGCAAATTCATTCATTGATTTAATTAAAAATGTAGAACCACTAGATTCTTCTTGCACATGGGTTTCTGGATTAGTATATGCAATATTTCCAAACCAAAACAAGAATAATGCAACTACACCTATATAATGAAGAAATACCTTTGAAAAGTTTCTTCGACTAGAGAAAAAGTGATACAGCAGATAATACGCACTAATAAGAATCGCTAATGCAAGTAAAGAACCATCTCTAAACCCCTTGCCACCAAAGCCACTTAGAACATCTTTTGACATATTCAATACCGTTTCTTGTTTTCCTTCAAAGAAACTAGATTGATTTAAGACATTCTCACAAAAAAGGAAGAAAGAAGCAAACATTCGTAAGATAAAGAATGGTATATCTACAAAGAACCAATTTACTACTTGCCATCCTTTATCCAACAAACCACCATCAACCGTATACGCACTATAACTGTCAATTAGATACTGCATATTCTCACTTCCTTCCTATGCAACAAAGCGGTTCTCCATTTTAGAAGCTTCTGTATCATCAACGGTTTTGAATAGTTCCAACCATTCTTCAAAAATAACATGAACAACAATTCGATTGGTTTGACCAAACATATCCCTCATTAAGCACTGACCTTGAACCATATTTGAGACCCATTTCATGTTAATTTCGTTCACTGGTAAATTGAGATATTTCAAAACACCTTCTCGATTTTGTACTTCATCAAAGCAAATCACTGTACCAAAACCAGTACCATCTTCACTATCATCTAAATCGTTTGTTGATTGTGTAATCAATACTAAGAAATTATTAAACGAACGGCCAATACGTTTCATAGATTTCAAAATTGCTTTACCTTCAGGAGAAGATTGAAAAATCCAAGATTCATCAAAGAACGTCACTGTTTCTTCTTTTGGATTTCTTGAACCAAACTTCGAACAAAACGTTCCTAAAGCAAACATCAGTGTAACTGACGACCGTTTATTTTCATCTAACTTTTCATTTTTATCAGTTGGTAAATCTAAGTCCTCGATTTCCAAAATGGTTACTTTTCTATCGAATGACAAACCTTCCACTTCTCCATGAGAAAACGCCAATTCTAAAACAGACCCTTTGATTGTTGACAATAAAAATCTCCCCATGTCTTTAACATCCGAGATTTCACTCTCAGCTAACAATTCAATAACATGCCAGAATCCAACTTTCTTTCCTGCTTTTCGTTCAGAAATTACTTTTGTAATAGCTTCATTACTTGCTGTTTTCTGTTTTAAGTTCCATGTACCATCATAAACATTCGTTATCATCGCTTTAGCGGTAGACGTGGCTTCTGTTTCATTAAATAGAATAATCGGGTCAAGGACGCCATGGTTTTTCGTATCACGAACATCTAAAGTGACGAAATTAAAGGACTTCACAAAATCAACATCTAAAGGATATTTCTTTTGATATTCAGGGGCATTGATTGTATACATAAATTGCTTTCG
Organism: Enterococcus sp. DIV2453a; assembly: GCF_050533535.1. Classification (NCBI taxonomy): domain Bacteria; kingdom Bacillati; phylum Bacillota; class Bacilli; order Lactobacillales; family Enterococcaceae; genus Enterococcus; species Enterococcus sp. DIV2453a. The sequence goes on along the minus strand of NZ_CP172899.1, from coordinate 579,405 downwards.
CATTTCTTTTTTCGGATCAATGTATAACACTCTGTCTTTTAAAAGTGCCATTTGCATAAACAATGTTTTAGCTGTAACCGATTTTCCGTTCCCAGTATCGCCAGTTAAAGCCCAGTGGGGATTATTTGTTTTCTTCCCATCAACATTTTGTTTATTCGCTAGTAACATATTCATAAAAATTAAATTTTTTGAACTGGAAATAATAGATTTTCTATCTTCTTTTTCTTCTAAAGTTGTATCAATACGTCCAAGGTAAAAGCCTAACTTCGTACCTGCATGAAGTGAAGTAAAGAAATTCAACTCGGCAAACGATTCAATTGTTGACGTGTGTTGCCAACGAGAAGTCTGCATGCGGATAAAATTACCAAACAAAGTGGATTGAAATAAATAAGGATTATCAAACGTTGCTTTAATAAGTGGAATATCTAAACTATCAAAACGATTGATTAAATATTTTTTTCTTGCACGCATTTGTTTTTTTGTACTACCACTAACAACAACCACTGCTTTCCAGTCAATAATATCCACACCATCATCAATTTTTTGGTCTAAATCGTCTAGTGATAATTGACCTTCAACAATCTTTCGTTTTTGTTTAGAACCAGCTAAGTGTGCTTCCTGCATGATATTCTTAGTGCGGGTTCTTGCACGTGACGAACGCCCAGACAGTGCCAATTGCCCTTTACTTTCTGCAAAAGTCGCTTGAATCTTCACTTCAACTGGGAAAGGCATTTTTTGAACGACCTCTAAAAAATGATTACCATCAAGAAAAACACCTACATCTCCTATTGGAAGGTAGGATATATAGCTTTCGCCATAATCACAATTTAAATGAAGCCCTCCACCGAACAATGGTTTAATTTTTGTTGCCATTAAATTATCTAAGTTTTGACTAGAAAGAACATCTTGTCGCTCATGTGGAATATTTTTTAAAAATTGATACGCTTGATAATAGTACAATTCATCTTCTGTTAATCGTTCAATTAACAATTCAGATAAATTTTGGTAGACTTCTAATTCTTGCTCTCGATAATCTTTTTCCCAACACTCCGACAGTTCTACATCAAAACCTAAGCCTTTGACAAACTTTTCCGATACGTTGCTAATTGAGTTAGTAACGGTTTCTTTTAAATCAACAGCGAGATCTTTCTTGATTAAAGGCACACCAATAATCCACGTATATTCGTAAACCATACCCATTTCTTGTTCTAAAACCATTGCCGTTTTCATTAATTTATCTACGCCTACTTCATAATTATTAGAATCTATTAAAGAGCGCATAGCACCCATTTTCCCTCGAATGTCGGCATTAACTGGCAAAAGGTTAATTTCAAATCCATCATTTGCTTTTAAACGATTTAACGCACGAGCAACTTTTCTTTTCGTTTTTAATTTCTTTTCAACATCAGTCAACATTACCGTTTCAGAACGAACACGATAGTATGCTATCGCTGTTTTTTCTTGTGTTAAAACAATATTTCCTTTCATATGATTCGTTAATGGATATTCTAATTGCATATTTTTTCCTTTCTTGTTGATTTTATTTTAGTAATTAACATTAAAAATGATTTTTCAGAAATTTCTATATATTATTGGACAACTTTTTTTCATTCAGTTATTATAAAATAAAGCTATATTTAATATAGCTTTTAAATAATAATTGGAAAGAAGGAAAGTGTATGAAGAAAAAAGTTTTTTTAGCTTTAACTATTTTCGCAATGGTAACACCTTTTATTTTTAATTCAGAAGCTAGTGCCATAGAAGCTGAATTTGGTAATTAAAATGAGAAAAGAAAATGTTATCAAATTCTTTTTATATATTTTAATTCCTATAATCATAGGTACCATTATTTCACTTTTCACTAACGCTCCTATTTTCCTTATAGCGGGAATTATATATATTATTTTATTACTGTTTTTACTTCCTACTTTAGACTTTGGAATTACTGATTTTAACGCCAAACAAATTAATCCTAGCTATAGACCTGAAAAAAAAATAAATAAAAATGAAAGTATTGTTACTGTGCTACTTTTAGTCATCGGAATAATAGTCTGTACAGTCATGCTTTATTTAAAATATAAAACTTCATAATTTAGACATAAAAAATAAGGAGTTAATGCTATGCACTCCTTATTTTTTTATATTCATAGATATAATTCTCTTTTTGTACTAACGTTTAAATGAAAACTCTTCTATTTCTTTTACTCGTTCAAAAGCTACAATTGATCTACTATCTAACACATAATTTTTCACATAGACAAAACCATCTTTTAAAAAAACAAAGCCTGTTTTTCCTTCGAATTCTTTTTCGGAATACCAACGAGCAACTTTATTCGGCATCAACAACATGATTAACAAATTCAAGTTAATTCCTAAAATTTGTGGTAATGGTACTTCTTTCCAAAACAAACCAGTTAACACAATCCCTAAGAATAGAATTAGGAGATAGGATAGACTAACAGGTTGTGCAAATACCCACACCACTTGACCTTTAGGCGACTTAATAACTTGCATTGAATAAGGGGCTTTTAAGCCCCTCGAATAATCGTAATATTTCATATACTCACCTACATCTTAATTCCAACTAAACTTAGGAACCATTTAACAACTGCAAAAATATTTTTTCCTTGATTCGTCGCAAAATCCTGTAAGATTAAAGCAATGACAATTACTGAACCAATTTTTGCCCATTCGGCACCTTTCCAATGTTTTAAAATCAAGATAATCGCACCAGACGCTAAAATTGTAATAAAACCTGTACTTAAAAAACTACTCAAATTGCCTGTATTCATTAGTCATTTCCTTCTTTCTCTGTAAAGTAATGTTTCATCGTATTAATAAAATAAGAATTCTCCGTTTTAGATAACCAAAGCGAAAAATCCTCAGTATGCGTTAATTTTGTTGTGTTATCTGAAAAAGTAACCGATACTTGAACTCCTGTTACACCTTTCTGCTTTGTATCAAAAAATTTCATATCACCTGAATCTATTGAAACAAATGAGTCTTGACCAGCTGTCGTTGCTGGTTTTTTCATTAACAACATTAATTCTTGTTTGTTTCCAACTGAATATTTTGTAAAAAACATCTTTAAAAATTTCTCTACAGATTGTTTTTCTTTCCCATCAACATCTATTGAATTTTCTGTCTGTTTTAGAGGTACTGTTTTCCCTTGTGGTAAACTACTTGCTACAAAATAAGGACGTCCTACAATTGAAAACAAATTGTCTTTTACTTGAATTGGTAAAACCATATTCTGTGTCACATTTTCAGTCTTTTTATCTTTCTCCAATTCATAATTCACATTTAGATAAACCAAATAACAATCTTCCATTTTCTCTATACGTGATAAAGACGTATTTTTAAACGTACGTAAGACATTCCCTTGTAGATTTTCTGTTTCATCAACATTTTTTACATCTAATGATAAATATTTAGATAATCGATCAATACGAGCCTTTTTCGCTTCATCACTAGCTTTCGAGTTATAATTCAAATACTCTTTCGCAAAATTTTCGACATAAAAAGAGAGGGCTGAATAATCAAGCTCCTCTCTATCAACTTTATTCTTTTTTGATTGTTCACTTAATGTATCCACTTTTGAATACAAATTATCTACATTACTTGCCATCACATTGGCTCGAAGCGCACCAACTCCTGACATCACCAGTAAAACACTAGCGCCAATTAACACAACCCGATTCGCTTTCTTTTGAGAAAAAGTTTTAACCTTTGGTGTTTTTTCTTTCTTCTCTTTCTTTTTAATTTTCTTTAAATTCATATTCCCCTCCTACTCTTAATAAGCCCAAACAACTTTCAAACGTTTTTAAAAAAGTAGATTTAATCGCCTTTTCAACATAAACTCTCTCTCTAACATACCCCTTATGTGTTTGAAAGCCTTCTTTATACAAATAAAAATAATACGAATTGTACATTTTATCCCCGTTAGGCTTTCTCAAGTATTGACCTTCTGCAATCAAACTAGTTATACCGCCATGAAAAACGTATTGCGCAACAAATTCCTTTTTAAAAGGCGCTTCATCAATAATAATCCCCATTTTAAATAAAGAATTTTTATATTCTTCCATATAAACAATATCTGCTTCATCAATTGGCATTTCATCAACTATGAATCCATGCAATCGAAGCATTTCAGGAACTGGTACATTTGAATACTTTTGGTAAAATTTACTATGCTCTCTAAAAATTGGCATAATATTTTGATTCATAAAATACAACTCCTTTCCATTTTTCTGTAATATTTATGGTATCTTTCCATAAATTCTTCCCTTAACTCTTCCAATCCATGTGTAACTGCTTTTTTAGAACGACTTATCATCAATTCTTCGTATCCTGTTGGAAAATCATCATGTGTGAGAAAATAATTAGCAGCCACCTTCTTTTCTCGTCCTAAAATATAAGATAAATCATCTGCTTGATACTTTTCTAATGGCATTTGCTGTTTGACCATTTGTACGTGTAGACCACAAAATTTTTCTTCACTAATCACATCATATTCCACTCGAAATAACTTTAAACGGTCAAGAAAATTTCTTTGAACAATCCTCCCCAGTTCTTTTTCATCAGGCGGATACCCCTTCATTCGTCTATACGTTTCATAAAATAATACAGCGATTTTCTTTTCACATTCCAAGAGTTTTTCTTGTTTAGCTGTTATTTTTTCAGGATTATTGGATTTAAAAATTAATGACTTAAAATCAAACATGTACTGATTGACAAATTCTTCTTTCGACAATTCCTTCACCATATTTATTAGTCAATAACACCTCTTTCGTATTTTTCTACTCCTCCGTTATATGAAGTTTAGTATTCACTATAATTCGTTCAATGAATAATAAAATAGTAGGTAAGAAATTGATTCATTCTTACCTACTATTTGTTTTCTATCATTTATTCATATGTTTTTTTCGTTTTTTGTATTGAACAAGCGCATAGACACTACCTAATAAAACAACCCCTACACCAATTAGCCATATGTTCGCTTCTTCTCCTGTATACGGCAATAGTCCATGTTCAGCTTGTTTCGGATTACTTGGCGTTTTAGGTTCTTTCTTAGGTACCTCTTTAACAGTAGGCGTAATATCTTGTGTTTTTTCCTTTCCACCGATGTTATGCTCTGAATCTTTTTCATATTTATTATTTTTTGTTTTGTTATAACCAATCTCTTTAAAATAGTAGCGAGTACCTTTTAGGTCTTTTTTATAGTCATAATCAGCTTGTACCGTCTGGACTGTATCCTTTTTCGTTACTTTATAATCAACTTTTCCAGAAGTCCAAGCGTCCTTTTCCTTTCCATCAGGCGTGACAGCGACTAGAATGGTTTCAAATGCTCGTTCTGTATCAACATCGACATTTTTATGAGAAATTTTTACATTATCGTATAACTTTACTTTTTCTCCCCAAATAAAAGTTTGAGTTCTATTATCTCCTATGTGTGCTTGACTGGAGATATTAATTTCAGGTTTATCTGGAAGAGCAGGAATAATTTCCTGATTTTTTTGATTGCCATCAAAATTATGCTCGGTATCTTGTTTATACTCTGTATCAGAAACTTTACTGTAACCAATTACTTTGAAGAAATATCGTGTCCCCTCTGGATCTTTTTTGTAATCATAATTCGTTTCTACTCGTTGTGTCATATTTTCATTGGCTACTTTATAATCAATTTTTCCAGAAGACCAAACATCTTTTTCTTGATTATCTGGTGTTACGGCAACTAATATATCCTCAAAAGCACGTTTTGTTCCTAGTGGAATATTTGTATGAGAAATCTTTACATCATCGTAAAGTTTAACCTCTTTACCCCAAATAAACGAACGTGTTTTTCCATCTCCAGTATGCGCTATAGAAACAATATCAACCCAAGGTGTATCTATAGGTGTCGCTTTGTCCTTTAATGTATACGTGCCAAGATCAACATTTTCGCCTTTAGATAAGTCTTTTTGTGTAAATTGTTCTGTATTTAATACATTTCCACTTTTTTGGTCAGTCACTGTAAAGGTGAAAGTATCTGATTCTTTATCATAAGAATGCTTCACTTCAATAGGATCAATACTTTTGTAGCCTTCAACACCTTTTGTTTCAGTAATGATATAATCATCAATCGGCAGATTTCCGAATTTAAAGTATCCATTTTTTCCATCAACATTGGCCGTTGTGACAACCGTTTTTTCTTGTGTTCGTTCATTAGTAGCTGTAAATTCTACACCGTTTTTGAAAATTTCATTTGTCTCGTTTTGAATAACTTTCTGACCATCTAAATTCATACGAATAACATCGTCTATACTCTCTGAATCTTTAATTACAACAGGCGTGTTTTGATCTTTATATGTTAATTCTACCACGTGTTTTTCTGGATCTAATGTATATCCTGCTGGCGCTTCCGTTTCTTGCCAGTAATACGTTCCTAAGTCTAACTTGTCCATTGAAGCAGTTAGTTTCTCATCTAAAGTAAATTCTTTTAACAAGGTGCCATTTTCCTTAAATAAACCATACTTAGCTCCTACCATTGGATATGTAGGATTTAATGGTTTATCAGAATTAGTCGTTTTATCTTCTTTTATTAAGGTCGTTTTCCCAGTCGCTACTTCATTTTTAAATTCTACTGAAGCTGTTTTTCCAGCTTTTACTACGACTTCTTTGGTATTGTTTTTATCTAGGACATATGGAGCAGGTACAAAAATTTCCGTTGCTTTAACTTTGGCATTATGAGGAATATTTTTTACGATTGCTTCCCCTTTGGTATCAGTTGTGACCGTTTGCTTTTTCCCGTTATATTCTACTTCAAATTTTGTATTTGGAACTGGTTTTCCTGTTTCTTTATCCAATTTAACGATTTTCATTTCACCTGTTGTTACAATCTCAAAATCTATTTTGTATTTACTTGGGTCTGAAACACCAGAACTTATCAGTTCTTGAGACCCTGATTTTTTCCATATAAAAGGAGTTCCTTCACGTAAACTTTTTTTCAAGATTAATGTACCTGAAGAATTTGCCGTACTTTTAGGTGTAATGGTTAACTTATTTCCTGATTGTCTGAAATCTACATTAGCAGTATTTTGTGCTACCACATCAAATTGAGATAAATTCGAACCATTCGTATCTGTTAATACAGTAGATTCGCCTAGAGTTAGTTTTACCTTACTATTATGAAAAGAAGGTTGTTTTTCATAATTTGCAATAACATCATTAATTTTTTTCTTTATTGTCATTCTTTGCTCTTCTGTTAAATCACCGTTTGAATGAACAACAGCTCCCACTTCGTTATAAAGCATTTCTTGCGCTACAAACATTGTATCTAAATCAGTACCAGCTAGATTCCACAGAGAGCTTATCAAATTTGCTTTTCGGTTCAAAGCAAAAGGATTACTTGAATACCCTGTCCCTTCTAAAACATGACTAAATGGATCCACGCAAAACACTAATTCTTTTCCAGTACCTTGATCTAAATAAATCGGCGCAGTCCATATATCTCTCGTTTCTCCTTTCCATGTAACAGACATCTCACGCTCGTTATTATGATCAAATGAAACATCTGAAGCGGTGACTGCATTAACTGGAACGGCAGTAAACAAAGTCTGCAGACCAATAACTCCAATCATCGCTAAATTTTTAATTTTTCTTGAAAATTTCATTTCTTTCTCCTTCTTCTTTATATTTATTTTGAAACATCAAAAATATATACAAAAAGAAGGTGCTCGTATCATGGTCAATTACTCACCTTCTTTATATATCTGTAATAAAAAAAACAACTCAGATTAATACATGAGTTGTCTGCTAACAAAAGTATTCATTTATAATTGTGAAGCTCCGTAAGTTCCTACCATTCCATTTGCATCATATAATGATTCAGCTGCAGCTAATGCTTCAGATTGTGAGTTGAATGTTCCTACACTATGCAATTGCTTACTATCGTTCCACCAACCAACCCATTGTTGACTTGGTGTTGGATCAGGCGTTGGATCTGGGGTAGGTTCTGGTGTAGGAGTTGGTTCTGGCGTTGGACTCGGAGCTGGTGTCGGATTAGGCGTTGGTTCTGGGGTAGGTGTTGGTTGAATAGTATTTCCCCCAGTTGATCCACCACCTGTATTTGGATTATAATCAGGTGTTATTGAACCAGCGGCTTCGTTATTAGAACTAGGTTGACTATTTGGTTCTTGTGCTGATTCCACACCAGCTTCTTGATTGTCCGATGTAACAGTTGGTGTAGCTTTCGGTTTTTCTTTATTTGTTTTTTCAGGAGTTGCCTCCGCTACATTGCTTTCAGTAGTTGAAGGTTCTTTCTCCTGTTTTGCCTTATCTTCTGCTGATTTTTTCTTCTTTTCAGTTTCATTTTTCTTTTGTTCCTCAATTGATTTTTTTAATTTATCAAGACGAATTTGGTGTGATTTTTTATCTTTTACTAAATAAACATCTTTTTCAGAATCAATACTTTCCTGTGCTACTTTTACATCACTGTCCTTCTTAGACTTTTCAGCAATTGAAAGCAATTGATCCGTCTTTTTAATTAATGCTAAAAACGATTCTAGCTTTAAAATCTTGTTCATCGGCTCTTTTTTATCTTCATTTTTTAATTGATCAATTACTTTTTTTGCTAATTTAATCTCTTTAGCGCTACGTGTATCATAAGCTTTTTTTATTGCATTATCTGCTTGATCCTGTAACTTTTTGTAGGATTCTATTTCCTGTAATTCAATTTTTTCCGCTTGAACTTTCTGATTATGAATAACTAATCCAGCGCCACCACCAACAACTACAAGCGTAGCTACAACAACCAACATTTTCTTTTTCCCTGACATTTTAGTTTTTTTCTCCATTTTCGTTCCTCCATTTTTTTACAATATTGGCTTACTTGATTATACTTGTTTTCCCAAAAAAAATTGTGTGTTTTATCACAATATTTCTTCTACTTTACACCATGTTAATTAATTTACCTTCCACAATTTCTCCCTCAAACCATTCCGCAAAGTCTTGCTTAAATCCATCTACACTGTACAATTCTTGTAATCCAGCTTCTTCTCCATCAGTTGGATCTAAATAAGTTGGTTTATCTTTAGGTCTAGCATAAACGCCAATCCATCTTTCAAAATCTCCTTCAAATGGACTATCAACAATATACCCTTTCTTTTCTAACAGCAATCGAGCTTGTTTTTTTAATTCTTCACTATTTTTAGGCTCAAAATATTTATACTTCTCTTTAAAACTGGCAAATTCTGAAAGCTCTTTATCATAAAATTTTTTTATATTGAAAAATTCTTCCCAAATTGCTTTCTCTTTAACCGTCATTTCTGCTTCATGAACCACATAAGTATAATCATATCTTGAAATTTCTTTTAAAAGCTCTTCATTTGATTCTGAAAGCTTTTCAAAAGTAGTCTTTAAAAAAGGAATCGTCAACTCTCCTTGTTTATCTAATTGAATGATTTTTTCTTTGGCTTTTTTTAAATCATTTCTACCTTTTTTCATTTTTTCAGTAATAGCAATTGCTACTTTCGTGTTTCGTTCAATAACTTCTCTACTCATAATTCATAAATTCCTTTCAACTAAACTCATATCTATTTAAAATAACGAATCAATTGTATCCATATCCCCCTTAATCTTTAAAATGGATATGCTTCCTCTAAATCAAATTCTTGTTCCATATAAGACCGAACACTACTATTTTGATTAGTAGTAAACAATAAATCTTTCGCATCCACGCATACCATTTCAATAATTTCCTCGTGTTTCTCTTTTAGTTCTGCTAAATCAATTCGTTCCATCAACTCATTTGTTCCTAACAAATTATCAATCTCTTTAATCATCTTTAGTGAAGGGGCTAAATAATTTGATAACCACCGAAGTGTTTTTTCAATAGAAGGCTTTTCACCTTGAACAGACAATTTTAAACCTTCCAATTTGTCTACGACATCATACCAAGCTTTGCAATAAACTTTCGCACCCTCTTCAATGTCAAAAACTGTCAAAGATTGATTAATAATTTCTTTCACTAACCAATCCAACGATTCACCACTCGATAGAAAATATTCGACAAATAAAAACGCCTTTTCATCAGAAAGGCGAATTTCGTATCGATTTTTAATTTCATATTTTTCTCTTGCTTCCTCAACACTTACACTTTCTTTTCGTGCTAACTCATAATCTTTTTGGTAAAAGTTAAAATATAATGGCGATTGACGACTGCCAAAATAAAGAGACAAACCTTTATTTACCATTTTTTTATTTTCATAAGCAAAGCCCCCACTAAAATCAAAATTCTTAAATGTAGTATCCACAAGCCCTTGTTCCATTTTTTCTTTCAAAATATACAAATCAAAATTTTCTTGACCTTTCACAATCAATTCATCAAGAGCAATATCAATTCGTGTAATTTTTGTATCTACCAAAATACCTTGACCGAAAATATCATCATCATAAAGAGAACGAAAAAATTCTGTCCACGATCTGTTGTTATCTTCCTCAAAAATTTCTTCTAATTGGCGACAACCTTCACCTGATAAGTCTAACATGATACCCATATTCACATTTTCCGGATTCCGAAAAATCCGAATAGAGCTATATGAAAATGTTTCTGTGTAATGATAAAACCCTCTCGATTCATGAGTAAACCAGTTCATATCCATGTGCAACAACTTCTCAATAACTGTCCGAACATCTAATGTTTTAAATCGTATTCTTAGAAAGTCAATTTTTGCTTCTACCGAAGCATGACCACCATCAATATGCAATACTTCCACTATTTTTTTCTCCATCTCTTGTGTAATCGGTCGTTTTCCAGATTCTAAATTAGAATAAAAACCTTTAGTGATAGACAACAATTGACACATTTCTATTTGTTTCAATTTTAATTCTTTTCTATATCTCTTTAAATCAACGCCCCTCACTATTTAACCCTACTTCCAAAAAAAGTTTCCAAATATCTACTAAAAAGTTTCCAAAAACATAATCGCTCAATCCCTTGCGAGACATAGTGTTTAAGCAACTTTTTTATATGGTATGTTAAATTCTACCCCCATGTTATAAAACGGGGGTAGAAAATTTCGAAGTGGGTCAAGCCCACCTCACGACTAGAAGTATTTGGGATATACGTTGCTACTTTTGTTAACGATAGAATAGGGGCGGGCGCCTTGGGGCGCCACCCCTATTCTATCTACAAAGCACGCAACAATCCCTAGCAACTTCTAGTCTACTCTCCTACCATTCCTTACTTCATTTCTAAAACTTTCAAGCGTTTTTTTATCTCTGCATTATCTGATAGTACGTCCTTTACTAAATCGATTAGCTCTTTCACTGTTGCTTGATTTTCTCGAAACTCTGCTTTTGTTATTGAAATAGTTTCCTTCTTCTTTTTCTCTTCTTCTGACATAAAAACATCCGAAATAGCTATATCCAAAGGAATATTTTTACTTCTTAGATCAATTAATTTAAAAAAGGATTCAACATCATTAGAACTGAAAACTTTAAACGAATAGGTATAACCTTTAGAATTTTTCGCATATTTCCTTTCAAATTTTTTATCTGTTAATCTCTCTATTTTATTCGCCCAGTTTTTTAATGTTTTTAGTGCAATTTTATTTTCAAGTTGTAAAATCACTTCCTCAAACGAAAACATACTTAACACCTACTTACCAAACATTTCTTTCCAAGCAGAATCCATATGCTCCTTAAATATTGTTTCTAAATACTTATCAACTTCTTGTGATGTTGAGAATTTCTTTTCCTCAACTGGTCTATCTTCATCATAAAAAGCTTCTGCATCTAAAATAGAAGTCACTAAAGACTTATAATCAAGCAATCTATTATTATCTAAAACTCCTTCTTTTTCTGCTCTTCGGTCAATTTCTTTAATTATTTTTTGTTCCTTCTCTTTTACATAACTTAGCATTTGTCCTTGCGATTTAAATTTCACTTTCTTTTTCCTCCTTTTTATTCAAAGCAAAGATTACTTCTTCAACAATTTTAGTTCCCTTATTTTCTATAAATTTTTCAAACTCAACAGGATCAGTTAATTTTTTTATTCGCTTTCCATTAGAAAATCGAACTAATTTTGCATAGCTTTCTGATTGTTCATAGAGAATGTCACGAATACGTGTATCTAAATCAGGCTTTTTATATCGTTTCTTGACTTCAACATATACTCGTTCTCTAACGTGTTTTATTATTTCATTAGAATCCAATAAAAAGCTCCTTTCTTATTATCCAAATTTTTCACTTAACTTAGCTAACTTTGCTTGCCCTGCTTCTAACTCTTCATCAATTTCAGCAAGGGCTTCTTTATCCACATGTTTTGATATTTTTTGAGATACTTCTTCTTGAACTTCTTTTGAAATTTCTTCATATCCTAGTTCTTTAGAAATCTTGATAAATTCCTGAATGAAGTCAAAATCTTGTGGTACTTGCGGGCTATAAAATTCTCTTGCTACTGAACCTCCTTGTGCAACATAACCACGACCATAGACTTTTTGACCGTCAACTTTTTCAACATATTTAAAGTTTTTATTTTTATTTTCATCACCAAAAATCATCAAAATACCTGTTTCTGAAAGACGGCCAACTGACATTCGAAACATAAAATTATCACGTAAAGCCGTTTTGATAAATTCACCATCTGGACGTTGCATTGCAACGATAAAGAAAATCCCTGCTTGACGAGCTTTTAAAATAAGTTGGGTTAAATATTCATCTACATCGCCATCAATCGCATAGTCATTCGCTAATTCTGCTTTAAATGCTGCAAATTCATCAATCACAATAAACTTAGGCTTTAAACCATAGTACGCATAATTTTTACCCATTTTGTAATCAGGGCTATTATTCATCATTTCAAAACGTGCATTCATTAATTCAACTGCATTTTTCAAGCAATTAACAATATCTATTTTTCCTGTATGCACTTTTCCTGCAAACATTGGTAACTTACCTAGTGCCATCAAGTCAGAATTTTTTGGATCACAAATTTCCATTTCACCCACACGGCAAAGTGCATAAATTAGAGATAAAATGGTAAAAGTTTTACCTCCGCCAGTTCCACCACCTAATAATAAATGTGGGTCTTTATCAAAGTACCAATACAACCCTTTCATTAATTGAACCTTTCCTTTATCAGCTTGCATATCCTTTATCCAAATACGCTTATTGTAAACATCAGAAGCTAGTTCATAGGTAATAAAGCCTTTTTCATCAATTTTATTTAAATTGTCCGCATGAAACGCTGTTTCCAAAAAGCCACCAATGGTTTCAAATTTTTCCTGAAATTTATTACCTGCTGTTTCAAATGAAACGAAAATACTATTTTTTGCAGACTTATAATAAATTTTTGGGAACTTTATTTTTTCTTTTGTTTTACCATCACTACCTTTAACTCGCTTCTTCGTATAATAGCCATTGTCGATAATCATACGAGCTAACACTTGACGTTGTTCTACTTTAGAAAAATAGCCCGAATTGATAATTGAAGCCTTAACAAGCAATGTAATTAGCACGATTGAGCCTATCGAGACACCTATAATTATTAACGCTGGTACAATATATATTTTCCAATCAGTTGGATTTGAAAGATATAAAGGATACATCCATTTATAGCCCACAAAATAGCCTAAACAAGCAAAAACTGGCATAAAAAATAACACTCTATAGAGTGCCAACAAATTTCTTGAAGAATAACGAATTCTTCTACCTCTATATCTAAATAATTTTTTTACCATTTACCTACCTTCTTTTTTTAACCGTGCTAATTCTTGTCTACAAAATTCTTTATACACTGGAATATATTCTGTAGCCATTCGAAAAATCTGACGTTCATTCATTGTGCTATACGAATGTGCAAACATATTCCTCATATTCCTAAGTCTTTTCCAATCAACTTTACCACTATTTTTCTCTTTAAATTCTTCTGAAAAGCCACTGTTCCCAACAGTATATTCACCAATTTGCATTAAACACATACTGATTGTATTAAAAAACACTCTATCATGATAGAAGGTTTCATAATCCCTTCCAAAACGATTGAGTGTCTGTTCTATATCTTCAATGTAGATCAGCGTTCCTCTTAACAAACGTAAATCCTTTGCTGTACTATCTCTCAAATACCTTTACACCTTCCTTTAAAATGGTAGCTAACAATTCTCTTCTTTCAGGTTTATCTTGTGTATCAACAAGAGTTTCTAGCTCCACTAAATCAATATCATGCGCTACAGCTTCTTTTAATTCTTCAAAGAAATCTCCATATAAATTCCAATAGGCTTCTTCTGATTGTCCTGTAATATCTACAGCAAAATCAATATCACTGGTTTCTTTCGCTTCATTACGTGCATAAGAACCAAAGACATAAACGACTGGTACATTGTGTTTTTCTGCTACAGGTTTCACACGCTCTTTAATTTCATTCATTGTCATCACCATTTTTCTCACCTCTTCTAACGTCTATTCTAAAGCCATTATAAAGCATTCAAATTTCACAATCAATTCACTTTACTTGTGTATTCCTCAAAGAAAACACCCTTATCAAAATCTTCATGCAGTTTATTATTATATGCTTTAACTAATTGTTCTAAAAAATTATCTAACAAGTTTAAAATAGCTTCATCACATTCAAAAAAAAATCATCTAACAATAAAAACCGGATAAGATACTCACTAGTTTCGTTATAAAGTTTTAAATACAATGTACTATAATAACTAAAACTTTGCCACATACGATAGACTCTAATTTTTCTCTCTAAAAACCTCCTATATTTTTCTTGTTTTACACCCATTCTTTCCGCCAAGTCTAACACTACTTCTCCACCACCCCTTTCAATAATAAATTTCCTTCAAATTACCACTTTCTTTATGAAGAAAAATCACACTACTCTTCAACCGTCTTTCTACTAACCAATTTTTTGGATTCAATCGGCAACTTTTCAACAACTCTTTTTCTTTCCTAACTAGGCGTTTCCCTTGTTTCATTTAACCTCTCCTTTTCTTTATTATTAATGTCTATTAACAAATCTTGTTAACACAAATTAATAGTAAAAAGGGCACTCGTTAGAATGCCCTTTTTAGCTGTTAAACGGTGCTACCGATTCGTCTGAATATGATATTTACTTTCGTTTCAATTCCCACATCCAATTAATTTTTTCAGAAATTTCTGGTTCAGTGGTAAAATATTAACAAAAGGAGGTGTCCTATAATAATGCTAAAAACAATTGAAAAAGCATGTGAAATAGACATGCAATCCGTAACAATTATTCTTACCAACAATCAAAAACTCAAAATTGAAAAATTCCAATCAATTATTGATGATAAAATTTTAGAGTTTATCAGTTCTAATATTCAATACTACATCCCTGAAAAAAGTATTCTCTATTTTACAACGTCTTAAGAGATACCATTGTTCGTTTCATTTCATAATCTATTTTAATTGAAAGATAATCTAGCGTTACTTTTGCTTGTTCAAAGGTAACGTTTTTTTGTGCCAAAACTTCATACAATTCATCACCTATTTTTTTTAATTCTTCTCTTTTGCTCATTTAATCTACCTCAATCTAATATTTATTTTTGCTCATTTGCTTGATTCTTATTTTCTTTTTGTAGTGTAGGTTGAGCTGGTTTAACAGCTCCTACTTTTTTTATACCCACTGCACGGACTTTAAACGCTTGTTCTGTTTGTACATTGTCATTAAAACCTTTGTAAGCATTAAGCCATCCACGAGCTGTTACATTTCCAGTCAACTCGATTTCATCATCATAATTGATATCACTAACGTCATAGCCTGGATCAATCGCAATTTCTACTTGGTCATTTAATTTGCTAGAATAAACCGTTACTCGTTGTTCACGAACATCGTCAGTCACATTTCCTTCACCATCACGTTCATTAATTGCAACTACTTCTAAGAAATTCATCGTACCAAATGTTCCTACTACATCAAAATTTTCAATCGTGTTATTTTCAAATGATAATCCCATTATTTATTACCTCCAACTACTTCTAAACGTTTTGCATAAACTACCATGTCAATTGAGCGACTATTTCCAATGTTATTCCGTTTTACATTGATTCGTGCTACTGGATCAATTAATTTTACTTCTTCACGGCCATTCAACATTTGTGAATTTCGTAAATGAGGAACAAAAATCTCAAAATCACGTTGCTTTTCGCTTGAAGCGGTGAACACACGACCACGAACAGGTGATCCATTTACATAAATATCACGTTCTGTTTTATAAACAGCTTTAATTTTACTTCCTAAATTTTTATCACTTAATGCAATTTCTTGAATTCTATTTGCCAAAATAATTTCCTTCTTTCACTAATTTTTATACAAAAATAAACAGTCAACCATTGACTGCCTTTCTCTCTTTATGCAATTCTTCTTATTAACTAAAAAACACAACTTGACAAGGTTTATGATAACCTGTCATTTTATATGTTCGTTGTAAAATCTGATTTTTTAATAATCGACTTTCAATTGTTAAGCGTTCCATGTTTGTTAACTTAACCGCACTCTTACCTAACTTCTTACGTTCTAAGTTATAGCTCTTTTCTATATCCGAAATAGAAAAAGTTTTTTTCTGTCGTTTCATACGTTCAACAAACTTCTCAACAAAAAGTAATAGCTCTTCTTTCATTTTTATCCTCCTTATTCACTTAATAACAAATTCTGTTCTTTCATTTAAAATAAAAAAGTACAACTAAAATAATACAGTTGTGCTTACTAAAGTTAATATTGAATATTCTTTTAGAAAAAATCTTTTCCACGCTTAAAAATAACAACTTTAATTGTATTTCAATTTTAGATTCTTACGTTCATCACAATACATAGAATCATCTTCAATGGCTAGTGACTCTTACATTCCATCACATCACGGCACATTAGATAGTACTGTAATATACGGTGTACAGCTCTCCTCCTTTTATTGAGCTTGCATAGATTTTTTTATTCAATCTAGTTCAGCAACTATTTCCAACGTGTCTCACGACATGGTTATTGAAAATAATCTGACAGCTCTGCATTAATCTGTCATCAATATGGCTCTAGTTAAAGATACTACTGCCACCTTGCGTCCCATTCAACGGCTGGTACGCACCACCTCAACAAGACTTACAACATTTAATGAAAACTTCACCCTTGTTTTATCTCGTCAAATACCGTACAATAAAAGTGTCTAAGTTTTATTTTACGGCGTTTACGAAATGGAGATTCATTTTCTTCTCGTGAACGCTTTTTTGTTTATCCAACTGAAAAGTTAAACATTTTGTTTAACTTGTGTTAAGAATATACCTTTTAAAATAAATTGTCAACACTTTTTGTTTAACTTTCTCAATTTTGTACACAAAAAGTTTATAATGTACTTATAAGAGGAGGTAAAACCAGTGCAACCATTAGCAAAAAGACTACAGCTTTTAAGAGAAGAAAAAGAATGGACAAAAACATATGTTGCAAAACAACTAGGCTTAAATAACTTAGGAACCTATGCAAACTGGGAATATGGAACACGTGAACCAGATTCGGAAATGCTATCAAAAATTGCTTCCTTATATGATGTATCTACCGATTTTTTACTAGGTAGAACAGAGGAAAGAATACATCTAAACGACAAGGAAAAAATTGGAAAAAATATCATTTCTCATTTTCGTTTAAATACTTCTGATATGGACATAGAAGATATAGAAGAATTAGAAGAGGAATTAATCGACTTTCAAGATTTTCTTATAAAAAAAGCAAAAGAAAAAAAGGAACGTAACAAAAAAGATTGATTGGACTGTTGTTGGTGGATTTTATTAGTAAAGAACTCTATTTTGAAGCATTTAATTTTTCGAACGAATTAATAAAAGAAGTATCTTACTACTCTTCCAAAAATATTGAACAAGTTAAATGCTTTGATATTGAAAAATATGTAAAAGAAGTTGAAGATGTTGAATTTGTTGAATACACGTTTCAAAAACAACTTAAAAGACGGATGCTTGGTTCAATCTCTAAAGTAGACGATGAAGTCATTATAACAACAAACAAAGAATTAATGTTAGAACGAAAAAATTTCACTAAAATGCATGAGGTTATGCATTACTACATAGATATACCTAAAATTAATAATGCAACTCATACTTTTTCTGATATTCTTTTAAAAAATGGTTACTTGATGGAAGATTTTCCAAAAGAATATCGTGCTAATGTCGGTGCTAGCATGTTAATGGCAAATGACCAAGCCTTGTTTTACGCATTTAAAAAATTTTATTCATTCGAAGAAATTGCACAATACTTTTTTATGAGCAAATCTGCATTAAGAAATAGACTCATCGAACATCTTATGTATGTAAATAACTGTACTTTTACACACGCTAATACACTTTTTAACAATTATTACTTTCATAAAGAAACTGACATCTACAGATTTATTTTCAATTAGTTTTTATTTTAATAATTCATAAAAGGAGTGTTACATAATGGATAAAAACGTAGAAAAAAAATGCCCTGTAGAGGCTTTATCTAATATACTTGGAAAAAAGTGGATCCCCCAAATAATAGAATCCCTAAACGGAGGATCTATGCGCTTTGGAGAAATTTGCCGAATGCTTCCGAATAGTTCTCCAAAAATGATCAAACAACAACTAAAACTTTTGGAAGACAATGAGATTGTTAAGAATGAAAAAGAAGTTTTCAATAATACTACTTCGTCCACTTATTATTTGTCTGAAAAGGGAAAAGATTTAGCAACTATTGTTTTACAAATGAAACTATGGGGTCAAAGAGAATTAGATTGTACAAATCTAAAAAATTGAAGTTCATTTCTATGGCTATGAAATGAACTTCAATTTTTTATTTTAGTAAATCATTTAAAGATTCCGACATAGTAGGATGGGTATACACTCTATCACGTAATACTTTATAGTCCATATTAAAATCCATTGCCAACGAAATAAGATTTATTAATTCATGAGATTCTGCACCATATAAAGAAGCTCCCAAAATCTTTTCAGTTTCTGCATCTATTATTACTTTAAAAATTCCTACTGTCTGATCAATAATATGGGCTTTAGGTATAGCTTTTACAGGTAAACTAAAAACTTTATAGTTTACTTTGCTTTTTTCTAGCTCCTTTTCTTTTATTCCAACACTTGAAAAAGGTGGTGTTATAAATACACTGTACGGTATATTACCTCTATTCATAGTATTTCTCTTTTTGTCACCATAAAGATAATCCACTATTATTCTATAATCATCTAAAGAAATATAGGTAAATTGTAGGCCCCCTTTTACATCGCCTATTGCCCAAATATTTTCCACAGATGTTTTTAAAAATTCATCTACAACAATAGCCCCATGACTATCCGTTTTTATATTTGTGTTTTCTAATCCTAAGGCATCTGTATTAGGTTTTCTACCTGTAGCTACAAGCAATTTAGACACTTCTACTTTTTTTATTTTACCAGCTTGAGTATATATTACTTCAGTATAATTATCCTTATCTATGATATGGTTTATAGATACGCCTAACTGAATATCAATTCCCTTATCTAAAAAATCTTTATATATTAATGTTGAGATATCTTCATCTTCTCTAGGTAAAAATTCAGAGCTAGCATCTAAAATACTAACTTTGCTTCCATAAGAATTAAACATTGATGCAAATTCTAACCCAATATAACCAGCACCTATAATAACTATTTTTTCTGGTGCTATTACTTGTTCCATAGCAGTTGTAGAATCTAAAACATTTTTACTTTTATTTACCCCATCTATAGGTAATTTGATAGTTTTTGAGCCCGTATTAATAAAAATACGTTCACCTTCAACTTGGATTTTCGTATTATCTGTCTTAGTGATTTGTATGATTTTATCTGATAAAAATTTAGCTTTTCCATTTAAAATAGTTATATTCTCTTCTTCAAAAAGGTTATTGTAATTTTTTTCTCTCAACTTACTTGTCAAACTATTTTTTATTGAATGCGCCGTTGACATATCTACATGTTTTTCTCCATTAATTATTAAAGATTTTGATGGTATACATCCTACATTAATACATGTCCCTCCATACATTAGTTCAGATTCTTCAATCATCAATACCTCTTCACCACGCATAGCAATTTCTTTTGCTAGTGTTTTCCCTCCCTTTCCAAAACCAATAATTATATTTTTATATTTGTTCATAACAATCACTTCCTTTCTAAAATAATTTTATAAGGTTTTATTATAGCTAGCAATTAGTTACTTTAAAGTAACCATACAGACCTATCTTTTTTAACTCCTTTAATCCACATTAATTTCAGTGTCTAGCATTCTATTCATAAACCATTCCACTTGCTGTGGTGCGTCATGATCAAAGAAAGCAGATTCTTTCATGTCTAAATTCGCTATCTTTTCAATGTCTCCTTTTGAAAGCTCAAAATCAAAAATATCAATGTTTTCAGCCATTCGTTCAGGATGGACTGATTTTGCTAAAGCTACAATCCCTCTTTGCATTAGCCAGCGAAGCACAACTTGACCAATTGACTTGCCATATTGCTCACCGATTTCTTCTAATACTGGATTTTTGAATAGTTCATGGCGGCCTTCTGCAAATGGTGCCCAAGCTTCTATTTGTACTTCATATTTTTCGTGCCATTCCTGATCTTCAATTCGCTGATTCCATGGATTCACTTCAATTTGATTAATTTGAGGTTTTACTTCATTCAATCCAACAAACTCAATCATTTTAGCTGACTTGAAATTTGAAATTCCTATTGCACGCAATTTCCCTGCTTTTTGAGTAGCAACCATTGACCGCCATGCACCATAAATATCTCCATATGGTTGATGAATAAGATAAAGATCAAGATAATCCAATCCCATTACTTTAAGAGAATGTTCAATCGTTTCCTTAGCTTTGCCCTCTGATGCTTGAAGAATAAACAATTTAGAGGTAATAAAAAGTTCATCTCTAGTGACCAGATCTTCATTGATGGCACGTTTGATTCCCTCACCTGTTTCTTTTTCATTTCCGTAAATAGAAGCTGTATCGATCAAACGGTATCCTGCTTTAATGGCTTGATAGACTGCTTCAGCTGTTTCTTCTAATGGAATTTGATACACACCAAATCCCAATTGAGGCATTTCTACACCATTATTCAAAGTAATTGTTTGCATATTGTTTTCCTCCTCTAATTTCTTTACATGTTCTATCCTAAATCTTAGAGTTAAATACATAAAAAGAAAAAAATTTATTTTTTTCGTTCCCATAGTTTTTCGACTTTATCAGGATCCAATTCACCAGCTTTAAATTTTGCAATATGATCCTCATATGTTTCTATCTTGTACACAAGTAATTCTCTTGTTTGTTGCATTTCCTCTAGCTTTTTATCTAATTCTACTAACTGTTCTTTTAAAATATGCTTCTGCGCATCTTCTACATTTTGTTTATCTCTAAGTTGTGCTAAAGTTGAAAATTCAATCAAAGATTCTATAGATAAGCCTGCATTACGAAGATTTTTTACTAAATAAACCCAATTTAAATCTTTAGTTTTATAGTCTCTATATCCACTACTGTTTCTTGATACAGGAGGTATTATTCCCACTCGTTCATAATATCTTAACGTATCTACTGTTAAATTAAACATTTCTGCTGCCTGTTTTATATTCATTATTGTCTTTACCTCCTTACTCTAAATGTGAAAAATCATGATTAATAATCTCTTCTAAGTAAAACTGATCATTCTCAAAACAAAATTTCATAATACTACAGTTACCAATAGGAGCTTGCGGTGTAATATCACTTAAATGCGCCCACTCTCTTATAAATTGCCTACAAGCTGCTCCATGTGAGACTACTAAAATAGTTTTACCTTGTTCTTTCTGCATAATATTTACTAAGCATTTTGTTACTCTTTTTCTAAACTCTATTTCTTCTTCACCACCATATTGTACAAAAAAATCTCTATAAGGTAATGGTGGATTTAAATATTCATGCTCCGCTTCTAATCTGCCAAAATTCCATTCTTTTAAGCCTTTATGCCTTTCATAGTTTATTTCTGTAATTAATTCTAATGTATCTGAAGCTCGTTCAAGAGTAGAAGTGTGTGCACCATCAAATACAATACCGTTTTTTTCAAAAAATTCTTTAGCTATCTTAGCTTGTTCAATTCCTTGTTTTGTTAAAGGAGAATCGCACCATCCTTGAATTTTTTTTTGTTGATTGAACAATGTTTGACCATGTCTCATTAAATAAAGTGTCTTTTTCATCTATCTAACTCCCTACTATCTATTTTTCATCATTATAAACCTTGAAGTTAACTTCAAGGCAACTGATTATGTTTTAAAATATATATCTATAATTTTTCACACAATATTAGCTAAAATAGAAAGTCTATTAATAAAATTTTATTAGATATTTCCGTTGAAATTATCTATAAATTTAATTTATACTATAGATAAATTAAAAATTCTATTCGGAGAACAAAATTATGAAAAAAAATCCACAATTACCTATTTGTGATGTAGAAACAACAGTTAAACTAGTTAATAGTAAATGGAAGGTCTTGATTATCCGGGATTTAATGACTGGTTCCAAAAGAAATAGTGAGTTAAAAAGATCATTGAGTGGAATTTCACAAAAAGTTTTGACAGCTAGTTTAAAGTCAATGATTAAAGATGGCCTTGTTGAACGTATTGATTTTAAAAAAAATCCACCCCATGTCGAATATAAATTAACTAAACTAGGAAATACATTATTACCTGTAATTGAATCTATGAGAGAGTGGGGAGAATTTTACAAAACACAAGTTAACATATAGTTACATTTTTGTACCTACTTCTCATTCTAAAAAAAATAAGCTATCCTTATATTATAGAAAATTAGGGAGCGTGAAAACATGGATATAGAAATGTTTGATTTTGAGCAAGTAAATGTAAATGCCAAACTTACTACTTTAAAAAAAGATATTGTTTTAAGAGTTGTAAAATCAAATAAAATAATGGAATTTGATGAAAATACCTACGCTAAAGTAACTAATTTTTCTTTTCATAATGGTATAATTGAAGTAAAAATGTTAAGTAGGTTATTGTCGAATGCTCCAAACTTTGCTCGAGGTTTTATCGGTATTGCATTCAGGATAAATGATGATGATTCTAAATTTGAATCTTTTTATATACGCCCTACCAATGGTCATAGCGAAGATCCTATAAGAAAGAATAGAGCAGTACAATATTTTTCATACCCCAACTATACCTTTGAATATTTTAGAAATCTTAATATAGCGGATTATGAAGGTTCAGCTGATATTAAGCTTAACGAATGGATTACTTTAAAAGCCATAATTCAAGAATCTAGAGGTGAATTTTATATAAACAATAATGAAACTCCTTCTTTGGTTGTAGAGAACATGAAACTTGGGGAGGCTGCTTCTGGTAGTATAGGATTGTTCGTTGATATCGGTACAGAAGCGTTTTTTAAAGATTTAAAAATTATAAAATTCGATTAAATAATAACAATTGCATGCAAAAAAAAAGTCTGAAAAGCATTAACAATAATGTTCTCAGACTTTTTTTATAAACAGTTCAAAATATTCATTACATTGATTATTAACATTTAAATTACTTTAATGTTCTTACATTTTATGCTCTCTTTCAGGATTTTTTACTAAGTTAGCTCCTAATAATCCAAATAGGGAAGTAATAATTAAGCCAACGACCATTGCAACAAATCCCCAAATAGATGCTTTAGCTGTCGTGTTTGATGCATCCTCTGCCGCTTGTCTTGCTTCATCGATTGATTCTTTCAAATCATCTTTAGCTTTATCTAAATTAGTACGTGCAGTGTCAATTTGTTTTTGCGCTTCATCACTAGCTGTTTTTAATTCATTGTAAATATTATCTGTTGCTTGTTGAGCTTCTTCTTGAGATAAGTCGCTATTTTTCGCTACAGCATTCGCAATCGCGTTTTTATCTACGGAATCGCCAATTTTTTTCGCTTGGTCTTGTAAAGAATCCGCTGTAGAATCAAAAACCTTATCTGCATTTTCAGGATTTTTTATAATTTCTTTACCAGCATCTTTGATTTTATCAGTCGCTTCACTCATTTGATCTTTTAAATAATCTGGTTGAAGTTCTGGAACATCCGTATCTTTTAAATATTTATTTACATTATTTTGTAGTTCTTGTGTATTGACCGTGCCAATTTCATCAGTTACTTTATCAAAACCTTTTGAGATCGCATCGCCAGTAGTAGAAGCAACTGCCCCAACACTATCCCCTACACCAGAAGCAACATTTCCTAAAAGGGAACCGATTGCTGAAAATGTACTAACAGCTGTATAACTCACTAAAAGCATTACTACAATCATACTTGTTGCCCATGTTAAGAAACCGTGCAATAAACCAATTCTTTTAGCCGCTACACCAGATACAAATCCTGCAGCCATCAGAGATAACACAATAGTAATAATCGACCAAATAATGAGTCCAGTCCCAACTCCATCTAAAGGGTTACTTGATGTCGGTTTTAAAGTACCGAACCCAATCGCTGATCCAATAAGTCCAAGAGTCATAAAAATAGATAGAAATGTAATTACTCCAGCAAAAACTGATCCCCAAGAAATGTTTGTCCCCGCTTCATCGTCTGTAAAATAAGTTCTGAATCTTGTATTGCTTTTTTTCATTTTATATATCCTCCTAATTTTTATTTACAATAAAATTTTATAGGATGTTATTTATTTATACAAATATTTTGATTTTCTATAATTATAAAGAGTTATTAAAAACAATCTATAAAGAAATCTTTACAATTATTCAGCAAAAGAGATCAATAAATTAAAAGATGTGTCTCTATTAATATTCTATAAAAATTTTTCTATAGCAACTTTTTAATTTTACTTAAAAATGTTAAACGTATAATGAATTTGAACACTGTATAATAATATTTTGTATATTTTTTATCCTTAATTTAATATTTATTTAGAACTCGTACTAACAATGATATTGCTGGAACTATCATTGCTAATTTAACAATATATAAAAAATTCACTAAACTATTTTCCCAGCTAATTGGAATGACAATACCTAGAATATTCAAAAAAATGATTACTAAAAAATCACCTGCTAACGCAATAAAAATTTCAATCACATCTGATGTTCCTTTATAATCAAAAATTCTTTTCCAATAGTTAAGATATAGTTTAAACATATCATCATCTCCAATTTTAATTCCATAATAATTAGTACAAAAAAAAGTATGAACTTTTATTCCTATTTATTGTGTATATAAATTATGCCTAGAATAATCTCAAGCTTATCTTCTTCACTAAACATACAATTGTAAACTCGCTTTTTTAATTATATAGATAGATGTAATTCTCAGATAAATTTATTTATATAAAAATCATTTTATTAAATCATTTTTTTGTAAAATTAGAATAGGTACTCAAATACTATGTTAATGCATCTTCTTTAATGAAAGTATTGTAGAAGGTACTATCAATATTATAGGTATAAGGATTTCAATCATAGAACTATCTTGTTTGACCAAAGAAATATTGCATGTAAAAACTTGAGAAAATGAGCCAAAAAAATTGAAGCTAGCGTGTAATAATATAATTGTAAAAATATTGTTTCTCTTAGAATAAATTGTTCCTAAAATCATACCTAAACAAAACGTATAAAAAACTTGAGTTAGCGTTCCTTTAATTAACCATGGTTGATCTATCAAATTTAATAGATGTACTATACAAAAAAAAATAGACGATATTGTTACACTTACTCTAGGAGAATAAATACTAGATAGACGTGTTAAAACAATTCCTCTAAATAGTAATTCTTCAAAAACACCTGTAAAAAAGCATGTTAAAAGAAAAAAGAAAACATTTCTAATTTGAAAACCATCTAATTTATCACTAGAAATAGAACCTAAATTTATTAGAAAAAAAATTACCATTATCAAAATTAAGTAGCGTCCATCCCTAAAAAAAGATTTTAGAGTATTT
The DNA here is from genome assembly GCF_050533535.1 of Enterococcus sp. DIV2453a. Lineage (NCBI taxonomy): Bacteria > Bacillati > Bacillota > Bacilli > Lactobacillales > Enterococcaceae > Enterococcus > Enterococcus sp. DIV2453a. The sequence continues at coordinate 553,455 of NZ_CP172899.1, read as the reverse complement.
TTTAAATTTTTATAACCAATTTTTACACTCAAAATACGAATACTAAAAAAAATAATAATTAATGGTAACGTATAAGTTAGTGCACCTTTAATTGTTAGTTCATTATTTTTTCCAAATAAAAAAGCACTTAATTGCAAACTTAATAAATTGATAACTATAACAGTCAATAACTCTATATTTAATTTAATTTTTTTATATTTATACACATAATACACCTTCTTATTAAAGTTTAATTTTCTCCATCTACACTTATACGTAAATTTCTTTATCGAACTTTAAGATATATATAATTGATATCGCTAATTAAGAATCCCAACTATTTACTTTTACCTTCAGATTTTAATATAAGGGAGGGTATTTATATTGTATTAAATCTCACAAATCTTCTAAAATTCAATCACTAAATAGAGAAATGTAAAACTATGCTAATTTAACACATACATCTTTCAATATACTTCTGTCTAGAAATTAGCTATTTGTCAAACACTATTTTTAACTTATAATTTATATCGATGTCTAATATATAATAATTAGGAACTTCTTTAATTTAAGAATTATAAAAATGTTATTCTTTTTGTGTAAATGTTATTTTTCCAGCATTATTGTTCTGAGAGACCCATTTATTTACCATATCTTTTATATAAAAATTTCTCCCTAATATTTATAAAATAAAAATTATTGATTTTTTTAGCTAAGGCGTATCTACGTCTATATGAATTTATTCATATTTTAAATTAATCAAACCTCCCTATTTCAAGAAAGGTTTGATTAACTTTGAATATAAATTAATATTTATCTATTCTAACTATTCACTTCTAAAAACAAACTGTTAAACCCATTAAAAATCCTATTAATTTCATGTTTTTGTACAACACTAATATTTTTTTATTAGTAATGAAATTTTTTTTATTGATCCACCATTTCTAACAACTCATTAGCAGCAAGAATCCCCAAATTATTAGCAGCAAGTGGACTATCTCCTGTTAATAGATTACGATCTTTATGAACTTGTCCTGTAATATCTTCATTGAGAACTTTTACTCCATTTTCTTCCAGTGTTTCTTGTAAACGCCATTTCAATAGTCCTGGCATATATCCAATTTCTTGATTAGCACCTTCATCCAAACTATCTGGAAAGACAGTCATTTCGTAACCATCAAAAAGAAAATCTCCGTCATTAAGAGTTGCAGCTAGCAATGCAGCAGGTCCATGACAAAGAGTCACTACTTTCTTATCATTGGTCATAGCCCAATTGAGAATGTCTTTGACTTCTTCACTTTCAGGAAGATTTAGCAATGCTCCATGACCACCAGGGAAGAAAACTGCCACATAAGGAGAATTATCGGCCATTACTTGAGGTAAAATTTCACTTAGCTTCAAAGGGTTCTCAAACTTAGGAAGGTAATCATGGTAAAAGTCCATCACAGCCTCGTCTTCTTCTGGCATAGCCCACATTTCTAACTTGATGGAGTTACCAGAAAGAGTAGCAACATCAATGTCGAACCCCGCTGCAGCCATGTGCATCATAGGTAGCAAAGTCTCTACAGGATGATTACCTGTAGAAAACAATTTCCCGTTTTGCACTTGGACATAGCGCTCATCTGATCCAATCATTAAAATCTTTAATTCTCCTCCAGAATAAGCCTTATTAAACTTATAGCCATCAAAAGGTGTAACTGGACTTGTATAAACACTCAATGAGTACTCTGATGGGAAATAAGCATTATGTTCTGCATAATCACGTACGGGCTTTTTACTTAATTCTGTCATTATTTTTCCTCTTTTCTATAAATAATCTAGCGAAAGTTTTATTTTTGTTAACTTAAAAATTTCTATAATTTTTTAATATACTCAGCATCTTACAAAAACGACTTTCACCATATACTATATTCCCAAAATCTCTTATTCGATTTTAGGTGGAAATATTTTACCATCTATTTTTTATCTATGACAACCATAATGCTCAATATGGTTTTAAAATAGAAAATCTAGAAATCAGCTTAAAATTATTGTAATATTTAAAACTATTTTTATTGTTCAATTCACTATTTTAAAAATTTTATAAAATTCCATAGTTTATTTTTTATAAATATAAACTACTAGCACACTCATATTTAACGAATTCATGGCGTTAAAATCTTTAACTATTTTAACCATCAGGAGAAACAGATATTGAAGTTATGATTTTTTTACTTGATTTATGGTTATTTATTTACTGGGTTGTTGATAATAAATAGAATATATTTATTATTCCTTAAAATAAACTAAAAAAAGTGTACAAAAAACAGTTCTTCTGTACACTTTCAAATACATTCGATAAAAAAATTTCTTTTATTTCTATAATTTGATAAGTAATAGATCTTAATAAATCGCAACCGCAAAGTTTCTTTCATTATATACACTTTCAAATGTATTCTTATCGATCCAATATTTACCAGAAATCGGATCCGATACGTGAAGTTTTTCTTTTTTTGAATCATAACCATCTAAAGTTACTGCATGATTATTATTTACTGCTCTACCAAAATTCCATATTCCCCATCGTGCCGGTTGAAATTTTATCGTTACCCAAGCAACAATTGGATTATTATTTTTCACTTCATTTAGTAATTCATCTAAAGAATGACCTGACATATCTTTTACATCACCATATGCTTGCCCCCATTTTACTAAAGGAATAGGATAGATAGCGGAATAAGTCCATGAGTTTTCAACAAAAGGACTACCTACAAATCCATCATAAGGATTTCCACTAGAAGAGATAGGGATTGTCTTCAAAAACTTGATTAAGTCCCAATCTGGAATTTTCCCTTTATACTGTAATCCTTGTAATAGTGAAGCTCCCTCACACCCACTAGGTGCTCCTAATGCATACTGATCATAATTTTTTACTCCAAGTAAATTATAATCTTCAGAAGCAAAAGCATTGGTACTCAGCATAAAGAATACTCCAACAACAGGCAAAATAAATGTTTTTTTCAGTATATTGACTATATCTTTATTTATACTCATTCACCTCTTTAAAATTTATTAAATGCGTAATCGTGCTGTTATTTTTTAAATTTAAAATGGATTAGACTGTGAAATACCAATTTGCAAGCGATCTAACGGTTCTCCAAAAATTCCTGCATAACTATCTAATCCCGGAATAGAACCATTATCTGCACTTACTTTTAACCATCCTGATCGTTTCGTAGTTTGTGAGCGATAGTATGCTTGTGATAATTTTTCTCCCTTAGAAGTTATATAGTTTAACTGAACACCATCAATTGCTTGTCCTTGAATACCTGCTACACCATTCACTGTATCATTTTTATTTCCTTTATTTACCCAAGCTAACCAGCCACTTTGAGCTGTATGAACACGATACTTCAATTCCCCTTTATCTACCTTAATATAAAGCATATCATGTTGCCGATTAGGATAACCTGCAAAACCATCATTAGTATTGTTAAAGTTTGTTACTTCCCCCAACCAAGATCCCCCAAGGACGTGTAAACCATAATGTACATTTGTTGTGAAATTTGTTGGTCCTGGATTTGGAGGTGTAGGCGTAGACCCTCCTTGAAGTATAGGAATTGGGTTAAACCAAGTGCCATCATCTTTATTCCAAGAAGAATGAGCAGCGCGCCATTCTTTCTTTGTCATTCCTAAATGTAAATGACTAGAAGTAAAGTTCCCTATAAGCTGTCCTTTTTTAACAGTTTGTCCCGTGCTAACTTTAATGTCCCCAACATTTCGGCTAAATTCTTGATAGATCACATTTGTATCTCCTGCTTGTAATACAATAAATGCGCCTAATGAACCTCCACCTACAGGATCCCAACCAGCATATAAAATTTTACCATCATGCACAGCATACACACTACCATTTCCATAGATAGCAGAGCCGAAGTCAAACCCATCATGGAAATAAGTGCCTCCTCGATCAAATGCGGTATTCCCAAATTGTTGTCCTTCTTCATATCTTCCCGCATATGGTTTGCCTAGTGGCCAAGACCAATCATTAGAAGCTGCATTGACAGAATAAGAAGAAAATGCCATAGAAACAACGATAGATAAAACCCCTAGAACAGAAATTAAAGTTTTTTTCACAGAAAACCCTCCTAATTAATATTAGTTACAAAACTAATGTACTGCTAGGTACGATATATTTCAAATAATTATACTAACACGATAACATTTTACAGAGCTCTAGAAGATATATCAAAACCAATATGCTGTTATTTATAAAAAAAGAAAAATATTTAAAATTCAAAAAGCATACATAAAAAGTAAACAGGTCAAAAGTTTTTTTAACTTCCGATCTGTTTACTTTTTTAAACTAAATTAGAAAAATCATGATTTATCGCTTGTAGAAATACAAAACTATTATTTTTATACCCAAACTCTAAAATACAACAATTTGAAAAGTTTATCTTTGAAACTTTTTCATACGCTAGCCATTTTTGTATAAATAGATACATAGCCCCCCCATGACTAACTGCCAAAACGTTCTGGTTATTTTCTTGTTCCATAATTTTAGTAAGTCCTTTGTTTATTCTTTCCTGCACCACTTTTGAAGACTCCCCGCCATAAGGCACAAAAGAATCACCATATGAAGTTTCCCCAATAGGTCTTTTAGGGTTTAAATATTCTCTTTCTCCTTCAAATATACCAAAATTCCATTCTTTTAGTTCCCTTATACGCTTATATTTTTTATTTCCTATAATTATTTCTAGTGTATCTGATGCACGCTCTTGTGTAGAGGAATAATAAGCATCTAATTTAATATTATGATTTTGGAAGTACTCTTTTGCAATTCTTGCTTGTTTTATTCCTACTTCAGTCAAAGGTGAGTCACTTGCTCCTTGAATTTTCCCTAATTTATTAAATAGCGTTTCACCATGTCGCATAAGATAAAGTTTCTTCATATTATCAGTCTCATCTGCTTTTGAATTTGTTGTTTTATCAATCATCTACCATTCTCTTCCTTATCTATTGATTTTAGCACACGAGCGGGAACGCCACCTACTACAGTGTAGGGTGCGACCGCACCTGCTGCAACTACTGACCACTCACCAATCGTTACACCTGAAGTAATCGTAGCATTTGAACCAATCCATACGTTATTTTTTAACACAATTGGCGCATAATGATTTTTACGTTTATTCTTTGGAAATAGGTCGTGATTAATTGTAGCAAGTACTACATTATGTCCTATAAATACACCATCACCAATCACAATTCCACCTTGGTCTTGGAAATGTGTCCCTGAGTTTATAAAGACATTTTTGCCAAGTGTAATGTTTTTACCAAAGTCCGTATAAAAAGGTGGAAATATACGAAAAGTTTCATCTACTTTTTTTCCAATCAAGTAACTCATAATTTCTCGTAATTCCTCTTCTGAATGATACTTGGTATTCATTTCTATTCCAATTTTTATCGCTTCTTGATAAAGCTCCTCAGCATACGCATCTCGCTCTAAATCAACAGGAGCATCACTTCTGTACCCATTAATAACATCTTCAATACTTACTTTCATTATTAACACTCCTTTAGACTATCATAAAATTCATTTTTAACAGGCTCTAGCCATTCGTTTGATGTTTCTACCCCAGGCACTTCAATCGCCAAGTGGCTAAACCACCGATCTTTCTTTGCACCGTGCCAATGCTTTACATTGGCAGGTATTGTAATGGTATCCCCTGGCTTCAGGCTTTGTGCTTCTTTTCCTTCTTCTTGATACCAACCTTCACCATCTACGCATATCAAGATTTGGCCTCCTCCTGATTTCGCATGATGAATATGCCAATTATTACGGCAAGCTGGTTCAAACGTGACATTGGCAATAAACACTGTTTCTTTTGGATCAGTCAATGGTTTCAAATAACTTTGACCAATAAAGTATTCTGAATAAGCTGTGTTTAATTCCCCTTGACCAAACAATCCCCCATGTTCTTCTTTGTTATGGTCCTCCACATACACTTCTTTCGCCAATCGAAACGCTGCCCAAGCATTCGGCCATCCTGCATAAAATGAAAGATGTGTTAATAATTCAGCCATTTCTGTCTTAGTTACACCATTTTTCCGAGCAGTTTCCAGATGATAGTTCAAAGATGAATCGATAACTCCCTTTGAAATGAGCGCCGTTATTGTCACAATAGAACGCATTTTCAAAGAAAGTTTATCTTCTCTTGCCCATACTTGACCAAACAACACATCATCATTCAGCTCAGCAAATTTGGGTGCAAATTCACCTAAAACATCTCTTCCAGCAGTTTGTTTCTCAATCATTTACAAATTCCTCCTATCTTACTTCCAAATTTTGATAAAAAAATTCGGTCATTTTATCAAATGGAATGATGTCTATTTTGTCGTAGAGATCAGTGTGTGTTGCTTTAGGAATAATTAGCAACTCCTTGTTATCTCCTTGCAACTTCTTAAAAGCGTCTTCTGCGAAATATCGAAAATGAGCTTTTTCACCATGAATAATTAACACCGCACTAAAAATCTCATCACTATAAGACAGAAATTTAGTATTTAACAATGAAAGAGCAGACGTCATATTCCAACCTTCATTTGAGTTCAACGATCGCTTATGATAGCCGCGGTCTGTTTTGTAATAATCGAAATAATCTTTAATATAATAAGGCGCACTTTCTGACAAACTATCTGGAACACCACCCGAACGAGCATAATCCCCATTTTTGAAATCTTCAATACGTTGTGCATTGAGTTGTTGACGCATTTCATATCGACCATCTACATCAATAGAATCAAAATAGCCATTAGCTGTTACACGAGACATATCATACATAGTCGAAACAACGGTTGCTTTTACTCTTGTATCAATTGCAGCTGCATTTAGTGCCATGCCGCCCCAACCGCAAATACCAATAATTCCAATTTTATCCTGAGCAACATTTTTTTGGACCGACAAGAAATCAACAGCCGCTTGGAAATCCTCAGTGTTAATATCGCCAGAAGCAACATTACGTGGAATCCCTCCACTTTCTCCAGTAAATGACGGATTAAAAGCTATCGTCAAAAAGCCCCGTTCTGCCATTGTTTGAGCATAAAGTCCTGATGATTGTTCTTTAACTGCCCCGAACGGACCGCACACAGCAATTGCAGGAAACTCTTCCGCTTGTCTTTTTGGTTCATATAAATCAGCAACTAGAGCTATTCAAAATCGATTAGTAAAAGTCACTTTACGATGATTAACCTTATCGCTTTTTTGGAATACCTTATCCCATTTTTGAATCATTGTAGTATCTTCTAGCATCCTTGCTTTCCCTCCTATAGTTGACATTTATTTTTTTTAATAATACAATCTTACTACCTAAACTTAACTTTAGGTCAAGTCTGATTATAAAAATTTTTCAGGAGGAGCTATGACAGCATATTCAATCGGCGAAATATCAAAAATGTTTAACATTCCAGTTTCAACTCTCCGCTATTATGATAAAGAAGGATTATTTCCTGAAATAACGCGTGTTTCCGGTATTCGAAAATTTTCTAGTAACGAAATTGAAGCTTTAAGAGTGATTGAATGCTTGAAGAAATCTGGATTAGAAATTAAAGATATTAAACAATTTATGGAATGGACAAAATTAGGGTCAAAAACTTTCAAAATTCGAAAAGAACTATTTGAACGACAAAAAGTAAGCGTAGAAAAAGAATTGCGACAGATGGAAAAAGTTCTTGATATGATTAAATTTAAATGCTGGTACTACGATGAAGTCCTTAAGCAAGGGAATGAGGTGGCTGTTAAATCAAAAATTCCAAATAACTTACCAAAAGAGGTAAAACTTTATTACGAAAACTCTCATTAATTTGAAACGATTGTACATTTAATGAGTTAATCTAAACAAAAAACAAATGTATTTAAAGTAGTAGAGTAGATTTGTCACTAGCACTTTAATTTTCATATACTACACTATTTAACTAAGTTCAAAAAGCAACAACTGCTAGCAGCAGAGCTAACAATCATTGCTTTTTGAACTTATATACTATACAAACAAAAACATTAAAAACCAGTATTCTCAATACTTTTCAACGGAAACTACTACCTAAAACCATACTTTACTTATTGCGTCATAAAAATATAAAATATAAACAAAAGCTCCCCATCCGTTTAATCCTACATCACGGTTACGCCTAATATTTAAAGCGATACCTGGGATGACTATGATTGAAATAAAAATAAAAGAAACCACCATTTTAAAGTCTCTACAGAAGAATACGTAAAAGCTAAAAAAGTCTCTAATTGTTTATTTGAAAGTTATTTTACCTTTCTATTCAATTTCAGCCAAAATAAAATCATCTCATCTAAAATATCTATACTTGCAAATTGGCTCATAATTCGTCTACCTTTCCTATCCTAAATAATTACTCTTACGTTAACTAATTTAATTAATTCTATAGTATTTTAAGTACATTCAATTCTAATTAACGCTTCTTTAGGAATATCACTTCTTTTAACTTCTTCATAACCATTTTCTCGCTTCAAATTAGTGTATCTAATTTTTAAATATGCATTTCTTTTGAACGGACGGTTTAAATCTGGATGAGTCGAAAAAGTTAAATCTTTTTCATTTCCCGTTTTATCATATCCTTTTAAATTATACGTATATGTTTCCTGTTTTTCATACTTTTTATCAACTATTCCACTACCTGTTATTTTCACATAATAATACTGAGGATATATCATATACCAAGCTAATCCACCTAACAAACAAAAGATAGTTAGAAATAATAGTACTGATTTTTTCATTATGTCACTTCCTTTAGATAAAAATTAGTTTTAAACATCTATAGTAAAATAATAAATAAAGTTTAAATAATTTTCATTTCATCTTCCTCACAATAAATAACAAAACGGAAAATTATTTTGTATAAATATACTTCTTTAAAACAGTTAAATAAGCGGACTAAGCTCTAGATAATTTGATTTCTATTCTTATAAAATAACTCTACTAAAGTAAATACCTTGCTTTCTAACATTTAATATTTCATACTAATAATTTTCCTTCTCACAATTATTTCCTTCTCAAAACAAACATAAGAGCAATGATTAATAATAAAATAACCCCTACTAAAGCAATCACAATCCATTTAATATCTTTTTTTTCTTCTTTCTCTGAAATATCTGTTTTATTCAATTCTGTTGCTTTTTCTTCTGTAATTCTAAAAGATTTCTTTAATTGCCATTCTTTATTTTCTGACTTTACAGTCATAAACAGTGTATATTTTCCTGCCTTCATCACTTGTTTTTCATAATAAATCGGAAATTTAAAAATACTACTAGGCGCTATTTGCATATCTTCTTTCTTTTCACTTAACACTTTTTTTTCGCTAGCATCCGTAACACTTGCTTCAATTGATACTTTATTGATATAGTTTGCAGTTTTATTTTCAATTGCTGCACTAACTACATTTCTACTATTTACCTGTGTAGGTATTACTTCTTTTAACGTAATGGTATTTTCTACTGGCATTTTTTCTCCATGAACAAGTAATGCAATGGCATAGGCAAATTTATTTTTAAACATTCCTTTTGTTTCAACTGGAGTCTTTTCTTCTGTAACATCCCGAAGAGTGATCCCTCCTGCCACTATTCCCGCAAAATCTTTAGTAGGAACAGAAATATTTACTACAAAATCAACAGTCTGCTTAGGAGCAATTGTCTGCTTTTCTTTTTCAAAAGAAGCAACTTTCGTAATATCAAAAGGAACATTCGAAGTAAGTTGGTTTTTTGTCTTACCATATTCTACTACACCATTAATATTTGTTGTCGCTGGACTCAATTCTCCTGCTACTTCAATTACTTTTTCAGAATTGTTTGTTACATGTATAACCAGAGGCACAGATTCATTCACAGGTAATGACAAATCAAAATAAGTCTTTGTTTTATCCACTTGATAAACAGATTGTTCTGCATTTACTGAAAAATCTGCTTGATTTTCTGTCGCTATTCCCGTAATTGTAAAACCGAATATACTAATTAACAAAACTACTCCTAATCCTATGTAGTTCAATATCTGTCTCATGAAAACTCATCCTTTCTAACTATTTCTATCTGGTATTACCACCAACAGCTCATCCATATCCATAAAAATATTTTATAGATACACTGTTATGTTAGTTACATAATTTTTATTACCTACGTAACAAGATATATGATTTGCTATAGGTAATGGGAGATTCAAATTTTTATATTTTTTTATCTCAGTTTCCAATTCTTTTTCTGCAAGTACTAAACATGTTGAAACCAAATCAGCTTTTATCTTTATGCTTTTAATATCAGGAAAATATCCATAAACTCCTTCTGTACAAAAAATTACAACAAAGGGATATTTTTTCATCTTTTTATTCCTTATTCTCTCTATATACATTAGCAGCTTATTATAATATTTCATCTTCCTCAACTATACAATGATGCCAATAATTAAACTTATCGGGGCAGTACAGATAATCATTTGCCACCAGGTATCTGTAAAGCCACCGAATATTGGGAGTCGTTAATTTAAAGAATATACAATAGGTAGTCTTATAATCATTGTAAGATATGAAATAAAAACTAATCGTATTTTTTATCTTTTCATTTATTCAGTAACCATGTTTTTCTGGCGCCATTTGTTTAAATAAGAAACTGAAATACCATAATACTCCGCTATCTCATTAAGAGTAAATCCTAAATTTCGTAATCGCCTATACTCGTCTTTGCTAATTCTTCGGATTTTCCATCTATCTAAAGTCAATATTCTTAATTCTTCACTACACTTCATGATTTGCTTGTATAAATCACTGGCTTCATCTCTATGCCAGTCATCATCTAACGCCATTAATTGTAATAACTCTACTCGTTTTTCCTTAATTATTTTCTTATCTTGAATAGTTTTCTCATCATATAGACTTCTTATTCCATACATTGTTCTCAATACCTCAGTTCATTTACATTTGTCCGAGTATCACAAAACTCCAAAAATAGGGAAGCATAAAGCTTCCCTATTTTCACTTTATTTACTCTTACTGTTTATGGTGCTGGAGCATCTGTCAATGTCCAAGTCAAATCCGCAGTATATTGTTCTGCCGATTTTGCTGAAGCTCCTGGTACATGTAATTTCACGCCTGTTGTTTGCCAAGTGCTTGTGGTTACACCATTTCCGTTTCCAGCAGCTGCATTCATCACTTTCACTGATTGTTCTGGTGTCAAGGTTGTATTTGAAGCTGTTACTGTTTCATTGCTTGAATTCACTACTGCACCATTGGCTAAGCTTACTTGAGCTCCTGCTAATTCTTTCATTCCAGCATTTAACTTCCCTGCTGTAACTGTTAGTGTCCATCCAGCTGAAGAACCACGCAAATCGGTCACTTGAACTTCACTTTGTGCTTGTGCATCATAATCTTGATCCTGTGTCGTAATTTGTTGCGTACCAAAATCAAAACTTGGAACTTTATCCAAAGTTAAATCTCCCGCTGTAAATGTCACTTTTCCTGTACTATTTTGTGGCGCTACTGCATCTGCAGAAATTGAAGAGAATCCAATCCCTCCTACAATCATAGCTACTGTTAATGCGCCTGCTACTTTCATTGACTTCATAAATTTTCTCCTTCTTTCTTAAAGATATTTTATATCAACAAAACTATGTTTTGTTAACACCAATAATTATTACCGCATTCTATATTTACGATATGTGCCATAAACAACTATAGCTAAAATAAACACCCCTACAAATACCCATGTGTAAGAAATTTTTGTACCTGTTTTAGGCAACTTCCCTTTAGTTTGTTTTCCTAATTCTTGTTTTTGACCTACAGGCTTCTTATTTTCAGCATTTGGTATTTTACTACTATTCTCTGAATTGGTTGTTGGATTCTTAATATCGTCTACCTTTTTATTTTTCTGATTATACACAACTACTTTTACTGACGTTTTATCAAATCCTACTTCAAAGGGTATTGGTGTTTGATCTAATTGATAGCCCTTTGGGCTTTTGGTTTCCACAAACGTATATTTTCCTGGAAACAATCGAGTAAGGTGTATTTCTCCTTTTCCATCTGTCGTCATCGGCTGATTTACGGTTATTAACTTCCCCGTTTCATCTCGTAGTTCAAACGTTGCATCCGAAAGCACTTTATTTGTTTCTTTGTCTTTTTTTTGTAAAATTACAGAGACTTCAATTGAGCCATCTCCAGTAAAAGTGATTCCAGCCTGACTCGTTTTAGACGTTGCATAAGTGGTGATTCCTAAGCAAAAAGTCAGAACTATTAAGCCGCCCATTAATAACCATTGATAGATTTTTTTCATCTCTTCTATTTCCTTTCTATGGCGCATCATTTAATGTCCATTCAATTGTTCCTGTATAATCACCTTTTTGTACATTTCCTGGTGATGGCTTCAAATATAAGCCATTATCTTGATTCCATTGATTAGAAATCGTCGTCTTATACTGATTATCTACTATTGTATTCTTAGCAATCAAAACTGCAGAACTGTTAGTAATAGCTTCTTCTCCCTTTAAATTTTTATAGAACAGAATGTTTTTAGCAATCTTACTACTTTTATTTTTAAACTCTTCTTTTAATTTTGCTGTTACTGTCCAGCTACTACCATTTCCACGAGAATCAATTACTTCTAGTGGACTACCTTCAATTATTTCTACTGGATATATCCGTTCTAATTTTTCTAGTTTGTGTGTTCCAAATGATATTGATGTTGGTGTGGTCCATGTTAGCCTTCCTTTTATTACAAGATTTCTTGTAAATGGTAAACTCTGAAATCCCATTATATTCGTCATCCTATACGTCATTACATACGTTCCTGGCGAAAGCATACCTTTTTCTACTTCATTTAAAGGAACTACTTGTCCGTCCTGTGTTCTTACTTCAACAAATAATCTTTTTCTTACTTCTGGATTAGAAAAATCATAGTCTCCATCATTGACATCTCCACCCCAAAAATCTCTAAGAACATCTACTGGCTCACCATACCAATATTCTAAATTATCACCATCAAGAACTGGCGTTGATGATACATAATCTCTTCTTCCTTGAAACTTTGTTCTAAGAAGTTGTCTGCCCCCCATAGAGTCTTCAACTTTTCCAGTTTTACTACTATATACAGTAAAAGTATTTTCAAAGATAGTATCTACATCTTCTGTCTTAGGAGTAGTATCATAATAAATAAATAATTTTGTATTAGAAGTTAAAGAATTAGGTAAACGTAACTTCAAAGTATTACTTGTTTGCGAAACAATTGCATATTCACTTGAAGGAACATCTTTACCTGTATCCGCGTATTTAATTTTCAAACTCGACCAATCTGGATTCTGTAAAGATCCTGCTTGAAATTCTACATCATAGGTTCCTACTATATTATTTCTAAAATGATTAATAGTGGTTACAAATTTAAATTGTTTACTCCCTTTTTTATAGATACCCACTTGATTCTGATTTTGACCAATAAATGTTCCTCCAGTATCCCATACCCAGTATGGATTAACAAAAGGAATCTTATACTGAATAGGATTAATCACTAAAGTCGGATTAGTTACAGGAATAGCAATTGATTGCCCTGTAGTGTCTTCAATCGATGCAGTTAAATCCCCACTTTTTTCATTAGAAGTAGTATTAGTTGCAATTGTATTTAGCACAAAAGTTGTTTCAGCAGCTATATTATAATCTGTTTTAAAAATCAAAGAAAATGTTGAAGACTGTTCATCTTTTTCTAAATTAACAAACGGATTTGATTCAGGAACCAGAGCCAATGCTGGATAGCTTATTAATTCATTAGATAAATGACATGTTATTTTAGTTCCTTTGGGAATAAAATTTATAGGGGTATTGGATACTTTAGTTGTCAGATTAATAATTAACTGCGATGTATCATCTTTTTTATTACCAAAATTGGTATCTAAAGTAACCCAATCTTTTATATCATTAATCGATGATTTCTTTGGTGTAGAAAACACTTTAGCTTCTCCATTATCTATTTTATTTTTACCTGGACTATTCTCTTCGCCTTCGGAAATCTCATTACTTTCTTCTGTTGATTCAGTAGTATCTTTCATCGAATCCTGTTTTGTACTTTCTTCTAAAGTATTATTATCTTTCTCACTTGAAACTATGTCTTTATTATCAACTTGTGAAATATCACTAGCTGTTGTTATTTGATTCTGATTACTACTATCAGTCATGTTTTGCTGACTAGATTCTGCTATAGCTACAGTAGGTAAAATAATATAACTAGAAATTAATACCACTGTATTTAAAACAATACTTTTTTTCATAGAACTATCCCCTTCTCTACAATATTCTATTAAACAATTATCTATTTAAAGTTATATATATAATTCATAACCTTTTAGTTTTCCATTTGAAAATGTTAACTTTGCATAATGATCTGTATCCTCTTGGTACGTTAGAATTGAAAAACCACTATCTCCAACATATTCATCCTTTGGTTCACCATATATTTTTTTTATTTCTTCAATAGAACTTCCCCATGTCACTTCTCCTGGAAAAAAGATATTTAAATCTTTGTTAGTTGTATCTGTTATATTAATTGAAGTCAGACTGGATTCTTTAATATCTATCGCTTTATCAGTTAAGTTTGAATAAGTGCCAGAAATAGTATTTCCTTTTTTATTTGTCAAATGTGTCCCCATAACTGAGTCATTAGGGTTCAATACATATGGTTCTGAATATTTCAATTCAAAGCCTAAATTATTCAAATCTTTCAATTTAATTGGCATAGTAAGTACTTGATTGTCTATTTGTATTTGATTGTCATACCAATTTTTAGATATTTTTTTAGCAATTATATTATTATTTTTTTCAATATCAGATGTTTGTTTTTCACTTGAACTTTCATTAGTTTTAGTTGAACTTGCTTTCGTGGTTTCCTTAGTATATTGTGAATTTGTTTCTTTAACTTCACAACCTATTAATATACCCAATAAACTAAATCCTACTAACAATTGATATATTTTTTTCATAAAATTTCCTCCTATAGCTTAAAAAACACAAATTATCTTTTGCTTTTCTTAAAAATGATTAAAACAAAAAAATTAGCCAAATTTTTTTTTCCTTTGAGATAAAACTTTATCATATAATAAAGAAGTCAAAAAATATTCTTCTTCATTATTTTCTAGTTTGTGATAGTAATCTACTAAATATTCTTCTTTAATTAATGAAATTAGTTTTTTATTTTCTATTGTTTCAAAATCTATATTTCTAAGATAATAACTTATTTCTGATAAAATAGCTTCGTACTCTAATATACTAATTATACTTTCTTTGAAATTACAAAAGCTTATGTTTTTTTGTATGTTCTCACATAAATCTGAATATTTCTTGTAAAATATTATTAATTCTGATAGATCTTTTAAGTCTTCACTTTTATTTTCTTGGTAATAATATGGGTTTTCTCTAAGAAGTTCTTCTGGATTTAATTCCCAATAACAAGGTTTCATCAATTTCACTCATTTCAAAATAAATTTCGTAGTTAGTTTACACTAACCATACAAATATTTTTTACATTTTTTTACACAAAAATATAGATATTTTTAAAAAAAAGGTAATCACTTATTTGTGGATTATTGTAAGATTTTAATTGCTCAGTTATCATTTTAACTAAGTCGCAACTATGTATATCTATTTTTATAATCTAATATTATTTAGGAATTGAGGTAATTAAATGATTGAAAAATATATAGAAAAAGATATTCTTAGACAAGTAAAATTGATAGATTATTTAATAGAAGCAAAATCTATCCCTGTAGAAGATTTATGTAGAATTCTGAATATTACTTTTAATACTTTGAAAAATGATATGAAAAAAATACAGGAGTACTTACCTAAAGATTCCTGCTCCTATTCTTTAAAAAACAAAATTGTTTCAATAAATTTCACTAAAAAAATAGACAGATACGAGATTAATAGGAAAATATATTCTCAGTCTCAATTTTTAAAGACATGTGATAAATATATACATAATAAAACAAACTATTTAACCATTGTTGAAGAAGAATTTATTTCTGTTACCCAAGCATTTAGATTAAAAAAAAGGGTTTTAGAATATTTAAAAGAGATAGATTTATATATTGAAAAAGAAGGATTCAACTACAAAAATGAGTTAAATTGGAGGAATTTTATTATTTCTGTATGGGTTCGTATAGGTATCCCTAGTAATATTTTAAATACAAAAAAATACAAGGAATCTTCTTTATTTGTATATGAACTTGAACAACATTTTAAATGTTCTTTAGAAAATATGAAACGCACTGTCTTATTAATAGTAGTTTATCTGATGATTACAAGATCAAAAAAGAATAAACTATTATTTCCTACTGAAATTGAGTTAGCAAAAGTAAAATCTGCTTTTTTTTATAAAGAAGTAAAAAAATTATCAATTAGAGTTCTACCTAGTTTTAGTCTTTCGTCATATGAAATTGGCTACTTATCAATCTATCTAAGAGTAATTTCTTTAAATCAATCAAAATACAACTTTTTATTAGAAGATTATGAATATATTATGTATACACTGTTAAATCAGCATACTGAATTACAACCCCTTATACATAATTTTGAAAACACATTTAACATTAATTTGCAAAATAATATTATTTTTAATAAAGCGTTGAGCAATTTAGTCTTTTCAACTTGGTTAAATATTCAAACACAATTTGTAGAAAAGCATTATTATTTGTCTCCAAAACAATTACTATATAAAAAAGAAGTGCAATCAATTTTGTATAATTGGTCAAAATTTTATTATCCTATTGTTTTCAATGATTTAGCAATAGATAGATTTTGTTCGTTAACTTATTCTTTGTTGTCAACATCTACTCATAAGGAATTTTTTATCATGATTGTTGCCGAAGATGAACTTTCACATATTCTTTATAGAGAAAGTCTATTAAAGTGGCTAAATAATTCTAAAGTACACATAGATGAAAATCTTTATTATTCTTTAGACTCTATTAATTTTAATACAAAATTTTGGACTCCTTTAATTATCTGTGAACGAGTTCTATTTTCTAAAAATAGTAAAAAAATTATGTTTCCAGTTTCTAGAAATAGTATAGCGAAAGATTTGCAGAGAGTATTATCATTTCTTTATGAAAATTGTTAATAAATAAAAGTAACTACCCAAAACCTTTACACAAACGTTTTAGTAGTTACTTTTATTTATTAAATTATGTGATTTTGGTACTATTGTGAAGTACTTAAACAAGAGGATGAGATAACTAATAAATCTCAACTTCCAAACAACTTTCTAAATTATTAAAAACACTCATTTATTTGAATGGATTGTGCAATTAAAAAGCCAACCTGCCAAAAAGACACATGTTATCCATTGATACTATAATTACTAATATATATAAATTTATCTAATTCAATTTTTCTAAATAAATAGTCACCAAAACCATTTATTAAATTCAAAAAGCAATTATTGCTAACAGCAGAGCTAACAATCATTGCTTTTTGAATTTAGTTACTGTGTAAAAAAACATTACAAACTAGTATTATCAATACTTTTAAAAAAGCTACTATATAAAAACATAATTATTTTATATTTACTATAATTTAAACTAAGGACTAAGCTTATTATAATACATTCTTTTATCGTACAACATTAAATATTCTAAAATGATGACACTACTTCTTACAGTTATATTTCAAAAACCTTGCTAACTGATTTTAATACTACTTCATCTTCTTCATGAGTAGTTAAAATAATACCCTTATCTTCTGATATCTTAATATCTATAATCTTATATAACATTTTTTTTCTTTTCTTATCTACAAAAGCAAACGGTTCATCTAAAATATACCATTCTCTTTCTAAAGACATCAAAATAAGAGCATAAAGGAACTTTTTTTCCCCTCCTGAAAGCATTCCCCATTGTTTTTTAAGCAACTTATCAATATCTTCACGCTTAAGAATTTTATCGCTTAATTGATAAAAAGATTGAATACTTTTTTTTCCGTCCAAACCATAACTAAATTTCAGAAAGTCCATTCCTGATAAACGATCAGAAAAATATATGTTTTGATTAATATATATGATACTTTCATTCCCCTTAATTACAGTTCTTTTTGCCTTTTTTACTCCTGAAATGTAATCTAATAGTAAGGTTTTTCCGTTACCATTATCACCAGTAAATAAATTATACTCTTTTAAAATATTCATACTTATTTTTTTATCTACATAAGGAATATTTAAATCCTTTATTTCGATCATAGCTTTACCTTCTTTCATTTGAAATCGGTTCAAATTTAACTATAGAATACATACTAATAAAAACTAAAAATATTGAAAAAGTAACATATTTGAAGACATCCATATTTTTATGTTCAATTAAAACATTAGATAAAATTGACAGAGGGTTATATTTATTTAACTCTATATTCGTATTTAACAATATAAATAAACCAAAAATTAGCATTGTAAATATTGAATTTATAGTATTAGCATGCACTTTTTTTATTAGAGTTAAATTGTAACTAAAAAATGCAACTGGTAAACACGCTATAATAGTAATAAAGCTATATAAAAAAAGACGGAGAAACGATAATGGTAGTAAAATAACCACAATTAAATTAAGTAAGTTTACACTGATAAAGCTAAACATAATTTGCGTCAATAGATTGCCTAAAAAAAATGCCCAAGGTGAATTATTTATTGAAAAAATTGTTTTTAAGCTTCCATATTCCTTTAATTGTAATGCGTAAACTCCTACTCCATAAACATAGGAACAAACAACAATATATACCCACCAATATGCCAATTCCCATTCATTTGTTACACTTCTATAATTCATAAAAAAAGTAATTACAGGTAAGGCTATTGACCACAATAAAGGGATTTTATCTTTCAGTAACATTTTAATATTAAACAATGCATATGATTTAACTGAGATAAACATTTTCACTCCTCCTTACGGAAATGGTAACAGTTCTGAAAAATTTTTTCTTTTTAATTTTAATATATTCTCTATATTTAATATTATTTCTTTCGAAAAATTTCTTGGTGCCATGTTGGGAAACCACTTGGGGTCAAATACCTTCACTACTTTCACATTCTTAGCATGATTATTTTCAAACATTGTAATATACGGAGACATATTAAGAGAATTGCTTATATTTTTGATAGTAAATGTATGACTTACTTTTTCTGTTTTCTCTTCATTATTCAGAATAACAAATTCACTACCTTCAAGATATGCATATAAATCTTTAACTTCTTTCGAGCTCAATCTATCAAAATAGTCATGATAAATGTCCTTATTGTCAATTACTAATCCAGAGCCTTGACTAACTTTTCCTTCTTTATATTTTGAATGCGATGTAGCAAAATATTGTAATATTTCTTTTTGTGATTTTATTACTGCTTTTCTTGCTGATTGACTAGTTCCCAAACCCACTGCTTTGTATTTTTCACCATATCCAACGGCAAGTACTACGTAAAGGTTCTTACTTAAAGATATATTATAATATTTGACATTGTCTAAATAATTAGTCAAATATCGGTCTATTTTTTTTATTTCTTCTATCTTATCTATATTTAATTGCTGAGCCTTAGTATGAAACAAGAAGTTAGTAATATAGCTCTGTCTTTCAAAGAATTCTTTATACGCTATCCATATCAATGGCTTTGATTTTTTATGCGAGGCCATACCAGAAGAATCAACAAAACTATTCTTAAACAAAATCATATCAAGATTAACTTGTTTAATGCTTCCATCAATTAAATTCGTAGCAATAACCGTATGCTCTTTTGGTGAATTTTCGTTGATGAGTGTTTCTCGCTCCAAATACTCTCCTAAAGTTGAAAGAATATGCTGCCTTTTATTCTTTAAATCAACCTCATAGGCTTTGATAGGTCTTTTAGAATATTTTTCTATATATACGTTATAGTGATGTGACATAAATAAATCCTCATTTAAAACAAAATTCACCTTATTTCTTAAAAAACCTTTCAAAAGTATTCTCCTTTCTATCATTGGATAGGACAATCAATAGAATAATCAATTAAATATCTCTTAATAATCTCTTTATCTTTTTGTCTTTCAATGTTTATCTTAATTGGTACAGAATTTAGTAACTGTTTGGATATACATTTTATTGTTTTAACTCCTCTATTTATGTCATCTCCAATTACGGATATCTCAACATGGTTAATCCAATCAGAAGTTTCAATGTATTTCGTAGCTTGTATAGAATCTTTTGTAATAACTTTGTATGTTTCATCCATAAACTTTACTTTTTTTAAAATTTGTTTATGCAATTTATCAGAAAATTTATTTGCTTTTGCTAAGGGATTATTAAAAGTTTGCCACTCTATTCCCTTAGCTTCTTTCAAGGCCAAAATTAGAGATTGTTCCATAGTAATACTACAACATACACCTGAGGTTAGTAATTTCCCTTCTAAAAACCCCATCACGATCACTGTTGAATAATTACTAAGTTCACGAACTACATAAATTTTAAACATATTTGAAATAAAATTATAATCATTAATTAAGTCATGAATTTCTTTATCTTGTTTTAACTTTTCCCCTTTCAAACCATACCAAAAACAAAATACTTCATTTTTCTCAATCAATTCTGTTAGTGCCTTTGGGATTATTACTTCTGAAAGTTTTCCAGATGAAGTTCCTGTCGTATCATTAAATCCGAACTCATGATTTCCATATCCAAATTCTGAATATTTTCTGCTACTTACAATATTTTTTTCTAAATTTACAGAAGAAATAGTTTTATTTGTACTTAATGGTATCCCTAAGAAAAGTCTTTCTAAATATTCATTATAACTTTTAATAAGTGATAACTGTTTATTTTCGTCAACTGAGAAAGCACTACCTGCTGTCATTCCTTGCTTAATCTTGACACGTGAAAAATTCACATATCCAATATTTATATTTGATAAAAACATATCACTTTTCACACCATAGGAACTTTTATTCGTGAATATCATTAGTTAACACCTCTAAAATTAAAGTTTCCATTAACAAACATTTTCTCAAGTTTATACATAATCCATTTGTCAGTTGTTGCTCTGGTACTAGCATTTCGTTTATTATTATGTTTTTTTCTTTACTAATCGCTAATTGACTGCTTTTAGAAACATAACCAATTTCTTTTATACCATTTGTGTACGCCTTTTTTTTATATAAACAAATTGCATCCTCTATGTTTAAAAAAAAAGCTAACACCAGTTTATCATTTACTATTTCTCTAATCTTAGTTACATCAGTTTCATATAGAATCAAAAAATTATTTTTAAAATCAAAAGAATAACAACCAGTATTTACATTCCCTATTTTTTTTGTTATGGCTAGTATTGGCATACTAACTTTATATATAAAGGAAGCATAATTTTTTTGTAAATCACTAACTAACGTTTTTATAAAGACAGGTAACTCATCAAAAGGATATACCGCTAACCTAATATCCGAGTATTTCACATTATAAAGACCTAAAACATCGCTCAATTCATCTAAATTATTTTCTTCTACTTGTTTATTCACTACCCTTTGTTGATATTTTAACGTATCAATCAAATATGCTTCATCTAATAGTACATTCTTATATTCATTCCAATAATAATCACTCATAGCAATCACAATACCCCCAATGATAAGCAATATCTTTTGAAACTAAATGATTATTTAAATCAATAGATAAAACTTCATCTAAGTCACATTTCATTAAATCGCTATCCAAATTCCTCATTATGGTATAAACTATCGTAAAATAATCATCCTTTTGCAACGGGTATTCTATAGCAAAATTTTGTGATTTTGTATAAAGTAAATCTATAATTGTCTGAAAGTTAGCTGTATCAGAAGTTATTTCTCCTCTTAATTGGCTTTCTAGTTCAGAAAAAAAACATATTGGACATGGATTGTACCATTCCCTTTTATAGAAATTCGAAAAATAAATATGATGATTATAGCTAAAAATTATTTTAATGACTACATTCTTTTCCTTGGCTATATTTACAATATTTTCATATTCTTTAAAATTGAAAGCCTTTAAAAATACTATAAGCAATTTACCATCCATATTTTTAGATTCTAAGTGGGAAATACTAGTCTGATGACTAATTGTAAATTTTTCGGAAAACACGTAATCGAATAATTCAGAAAATTCAGAATCATCGGTATATACCAAAACCTCATTAACCTTATTATTTTCTATATCTAGCTTTTTAATTAATTTATTTTCTTCTAAAAAGACCAGTACATTATTAATCATGTTGCTCCTAAAATAATTGGATAATAGAGATTCCTCAAAATTTATTACTTCATTTTTTTCTAAATCTTTTAACATTCTAACTAAATTTTTATTAGTAATAATTATCGAAGATAGTTTTGTTTGAAAGAATGTTTCTTTTTCACTAAGATCATGCCATATAAAAGGGTTTACTTTATACATTTTTTCACTCCTTTTTAATTGATTATGTAAAGAGGTAAGTGCGTCCACTTACCTTATGAAGTTTCTATTCTTCTAATCCTGTGGCACCCCCACAACAACAGCAGCAACAACAACAGCAGCCACCGCCACCGCCGCCACCACCGCCGCCACCTTTAGAGACAGTAATGTTCTCAACGACAGAACCATACCCAAACCCATATAATTCAGTCTCTTCATTAATTGCATTTGGGGTTTTTTGCGACACTAAAACTTCTTCAACATTCATTTTAATACACCTCCGTTATAATTTTATCAATATTGATGAAATTATTTTACCACTATCCAATCATTTTTCAAGCAAAAACTCATCTTATTCTAATTAAAAAACGTATTTTTATACTGAAAAATCTAAAAATCTTTGATTAGACAACAAAAACAAAAAAATTAATAACAAAACAACTATCATTAATTTTTCTATTTTTATATCAATGAAAATTCTAACAAAAATAATTTTTAAAATATTTATTTTATCACATTAAAATTATAATATACAATGCATATTCGCATATTTTCGGATTTTACCTCTTTAATAACAATTGTGAATACCTAGTTTTATGAATTGATACTTACTATAAGGAAAGCATATTGTTTAATAACAAAACATATTTAAGTATTTAAAAAGCAACAACCGCTAACACAAGAGCTAACAATCATTGCTTTTTGAACTTATTTACTATGCAAATAAAGACATTAAAAACTAGTATTCTCAATACATTTAAACAGAAACTACTACCTGAAATCATAATTTCTGTATATTTTCCTTGTAACTACAACTGAAACATGTAGTACCTTCGAGTTGCCAAAAAAACATTATTCAAGTTAAGTAGCATTATTAATTATGTAGTCTTCTCTTCCAAAATAGGGACGACTTTTAGGGACGACCCTTAAACATTCCATAAAATTTTATAAAACTTATTACAGCTATCAAAAGTATCAATTATTTATATATCAACACTACCTCTCTCCTCAAAAACTATCAATAAGATTCCGGTTCTTGAGACGGGGGTTCGATTCCCTCAGGGCGCGTTATTCAATTACAGAGAATACTGATTTTAAGAGACATTTTCCTTTTGAAAATGTCTCTTTGCTTTTTCACCTTCTTCATTGTAGCCTATAATGGTACTTTTTTCTATCTACCATATAAAATTTCTAATTATTATAATTTAAAAAAATAGTTAAAAAAACAATAGAACCCTATTGAGTGCCAAAAAAGAATTTTTACAATATAGATGGTATAGACGTCAGTTAATCAGGTACATATTTTTGCTCCTTAAACAAAAAATGAGGAGAATGGGACAATAGTCCTTTCTCCAAAAATATTATCCAAAATTCTTCTCATATCTTCTTTATCCATATCCATAATCGTTTGACTAATTAATCTATAATCCTCATCAAAGTATTTCATACGAGATTTTCTTTCAACTTTATGTAAAACATCTTTTAACTGTTTCTTTGTAATTGGATTAATCTTCTTAGGAAAACGTTGATGAAAAATCGCCTTAATATCAAAATATACACCTAATTCATCCGTAGCTAAATCAGGATACCTCTTTTCCAAATTGTCATACATCATAAATATTTCGTTTTGAGACTCTTCTGACGGAAGACCGTAAAATAAATCTCTAAACTTCTTTCTTATACTTTGAGAAATTCTTGGTTCAACGTAAGAAGAAACAAATTCAAATAAAGAAATCTGTAAGTTACCAAGAACGCCTATTAGTTCATTAACCGTCAATTCTTTTTTCCCATTTTCGATTCGTGAATACACAGCTGATCCCATCACGTTTTTTCTTGAATCTTTCTGCTTCAATCCAGAATCGATTCTCACTTCTCTAACTAACTCATTAATCGCTTTTTCTTTTATATATATTCTCCTCCTTTTAATTAGAATATAGTAAATGTAAAAATAAAAATCAACTGAATTAAATACATTATTTTTGCCGAACACTACAATTCAATAACGTAAAAAGAAAGGGCTTTCCAAAACATTAGTAATATCCTATAATTATAATGTAGCAATATTTGATTGGAGGATATGTATTATGAAACGCATTTTTATTAGCTTTGCTATAGAGGACTCTCACTTAAGAGATTTTTTAGTTGGACAAGCAAAAAATACAAACAGTCCTTTTGAATTCGTTGACATGTCGGTAAAGGAACCATGGAGTAATTCATGGAAAACAAGATGTAGAACAAAAATTAAGGGTTGTGATGGAGTAATAGCTATCGTTACTAAAAATTCGATGATGGCTGATGGTGAACGCTGGGAGCTAGAATGTGCATCTCAAGAAAAGATTCCATGTTTAGGTATTTGGGGAAATAACAATCATTTAGGTGTTAAAATTCCTCCAGAGCTTCCTAGTTATAAAATGAGGGATTGGACATGGGTAAATATCTCATCATGGATTAATAATTTATAGGAGAATCACAGATGAAAAAAGCATTAGTAATTGGCATTGATGACTACCCTTCTGTTCCACTTAATGGATGCGTTAACGATGCTAACTCAATGACAGAACTATTACAAACAAACGGAGATGGTTCGCCAAATTTTGAAGTTTCACAACTCAATAACATTAGTACAAAAGCAGAATTACTTGATTCTTTAGAAAAGCTATTTGATGGATCTGCTGATATTGCATTATTTTATTTTTCTGGTCATGGAAGTGATGAAGGATCAGGTTATTTGGTAACACCTGACTTTAAACGTCGTGATTTAGGTGTCCCAATGACAGAAATATTGAGATTGGCTAACCATTCAAATTGCGGAAACAAAATTATTATTTTAGATTGTTGTTTTTCTGGTAAAATAGGTGAATCTGGAGTCATTCAAGGTACAGAAGCGTTTCTCGGAGAAGGTGTAACGATAATGTCAGCAAGCATGCGTAATGAAGTATCTATGGAAGCATCGGGACATGGTGTATTTACAAATTTATTATTACAAGGCTTGCGAGGTAGCGCCTCAGATATAACTGGAAAAATAACACCCGCCAGCTTATACTCATTCATAGATCAGTCTTTGGGTGCTTGGGAACAACGTCCAGTATTTAAAACTAATATTTCAAGTTTTTTACCTATACGTTCTATTGAACCAAGAGTATCAAAGAAAACTTTGCGACAATTGTCACAATTCTTCCCAAATCCTAGTGATGAGTTTCGCTTAGATCCATCTTTTGAATTTACAAATGATCCATCTCAAGTACATCAAGTAATTAAACCCTATGCAGATGAAAATAATGTTTCTAAATTTAAAACTCTGCAATTATATGAGAGTGTTGGTTTAATCGAACCTGTTGATACTAATCATATGTATTTTGCTGCAATGGAAAGCAAATCGTGTAAACTAACAGCTTTGGGTTTACATTACTGGAGACTATCAAAAGATAGAAGATTTTAGATTTATTAATAGTCTTTTTACAGGAGGTATATTTTGTTTAACCCAACTATAGACAAGTACTTAGAACTAACACCAGAACAGTTTGAACGCTACTCTCTAGATATTTTAGCTGAACAGACAAAAAATCTAGAGAACTTGATAATAGAGCATGATAAAATTATCAAAACCTTTGATGGAAACTATCAGATTGATGGGTATATTGAATTTTCATTAATGGGCGTAACATATAAAACTCTAGTTGAATGTAAACATTATAAAACAGCGATAAATAGAGAAAAAGTTCAGATATTACATTCAAAAATAAGTTCGATAGGTGCCCATAAGGGTATATTAATTTCTACCTCTAATTTTCAAAGTGGAGCTATTGGATATGCAAAACAACATGGAATTGCTTTAATTCAGCTTACAGATGCAATGAATGATTATCAGGCACGTTCTATGCAAGGGGTAATTGTCGCTTCTGGATGTAAGCCTTATAACTACGGAAAGCCTTATTCAGGTGTATTAATAAGCGGAAATGGCAAAGGAACTTTTACTTGTTCTTATTTGAGTCAATCTAATACTGCACTAGAAGAGTTTATAAAAAAATAATATTTCATCCCAATGATGCATGTACCAATAAGTTATACCCTTGAAAAATTACTCAAGAAAAGAATCTGCCAAATTTAGCAGATTCTTTTCTTACTTATAAAGAGTAGTTTTTTCTGATTTCCATTATTTTATTTTTCTGTTCAATGTTTGTTATTGATGAAATTTCATAGTGATTTAACAAACTCTCTATTCCTTCTTTTTTAAAACTATATTTTAATGCTGAATAAGTTACTATTTCTACTTCTATGTTTGTAAGAAAACACTCGATACCTTTAGGTGTTAGGTTAAATAACATTTTTTGATAAAATGGTTTTGCATTTACTGCCACACCATAAGAATTACCTAAATAACAAGAAATGTTTGTGGATACATATTCTTCTATTATTATTTCAGGAATTGGAGATATTTGTGTTGATATCTCATATAAACGTTCTGCAAATGGACGTTCATTATAAAAATTATTAAAACCCCAATGCGTTTGTTGCAAATTATAAATAGCTTTTTTAAAAATTGCTATTTTTTCAGTATCCTTTAAATTACTTAAAAGACCCAAATTTTCAAAAAATAAACGAGAATTTGTAGCACTACTCGCATCTCCCCTAATCAAAATCTCATTATGTTTTTCAATCAATGTTGTTTTCATTTTATTGCTTAAAATAGGTTGAAGTAATTTTGCTAATTCTAATGAGTTAGATCGCGTATGACTTGCAATCGAAGCATCTATAAATTTAGAATACAAAATTTGAATAATCAATTCTTTCTGAGATTCAAAAGTATTTAAAATCATTTCGGATAACGTTATTAGACTCTCTTCACTCGAATCTTGATTTTCTATAACGGTTAAAACCTTTTTTATGTCTACCCCAACTATCTCATGTACATCAGATAACCCATACTTACAGCATCTACTAATAAAAGTAATCAACTCTCTATCATCAATCTCTATTTCTGTAGGATGTGCTACTGATGCATTGTTTCTAATTTCTCTACATTGGTTTAGATAAAAATTTCCTTCCTCATTAATAATATTGAGCTGATAACATAGTTCTATTAATTCTGAATCTGTTATTTTATCCAAAAAATTATCATCTTTTTTTGCCCCAGAAATATTCTTAATCATTTCCAATCCAAAAGAACTAACTTTATTTCTCAATTCTTTGATCACACTATTCCATATGTATACTATTGCACCGTCAAACAATCCTACTGATATAGCCACACATGATTTTGCTACGAACTTATCTCTAAGTCTAGCAGGAATTAAATTCAATTCTCGGGGTAACAAAGATAACGCTATATTTATATCTTCATTGGATGGAAGTATATCCCGAGAAATAGATAGTGATGTTGTTATTTGTGAAACAATATCCTCACTATTTTGAGTTAGATTTCCAGCATCAATAACAAGTGAACCATTTGAAACAGCAACTAAATTATTCTTATTCATGAACTAATTAATCTCCTTTTTTATAATATTTATAAGTTATAAACTAATATTATTTTAACTAAATATTAAAAAAAAAACAAATCAAGCTACAAATTTTTTCCATAGATATAGTAGGAGCAACCAACTTAAAATAAATTATTTTAAACCGTACATTCAAAAATTAATAACTTCTAACACAATAGCTAACAATCATTGCTTTTTGAACTTATTTACTATGCAAACAAAGACATTAAAAACCAGTATTCTCAATACATTTCAACAGAAACTACTACCTAAAACCATAATCTCTGTATATTTCACTTATAACTACAACTAAAACATGTAGTACCTTCGAGTTGCCAAAAAAACATTATTCAAGTTAAGTAGCATTATTTAATTATGTAGTCTTCTCTTTCAAAATAGGGACGACTTTTAGGGACGGCCCTTAAACATTCCATAAAATTTTATAAAATTTATTACAACTATCAAAAGTATCAAATACTTATATATCAACGCTACCGATCTCCACAAAAATCATCAATAAAATTCCGGTTCTTGAGACGGGGGTTCGATTCCCTCAGGGCGCGTTATTTAAATATGTTGATTTATCAACGTTTCTGGACACTCTTTATTCATCTAAAGAGTGTTTTTTTCTTGTTTAGGAATGATTTTTCTATCCGTAGTTTTTTCAAATGTTGCTTGTGGCAAGCTCAATCGCACTTAACGCGACAACATTTGTTCTGCTTCAGCTAAAAATCCAATAAGGCTAAAATTCCTCCGTTCCTATTGTAACGCATAACGTTTCCTTTTTCTATCTGCTAAACAAAGTATTACGACAAGTAAACACCTGCTTCTCTCTTAAAGATCCCTTTCTGATTATATAGTAAATTGCTTTTAATTTGTTAATTATTTTACCTAAAACTTAATACCCTAATTAAATAAAGAACCTGGGGCAAAAATCACTTTGGATTTTTGTCCCAGGCTTAAAACCTGATAATTGGCGGGAACAGAACCGTTCAGCTCCGACCTCTAAAATACTTAATTAGAAATATGCTACCCGCAATCACACCAATTATGATTACTAGCCAAAATAATCCACTTACAAGTAACAGCTCAGTTAAGGTCGTCTTCAGATTCTCCTCCTTTAAATGGCATCTGCTTTGTTTTGCTATGTAATTAATGACGAGATCAGACAACAGCTATCAAAAAAACGGACCAACACGTGGTCCGTTTTCATTCATTATTAAGCTTTTACGATGTTCGTTGCTTGTAAGCCGCGTGGACCTTCTTCAGTATCAAAAGTTACTGCTTGGCCTTCGTCTAAAGTTTTAAATCCATCTGATTGAATAGCTGAAAAATGTGCAAATACATCATTGCCATCTTCACCTGTAATAAATCCAAAACCTTTGTCTGCGTTAAACCATTTTACTGTACCGTTGTTCATATATATTTCCTCCTAGTGCATAAAAATATGCAAGTTATTGCAAAAAATGTTGAGTGGCAAAAGGAGAAGTATAGTTTTTAAATATATAACTCAAATTACTTATCAAAATTGATTACTTAATTACTATAACATATTTATTAGAAATAAACAATGCCCACGACTTTTCCTTGGACTTTCTAAAATAATCAAAGATGCGCTTGACAAAGCCCTAGCAAAAAACACTCCTATTCTTTCTATTTCCAGTTAGTTTTGTTTAACTTTAAATAATCGCTACGCGCCAAATAATCAAATAGCGGAGCTAATCCTGGTGAAAAATTTACTTCCTCAAACCGCTTAATAAATTGTACGCCTTTAATTTTATTTGGTTCGTTCAGCGTAACTTTTCCTTGGGCTTGTTTGGCAAAATAAAAATGTCCTTGCCAAACGATTGAATCAAAAACGAGTGGTCCAGTAAAAATTTCTTCAAGTTCAGTAATTTCCACTGCTAATTCTTCTTTCATTTCACGAATCGCACATTCCAGCGCTGA
The DNA here is from genome assembly GCF_050533535.1 of Enterococcus sp. DIV2453a. Classification (NCBI taxonomy): domain Bacteria; kingdom Bacillati; phylum Bacillota; class Bacilli; order Lactobacillales; family Enterococcaceae; genus Enterococcus; species Enterococcus sp. DIV2453a. Next base: position 523,597 of record NZ_CP172899.1, on the reverse strand, counting down.
TTCACCAAGTTCTTGTTTTCCACCAGGGAAATTCCAAGTGTCTGGCCGATCTTTTAAAATAAGAATTTCATCTGATTGATTTTTAAGAAGTACTCGCGAAAATTCTTTTTTCATTTCGTTTAACCCTCTTCTTCATTTTTTATTGAGAAGCCACACTTGGTAGCATAAAAATATAATGCAAAATACGATCCGCGTACGATGGATTTTTTTCAAAGTCATTGACTTCTTCATTGACTAACTCCAAATCATCGGTAATCACTCCAGCAACGTCCATAAAGAGCATTTTACTTAATACCTCTGAGTCATTAACTGTCCAAGCATAAACTGCTTTTTTCTGTTGGTCAGCTTTTAAAATGAAGGTATCGTTCAACGTGGTAGCTTCCATTGTATACAAATCAGCTTGTGTTTCTGGAAAAGTGAAATTATAGGGCAAAATAAAACTAACTTTTACTTTTGATTTGGCTTTTTTAAACGCTTTGATCACATTGTAGTCGAGAGATTGAACCTGATGGTTATTCTTTATCAAAGGACGTTCATATTTTTCAATAAAGTTAGAAAGCGCACCTTGACTATCTTGTTTAGACGTTTTAATTTCTACTAGTAATTTTTGTTTGGCTTGGTTTGCCTTCGCTAAATAATCATCAAAACTGGCAATTGGTGCTTCTTGGCCATTTTCTTTAACGGTCATTTTTGTTAATTCAGCCAACGTAAACTCTTGCGGCGTGCCATCAACGCCGGCGAGTTCTTGAAGGTTGGCATCATGCATCACAACAAATTGATGGTCTTTGGTTTCTTGAACATCAATTTCAATATAATCTGGTTTAAATTTAATGGTTCTTTCCATAGCAGGAATGGTATTTTGTACGCCATTACTATTGGTGACCCCTCGATGCGAAATAATCAAAGGTTTTGATTCTAATAGCCCTGTTAAGTAAACAGCGTTGAAAATTATATAGCCGCCAAAAATGGTGAATAGTCCTAGGCCCATTCCGATAGTCACTAATTTATTACGTTTTGTTTCTTTGTCAAAGGCAACTTTTGTCGTCGTTTCTGCTTGAACATTTAATTGTGTATATAAGAAATTAATCAGTAATACTGAAAGCCAAGCATTAGAGACAAACTGTAAAAATTGGACAACCGTTAAATTTAAAATCCCACCTAGCAAGCTAATGGTATCGCTCAAGGTATCTAACTTCAACTGTAGAAGATAAAGTAACACATAAATAACATACGTTGAAACAAATACCGCGATCGTCACAAATGCAATATTACGAATAATGAACCATAATCGTTTGTTTGTCATTGACCAACTAGCCTTAACTGCCTCGCCTGCTTTTTTTCTCTCCAGAATCATTAATGGAAGCGTGTAAATGAAACGAATAGCTAAATACCAGACTAATAACCCAAAGGCCAGTAACCCAATCAAGTAAGGAATTCGTTGGGACAAAAATTCAACAATAAAATCTGGAATCACAAATTTCGTCAATAGATTACTTTGGAAAATCAGGTTACCAAAAGGGACAATGACAACAAAATAACCGAAAAAGAATAACCACGAACGGGCACCTTGCTTTTTAAGAACCTTAAAAGATGCCTTGGTAACTCCTTTAAAATGAAAGCGATGGTCTTGCCGTATTTGAAAAATCCCTAATAATAAAAAGGTAAACTGATAAAAAACTGCACCTAAAAAAAGTAACAACAAGAGAATTAATAACACCAGAGCAAGCGGCTTTTCTAACAATAAATTCAGGTTATTAAACGAAAGATAAGGAATACCTTGAGTTTTTAGTGCGTTGGAAGTAGCCCAACTAAAAGCCCCACCCACCAATAATAATAAGACATTTAAAGTAAAAAATAACCATAAATACTGTAAGATGTCTTTAAAAAATTGCCTTGTTCCATTTTTAAATGTTTGCCAAGCAGACATACAAACCCCTCCATTCTAAAAGTATCTGATTAAAGTTCTTCCATACGAAGCCTAAATAAAACAACGGCAATCCAAATTGAAATAAATGATGGCAAAATAACAATAATGATTGCGACTGGCTCATTAATAGTTCCTTTTAACGTATTTTTTACTTCTGAAGAAACAATAAACTGATCAAAAATCACTTGATAAATAGTAACATAAATCAATACCCATTGAATATAATATTCAATTATTTTCATTAAAGCGATGGATAAAACAATTTTTTTCGTCGTTAAATTCAATAAAAAATATAATAAAAGACTCGTACTGATGATAACGACTATCCCTAAAAGAAATAACGACTCTAACTGCTCTCCTATTACGTTTGCAACGCCTATTGTTAATAATAAATACATAGCTACCGAAATTAAGATGCTCACACTTAGCATAACAGAAAACAAAAGTAATGCCTTAAGAAAAAGCCACTTATCAACTCTTTTATTTCCAATCAATAAACCTAAAAGAATCACCGACAAAAGTAAAATCAATTCAATCATTCGTTCCTCCTTCCAAAACAAATGAAAACAAATTCATATGTTCGCGTTTATTTTATCAAACCAAAATGGATTTGTAAAATATTTCACATGTTATTTAATAAACGACTATTACTAGAAAAAAGACAAGCCAAGTTTCCTTTATTTAGGAAACTTGGCTTGTCTTTTTATTCTTTTTACTTCGTTATTTTTTGATAGTTTGCGAATAATTGATTCGCATCTCCTTCTCCATCAATTTTCTTGAGATGGCCGTTATCTATTTTAAACATAGATGGCACATGTAAAACTTTATTTTCTCGGATAAATGTTGACCATTCCTTCATGGTCTCTTTGTTGGTTAATTCTACATAGTAAACCTGTTTAGGTGCTTGTAATAGTTTCTCGAAATCCTGACAATCTGAACAGTTTTTCTTTTTTAAAACAACATAAAATGTTTCGCCAGAGTGTTTTTTTTCTTGATACTCATTGAAACTTAATTCCTTTTTATGCGGAATAAATGTAAAACCTACCAACAAACTAAGTAACAAAATTAACAGACTGAACGAAATTTTTTTATTCATGTTTTTTCTTCCTTTTTAGTTTGTCTAATTTTTTCTTTTTTTATTTTTTGTTATACCAAAGCTAATAGCCACTATAAGGATAATTAAACCTGCGATCATGTAAAATGGATTTACTGTTGTATTAGTCATTGGTAAATGAATTCCTTTACTTGCTGATTTCCCAAAATTGACTGGGTTCGTTGGTGCTTGATGATTTGTAGGCGTCAACGGTTTTTTCGGTTTTAGCGGTTGTTTAGGTTCAGGTTTTTTTGGATCTTCTGGCGTTGGTGCAGGCGGTGTTACGGTTGGCTTGTTGGAATGCAACACGTCCCCTTCGTTGCCAAAGTTTAAGTCCGCTTGGTTGGGAATGCCGCCTTGTTCAATATAAGGTGCTAATTCTTCATCGGTTGCGCCGTCTTTAATTTTAGTGGTAATAGTCATTGTGTATGTATGACCAGCTAAGTAAGAGTAGCTGTCATCTTTTTTGTTCATAGTAAAGGTTACTTTGTTATTTTCTTGTGTTACTGTGCCGTTAGCTGTAACATCTTTACCATTTTCATCAGTGATAACGACTTTTTGGATATCTAATAATTGGTTGACGTTATCCACTAAACTAGCTTGGGTCCAAGTGCTTGTTTCGTTACCAAAGGCTGTTTTAACATTCCATTTAAATTCTTGGTCACGGTTGGTTAAATCTAAATGTTCTTGGCCTTCGATATCTTTTGTAATCGTTGGATCTTCTGGCGTTGGTGCAGGCGGTGTTACGGTTGGCTTGTTGGAATGTAACACGTCCCCTTCGTTGCCAAAGTTCAAGTCCGCTTGGTTGGGAATCCCGCCTTGTTCAATATAAGGCGCTAATTCTTCGTCCGTTGCGTCAGCTTTAATTTTAGTGGTGATAGTCATTGTATACGTATGACCACTTAAATAGTCATAGCTGTCATCTTTTTTGTTCATTTCAAAAGTTACTTTGTTATTTTCTTGTGTTACTGTGCCGTTAGCTGTAACATCTTTGCCATTTTCATCTGTGACTTTCACGTCTGTGATGTCTAACACTTTATTAATGTCATCCACCATGCTGGCTTGGGTCCACGTGCTTGTTTCGTTACCGAAAGCTGTTTTGACATTCCATTTAAATTCTTGGTCACGATTAGTTAAGTCTAAATGTTCTTGGCCTTCGATATCTTTTGTAATCGTTGGATCTTCTGGTGTTGGTGCAGGCGGTGTTACAGTTGGTTTGTTGGAATGTAACACGTCACCTTCGTTGCCAAAGTTTAAGTCGGCTTGGTTGGGAATGCCACCTTGTTCAATATAAGGTGCTAATTCTTCATCGGTTGCGCCGTCTTTAATTTTAGTGGTAATAGTCATTGTGTACGTATGTCCAGCTAAGTATGAGTAGCTGTCTGCTTGTTTGTTCATTTCAAAAGTTACTTTGTTATTTTCTTGTGTTACTGTGCCGTTAGCTGTAACATCTTTACCATTTTCATCAGTGACTTTCACATCAGTGATGTCTAACACTTTATTAATGTCATCTACCATACTGGCTTGGGTCCAAGTGCTTGTTTCGTTACCGAAAGCTGTTTTGACGTTCCATTTAAATTCTTGGTCACGGTTGGTTAAATCTAAATGTTCTTGGCCTTCGATATCTTTTGTAATCGTTGGATCTTCTGGCGTTGGTGCAGGCGGTGTCACTGTTGGTTTATTGGAATGTAACACGTCACCTTCGTTGCCAAAGTTTAAGTCGGCTTGGTTGGGAATGCCACCTTGTTCAATATAAGGTGCTAATTCTGCATCGGTTGCGCCGTCTTTAATTTTAGTGGTAATAGTCATTGTGTACGTATGTCCAGCTAAGTATGAGTAGCTGTCTGCTTGTTTATTCATTTCAAAAGTTACTTTGTTATTTTCTTGTGTTACTGTGCCATTGGCTGTAACATCTTTACCATTTTCATCTGTGACTTTCACGTCTGTGATGTCTAACACTTTATTAATGTCATCTACCATACTGGCTTGGGTCCAAGTGCTTGTTTCGTTACCGAAAGCTGTTTTGACGTTCCATTTAAATTCTTGATCGCGGTTGGTTAAATCTAAATGTTCTTGACCTTCTACGTCTTTAGTGATGTTTGGATCTACTGGCGGCGGTGTCACTGTTGGCTTGTTGGAATGCAACACGTCCCCTTCGTTACCAAAGTTCAAGTCGGCTTGATTAGGAATTCCACCTTGTTCAATATAAGGCGCTAATTCTTCGTCCGTTGCGCTAGCTTTGATTGTTGTGGTAATAGTCATTGTGTACGTATGACCACTCAAATAGTCATAGCTGTCTGCTTGTTTGTTCATTTCAAAAGTTACTTTGTTATTTGCTTGTGTTACTGTGCCATTGGCTGTAACATCTTTGCCATTTTCATCAGTAACAACGACTTTTTGGATATCTAATAATTGGTTGACGTTATCCACTAAACTGGCTTGTTGCCAAGTACTTGTTTCGTTACCAAAGGCTGTTTTGACATGCCAATCGAAACTATCTTCACGATTGGTTAAATCTAAGTGCTCTTGATTTTCGATATCTTTTGTAATCGTTGGATCTTCTGGCGTCACGTCACACGCATGCGCATTGTCATTTTTAGGAATCATCGCTTCTGGAAATTCCTTAGCAATTGTTCCTTGATTCATTGTCCCACTACTTACAAGGGTTGCTGCATCAATCGCTGTATTTTCTTTGACTTCGTAGTGAATCGTGATGTTTCCTACGTAACCTTCTGTACTAGTTGCTGAAATGGTTTGTCCGTTAATTTGAACAGGCACATCATTTCCAGCATCGTCCGTAGCGGTCGCCGATTGAATGTCAAATTGATCAGCAATTGTTAATGAAGCTGTTGCTGGTGTCGATTGCGCCAGACGATCTTTGACAATTTGTTTTAATTGGGTTGTAAAATCATCAATAGATTGGCTTGTAATAAAATCTTCTGGTGTGCTAGATCCTTGTTGCAACTCTTGTTTTACAAAAGGACCCACTTCTGTTTTATATTTATCAAAATATGAATTTACTGAACTTAAAGATTCAACACTTTCCCAATACGCATTAATCATTTCATAGCCTTGGTTAGTAATTTCTTGGTTTAACGCTAAAACTTCTGCTGCTGCACCTTGATAGTCATTACTATACTCAACCGAAACTTGAAAAGGATGTCTTGGATCTGGATATTCATTGATTGAATCATTGGTGTTGGTTTTATGCAAGTAACCATCTAAACGTGTATTAGCGACCCCATCTGTCACTAATAGGAAATATGTTTTTCGATTCGTTAAATCTCCGTGTGTTTGATTGTACGTATCTAAAGCAAGTTTCAATCCTGAGGCAGTTGGTGTACCACCATACGTCCGAACATCTCCAAATCCAGAGACAAATTGGCTTTTATCATGGGTTAATTGAGTATCAACACGCACATTCATATCATAATCAGCTGAATTAATTTTTACTTTTCCATCAGGAAACATAAATTGTTTTCCGCCGCGATACGAAGCCAGCATCACGCGGTCTTGATCAGATAAACCTTGAACCACTTCATCAATCGCTTGTCTTACATGTGGAAAATTATCTGAAAAACTACCACTGGCATCTTCAACAACCACTAAATCAACCGGTTCCGTTTCACCCGCTTGAACTGGGAAAGTAGCTTATCCCTCCAATATCCGTTTACAATCAGCTAGACTGTCGTCTTTCACTTTCACCATATTGGTCATTCCTTCTGTATCTCCTGCTTTAACCACTCCTTCGGCTAAAGCCATTGTGGGACTGAAATTTCCCACAACTGTTCCAGCGACAATCACCATTGTCGATAATAATTTCGTTGCTTTCTTAAACATTTTAATCCTCCCTATTTTCTTTCGCTAGTGTTTGGGACACTTGCTTCTCTTTACTTCAACTACAGCTCCTTAAATCTTTCATCAAGTCGATGTGTCTCCTTGCTTTTGTGACACATCTCTTACTCAATTTCTGATTCTATCACCTTTATAGGCTAAAACTTGGCAGTATTCGGCTCTTGAAAACGTAAAATTTGTCTTTTAAAAATTAATGAAAAGACTATCCACTGACAAAGTTGGTTTTCACTTACTTTTTGCTACTTGATTCCTTTTAAGACTCTTTTTTTACACAAAAAAAGTAAAAGAACCTTTACAGTCCTTTTACTTAATTGTTAGATGCTATTCATAATTTTCTTAGTTTTGTTCTATAAGCTGAATAGTTTAGCCTGTTTATTTCAACAATATTTGACGTTAGTCAGCCGTTTCGTTATAGTTAAAGAAAAGGCTTTTTGGTAGGAGTGAATACGATGAATGAGTGGCCCCATCAGTTAATGACGCTTTTAACCCCACTTTTTGAGCTATGTATTTTAGGACTGAATGTTTTTTCGATTATTGTTTTAGTTTGGGGTGTTTGTTTAGCAGGAAAAGATTTCATTAAAAGTGAACGACAAAATCAAAGCCGCTTTACCTTAACCAAAATGAATACGTTCATCAAAAACTTCCTTGGTAGCTACATTCTGTTAAGTTTAGAAATTTTAATTGCTGCTGATATTATTGAATCCATTGTCAAACCAACTTTTCAAGATATTTTGAAATTGGCAACCTTGGTAATCATCCGTACAGTTATTTCTTATTTCTTACATAAAGAAATTGAAGACACTATGACCGATATGGAACAACAAGAAAAAGAACCAGATACCCCAAAAAATTAGTGGGTACGCTGGTTCTTTTTTATTTAATCGCTTTAAAATAATGAAGTGGTTCGTTAGACAAACGTTGCATTTTACGTTTTTTATCTTCAATAATTGCTAAAATCTCGTCTGAAAAATTTTCTAAAATAACACGGCCGCCTTTATAGGTGTGACCACCCATTTCAGCAACTTCGCTGGCCGTCAAAATGACTTTACGATGCGCAATTTTTTTGAAAAATTCTTCAATTAAGTACGTCGGTAAGTAAAAATTATTTTGAGCAGAAAATGATTCCAAATAAATAAAATCATCGATGCTGATGAAACAATCATCCATCGATAAGTATTCAATTGATCTGTCTATATATAATTCACGCTTTTGTAAAATTTCTTTGACTTTTTTATTTAATAAATTCAATGATTCAATTTCTTTAACCAAATGTTCTAGTTCACGATAACGTACTTCTTTTCGCTCTTTGTAAGATGAATGTAAGGCGGCACTTGCTGTGACTATTAGCGCACCGACGATTACACCTACCATTCCGGCGATAAAAACAAACATATTTTTCCCCTCGCTCTTTTCTAATTTTCCATTTTAGTATAACATAATCCAAAAGTTTCGGATAAAAAATGATACAAAATTTTTCAAGCGACTTCGTTGACCTTTATTGACCAAAGAGGTATACTTTTCATAGGCATTCAAAGTGCTTTGTGATAGAATGACTTTAAAAGTTTCTTTATATAGGAGGATTTACTTATGAATTTAATTCCAACAGTTATTGAACAATCATCTCGCGGTGAACGTGCTTATGACATTTATTCTCGTTTATTAAAAGACCGCATCATTATGCTAAGCGGCCCTATCGATGATAACGTGGCAAACTCAGTGATTGCACAGTTATTATTCTTAGATGCCCAAGATTCAGAAAAAGACATTTACTTGTACATTAACTCTCCTGGTGGCAGCGTTTCTGCAGGTTTAGCGATTTTCGATACCATGAATTTCGTTAAAGCGGATGTCCAAACGATCGTATTAGGAATGGCGGCTTCAATGGGTAGCTTCTTATTAACAGCTGGTCAAAAAGGCAAACGTTTCGCTTTACCAAATGCGGAAATCATGATTCACCAACCACTTGGTGGCGCTCAAGGGCAAGCAACAGAAATTGAAATTGCTGCTCGTCACATTTTAGACACTCGTCAACGTTTAAATTCAATTTTAGCTGAACGAACTGGCCAACCAATTGAAGTGATTGAACGTGATACCGATCGTGATAACTATATGACTGCCGAACAAGCAAAAGAATATGGGTTAATCGATGAAGTAATGGAAAATAGTAGCGCCTTAAATTAAAAATAAAAAAATGGAAACAGCGACAGTCGCTGTTTCCATTTTTTTATTTTTCAATGTATCCACGTAATTCTTCTTCAGTGACACTTTCGTCAAAGATATGCTCACCAATGATGATCGTTGGTACAAATTGAATGTGCGCCGCATTGGCTTCAGCAATCACTGCGGAAACAAGCGTTGCATCTTTTTGTTCTTTTAAGCCAAGATTTTTTTCAGCATACGTCGCTACTTCTTCTAAGGTTAAGTTTCCCCATTCATCTTGCGTAGCAAACATTTTATGCAATGCTGACAGTGCTTGTTCAGGCGCTGAATAGTCAATGTAGTGATGCATCACATTGCCGCGTTGTAAACTTTCTTTTTCTTTATCAAACAACTTAATGATACGTTCAACTTTACCACTTTTGACAAATTGTGCTAACAGTTCCTCAGACTCTTCAAACCATTTTCTGCAATAAGGACAGCGAACATTGATAAATTCTATCATTTTGACAGGGGCATTGCTCTCACCAATGTGAAGCCCTGTTTCTGTGTTAACTTTTGTTGCATCAATTACTGAAATATCCATAAAAAAACCTCATCCTTTCAAACCTTTATTTCTCTTTTAGTATACCGTTTTTCAATAAAAAAATCATAAGACACGAATTCAAATTTTCTGAATTCGTGCCTCTGTTCACTTTTTTAACGATTAATCGAACGAGCCATTCTAGCAACAGTATGTCTTTTCCCACGTATCGCATCAGAAAGCTCTTTAATATTTTCAATACCAACTAAGCCCATATTGGCATCGCCAATATGTTGAATATCTACGCCTAAAATTTTATTTCTAATGCCGATTGCTTGGATAACTTCAGGTTGAGCACTTTCTTGTGAAGTTCCAATGGCACTCATAACTAATTTTCCTTTTGAATGTGCAAAATCCACAACTTCTTTGACTTGTTGATCATCGATGCCCCAAACCGTGCCGACTGCTGGGACTAAGACAATATCAGCGCCCGCTTCAATAAATTGTTCAGCTGATTTTAAACTGACCACTGGTTCATCTACGCCTGAACTGTGCATTTTTCCGGCAATAATGATGCCATCAAAATGTTTTTTGGCTAAGGCCACGTTCTTAGCAATCAAGTCGTTGGTCACGCCAGTTCCTGGATTACCTGTCAATAAGATAAAATCCAAACCCAGTTCATTGGCTTTTTTGAAAGTAGCTGCTGATGCTTTTCTACCTGGTTCAATCGAAACTCTCGTTGAAGCTAAGTCTAAATTTTCATCAACAGGTTCGACATTCATGCCAATCGGTAAACCGACTAGTTCTTTCAAACGATGAACAACCTCATCATTAGGGACACATGTTTCCGCAGTATATTGCCCTTCATAAGCGGCTACTACAATCGGTTGATTAACATCGAAAACATTCAATAAAATCATGTCTGCTCCATATGCTTTTGACATTTCCGCACAAGTGATATCACCTGCTACGGATGGATGAACTACCACATTTTCCGATAAAATTACGCGCCCTTCGCTCGCTTTAATACTCTGAAACAGCTCTTCTTTTGACATCCGTTTGATTTCTGATGCATTTGCACTAATTAATCGTTGAACCATTTTGACCCCTCCAATAGTTTTTAATGTTTTAGTTAAAAACAGCAATAAGTAATCGCTTGCATTTTATTACATGCAACATTCGTGCCAACGTCCTTTCTTTAAACCACAGGTCAACACTACATTTCAGTGCTACACACTTTTTGCACACTTTAATTTTTTTTACACGCTTAAAGAAAAAGTGAAGGATAGCACTTCAAACGGAAATGTTATTCTTCACTTCTGGAGCAGAAAATTTACGCACTTTTTTCTCGTAATTTTTCTGCAAATTCATTAATTTTGCGAATACGATGATTAATACCTGACTTAGAAATAGCTCCTGAAGGAATCATTTCCCCTAGTTCTTTGAGACTAACTTCCGGATACTCTAACCGTAATTCTGCGATTTCCTGAAGTTTCTCCGGTAATGACGTCAGCCCTACTGTACTTTCAATAAATTGAATATTTTCAATTTGTTTTGAAGCCGCATCAATAGTTTTATTTAAATTCGCTGTTTCGCAATTCACTAAACGATTTACTGAATTCCGCATATCACGGACAATCCGGACATCTTCAAATTTCAACATAGAGTTCGTGGCACCAATTAACGTTAAAAAGTCGGCAATTTTTTCAGCACCTTTTAAATAACAAATATACCCGTTTCGGCGTCCCAATGTTCGAGCGTTTAAGTCATAGTAATTCAACATCTTACAAATATCATTATTGTGTTCTTCATAAATTGAAAAAATTTCTAAATGATAGCGACTTGTTTCCGGATTATTAACTGAGCCAGAAGCCATAAAGGCCCCGCGTAAATAGGAACGCATTTTTTGCGCGTTACCCATGATTTCATTTGACACATTGCCATTAAAAACGACCCCATCCATAATATCCAAATCAGCTAGAATTTTTTGTGTATCTTGTTTTAGACGCACAATGTAAACATTATTTTTCTTTAGTTTCATTTTTTTACGAACTAATAATTCTGCTTGTGCATGGTAATGATCTTTCAGCAATGAATACATTCGACGAGCAATTGCAGCATTTTCCGTTTGTACATTCAAGACAAACTGTTGATTAACTAAGCTAAGTGAGCCGTTCATCCGAATTAATGCTGCTAATTCTGCTTTCGCGTGTTCTCGATGGACTTCTAAACCAGTTAACTCTTTTTTGACATCCGAGGCAAAAGACATCTAAGCTCCTCCTCTCTTGATTCTTTTGATTAATTAATATTTCGTTCCAAATACGATACGGAAAAGTTCTTCAACAACTTTTTCCCCATCATGAAAAACTCCGCCATCTCTTAATTCTAAAAAGTCTGTCGAAATGACTCGGCATCCTTCTTCACGTAATCCTTGAAAATCATGCTTTACTTGAACTAAATATTCATCATAAATTTCAGGATCCATGTAATTTTCTGGTACTTTTTCTGTGTTAACCAGTACTGTATCAACAAACTGCGCTTGTAGATGCTCGTTTAAGACACGAACATGATCGGCATCCGTAAAATGTTCCGTTTCCCCTTTTTGGGTCATGATGTTACAAATATAGACTACTTCGGCTGCCGTTTGTTTGATGGCTTCACCAATTTCTGTAATAACTAAATTAGGTAAAATACTTGTAAAAAGACTCCCCGGTCCTAACACGACCATGTCTGCTTCTTCAATTGCTTTGACGACTTTACGCGCAGCTCTTGGCTGTTCTTCTCCGTGTGTATTTGTTACAAACACATGGTCAATCGTCTTGCGATCCAGTGCAATTTTTGATTCTCCCACCGCCACTGAGCCATCTTTAAATACGGCATGTAACGTTAATGGCCGTTCTGATGATGGATAAATCCGTCCATCAACATGCATCATTTTTGAAAGCAATTGAATCGCTTCATACGTACTTCCTCTCATTTCTGAGACAGCAGCAATGATTAAATTACCGATTGCATGATTGGCAAAATGACTATCTGATTTATCAAAACGATATTGAAAAATATCTTCATATAATTGTGGCATATCTGACAATGCCACTAAAACATTTCTTAAATCTCCCGGAGGTGTCATGTTATTAATAGAGGAACGAAGCTCGCCACTACTACCGCCGTCATCAGCGACCGTTACGACGGCAGTAATATCAACACTTTGATTTCTTAAACTTTTTAAAATTACTGGCAAGCCTGTTCCACCACCAACAACCACAATCTTCGGTTTACGAATTCGATAGGTTTTCATTAAGAGCGATTAACCGTTTCTTTTCTTTTTAAGCGGTCGCGGTGGGTAATATTTACATGGTAATCTTCCTCTTTTAATTCAGCACCAACACGTTCTGTCAATGCAACAGAGCGATGTTGTCCGCCAGTACAGCCAATTGCAATGGTGACGCTACTTTTACCTTCTTTTTTATATCCAGGTAAGACTGTTCGCAGTAAATCGATAAATTTTGTATAAAATTCATCTGTTTCTGGGAAGCCCATCACATAATCATAAACAGGTTGATCCATTCCAGTTAACGGCCGTAGTTCATCAATATAATGGGGATTAGGTAAAAAGCGAACATCCATAACGATATCTGCATCAATCGGCAACCCATATTTAAAGCCGAAGGACACCATTTCCACTCGAAATTCGTGTGTCTCTCTCGTTGCTAGTTCTTTATTCAAACGTTCCCGCAATTGACGAGGGGACAAGTCCGTAGTGTCAATGACCAACTGAGCATCCGCCTTGATTTCTTCCAGCATTGCACGTTCTTTACGAATACCTTCTGTCACTAAACCATCCATCGCCATTGGATGCGCACGCCGTGTCTCTTTATAACGAGAAACCAACTCTTCATCGGTGGCATCTAAAAATAAAATCGTTGTATCAATAAAATTAGTATTTTCAAGTTCGACTAACATATCCTGAATTTCTCTAAAGAAGGTCCGTGAACGTAAATCAATCACTAACGCAATCTTGGTAACTTTTCCAGATTCTTTAATTAATTCCCAAAATTTTGGGATTAAGCTTGGTGGTAAATTGTCGATACAGAAATAGCCCATGTCTTCAAAGCTTTGAACAGCGACTGTTTTTCCAGCGCCACTCATTCCTGTAATAATAACCAGTTGTAAATTTTCTGGCATATTCAACACTCCCTTCACTTGCATCACTATATTATAACACCCCGGGCGTATCAAAGAAAGCTTTTCAATCATTCTTATAAAGATTTCTATTCTTTCATAGAAAAACAGCATTGACATTTTTGTCAATGCTGTTTTAATTTCTGAATTATATTATATAACTGTGTGTTATTTTAATACAAACTCAATTTCTGTTTTATCAGTAAAATTAGCTTCAAACTCAAATTGTTTTACTTGTTCATTCACGGCTAACTTTTTCGTAATGTGTTCTTTAATTTGTTCATTTGTAGCTGTTTTGATTGACAATCCATCTAAAAGAGTCATGATTTTGTCTTGTGCTGCCTTACCTTCTAATTCTAAATCAGCAGATTCATCTTCATACGTTGCTTCAATTGTTCCGTTCGATTTTATTTCATAGGTGAACTCAATTTCATTTTCGTCGTATTCAATTTCTACGTCAATCTCTTGAAGACTGGCAACAGTCGGTGTCGGTGTGGTTAGTTCATTGTCTGCTGTTTCATGGTCCCCACCAACTTCAGGAGTTACAGTTTCCCACTTAAAGGTACCAATTTTAGCTGTTGCTAGATAGGGATTATTAATGGTAATGACTTTCAATTGAAGGTCTGAATGGTTGGCGATATCTGTTAAAATCCCCAGAGCCTGATATGTATTTTGTGTAAAACGTGTCGCAATATTTTGCGCATCAATTGTGGAATAGCCTAATGTTTCCCAGGTGATTTGTTGCTTTAATTCCTGATGAACGGCTTGTACTGTCGCCGGCTCCAATTGAATGCCCGTTGCTTCTTTTAAGTCTTTCTTGGTAAAGCTCATTACTTTTTCATGGTCTGATTGTGAAATTAAGGTCGCTGCTTCCATTGTGTTACTATGTACAAAAGGTGTGATTCCGATAGCTAAGACCATTCCTGCTGTTAATAAACCTGTTGTTATTTTTTTGTTTTTCATTTAAGACTTCCCTTCGTGTTCATTGTTATTTTGTTAACAAACATAGTATATCTTTTAATTACACATTAAGTCAACATTTATTTTTAATTTTAATTAAAAAATATTTGTTATTTTATAATAAAAAACCTTGTTTCCCATAAAAACAAGGTTCTTTATCTAATCATTAATGTTTATTTCAGAACACGTTTTAAATAATATCCTGTGTAACTGTCTTTGACTTTAGCAACTTCTTCTGGTGTTCCTGTCGCCACGATCGTCCCACCACCGTCGCCACCTTCTGGCCCTAGATCAATCACATGGTCCGCAGATTTGATGACATCCAAGTTATGTTCAATCACTAAAACGGTATTGCCCGCTTCCACTAAACGCTCTAATACTAGAAGCAACCGCGCAATATCATCGGTATGCAAGCCTGTTGTTGGTTCATCCAGAATATAAAAGTTTTTCCCATTAGAATTTTTATGAAGTTCACTCGCTAGCTTCATCCGCTGTGCTTCTCCACCAGATAAAGTAGTTGCTGGCTGCCCCAATGTCACATAGCCTAAGCCTACATCCACAATTGTTTGCAATTTACGATGAATTTTAGGGATATGTTTGAAAAATTCTACGGCATCTTCCACCGTCATATCTAAAATATCAGAAATGTTTTTGCCTTTATAATGAACTTCTAACGTCTCAGAATTATAACGTTTGCCATGACAAACTTCGCAAGGCACATAGACATCAGGTAAAAAGTGCATTTCAATTTTGATGATACCATCCCCGCGACAAGCTTCACAACGGCCACCTTTGACGTTAAAACTAAAGCGACCTTTTTTATAGCCACGAACCTTGGCTTCATTTGTTTGGGCAAACAAATCGCGAATGTCATCAAAAACACTAGTATAAGTCGCTGGATTACTTCTTGGTGTTCGGCCAATCGGACTTTGGTCAATGTCAACAATCTTTTCAATGGCTTCATAACCAGTGATACTTTTGTGTTTCCCAGGTTTATTGGAATTACGATTTAATTTTTGGGCCAGCGCTTTTTTCAAAATTTGATTGACTAAAGTACTTTTCCCTGAACCTGAAACACCTGTGACAGCAACAAATTCACCTAGCGGAAATTCAACACTGACATTTTTTAAATTATTTTCACTGGCACCAGTGACTTTGATCGCTTTGCCATTACCTTTGCGACGTTCTTTTGGTACAGGAATCACTTTTTTCCCAGAAAGATATTGTCCGGTCAATGAATACGGATTTTTAGCAACCTCTTCCGGCGTACCAGCGGCTACAATTTCACCGCCCAGATGTCCAGCGCCAGGTCCCACATCAATCAAGTAATCCGAAGCCATCATTGTATCTTCATCGTGTTCCACCACAATTAATGTATTGCCTAAGTCCCGCATTTTTTTCAATGAGTCAATCAAGCGGTCGTTATCTCGTTGATGCAAACCAATTGATGGTTCATCTAAAATGTAAAGGACGCCTGATAAGTTTGACCCAATTTGTGTTGCTAAGCGAATTCTTTGTGCTTCTCCGCCAGAAAGTGTACCAGCAGCTCGACTTAAGGTTAAGTAATCTAACCCGACATTTTTTAAGAAGGTTAACCGATCTTCGACTTCTTTTAAAATTGGCCGAGCAATCGTTGTTTCTTGTTCAGATAAAGACACACCTTCAAAAAATTGGACCGCATTTTTTATTGCTAATTCACTGACTTCACCAATGTGCGTGCCATTGATTTTCACAGCTAAAGCTTGCGGATTCAAACGATACCCTTGACAGCTTCGACAAGTCAATTCTGTCATGTATAACCGCATTTGATCTCGTGTAAAATCGCTATTTGTTTCATGATAACGTCGTTTAATATTTTTTAAAATCCCTTCAAATGGCACTTCCACATCACGAACACCACCAAAGTCATTTTCATAATGAAAATGAAAGTTTTTCTCGCCAGAACCATTTAAAATAATTTCTTGTTGGTCTGCAGGTAATTCTTCAAACGGCGTATCCATATCAATCCCAAAACTGGTGGCTGCTTGTTCCAACATTTGTGGATAATATTGGGAACTAATAGGGTTCCACGGAACAATGGCTCCTTCTCTCAAGGTTTTAGTGGGATCTGGAATCACTAAGTCTTTGTCCACTTCTAATTTAACACCTAAACCATCACAATCGGGACAAGCGCCAAATGGTGCATTAAATGAAAACAAGCGCGGTTCCAATTCACCGACTGTGAACCCACAATAAGGACAAGCATAATGTTCACTAAACAACATTTCTTCTTGACCAATCACATCAACAATTGCGTAACCTTCAGCTAAACGCAAAGCCGCTTCAAACGAATCAAACAAGCGAGAGCGAATGCCTTCTTTCACAACGATACGGTCAATCACAATCGCAATATCATGTTTTTTATTTTTTTCAAGTTCTGGTGCCTCACTAACATCATAGGTTTCACCATCCACCCGCATTCTGACATACCCTTCACGTTGGATCATTTCAAACACTTTTTTATGTTGGCCTTTTTTCTTGACCACAACAGGCGCCAAAATTTGAATTTTTGTTCGCTCTGGTAGCTCTAAGACTTTATCAACCATCTGTTCAACAGACTGACTGGTAATTTCAATATGATCGTTAGGACAAATTGGATGACCTACCCGAGCAAATAACAATCGTAAATAATCATTGATTTCTGTGACCGTCCCTACTGTTGAGCGTGGGTTCTTACTTGTCGTCTTTTGATCAATTGAAATAGCTGGACTTAAACCATCGATGCTGTCAACATCTGGTTTATCCATCTGTCCCAAAAATTGTCGCGCATAAGCAGAGAGACTCTCTACATAACGTCGTTGCCCTTCTGCGTAAAGCGTATCAAATGCTAATGAACTTTTACCAGAACCAGATAATCCAGTTACAACAACCATTTTGTCACGAGGAATCGTGACATCAATATTTTTTAAGTTATGGGCGCGTGCACCATGAATCACAATTTTATCATTTGCCATATATGTTCTCCTTTTACTAAATCTCTTACGTCAAATCATTTCAAGTCATTCTATAGAGAAAAGATTAGTAAAAGATACGATGGTTCATCGTATCTTTTACTTAATCCGTTGGTTGACTTATTTGGCAGCTTTCAATTCAAGAATGGTATCTCGTAATGTGGCTGCAGTTTCGAAGTCTAATGCTTTGGCCGCATCTTTCATTTCTCTTTCAAGTTTCATTAATAAATCAGCTTTTTCTTGTCTTGATAAATCTTCATATGATTTATCCAATTGAACCACTGTTTCATCTTTATCAGCTGTTTTGGAAATAGAAATCAAATCACGAATTTCTTTAATAATTGTTTTTGGTTCAATGCCATGTTCTTCATTATATGCTTCTTGGATTGCCCGACGTCGTGCCGTTTCATCCATAGCTCGTTGCATCGAATCGGTGATTTTATCTGCATACATAATGACTTTTCCTTCAGCGTTCCGGGCAGCCCGTCCCATCGTTTGCACTAATGAGCGTTCACTACGTAAGAAGCCTTCTTTATCCGCATCTAGAATCGCAATTAAGGAAACTTCTGGCACATCGATTCCTTCACGTAATAAGTTAATACCAATTAGAATATCAAATTCGCCTAATCGTAAATCGCGAATAATCTCCGTTCTTTCCAGTGTTTTTATATCACTATGCAAATATTTAACTTTTAAGCCTAATTCTTTGAAATAGTCGGTTAAATCTTCGGCCATTTTCTTCGTTAAGGTTGTGACAAACACTCGCTGATCTTTTTCGATCCGTTCATGAATTTCGCCCACCAAGTCATCAATTTGACCCATAATTGGGCGGATTTCTACTTCTGGATCTAGTAAACCTGTTGGTCGAATGATTTGTTGAACAACCGTCTCTGTTTGTTCCATTTCATAAGGGCCTGGTGTTGCCGATACATAAACAATTTGGTTTACATGTTGTTCAAATTCTTCTAAACGAAGCGGTCGGTTATCAAGTGCACTTGGTAAACGGAAACCATAGTCCACTAACATTTGTTTCCGTGCTCGGTCGCCATTATACATTCCTCTAATTTGCGGCATTGTTACATGAGACTCATCGATTACAAGTAAGAAGTCATCTGGGAAAAAGTCCAACAGCGTATATGGCGGCTCCCCTTCTTGGCGACCATCCATATGTCGAGAGTAATTCTCAATCCCTGACGTATAGCCCATCTCTCTCATCATCTCAATATCATAGTTGGTTCGCTGTTCCAAACGTTGGGCTTCCAATAATTTGTTTTCACTGCGAAGCACTTTCAAACGTGCCTCTAATTCTTCTTGGATCTGCGATATGGCATGTTCCATATGTTCTTCGTTCGTCACAAAGTGTGTTGCCGGAAAAATAGCGACATGCTCTGTTTCGCCGACAATTTCACCAGTTAACGCATCTACTTCACGAATTCGATCAATTTCGTCTCCGAAAAATTCAACACGTAGCGCATGCTCATCCCGTGAAGCTGGGAATATCTCAACCACATCACCGCGGACACGAAAACGCCCCCGTTGAAAATCAATATCATTTCGTTCGAATTGAATATCGACTAAACTTTTTAGTAACTCATTACGATCCATTTCCATTCCCACACGTAATGAAACAACTTGTTGGCTGTATTCCCGCGGATCCCCTAAACCAAAAATACAAGAAACTGATGCTACCACGATGACATCGTTTCGTTCCAATAAAGAACTTGTCGCTGAATGGCGTAGTTTATCAATTTCATCATTAATACTGGAATCTTTTTCAATATATGTATCACTTGAGGGTACATATGCTTCTGGTTGATAATAATCATAGTAACTGACAAAATACTCGACCGCATTATCTGGGAAAAATTCTTTAAATTCCCCGTATAATTGTCCAGCTAGTGTTTTATTATGTGCAATCACTAATGTTGGTTTGTTCACTTCTTGAATCACATTAGAGATTGTAAATGTTTTACCTGTTCCGGTCGCTCCAAGTAAAATTTGAGCTTTTTCTCCACCTTTGACACCGTCAACTAGTTCAGCAATAGCGGCTGGCTGATCTCCGGCAGGCTCATATTTAGAAGCCAAATGAAAGGTATTGGAAGTTTCTCTTTCGATCATTTATAACTCCCCCTCAAAGTGTCTAATTTCTCTTAAATTATCGGCCCATTCTGGCAGAATGTCCACTTATTAGTTTAACATACCGAACATATTTTCGCCACTTTTGCTGTTTCGAACTTCAACTGATCTTAATCTTTTGTTCTTAATTTATATGTCACATTTTATAACATGCAATGTAAGGAAATTAGAGTTTTTTTCTCTTTTTAGCGTTCAAATACTTGTCAGCTTCCTATTTCTTACTATATAATTGTTCAATATGCAAAACTAGGAGGTATTTTATGAAAAGGAAACACTTTTTACTTTCTTTCTTTGTGATGATGGTAACTCTGCTAACATTCATTAGTGGCACTTCAGCACATGCAGAAGGAAAGAAATATACAATTGGAACGGATTTAACATTCGCCCCTTTTGAATTCCAAGACTCAAAAGGAAAATACATTGGTATTGACGTTGATTTATTAGATGCGATTGCCAAAGATCAAGGTTTTGAAGTGGATTTAAAACCATTAGGCTTCGATAGTGCAGTCCAAGCGATTCAGTCTAAACAAATTGATGGCATGATTGCTGGAATGAGTATTACGGATGAGCGAAAAAAATCCTTTGATTTTTCAGATCCATACTTCGATAGCGGTTTACAATTAGCGGTAAAAAAAGGAAACGACAAAATTAAATCATATGATGATTTAAAAGGCAAAACGGTTGCGGCTAAAGTTGGAACTGAAAGTGCCAATTTCCTTGAAAAAAATAAAGAGAAATATGACTACACCATCAAAAATTTTGACGATGCAACGGGTCTTTATAAAGCCTTAGAAAACGGCGAAGCGGATGCAATCGTTGATGATTATCCTGTATTGGGCTACGCAGTGAAAAATGGTCAAAAATTACAATTAGTTGGCGATAAAGAAACAGGCAGTTCTTATGGTTTCGCAGTGAAAAAAGGTCAAAACCCTGAATTAATCAAAAAGTTCAACGCTGGTTTGAAAAATCTTAAAGACAATGGTACTTATGATAAAATTTTAAACAACTACTTAGCGACAGGCGATGAAACAAACACACAAGACGCTGGCGAACAGATGAAAAAAATCACTCCTAAAAAAGAGAAATATGTGATTGCTAGTGATTCTACATTTGCTCCGTTTGAGTTTCAAAATGCCCAAGGCGATTATGTCGGAATTGATGTAGATTTAGTCAAACGTGCAGCTGAATTGCAAGGTTTTACTGTTGAATTTAAATTTATTGGTTTTAGTTCTGCTGTCCAAGCTGTTGAATCTGGTCAAGCAGATGGGATGGTTGCAGGCATGACGATTACGGATGATCGTAAAAAAGCCTTCGACTTCTCTGTTCCTTACTTTGATAGCGGTATTCAAATTGCGGTCAAAAAAGGCAATGACAAAATTAAATCGTATGATGATTTAAAAGGCAAAAAAGTCGGCGTAAAAATTGGTACTGAAAGTGCTGATTTCTTAGAAAAAAATAAAAAGAAATATGATTACTCAATTAAGTATTTAGACACAACTGATGCATTATACAGTGCGTTAGAAATTGGCGAAGTTGATGCCATGATGGATGATTATCCTGTCATTGGCTACGGGGTTGCGCAAAATCAACCACTAGCGACACCAATTCCTCGTGAAAAAGGTGGTTCTTACGGTTTTGCTGTCAAAAAAGGGCAAAATCCTGAACTACTTGAAATGTTTAACGAAGGCTTAAAAGAAATGAAACGTACAGGTGAATACGATAAAATTATCGGCACTTACGTAAAAGATGGCAACGAAGCCAAAGAAGAAACAGCTGACGAATCTACGTTTGTTGGCTTCATGCAAAACAACTGGAAACAATTGTTACACGGTTTATGGATGACGATTCTATTAACGTTGATTTCCTTCGTACTTGCTTTAATTGTCGGCGTTATTTTCGGATTATTCAGCGTTTCACCAATCAAAGCATTACGTGTACTTTCAACCATTTATGTTGATTTAATTCGCGGAATTCCTTTAATGGTCTTAGCGTTCTTCATCTATTTCGGATTACCTGGTGTGCTTGGCTTTAATATCCCGGTCTTCATTGCTGGGATTATCACATTAACTTTAAATGCCAGTGCCTATATTTCTGAAATTGTGCGCGGCGGAATCAAAGCTGTTCCAGTTGGCCAAATGGAAGCTTCAAGAAGTTTAGGTCTTTCCTATAATCGGACAATGCAAAAAATTATTTTACCACAAGCGATTCGCATTATGATTCCTTCATTCATTAACCAATTTGTTATTTCATTGAAAGATACAACTATCCTTTCAGCAATTGGCTTAATCGAACTACTACAAACAGGAAAAATTATTGTTGCTCGGACATTACAAAGTACAATGGTTTACTTCGTTATTGCGTTAATCTACTTAATTTTAATTACTAGCTTAACTAAATTAGCGAAAAACCTTGAAAAGAAGGTGAACTAATATGACTGAAAAAATCTTAGTTGAACATTTAGTAAAAAAATATGGTGACAACACGGTCTTAAACGACATTAATGTTTCTATTAACGAAGGCGACGTAGTCTGCGTCATCGGTCCTTCTGGTTCTGGTAAAAGTACTTTTTTACGTTGCTTGAATCAATTAGAAGAAGCTTCTAGCGGAGACATTATTATTGATGGTGCGAACTTGACAGATAAAAATACGGACATCAACCAAGTCCGTCAACATATCGGCATGGTTTTCCAACATTTCAATTTGTTTCCACATTTATCTATTTTAGAAAATATTGTTTTAGCACCAACCGATTTAGGTCGCTTGTCAAAAGACGAAGCGGAGAAAAAAGCGTTAGAACTTTTAGAACGTGTTGGGTTGGCAGATAAAAAAGATGCCTATCCAGATTCTTTATCTGGTGGTCAAAAACAACGTGTCGCAATTGCACGTGCGTTAGCGATGAATCCTGATATTATGCTTTTCGATGAGCCAACATCAGCTCTTGATCCAGAAATGGTTGGCGATGTTCTTGGTGTAATGAAAGATTTAGCAAAACAAGGAATGACAATGGTCATAGTTACTCACGAAATGGGCTTTGCAAAAGAAGTGGCTAACCGAGTAATGTTCATTGATGGCGGTAACTTCCTAGAAGATGGTTCGCCAGAGCAAGTCTTTGAAAATCCTCAAAACCCTCGAACAAAAGATTTCTTAGATAAAGTATTAAATATTTAAACAAAAGCACTTGGCGCGCGCTAGCGCCCAAGTGCTTTATTTTATGGTTAAATTGTTTCCGTGACAGAGACAGATTGAACGTGCCCTTTTTCTTTTAAGAGATGGTGCAAGTTGGAATGCCAGAAATCTTCTTTGCCTACATAAGAAATCTTTGCTGTCACTGCCTCTTGTTCGGATTCCAAAGTCAATTCTACTAAGCGCTCCCCTTTTTCTAAAGAAGCTTGAAGTTGTTCATGCAGGCGGCTTTCTTTAATCATGGGTTCCTTCATTTTTACGATAAGCTGCAATCGTTTTAAAGGAGTTTTTCGTTTAAAATGGGCCAGAGCTAATACTAGCAAAGTTGCCACGAGATTGATAAACGCAATGGTTAAAAAGCCCATCCCAATGACTAAACCAATAATAGTAACATTCCACATCATTACTGCTGTCGTTAACCCAGAAACTTTCCTTTCTCTAAAAACGATAATCCCCGCACCGAGAAAGCCTACACCACTAATCACTTGGGCGCCATATCGTGTAATATCCATAGAAATAATGGATGCCAAGGCGCTATTTTGTTTCACCACATCGACTAAAATATCCACCGATTGAATCTGTAAAATGGAAATCGTACAGGAGGCCAAACATAAAATGGCATTACTACTGATACCGAAGCCTTTTCTTTTAATACTTCTTTCTAACCCAATCAAAGCTCCAAAAACCACGGCTAGAGCCATCCGAATGACAACGTCGGTGAGAGAAAGTTCAATCATTTTTAAAGAATTCATCGCTTTCTCTCCTTTCTTGCAAGTGACTATTTGACTTATTTTGTATTAACTAATAAACGCAAGCCATTAAAAATGACCACTAAGGTACTTCCTTCATGAATAAGTACGCTAAATGCGATATTCGCAATACCTAAAAAGTTCAAGATAATTAACGTTGCTACCACTAACATTGAAAAAATAATATTTTGCTGCACAATTTTATTCAAGCGTTTTGAGACACGGTGAGCATAGCCTAATTTAGAAAGATCATTTTTCATCACTACCACGTCTGCAACATCGATAGCAATGTCTGTACCATCCCCCATCGCCACTCCGATATCAGCATTCACTAAAGCGGGCGCATCGTTAATGCCATCACCAACCATCCCAGTCATTCCTACTTCGCGTTTTAATTGATCAACAATCGCTGATTTTTCCTCAGGTAAAACATTAGCAAAAACTTGGTCCACGCCTACTAAGCGGCCAACTGCTTCACCCGTAAGTTTTGCATCTCCTGTAATCATTGTTGTTTCAATATTTTGTGACTTGAAATAGTGAATGGCGTTCATTGCTTCTTCATTAGGAACATCCATCAATGCCACTAAACCAATCACTTGTTCATTTTCGGCAAAGTACACTACCGTTTTGCCTTCACTCGCTAATTTCGTTGTTTGTTTCTCAATGATTGTTGGCACTTGTTCGAAACTAGATGGTTTACCAATTCTAAAAGTTGTGTCTGCAATGGTCGTTACTAAACCCACCCCGACAATATTTTCTACTTCTAAATTTAAAGCCGTTGTTTCTGCTTCAAAGCGATTAACAATCGCCGTCGCCAATGGATGATTGGATTTTTTCTCCATATTTGTTAAAACAGCTACTAATTCGTCTTGGCGAGCTTCTAAGCCATCAACAAAAAGATAATCTGTGACCTCAGGTTTGCCTTTTGTTAGTGTGCCTGTTTTATCAAAAGCGAGTGCTTTCACTTCAGCTAAATTTGATAAGAATGAGCCACCTTTAAACAAAACGCCTTGTTTCGCTAAATTGGAAATTCCTGATAAAGTTGCCGGAACGGCACTCGCTGCTAAAGCACAAGGGGAGGCAGCAATTAAGAAGACCAAGCCTCTGTAAAAACTTTCAGCCCAAGTCAATTGGAAAAGTAATGCGCCACCTAAAACAATTAGTGGAAAAACTGCTAAAACTAGTGTGACATATTTTGGTTCAAATCGTTTAATTTTGCTTGCAATTTCCGATTGATTTTCTTGTGATTGGTTCACGAGCTGTACGATTTTCGCAAAAACTGTTTCTGAACTATCTTTCGTTACTTCAACAACAATTGTGCCTGAACCGTTCATGGTACTACCAAAAACTGGGTCCCCACTATTTTTTTCTTTGGGAATACTTTCCCCATTAATAGATGATTCATCCACAGCGGTACTTCCTTCAATCACGACGCCATCTGTCGGAATTTGCGCACCATTGAGGACTTGCACGCGGTCACCAATCTTCAATTGTTCAACTGACACAGTTTGAATTGAGCCGTCGTCTGTTATCAGGCGAGCTTCTGTTGGATTTAAATTTAATAGTTTTGTAATTTCACGTTGACTTTTGCCTTGGGCATAATCTTCAAGGAAATGCGCCGCCGCAAAAATCAAAATCAACAATGCTGATTCTTCAAAACTTCCCATTAATGCTGAACCAACTGCAGCTAAGGTCATTAACAAATGAATATTAGGCGAAAACTTTCGATTGTTTTTCGTATCCCGATACGTATCTCCAAAGCCTTCCCCAATAATATGATAACCAGCTAAAATAGCAGCTAATGAGAAAAGAATATTTTTCATTAAGAGCATGTTCCCTAAAAATAAACCGATAAAGAAAAGAGCCAATCCTGTAAAAAAGAGAATAACTGGAACGTTTTTACCTTTTTCTTCATGTGTGTGTGCACCTGTTTGTTTTGACATTGTTATGCGCCTCCTCATTAATGTTTTTCTATTCATATGAATGTATATTCATATTATAAAACACTTGGGTGGTTTTGTAAAGACTTAAACACAAAGACAAGCGATGATTCTATTCGATAGGATCACCGCTTGTCTTTGTCGATTCTTTTTGTTGTTGATATTTTTCTTCTTGAATAGTCAATAATGATTGCGTTAAATTGACCCAATCAATCGAACGAGGTGGATCCAGCCAAACCATAACTTTACTCTGTTCTTCTTGATACAAGTTATTTAAATTGGTAATCACCACATCTGGTAAGGTATCTGATAACGGGTCAATAATTTCTACATTCAAATTCACATAGACGGATAAATTTTTTTTGATGAATTGGTTATACTCTTTTCCATAAGAAAAATCAATTAGGACCTTGGCTGGCTCTGCAATTAAATGAACCGGAACATGATTAATTAGCAACAATAGATAGTTAAAAAACAAACAGTGATTGGCTTTCGCAATTTTTTTATGTTTTGCTGTTAACCAACGAATATATTCAATTAAATAAAAATAAAATTCCGGATATGTTTGCTTAAAAAACTGTAAATCCATTTCAAAATCGTCAAACATATTAATCGGAAAGTAAATAACATTGAAATGAATAATTGCTAACCCTTCTTCTAGAGTATTCCTTGTTGACTCCTCTAAACAATTAAATGCTTTTTCAAAACTTCCAATGAAAACACGAGTTAGGCTTTCAATCGTAGGATCTTCGTGAATGACATATTTTTTCTCTAGTTTGCCATGCAAATATAAGAAAAAAACAATCGTATACGTTAATGATTTTGAGGCCAATGCCCATGCCACTTGCGATTTTTTTATTAGTTCCTCTGAAAATGTATTCAGTGCACGCGTATCGATCCCTTCCACCGCACGTCCTTCGTTGTTAATCATAATAGCTAAATAATGGAAAAAATTGCGTCGCTCATAGGTGGTGAAAGTATAGTTTAACTCAACAGACTGTAATACACGTTTCGCTTCATTATAAACTTTTACCGAATATAGTTCGGAAATTGGTTGATTGGAAAGCGTGAACAATTTATACAAAAAAAATGAAATTGCTTTTTGATTGCCGACAATTTCCCGCTTACTAAAATAGATCTGATACTCCTTTAAGGCTTTTTTTAGCCGCTGTAAGGTACTATACGCCACAGAGGTGCTGACATGATTACATTCAGCAAACTTTGTCAAACTATAATTTCCTCTAAAGTAAGACAACACTAATTTAAAAGAGAGCGATTCTGTTAAGTATTTCGTGAGCAAAAGTTTACTTGAATAGTTTCCATCAATTTCAAGTGTAACATCTACATCAGAAACGACTAAAGTTAAGCTGTCGCTTAACTTTAGATTGTCAATATCTGCTTTTAATTTTTCTAATGTTTTTTTGACTAAAAAATTCGACATTGATAATTCTTCGCGAAGTGCAATAAAAGTACCTGATAGCGTGGGACTTTCTTCTAAATGCCTTAGCAAGGAATAACTTCGTTGATCTTCTTTATTTAAAAAAATTTCATAATTCATCATTTATCAGTTCTTTCTCCCATAAATAGCCGTTCCTACTAATTCCCGTATGAAATTCAAGTAAAAAGTGTTTTGCCCCTCCGTTCCAGCACCGCCTGTGCTATTTGGTACAATGGTGATATGGCTAGCATCAAATAATTCATCCGTGAAAAATACTTGATGCTGACTTTTCTTGGAAGAAGGCCTTTCTTCATTTGTTTTTGGATTATTGGTTGTCACTTCTTTTTTACTAACGTCTTCGCTACTTTCTTCCGCTTGCGTTTCGCTAGTAATAGTACTTTCATTTGTTTCTTCCATTTTTTCTGGTGTGCCAGTATTCTCAATCGGATAAATTTCTTCTGTTGGATTGGTCGGATTATAAATTGGATTCTGTTCTTCTGCTGCTTGCACAGTGGTTACTTGAAAAAACGAGAGTAACAATGTACTCCATAATAGTAAATGTTTGTATTTATCCATTTTTCTCACATATATTGCCAAATACTTTAGCTACATAACAAAACAAAAAATATAACTAGTAAAGTGGTATCAGACGATATTTAACAATACTCCTTCTTATTATTTCTTTTTTTGAGTTAGGTTTGTTGAATAAACTGCATGTTTGATAAGCAAAAACAAACAAAAACGTTGCCGATAATCAAATCAAAAATTAACTACTCTTTATATTTCTCTTTCGTTTTTTTCCTGTTTCTTTTTTCGCCAAATCAACCAGGCAATGATTAAAATCACTATCAATAATAGTAGTAAGCCAATCAGCAAATATAAATTTGAATGATTTTCTTTTAAGGTCACATCTTTTTCATTTAATTCTTTGGCAACTTCGCCATTAATTGTAAAGTCTTTTTCAAATTGCCATTGATTTCTAAAAGATATCGATTCATTGTTTATTGATTTTTTAAATGAGCCTGCAGCATCTTTATTCCCAACAACGGTCATAGACAAATGATAATCTCCTGGCTTAAGCGGTTGCCCTTTTAGCGCAATGGGAACAGAAAAATTGGTATTTGGTGCAATTTGCATGTTTGCTTTTTCCTCTTTATATAAAACTTCTTCATGCCCCTTTTTGGTAATCTCTGCCGAAAAGGCAACTTGGTTAATATATGTTTTTTGATCATTTTGTAGATTGACTAAAATCACATTTCTAGCATTAATCTGTCCTGGTGAGACTTTTTTCAAAAGTAAATTTGGCTCAACCTTTTTTTTGTTTTGTTGCATCAATAATGCGACGACATACGAATACTCATTTTTAATGGATAACCCCTGACTTTTATCGTCTTGACGTTTGCCTTCATCCGACATTTCTTCTTTAAAAGTGATACCACTAGCTAACACTCCATCAAAGGGTGTATTAGGCATTTTGACGTTAATAGAAACCGTTTGTTCACTTTTCGGTTTTAAACGAACTGAGCTAGGGTATTGAACATAGTCTTTTATATCAAACGCTAAACTTTGATCTTTTTTTCCCTTATTTTCACCATACTCCACGATTACATTTGAATTGGTAATGGCACTATTGATGGAAATACCTACCTTTACTTCTTTATCTGTATCATTGCGTAAGTTCACTTTCAACTCAGTTTCTTTATTTGGTTCTAGTAATAAATCAAAGTAAGTTTTTTCTTTATCTACTTGTTTTTCTGATGGAATAGGCGTAACCGCAAAATTAAATTCACTGGCAAAACCATTGCTAGGTACTAACGCTAAAAGAATTAGTAGTATCGGAAAAAAAAGAAATCGTTGTTTTTTTCTGTTCAAATTATTTACTCCTTTTCTATATGTAGTGAATAGCAGGTAACCATGTTCCCCGCTATTCTTCTTTTAAAACTCGTTTAATTTCCTGGAGCGTCTGTCAACGTCCATGTTAATTTTGTGGCGTATTTTTCAGCGTATTTGGTTGTAGAACCTGGAACAGTTAACTCAATACTTTTAGCAGCTGTAGTTGCATCGGTTCCCCAATCAAATAAATAAGTTCCTGCACCGTTTCCTTTCGCTGCACTCATTACATCTGATTGACTACCATCTGAATTTAGCGTGATTGTGGCTGGGCCTGTTGGTTTGCCTGAATCTGAAGCAGTCACTACATTTCCGTTTTTAAACGTGATAGCTGCCCCAGTCAATTCTTTACCAGAAGTTGATTTAAATTGTCCTTCTTGTTTCACTTTTAATGACCAGCCAGCTTCGGTTCCACGGTTATCTGTTACTTGGACATAGTTAGGCCCTTCTTTGACTTCATCGGTTGCGCCTACCGTCTTGTATTTTTGGGTAGCAGCAAAATAAGTCTGATCCTTCGACGTGATTTTTTGAACACCGAAGTCTAGACTTGACGCATAATCAATTGACAACGGACCGTTTGTTCCTGGATTAGGACCTTCAGGATCTGTTGGGTCAATAGGATCAACTGGATTAGTTGGATCCGTTGGGTCAACCGGATTAGTTGGATCTTCACTTGGTGTAAATTCTACGATACCATTAGATGTATAACTACCGCCATCTTCTGCAAAGGCTTGAGAAGTCATGCCTAAGCTCCCTAAAATAAATGTGGATAAACATACTGTTGTTACTTTTTTCATTTTCTTTTCTCCATTCTTTTCTTTAATTTCCTGGTACGTCTTCTAACGCCCAAGATAAACGAGCTTTAAATGTTCCAACTCTTTGATAAGCTACAGGAACATTGATTTGAATTCCTTGTTGTTTTGATTCATCAAGTAATGCTGTTAAATCTGTTTCACCTTTCTGATTACTTTCTAAAAGCGTAATTGCCTCATTTGTAATCTGAGAGCTTCCAGCAGTTGAAACGAAAGAAAAAACATCTGGCATTACAATTGAATCATTTGTTAACGGTTGCGTTTGCTTTAGTTGCAAGCGCCAATTATTTGCGTTACGTTCATCCACGACTTTGAGTCCTTCGGTGGGATGCCCAAGTTTAATTAGTGGTTGATTACGTATCTTTTCCGTACCAAAAGTAATCTGTTTTGGTGCCTCTTTAAAATATAGTTCCCCTAAACGATAGTAAAAATAAATATCTTTTGTTTCCTCTGTCATTGTTCCTTCCGCATTGCCTGAGTCTTTTGTAAAAACATAGCCAGAAATATCTAGGGGTTTTTCTTGATAGGGTGCACCAATTTTCCCTGTTACACTTTTAGGTGGAGCAATATCTTTACCTTCCGCGTCTTTATAAAAAACGGTTACTGTTTTTTCTGTTGGTTTAGGAATAGTAATCGTTACATTATTTGACTTTTGCAGTAAGGTTCCTTCTTCATAATAGTCAAAGTTCATAGTTAAAACTTTTTCGGGCGTATTATCTTGAAGGGTTGTTTTTAATTCAATCATCATGTCCTTCTTTAAAACTAGGTAGTCATTTAAAGCAACTGTTAAGTGATTCCCTGTTTGTGTCAGATCTTTGGCTGCTACCTTTTTACCATCAATCGTTAATGAATTTTCTTCATATGCTAATTCATCAGGTAAGTCAATGCTTACTTGCGGTTGACGATCTTCGATAAAGTCATTGTCAATATTCAATGTATTCCGTAGTATCACCTGATCATTTTTCACTGCTTCAACAGCTGAGCTAAACTCCTGACCGTTCACGCTAAGGGCTGCTTGTGACGTAACGTTGGTAGGAATTTGTGTCATTGCTAAAGCATTCTCTTGGTATTTGCCACCTGTGGAAGATGTAAAGCCCCAATAAACCGTTGTTGCGCCAAATTGTGCATTTAAATCTGAAACTACATACGTATTCGTGCCCACACCTTCTAAATCATATGTTAATGCTTTGGCTGCGGCATTCCAATGAACAGTCAACATGCGCCAGGTTCCATTAGATAGATAGGTTGGCGCAACGGTGACGCCTGAATGCTCCCCTGTATAGCTGTTGTTATTAGCTTTCGGAGTGACAAAAGCTAAATGCCCATTTCCCTTATCTTGTGAAATTTCTCGGTCCATTCGGTTGGAACTACCAGTATTTTTATAGGTATCAAACTCAATCGATAAGGCATTTCTAACATAAGGTTGACCAGCTTTCGTGGAGTATGCACCGATTCCCATCCCAGGTGAACCAATGACTTCTTGAGGCGTTGTGGACATTCTAGGATCATTCGTTAAGGTAAAGGTCATACCATCACCAGCATTTGCATACTCGTTTCCTAAATACAAATAACTTTTAAAGGTAAAATCCGACAATAAACTGATTGGTTTTTTTGACCAAATAGCTCCTTTTTGTGATTTAACAGCTGGGTTTAGTTGTAATAACTTCCCACCTTCTAAAATACTTGTTGCATTTCCAATTGGCTCTTGAAATACCTTGTCGATTGGAATGATATTAGGATCATCAGGCAATGAAGTAGCGTATGGCGCAGCCAACATGCGCGGCTGTGGTTCAACTATCGCCGATTCCGTTACACTGTTATCGTCATCCTTTTGTTGTTTGCTAGGTTCTAAAGTAGCCGTTGATTGGTCTGTTTCTGCTGGATGATTATCGGTTGTTGTTGTCGTTTCTAGGGAAGGTTCTTGCTCTAATGTTTCCGAGTGAGAAGGAGCGCTAGTTGCCTGATCATTGGCCGATTCCTCCACTATTTCCCGATTGACTTCGTTGATATTTGTCGAAGGATTACTAATCGCTTCGCTAGTAATAGGCGCAAGGAGTAGTAAGAATAAACTACTTGCCAAAAAGACTAGGCTTTGTTTGTTTCGCATCTCTCTTCACCTCTACTTTTTAAATTCCTGGTACATCCGTCAACGTCCACAATAATTTTGTTTGATATTTCACGGCATCTTTAGGGGTTGACCCTGGTACTGATAGCGCGACATCTTTTGTAACATTAACATTGTGTACCGTATTGGTTTCATCGCGTTCTGCAACCACTTCTACTTTGCCCCAATAAGTAGCCCAAGTTCCCGCACCAGTTCCTTGCTTCGCAGCTGCCACTAGCGATGCGGTCCCTGGAACAAGGGCAATCTTATTTGTTGCCTCTGGTTTCACAACATTTTGCGCATTACTATTAACAGTCGGGTTAGTTAAAGAAATTTGCGCACCTGTCAACTGACTATTTAAAGTAGCCTTTGTTGCTTTAAATTGCTCCTTTTGCGTAACCGTTAAAGACCAACCACTATTGGTTCCTCTATTATCAGAAATTTGCACAAAATTTGGTGTATCTTTTTGATTTTCTTGATATTGCTGTGCTCTTGCAAAATATACTTGGTCTTTATTCGAAATACGATTTTTCCCAAAGTCAAAACTTGAAGCATAATCAATAGACAGTGGTCCTTGGGTACCAGGATTGGGACCTTCTGGGTCTGTTGGATCAATTGGTTTGACTGGCTTTTCTGGATCGGGATTTTCTGGATCAACCGGCTCTGTCGGATCTACGTTCGGAATAAATTCTACTAAACCATTCGAACGATACTCTTTTGGCTCCTCTGCCTTCGCTTGTAAGGACCAACCAGCAACTGCAAATGTACTGCATAGAACGATTCCTGTGAATTGTTTTTTCATTGCTTTTCTCCTTTATTTAATTATTAACGGGAGTATCTTCTAATGCCCAAACTAACTTCGTTGAATATTGTTGTGCAAGCTTTACAGATTTTCCGGGAACGAATAATTGGACAGCTTCTTTATTTGTTGCTTCATTTGAACCAAAGCGATAAACCCAAGTCCCAACACCTGTTTCTTTTTTAGCGTTCATCGCTAGATTATTATTTACACCAGGTGTTAAGGAAATAGTACTACTGACTTCAGTAGGTTTATATTTTTCATCCACCATTGAGGCAGCTTCTGCCTTTGTAAACGTTAATTGAGCGCCGACTAGTTCCTCTCCAGTAGCTGTTTTAAATTGTTCAGGTTGGGAAAGCGTTAGTTTCCATCCTGCTAACGTTCCTCTTTTATCAGTTACTTGTACATAGGTTGGTTTTTTTGAACCATCTTTCATTTCATCTGGCGCAGCATAATACGTTTGATCTGCCGTAGAAATCTTTTGTGTACCAAATTTAAATTTTGACCCATAATCAATTGATAAGGCACCACCCGTTCCTGGCCCTGGAGGATCAATTGGGTCTACTGGATCAGTAGGATCGGGATTTTCTGGATCAACTGGCGGTGTGATTTCGTTATCGCCTGCTTCAAAAGTAATTGTGCCTTCCGTATTGTATTCTTTCGGAAAAGTTTCTGCTGCTGATGCGTTTATTGCTTGAAACCCTACGCCTAAAAGTATGGTTGCCGATGTAAGTAAAACAGTTTTTTTCATTAAATAAGCTCCTTCTCTCGTTTCATTTTATTAATTAAATAAATGACTACCCCCAACAAACTAACTCCTATCAAGGAATACAGTGGATTTTCAGACTCGCCTGTTTTAGGTAAAACTGCTTGTCCAGAAGCAGCTAAATTGTTTCTTCCCTGTTCTTCTGATTGTTGGGTATACGCTACGTCATTTGACTCTTTTTCATTCTCATAAACGTAGGTACCATAGAAGCTCGCTTGACCATTTGATTCATAATTATTTTCTTCAGCCATAACGCTTTTTGTTTGCAACCCAATGATCAATAGCCCTAAACATACCAAACTAAACCTTTTTATGATTTTCATCTGAATTCCTCCTTCCCCATTTTCAACATTGACTGGCCCAGCCAATAAACATTATATAAAAGAAATATTTATTAGATTTTTTTATTTTTTTCAGACGCTTTTAAAAAATAAAATGGTTTCAGCTAAGAAAGCTTTAAAATCAACACTTTTAAAGACAAAAAAATAAACAAAAAAACTTCAAAAAATAATTTTCGAAGTTTTTTTGTTTATTTTTTTATTATTTTTATACTTCAACCGCTTCTAACAAAGCTAAACGTTCAGCAACTTCTGCTTCTGTTAAATTATATTTTTTTACATAACGGTTGGCAGGATGCTGGCTACATTCTAATGAGCAGCCGCCTAAATGTTTATGTTCATTTTCTTCTGAAGTTAAGATTTGACGATTACATTCTGGGTTTGCACAGTTAATGTAGCGTTCGCAAGGTGTCCCATCAAACCAGTCTTTCCCAATAACTTTTTTATCAACATGATTAATTTCGACACTGATTCGGTCATCAAAGACATACATTTTGCCGTCCCAAAGTTCGCCACGTGTTTCTGGATTTTTTCCATAGTTGGCGATACCACCATGCAATTGAGCAACATCTTCAAATCCTTCTTTTAATAACCAGCCAGAAAATTTTTCACAGCGAATCCCGCCAGTACAATAGGTAACAATTTTTTTATCCATAAATTGTTCTTTGTTCTCGCGAATCCATTGTGGTAACTCACGGAAGCTACGGATATCTGGGCGCACGGCACCACGGAAATGACCTAAATCATATTCATAATCGTTACGAGCATCGATTACAACAGTGTCTTCGTCTAGTAAGGCTTCTTTAAATTCTGCAGGTTCCAAATATTTCCCCGTCGTTTCTAATGGATCAACGTCTTCTTCTAAGTTCAACGCCACTAATTCAGAACGTGGGCGAACAAACATTTTGCGGAACGCCATTTCTTCTGCTGGATCAATTTTAAAGAATGTATCCTTAAAGCGCTCATCTGCTTGCATTGCTTCCATGTACTTTTCTGTTTCTTCGACAGTACCAGATAACGTTCCGTTAATCCCTTCTGTCGCTACTAAAATACGGCCTTTTAAATTTAATGATTTGCAAAAAGCTAGATGCTCTTTCGCAAAAGCTTCTGGATCTTCAATTGTTGTATATTTGTAATAAAGTAATACTTGGTATTTCATCTTGTTTTCCCCTTTTGTATAAAGTCATTCTATCCCATTATACGGTGAATAAAAAAGGGAAAGCGATTATTTTGCTTGTGTATTTACACACAATAAAAAAAGCCTGATAAACGGCGGGAACAGAACCAACACTACGCGTTGCTTCGATCTCAACAACTTCTAAGATGTTTTCTCGACATGCGTCTCGTCACAGTACAGCCTTCAAAAGAGCTACAGCTCTAAGAGTTGCGATGTTTCACTGTGAAGCATGAACAGATGAAATCATCGTACCTACTTGGTGAAGGTCCTTCGGAAATAAGCCGAAATTGTTGAGAATCACGAAGAACGTAGTGATTCGATGATGAACAATACCTACTTGGTCTCCAAAAATTAAAGAGCACCGGGTAGGTATCATGCAACATCAACTCGTACCTCGTTGTGTTTTATGACAATTTTCGGAAATTTCTTCTTATTGCTGAGAAACACTATTTGCAAAGCAAATAGATGTTGAACAGTACCTACTTGGTTCTCGGAGCTAAACGGTTCTGTCCTGACCTCTTCTATATACTACTCCTTTTCAGAAGTCGCGGCGAGTTGTTCTTGCAATTCACCTAAAAGTTCAATTTGAATATTTTGGATTTTTACCAAATTTTCTAGTTGATTATTGATAATATAATCCATTTTCTCATGTAATAAATTAATTTCTACTTCTGCTTTTAAGTTAATTTTATAATCATTATTCGCTTGTTCTCTATCACGGGCTTCTTGTCTGTTTTGACTCATCATAATAATCGGTGCTTGGATAGCTGCTAAACAAGATAAGGCGAGATTTAGCAAAATATAAGGATATTTGTCAAATGGTTGTCCCAATAAAGTGGTAGAGTTAATCACGATCCAAGCAATCAACACGAAGCAAAAGAAGCCAATAAACACCCAGCTACCGCCAAATTTAGCAATGGTATCCGCTGCTCGTTGGCCAAAGGTTAATTTCTTTTCCATCTTTTCATTCATATTATTGGAAATCAGCTTATCTTCTTTGATATGTTGAACCACCAATTCATTCAGTTGTTGGATTTTTTCAGAATCATTTGCGACCAATTGTTTCATGTAATCCAAACGATAATTAAGTAACTCCGCCAATGTAATCATCGATTCAGCTGTCAATTGTGGATTGTTTTGGAGAATAAAAGCTTG
This sequence comes from Enterococcus sp. DIV2453a, assembly GCF_050533535.1. Classification (NCBI taxonomy): domain Bacteria; kingdom Bacillati; phylum Bacillota; class Bacilli; order Lactobacillales; family Enterococcaceae; genus Enterococcus; species Enterococcus sp. DIV2453a. The sequence continues at coordinate 487,423 of NZ_CP172899.1, read as the reverse complement.
CGTTTCCTGTTCTATATCTTGAAGATAAATGTTTTTTTCCGTTGATTCACCAATAACACCTTGTTTATTTTTTGATTGCTTCATCTTCGTCACTCCCTTTGATCGTTCTTCCCTTTATTTTAATATAAAGTCTCTCAGAAGAAACCTAAAAAGGCTTTGGAGTGATCGTTGTTGCTTCTGCTTTAAAATTTAACAGTTAAATTGGTTACATCATGGAACAACGAACCAATTAATTCTTTGTATTTCGCTGGATTCACACAATTAGTTAGCAATATGACCCCGGTTTTCATATCTTTTGAAAATAAAACCAGGGCTTGTTGACCCGCTTCAACGCCGTGTAAGCGTAAATAATTATCATGAACATAGATGCCGCCATGATAAGAACTTTGCTGAGAAGACGTCCATAATTTTTGCAAAAGTGCGGTGGAAACTAAGTGTCCACTCATTAATTGATGTAAGTACCAATACAAATCACCTGTCGTCATATCCACATTCCCAGTCCCAAATTCATGGGCAAAACTAGCTGCGGGAATTGAGAGCACTTGATTATACGAATTGTCTTCTGTCCATTTATAACTTGTTGAATTATTGGGTTGTTCCAATAAGGTTTCATAGAAGCCAAAATTCTTTAAACCAGCCGTTTTGTGATAAAGATTATTAAATAATTCTTGATAGGTACGTTGATACATTTTCTCTAACATTCCTGCTAAAAGGACAAAATTTACTGGGGAATAATTGTATTTTCCTTTATTGACTTGAATGGTATTTTGTTTAACAAATTGAATAATTTCTTCATCGGTAACGATATTATTAGGCATTGCTGATAACTTTAAACCGCTTGTCATATTCAACATATCGCTAATCGTAATGTCCTCAGCACCTTGTACTTGCGGATAAAACGTAGCGAGTTTTGTATCTAATGTAAGTTTACCTTCTTCAATTGCTTTTAAGATCAAGGTTGTGGTAAAAGATTTTTGAATTGAGCCAATCTGAAACCTTGTGTTTGGCGTGTTGGCTTGTTGCTTTTCAAAATTGGCAAAGCCATATCCTTTATTTACTAAAACCTGATCATCTTTAATGATCAAAGCCGAACCAATATAATTTGTTTCTTGAATTTTTTGATCAAGTTCGCCACTATCTGGTGCAACTATTTCTTTCGTTAAATTCGCATAATTATCACTTCGGCGATCTTCTTCCAAGACCACTTTCGATTCTTGACTAACTTGTGAATCTCTAGTGAAAAAGAACGTTTTTATTAAATAACCACTACCACCAATCACCACCAACAAACATACTATAAAAAGCCAATTCACTCCTCCATGTCTTTTCTTTGCATGTCGTTTACGCATACCGCTTACCTCCGCCTATTCTATTAACAGCATTATCATACGCTATATTTTCATGAAAATTACAGATTTTAGTAAAATTTATAAAACTTTCAACTTTTATAAAAAACAGCTTGGCACCGGAATCTAGATTGATTCTGGTGCCAAGCTGTTTTTTATTTACTTTCTTGCCCCATCACAGCAAAGTAATTATCATCGTTATCTGCAAAATTAAAAACTAAGCCTGTTGGCAATTGAACCATTTCACCAACAGTAACCCCAGCCTCTTGCATTTTTTTATAGAGACCAATGATATCATCGCTAGCAAACATTAGAGAAGGGGTATTCCCCGCCACTTCTGGTGAATGTTTTTGAATAAAGGCCAAATCATATAAAACAATAATCGTCTCTGCTGATTCACTTGGCGCAATTTCTACCACCAATGTGCCGTCAACTTCCTCTCTTTCCTTTTCAACAAAGCCAAACGTTTGCCAAAATTGACTAGATTCCTCAACATTATTCACATATAACATAATCTTTACTTGGTTTGAAAACATTCCTTCACGTCCTTTTGAATTTAGTTAACAACTTATTATATACGTTCTTTTAAATAATTACTGCACTTTCGCTTAAAATCAAAATAAAAGTGTTTGAGCAAGACATTGCTCAAACACTTTTATTTTTATTGATTTAGATATTTGCATCTAAGACAACGTCGCGATCATTTAAGACATCACGATCTAATTCATGAATACGAGCACTTGTTAACACGCCTGCAACCATACTATCGTTAACGTTAACAGCTGTCCGCGCCATGTCAATAAGTGGTTCAACCGAAATTACTAAACCAACAATTGCAACCGGCAAGTTCATTGCGCCTAAAACGATTAGAGAAGCAAAGGTTGCTCCGCCGCCGACACCGGCTACGCCAAATGAACTGATTGTGACAACTGCTACTAACATTAAAATAAATTGTAAACTAAAGACATCAATTCCAACAGTTGGTGCAACGATGGTTGCTAACATAGCTGGATAAACGCCGGCACAACCATTTTGTCCAATAGATAAACCGAAACTACCAGCAAAGTTTGCTGTGGCATCATCAACACCTAGTGCTTTGGTTTGTGTTTCAATATTTAATGGTAAAGCTCCTGCACTTGAACGAGAAGTAAAAGCAAAGCTCAAGACTGGAAAAACTTTCTTTAGATACGTGACTGGATTGACTTTTAAAGTAATTAAAATCAGCATGTGAATGGCAAAAACAATGATTAAGGCCACATACGATGCCAACACAAATTTACCTAAGTTAATAATCGCAACAAAATCACTTGTTGCTACAACATTAATCATTAACGCTAACACGCCATAAGGGGTCAAGCGTAAAACTAAGGTAACAATTCGCATGGTAATTTTATATAAACTATCAATTAAATTTGCAAAAAATTCAGCTTCTTTTGGCGCTTTACGACGAACGCCTAAATAAGCGACACCAACAAACGCAGCAAAGATTACCACCCCAATGGTACTCATTGGTCGTGTTCCCGCAAAGTCAGCAAAGACATTTTTAGGAATAAATGAAACGATTTGTTGGGGAATCGTCAAATCTTGAATCGCATCTTGACGCGTCGCTAACTCGGCAATTCTTGACGTTTCTGCAGCACCTTGCGTGAATTTTGCCCCTTGAAGACCAAACGCTAAGGTTGTTCCAATCCCCACCAAGGCAGCTACTGCTGTTGTTCCTAGTAAGGTGGCTAACACATTAAAGCTAATTTTTCCTAATTTATTGGATTCTTTCATTTTTGTAAATGCACCTACGATAGATACAAATACTAACGGAATTACGAGCATTTGTAGAAACGCTACATAACCATTACCTACAATCCCGATCCATTCCATTGATTGCGTAGTAATTTTACTGTCTGTACCAAAAGCAAATTGAATAATTGCACCTAAAACAATCCCCACGCCCAATGCTGAAAAGACACGTGTTGAGAATTTTAAATGTTTCTTTTGCATTTGGTAGAAACCGAATAACACAGCAATAAATGCAAGGATCACTAATACAGTGATGAATGTTGTCATTTTAGTTCCTCCCTATGTTTTTAATGACAAGTACATCAAAGGAAGTAAAGGTTCCCGGTACTCACTCTCCAGTAAATACCCTGAAAACAGCAAACTGTTTCCAGTGATAGTTCTATTGTACCTTATTTTATAGCAAATAGTGGGATAATTTGCTTACTTTTTGATAGAAAATAACCGTTGTGATAGTTTAAAACTATCACCAAGCGTTGTTTTACTAGTCACTGTAAAAATAATTTGTTTTTTGTCCTCTTTCTTTTAAGCTGACGTGGTATACTTAGTTCTAGGAGGTGTAAGCGTATGCAAAAAATTTGTTGGATCCTTTCTGTCAACCGTGATGGAGCAATGTTGTATGTTGGGAGCCCTGCAAATGGAGGTCCTTGGCTCTTTTCAAACAAAGAGCAGCAAAACATCAAAGCCTTTTTTCAACCAACCTATGAAATTGACTTTATCAGTTATGATGTTCTTTCAGAGGAAGTACCAGAAGCTGCGTTCATTTTGTACAATGAAATGCTCGCTCCCTATCTTCCCGAAAAAATCACCAAAGTTGGTCAGCCGATTGCTTATGTGGATATCGCTACAAAAAATTATGAACAGTTTAAAAAAGCTTTGGTTGCTAAATCTTCACAAGAATAAAAACAGCGTTTGTAACGGAATCCGTTATAAACGCTGTTTTTAAAGTTTAAGCTTCTTCTGATTGTTGAAAATTCAATTGAACACCTGGACGATCCAGAGCAATTTCAGTTACTTCATAAGATAAACGTTCGACGATGCTAAATAAAGGACGCACAAGTTCATCGACTTCTTCTTGCGAAATATCTTCTTGTTTTTCAATTTTACGATCAATAATGTGATTAATTTGGCTAATCGCCCCTGATAAAACAAATTCGTCAAAGACAATTCGAAATTCTAAGCGAGCAACAAGTGCTGAGCTATTTTCTGGATAATTTTCTTCTTCTACTTCAATTGGTGAAAAACTGACACGTAAATCTGTCTCTACTTCTGAATCAGGTACTCGCATATCATAGTGATACGCTTCAACAATTTCTTGTTGGCGTTTAATTTCCATTGTTTTTTCTCTCCTTTTTTAACAAGATATTCCCCTTTTAGAATATCCAATGGTTTCTTTTCTCAAGTATACCACAAGTCCAAAAGTTGCCTAGACCAAAAAACACAGAAGATCAGACTTTTTTGATAAATTGATTTTGGCAGTTTGAACAAGTGACTTTGATTGTTCCTCGTCCTTTCGGCGCACGTAATGACTGCTGACATTTTGGACATTTAAAATAACGATATCCTTTCTGAGTCAGGTGTCGCTTGCGAAAAGCATGAACCTTTTGCATTAGGCGTTGTTTTCGAAGAATAAACCGTTGATTTTCATTCAATCGCGGGTGAATATGTTTTGAAAAAAAGCGATAATACACGTAGGCGACTGTGATTAAAATCAATAACCGAACCCAAAGATAGCCAGTAAAAATATTGATAAGCGCCAGCACGACACTTGTTAGCAACAGCGTTCGATTCAATTCATCGAACCGGGCATAACGTCCTTGTAAAAATCGTTGCGCTTTTTTGCGCCAACGTAGAATGCGTTCAAACCAAATTTGGCTCATTTATCTTCCTTCTTTCGAGCATTATTTTTTGAATAAATGATTGATTTACAGAAACTTTCAATCAAAATTTACACTTACTAAGTCCAAATTTTGAACAACTGTCGGTTATTTTCGATGGTATACTTCTAGAGAAGTCAGGTCAACCGATGAATGACTTCGTTGATAATAGCTACCGCTATTTTATACAAACTTAAACTGTCGATAGATAGATTATCCGATTTTAACTTAGGGGAAGGTTAAAATCCGATTCTATAATTTAGCACTACACTCCTTTATTTAGTAGCAACTTTAGCCTATCTATCCACATTTTAAGTCAAAAAGAAGCAAGTCCGGACTTGCTTCTTTTTATTTATCTTTCTAATTCTTCAATTTTCTTCTCAATTAATGCCAAGACATATTGACACGCTTCAGGATCTTCGACAAAATCATATTTATCGCCATCAATTTGAATTTTAGGACTTTCATCATAGTCTTCGTACCATTGATCATAACGCTCGTTCAACATTTGATAGTAATCATACAACGTTGGATCTGTCTCAATTTGTTCATAAGGACGGCCACGTTTTTTGATGCGTTCTAACATTTTGGGAAATGAAATACGAATGTGAACTAACAAATCAGGTCTTTTTTTATGCGCAGCATAAGGCAATTCTTGGAGCATGTTTTGTAATAAGTCATCGTACACTTTGACCTCTGTTTCGTTGGCACGACCTAAATCTGCATTTAAATGAAAAAGTAATGAATCTTCATAAATCGAGCGATCCAATACATTATTTTCATGCGTTAATGCTTGTTTAATACTATCAAAACGTTTATTTAAAAAATAAATTTGTAATAAAAATGCGTACTTTTCCGGTTCCGCATAAAATAAAGGTAATACCTCATTATCATCAACTGATTCGTAAAAGGCTTCTGAACCTAAACGGTTTGCAATTAAAGCTGTTAAACTAGATTTACCAGCGCCAATCGTACCTGCTAAAACAATCACTGCCATCGAACTCCCTACCTATTTTTTTCCATTTTATTTTTTATCTTCAACCAATTAAACATACCAAAAATTGAGTTAAAAGTATACATACAATACATAACAAATATCGCATAATCACCACCAGCGTGCGTCCCTGCTCGGAACCATAACAAAATTGAAAAAATATTTCCTAGTAGCCAAAACACGAATTGCGATTGATAACGTTTAATCATCAATAACATCCCTGTCGCTGAAACACTGAACGTGATTGCATCTAATGTTTGTTGCGCATCATTTACAAAACCTAACAAAATATATGCAGCTACGCCAATGAGCAGCCACGTGAAAAAGGCATACAACCACTGAATACCTTTTAAAACTTTTACGTCGGTTACTTGACCCGAGCCATCCTCGCTAGCCCGAAGCCAAGCATAAAGCCCTGTAATGTCCATAATAATATAGAAGCTTTGTAAAAGAACTTCGGCATATACCCGTGTCACTAACCCAAAATAGCCAATAATCACTGCACTGATTAACCCAAAAATGTAATTGCTGACTTTTCCTTGGGCAATTAAATTCACACAAATGATGCCGGCTAAACCACCTACTAACGTAATCCAATTCGATGGATTGATAGCAAATGCAATCAACTGTACCCCCACCATCAAAGCTAAAAACAAGTAACTTCTCGTTTCCCAACCTTTAAAATCATTCACCAAAAAATTCTTATTCACGACAAATTTCCGACCTTCCTAAAACCAAACTTTTCTCTGTTGACGTCTCAATAAGAGTACTCCGTTTTAAAAAACAAGTCAATCAGATTTCGGAATAAAAAGAAGATTTTAATACTATATATTGATTAAAAAAACAAAAAGACACTACATATAGTCATTCTACAAGCATTCTGATATCCTTTATTGCCACAATATTTTCTTCATCTTGCTTTAATCTTCTATGTATTCATGGATTTGTTTCCATCTAATGATTCCTGCGGCAGAACCCTTTACGACGGTAGCGCTCCAAATTAATGTTGCGAAAGCGGAAGCAACCACACATATTCATGCTTCAAACACAGCCATCGTTCACTCTTTTTATTGAAATGCTTAAAAATTGATGGCCGTATTTCTCGAATCTGGCCACTTATTAACTTATTACATGAAAACATTCGCCTAAAAAAGCAAAAAAAATGACTAACCTAAATAATCGACCTACAAACAATTCCTTTCATTTGTAGGTCGATTATCTTTATTAGGTTTGATACGGATGTTTCGCCATTCCTAGTTTCCCTTTACTGCTCATCTCTATTTATTTTTTTACTGTTTGCCAACAGCTCGTTGTCTGAAAGTACTATCCGTCCTTTTGTACTTTGTTCAAAGCTGTAAGCTTGCTCAAATAACGTTTGCTCTTTATTGGCAGTTTGTGTAAAAGTCAGCCCATAAGGTTGTCCTTCACTGTTTTTCGCCAAAGGAACAGTCAATTCAGGATATCCTGCCACAGCACTTAAACCCGTACCTTCAGAATCAATAAAGGCATATCCGTCTAATTGTTGTTTTTTTAGCAACGCATCAAACGTTTGTTGTGCTTTTTTAATGGTTGTTTGAATGATTTCTTTATCTGGTTGTTTCTTTTTAACATCTGCTTCTAATAAATCTTGCCCATACTTGGCACGAACCTTTTTATCTTGTTGATTATACGCAATTAGTTCCTCCAGTGTTTTAAATGGTAAGTCATAACGTTTCGCAAATTCTTCCAATGCAAACTTAAATTCATTGGAAATAACTGCCCCGCCATCAATCCCTTCCATGTCTGGCGTTACCGGAATCACTTCTGCTCCAGCTTTTTGGAGGGCCTTTTTAGCAGTCGCAAATTCTTCTTCAGCACTTGGCATTTCTAGCAACCCAATGCGTTGACCTTGTAAGTTATTTTTAGTAAATTTCGTTGAATCAATGCTCGGAACCGTGTCTTTCTTAAACGCATTATAGCCTTGTGTAGCATCAACGACACTTCGGGCAATCGGGCCAACTGTATCTAATGATGGTGCCAATGGTAAAACACCTTCGCCACTTACTGAACTGTGGGTCGGTTTAAAACCAACCACTGATTGATGAGAAGCGGGGGAAACAATCGATCCCATCGTCTCAGTGCCTAAAGAGAAGGCGCCGATATTCATCGTCACACTAGCCGCACTCCCAGAACTTGAACCTGAAGGTGTTATTTTGAGTGGCCCATAAGGATTAAGTGTTTGTCCATGTTTGGAACTATAGCCACTTGGTGCTTTCATTGACATATAATTCGCTAGTTCAGATAAGTTTACTTTTCCTAAAATCAAAGCTTGCGCCTCTGTTAACTTCTTAACTACTTCCGCATCTTCCTTAGGCTTGAACGTGCGTAAGGCATAAGCTCCTGCACTCGAAATCATGTTGGTCGTATTTATATTTTCTTTCAAAGTCACAGGAATACCATACAAAGGCTTCTTCGGTGTTTGAGAGGCTTGTTGGTCAAATGCCTTTGCTTCCTTAATTGCTTGCGGATTGATTTCAGAGATGCTGTTCATGCCATTATCTATTTGATCGAACTGTAAAATACGGTCCAAATAAAACGCCGTAAGTTCTTCATAGGTCAATGCTCCGTTGGCAATCGCTTGCTGTAATTCAGTGATATTTTTTTCAATAATCAACGGTGCTTTGGTCCGAGCTTTTTGTACATCCGTTTCTTTTAATTGGTCTTCAATCGTTTTAACGATTCTCTCTTGATTGTACATTGCTGGGGTTTCTGCCTCAGGAGTGAACTTTTTGAGTATAAACCAATACGCTGCAGCGCCTATTATGACTAACAAAACAGCAATTATTCCGATTACTTTTAAAAATTTAGACATTTTTATCCTCCTATACCATTTAAAGATTATCTTACTATGTTTATTTTTGCATGACAACTAACAGTTTTGTTCGTTAAAAAGACAAAATAGAGAGTAGGACATCCGTCAAAACGACCGATGTCCTACTCTCTAACGATTAAGATAGCCCGCTAAATGCGTTTGTTTTAGTCTTTTGTGAAAGTTAAATACTGAGAATTTATTGTGTAATTCGTGTACCACTTTCTCCTTTGATTGCTTCCGAAGCTAATTCTAAAAGCCCGATAATCGCCTGGCGGTTTGGTTTACTTTCTGCAAAACTGATGGCCGCTTCCACCTTAGGTAACATACTACCTGGCGCAAATTGATTTTCTTCTATATATTGTTGCATTGCCGTAACCGTAACATCGGTCAAAGCTTGTTGATTTGCTTGACCAAAGTTAACAAAAACATGTTCCACTGCAGTTAATACCACAAAAACATCTGCTTCAATGAGTTCAGCCATTTTTGCTGCCGCAAAGTCTTTATCAATGACTGCATCTACACCATGATAGACTGGACCATCATAGGCAATAGGAACCCCGCCACCACCACAAGCAATTACGATCTGTCCTGCATCAACAAGTGTTCGCAAGCTAACTTTTTCGTAAATATCAACTGGTTTTGGCGAAGGAACTACCCGTCGCCAGCCTCGACCCGCATCTTCTTGATAGACGTTCCCAGTTTCCGCCATCAACTGTTTGGCTGTTTCTTCGTCATAATAACCACCAATTGGTTTTGTTGGTTTTGTAAACGCTGGGTCTTTTGGATCCACCACGACTTGTGTAATTAACGTAACAACTGGTTGTTCCCCTAAATTTCTGGCTACTAGTTCTTCATCAATTGCTTGTTGTAAATGATAGCCAATATAGCCTTGGCTCATTGCTGTGCATTCAGGAAATGGCACGACATCTTCTGGAGATTGACTCGTTTCCTCAAAAGCTAAACGAATTTTGCCAACTTGTGGCCCATTGCCATGAGCAATCACCACTTGATGGCCTTGTTCAATTAAATCAACAATCGATTTTGCAGCGGTTTGTGCTTTTGCCAATTGTTCTTTCGAAGAATTTCCTAACGCATTTCCACCTAATGCAATCACTATTTTTGACATCTGTTTCCCTCCTAGCGCTTTGGTTCTTGTTGTGTGATACAGTGTATATTGCCGCCCCCATAAACAACTTCTACCGTATTAACGCCGACAATTTTTTTATCTGGGAACATCGTTTGAACTTGCTCTAAAGCCAAACGATCATTTTCATCACCATACTGTGGCACAATCACGCCATCATTTGTAATTAAAAAGTTCATATAGGATGCGATACAAATATCGCCGTCTTCTCTTGGCATGGTTCCTTCCACGAAATCAATTTTGAAGGAGCCTTGAATGGTTACATTTTTGACAGGACAGCATAATTTGTGGACTTTTAATTGGCGTCCTTTAGCATCAGTCATTTTAAGCAAACGTTGATACGCATCTTGTGCTGCTTCATAAAATGGACTATTTTGATCTTCGGTGTAAATACAAGCCACTTCACCAGGTGCAATAAAACAAGCTACATCATCCACGTGACCATTGGTTTCTTCTGGGTCAATTCCATCACCTAGCCAAAGAACTTTTTCAACATTTAAATAGTCGCATAATTTTTGTTCGATTGCTTCTTTTGAAAGTTGTGGATTTCGACCTTCACTTAATAAGCACATTTCTGTAGTCAAGACTGTTCCTTGTCCATCTACGTGGAATGAACCGCCTTCTAAAACAAAATCATCTGTACGATAAGAATCTACATGCTCAATTTCACAAATTTTTTGTGCAACCAAATCGTCTTGGTCCCAAGGGAAATATAAACCATCTACTAATCCCCCCCAAGCATTGAATGTCCAATCCACACCACGGATTTCTCCATGGTCGTTAATGACAAATGATGGTCCACAATCACGGACCCAGGCATCATTGTTTGACATTTCGTAAACCGTAATTTCTGGCGGCAATTGGCGACGGCAATTTTGAAATTGTTGTTGAGAAACCACCACATTCATCGGTGTAAATTGACTAATTGCTTTGGCCACATTAGTAAAAGCTTCTTGGACAGGTTTACCACCATCACGCCAATTATCCGGTCTTTCTGGCCAAATCATCCAAACTTTCTCTTGTGGTTCAAATTCTCCTGGCATTCTAAAGCCATCTTGTTTAGGGGTACTTCCTACAATTCGTTTAGCCATTTTCTTTCGTTCCCTTCTTAATTTTTTTCACGTAAATAATTACTTCACCAAACAGAATAAAAATGATTGCCCCAATTGTGATTGGTAATTTTTCATTTAATGCTGCGGGACTAAAATCTAAAGGCACTGCTGTGAAAATCAGTGAAATAATAATCATAATCATTGGCAAAACTACTAAAACTTTTAAAAATCCTGGTTTTCCGTTAACTTTAAACGGACGTGGTGTATCGGGATCAATTTTTCTAAGCTTATAAAAAGCTGGGAAAACTGGGATATATGATAACAAGAATAGGACGACATTCAAGGAGAAAAAGGCCCAGAATAAATCTTGATTAGGTAAAATTGGTGCTAATACAATGACCACCGATGCCACAATGCCATTCATCAAAGCAGCCCCAATTGGCATGTCATTTTTCTTACTACGTTTTTCAAAAAATTTAGGCATGTCACCATTTTCAGCAGCATAACAAGCTGTATTATTGACTCCTAATGACCAAGAAATCATGTTGCCGAACAACGTAAGAAGGAATAGGAAAGCCATCAACATAATGAACCAACCTTCTGTCGAGCCTGTCAATAGTTTAAAGCTATCCATCATACCACTGCCGGTACTAATTTGATCGGTGGGAATCGCTACCCCAATTCCAAAGGCTGAAAAAATATAAATGGCTGCAATGACTAACCCCGCTGCTACAATAGCTTGTGGAATTTGCTTCTTAGGGTTTTCCATATCATCTGCAAACGTACAGATGACTTCAAACCCTAACAAATTAAAAATGATTACAGAAATAAAAGATAAACTTCTTAAGTCAAACGTTGGTAGCATTGATTTCAAGGTAAATTCATTGGCAACACCTTTCGTCAAGGCTACATACAATCCTAGCCCACCAATTAAGACAGCTAAAACCATCTTGATTACGGCAGCTCCATTTAGAATCCAGATACTGTCGCTGACTGGATAAAAACTAATCCAAACCACAATCCAAGTAAAAATTAATTCAACAATAATCATCATCGGTGTTGAAAACTTAATACCTGTAATTGTCGTTAATAGTTCTGGCGTCATAACGGCTAATGAAGCTAGCCACAATGGATAATTAATCCAATAATACCAAGAAACTCTGGCACCCCAACGATGACCATATGCTTTGGTCACCCAATCATAGATGCCCCCTTCACCAATATAAGTTGTTCCTAATTCTGATGAAATTAACCCATATGGCAATAGGAATGCAATTAATAAGAAAATCCACCAAAAAAACTGAGAATTACCAATTGCAGCAACAGGCGCCGCTGCTTCAGCAACGAAAACCACACAGATGACTGATAAAATGGCACTCGTTAAACTAAATTTCTTTTTCCCCTCCATGAAGACTCTTCCTCTCTTTATAAACTGTCCACTGATTCATTTTTTCAATCAGTGGACAGTTGGCCGTTAAATGCTTTGAGTGTCTAAGAAAACTTCTAGTTCTTTTTTCGCTTCTGCTTGCTTGATTAAATCATAAGGATTTTTTGCTTCATAATCATTCATAAGATATACTAATAAGCCACGAATAGATGTTAAACGGTTTTCTGCTTCATCGAAACAAATAGAATTTTTACCGTCAATCACTTCATCAGTTACTTCTTCCCCACGTGTTGCTGGTAAACAGTGCATGAATTTACAATTGGCACCTGCCCGATCCATCATTTCTTGATTCACTTGATATTTTGGATAGAAAACCTTCATACGTTCTTCTTCAGATAATTCCGCTTCGTACAAGCCATACCAAACATCCGTGTACAAGAAATCAGCGCCTTCAACAGAACTTGCATCATCTGTGACCAAAAAGCTACCGCCTGAAACTTCACAATTTTTTGCTAATTTCGCTTGATGCTCTTCATTTAATTGGAAACCTTCTGGACCGAAGTGAACAAAATTCATGCCCATTTTTGTTGTGATTAATCCTAAAGAAAAACAAACTTGTGTCGCATCTCCGACAAAGACAACTTTACAATCTTCTAATTTTTTGCCTTCTGGTAAATGCTCAACCATGGTACACAAATCACCTAATTCTTGGGTTGGATGATTGTAATCAGACATACCGTTAATGACTGGGATGGTAGCACAATTAGCTAAATCAACAATACTATGGTGACGTTCCACACGAGCCATCAAAATATCTACTAAACGTGACAATACGCGGCTGGTATCTTCAATCGTTTCATGTCCCCCTAATTGAATTTGACCAGGTGCTAAATATTCGCCATGTCCACCTAATTGTTCCATTGCAGTTTCAAAAGATACTCGTGTTCGAGTTGAAGATTGTTGGAAAATCATTCCTAAAGATTTGTTTTTTAACAGTTGCGGATAATACCCATTTTTAATCGCTTCTTTAATTTTTAATGATAAATCGACTAAGTAATGCATTTCCTCTTTCGTATATGTTTCTGTTGTAACGTAATCTCTTTTCATGATGTGTTCCTCCTAAAGTTGTTTTTGTTTACACATTGACTTTACCAAGTTTAGCGAAGAGTTTACTATCCGCCAAAAGTTAGAAAACGCTTTCTTTTTTGGCGTGATTTTTCATTAAAAAAAGTTTATTTATGGTTATAAACCGTTGGTACACCAGGGGTTTATAAAAGTTTAGGCGGATTTCTCTCTAATTTCTGACCAATCATAGATTTGAAAATGGTATAATTATTTTGAAAAATCATTCACTTAAAATAAAAGATGAAAGGGGTTTCCAATCGTGACATTTGTTTTTATTTATAACATCTTGTTGATTATTTTATATTCGTTTACTTCAACCTTTACCTTAAATCTTTACTTGAAAAATAAACAACCGATTTTTTTATTGCTTCTCTTTTTAATGGTTATTTTTATTTGTGACAATGTGATTGTTTATATGACTGAGTTCATTAATTCGTTTGCAACCGAATATAATCAGATCTTTATGACCGCACCTTTTTTAAAGACCATCATTTTTATTTGTTGTAATTTTGCCTATCTGGCTATTATCAATACTATTAGTGGGCGTCCTTTTAAAAATTATCAATTTGTCTGGTTATTTTTAATTGGTTTATGGATGCTAGCTATTCCATTTTCACAAAATTCCGCCTTAAAAGTTTGGTTGTACTATTTACCCAATCAGTTATTTTTAATTTACCTTGGTTTCTATGCGCTCTATCAATTACGAACAGATCCTTTATCAGCCCTTGCGAAAAAATATCTTCGTTTTATTGGTTGGCTAAGCATTGGTTTCGGTGTGGCGATTCTTTTGGAAGATACCTTCGTTATTTTTAACATTGACCAATATTCTGATATTGTCTTTAAAATTAACAACCGAAACGTTTCTGAAGATATTTATACAATCATTCTCTCGATCGCCATTATCTACTTCTGTAATCGTGATTTTCCTCTGTCGGTTCTTGAAAAAGACGCTGCTAAATTGGAAGAAAATCAATCAGATGAACCCGTACTTTTGGCGCCTTTTTGTGATGCCTATCAATTAACGCAGCGAGAACGAGAAGTGCTTTCGTTACTTTTAGAGTGCAAAACAAATCAAGATATAGCCAACGAACTATTCCTATCAATCGGGACAGTAAAAACACATATCCACAATATTTTCGTTAAATTAGAAGTAAACAAAAGAGCAGAAGTTTTTGTCAGTTATCAACTTTTTTCTCAACAACAAACTGAACATTTAGCGAGATAATTAAAAAGGAAGTCTCCGTGATCGGTGGCTTCCTTTTTGATTAACTATTTTCTTGTACTTGTCGAACTCGCTTTTCAATTTCTTGAAAGTTAATAATTTTAGCTTGGCGATGAATTTCTTTTCCTTCATAGTATAAGATAATGGTCGGTGCAGAAAAAGCATTTAATTGTCCAATTATTTCTGGACTTTTATCAGCTTCTGCAATGTATGTAGGAAATTCATATTTTGTTGCAATTTTTTCGACAATCGGTTTATCAACTGTACAAACACTACAATTTTTTGCTGTCAAAAAGACGGCTTGTAGACGATTGTCTGTAATTTTTTCTTCTAATTCTTCTAATGTTGTTACATATTCCACTGAATAGCCCTCCTTGTCTTTTGTCTAAAATAACAGATTTACTAGCAAAATAACAACTTATTTGTTTGGCTAGGAATGCTTTAACAAAAAAGTTGTCGCCCATTTCATTAATGGGAGACAACTTTTTACTGATAACCGCTTATTTATTAAAAATTTTAGGCCCTTTGCGCATGTTTTTACGATCATTTTTGGGAGTTTCCATTTTTTTAGAACGGCCACCACCTTGTTTCTTTTTAATTAATTCTAACATTTTTTCTTTTTCATTCATTTAATCCACCGCCTTTGTTAATAACGTGACAGATTCAATGTGGGTCGTTTGTGGGAAATTATCCACTGGTTGAATTTCTTTTGCTTCATAGCCACCTTCTGTTAATAATGCAATGTCGCGAGCGAGTGTGGCTGGATTACAGCTGACATAAACAATTCGTTCAGGTTGCGTTTCAATTAATGTGTTTACTAATTGACCGTCTAACCCTTTCCGTGGTGGATCCACCACCACAACATCTGGTTGCAAGCCATTTTCAACTAATTTTGGCAATAATTCTTCCGCTAAACCAGCCGTGAAAGTGGCATTCTCAATGTTGTTTAATTTAGCATTATTTTCTGCATCTTTGACCGCTTCTTCAATTACTTCAATACCGTAAACTTGCTTTGCATCTTGGGCTAAAGTTAAGCCAATCGTTCCAATCCCGCAATAGGCATCCACCACAATTTCATTGCCTGTTAAAGCCGCATACTCTTTAACTTTTTGATACATCACTTCTGTTTGTTGTGGATTTACTTGATAAAATGAACGCGCGGAAATTTCAAATTTCAAATCAAAAATAGTATCTGTAATTTTTTCAGACCCATGTAATAAGATGGTTTCGTCGCCAAAAATGACATTGGTTCGTTTTGGATTTACATTTTGTACAATGCTGACTACTTCCGGAATAGCTTCCAAAATATCTGGCACAATTTTACTAATTGGGAATAATTTCGGTGTTCTCGTAATTAGAACAACCATCATCTCCCCAGTATGGTAGCCACGACGAACGACAATATGGCGTAAGTTCCCTGTATTATCAGATTCGTTATAAGGTTTTACGCTATATCTACGCATAATGTCACGGATTTTAACAATTGCTGCATCAATTTCTGGGTCTTGAATATAAAAATGTTCCATTGGAATTAAATCATGGCTATTTTTCCGGAAAAAACCTGTTTGTAGTTGGTTGTCAATTTTACGCACGGGAATTTGTGCTTTGTTCCGGTAATGCCACGGATCGTTCATCCCAATTGTTGGTAAAACAGGGACTTCTGGTAATTTAGCAACACGTTGCATAACATTTTCGACTTGTTGCGTTTTAAATGATAGTTGGGCGCCGTACGCTAAATGTTGCAACGGACTGATTCCGACTTTTGTAAAGTTTTCATCTTTCACGGGAACACGCTGTTCACTGCTTTTTAGGACAGTCAATACTTTCCCATAACCAAAACTTTTGCCTGTTTTTAAGACTTTGATTTCAAGTTTTTCACCTGGTAAGGCATTTTCAATAAACAATGGATAATGGTCCACTTTTGCCACGCCTAAACCTTCATGCGTCAAGTCAATGATTTCTACTTCAATGACGTCATTTTTCTTTACTGGATAATTTTTCATAAGTCGCTCCTTCTTTTTATACACTTCACTCATTCTAATGAAAATACCTAAGAAAAGCAACAACGAATTTTCATGGCGATTTAGCAATTTCGTTTGAGCTTTTTAGGTAAATAAAAGAATGAGACCCTTTCCCTTAGTCAAAAAATAGCCAATGAAAGATCTTATCAACTAAATCTTTCATTAGCTATTCACGGACTACCTAGTGCTTTTCTTTTTCGGCAATCTTTCCATCGCCATCAATATCTTCGTCTGTTAGTCGTTCAACTTCTTTGACAAATTCTTTGCTAGCTTCGTTATATGCTTCTTCCTCTTCGTCTTCTGATTCTACGACAATCTCATCGCTACCAGTTAAGACAGAACCCATAATTGCATTGGACGGCAGTGCATCACCATTTGCAAAAATTTCAATGTGTTGATGCATATTTTTAAAGGTCATTGGAGCATCGCCTCCATATTCACCATCTAAATTAATCATCATTTTATTGTTCTTTTCTAACGTTTCTGCATGTAAATAGCTGGTCTTTGTATAGATTAGTCGATGATCTTCAACATGCTTTCCACCATTTAACATTAACGCAACTAAATGAAGAATCTCAAAAATATTGGCTGTTTTTACAATGATTAATGAAAACTTACCATCATCTAATTTAGCATCTGGTACGATTTGCTCGAAACCACCCACCGAGTTAGTCAGCCCTAGGAAAAACATTGATGCGTTGCCTTCGTACACACCTTCATCATACGTCATGCGCATTTTAATCGGCTTCACTCGCGGCAACATTTCGGCTCCTTTGGCTAAGTACGCTAAGTAACCAAAAATACTTTTCAACTCTGACGGAACTTCATAAGTCAGTTCCGTTAAATGACCACCCGCCGCAATATTGATAAAGTAATTTTTGCCGGCTTGACCAATATCCATTTTGACAGTTTGATTTTTTTTAATCACTTCTGCTGCCTTAACGATATTATCACGAGGAATCTTCAAGGCCCGTGCATAGTCATTCGTCGTTCCAGCAGGAATAATGGCCATTTTAGGGCGCCGCTTCAACGGAGCAATCCCATTCACTACTTCATTAATGGTCCCATCTCCACCTGCTGCTACTAATAAATCAAATCCTGCACGCGCAGCACGATGTGCTTCATTGCGTGCTGAATTTTCTTCTGGTGTGGTCGCAAATGCACTGGCTTCATAACCACATTCTTCTAAAATAGATAAAATATCGGCTAAGTTCTTTTTAACTAACTCTTTTCCTGACGTTGGATTATAAATCACTCTAGCTTTTTTCATGGTTTGCCTGCTACTTTCTTATCGTTTTGAAAGCTCTTCTTGCAATAACTTGTTAACCACACCTGGGTTTGCTTGTCCACGAGTTGCTTTCATAATTTGTCCAACAAGGAAACCAACTGCACGGTCTTTTCCGTTTTTAAAGTCATCAATTGATTGTTGGTTGTTGTCTAAAACTTCGTTAATCATTGGTAATAATTGCGCTGGATCAGATAATTGAACAAGGCCTTTTGCTTCGACAACTTCTTTAGCATCTCCACCGTTTTCAATTAACTCTTTGAACACTTTCTTCGCAATTTTCGAGCTGATTGTGCCATCGTTAATTAAAGTAATCATACCCGCTAGATTTTCTGGTGTTAGTTTAGTATCGGCTAATTCAACTTTTTCACTGTTTAAGTAAGCAGAAACTTCGCCCATTAACCAGTTTGATGCTTGTTTCGCATCTGCACCGTTTGCTAAGGTTGCTTCAAAGAAATCTGACATTTCTTTCGTTAAAGTCAAGACCATTGCGTCGTATTCAGGTAACCCTAATTCACTGATGTAACGGGCACGACGTGAGGCTGGCATTTCTGGCAAACTAGCGCGAACTTTTTCAATCCATTCATCATCAATTGAAAAACGAGGAACATCTGGCTCTGGGAAGTAACGGTAGTCACTTGAGCCTTCTTTAACACGCATAAGCAACGTTGTACTAGTTGCTTCATCAAAGCGGCGTGTTTCTTGTTGAATTTCGCCACCAGATAATAGGACTTTGGCCTGGCGTTTTTCTTCATAAGCTAAACCTTTTTTTACAAAGTTCATAGAGTTCAAGTTCTTTAATTCCGCTTTAGTACCAAATTCTTCTTGACCATACGGACGTAAAGAAATATTGGCATCACAACGCATAGAACCTTCTTCCATTTTCACATCAGAAACTTCTGTAAATTGGATAATTGAACGCAACGCTTCTAAATAAGCATACGCTTCTTCTGGTGAACGCATGTCTGCTTCAGAAACGATTTCAATTAAAGGCGTACCTTGACGATTCAAGTCTACATAAGAATAGCCATCTGTGCCATGAATGTTTTTGCCGGCATCTTCTTCTAAATGCACTCGTTCAATACGAATTTTTTTCTTTTTCCCTTCAACTTCAATTTCAATCCAACCATCATGTCCGATTGGTTGATCAAATTGAGAAATTTGATATGCTTTCGGGTTATCTGGGTAAAAATAGTTTTTACGATCAAAATGAGTTTCTTTTGAAATTTCACAGTTCAAAGCAAGAGCTGCTTTCATGCCAAATTCTAAGGCACCTTTATTCATGACAGGCAAAACACCTGGGTAACTCCAGTCAACCACATTTGTGTTGCTGTTTGGTTCTGCTCCGAAATGCGCTGGCGCAGAGGAGAAAATTTTAGAGTTGGTTTTCAATTCTACGTGGACTTCTAATCCAATGACAGTTTCAAAGTTCATTAATCGTTCCCCCCTAAAATGACTGGTTTTTTCGTATGGAAATCTGTCGCTTGTTCAAAAGCATAGGCTGCTTTATACATTGTATGTTCGTCAAAATGTTTTCCAATAATTTGTAAACCAACTGGCAAGCCTTCTGAGAAGCCTGCTGGAATGGACATGCCTGGTAGTCCTGCTAAGTTGACAGGAATGGTTAAAATATCATTCATATACATTGTGATTGGATCATTGATGTTTTCCCCTAGACCAAAGGCAACTGTTGGTGTGGATGGGCCAATGATTAAGTCATAATCCGCAAAGACATTCTCAAAATCTTGTTTGATTAGTGTACGGACTTGACCAGCCTTTTTAAAGTGCGCATCATAATAACCAGCACTTAAAGAGAATGTTCCTAACATAATCCGACGTTTAACTTCTGTTCCGAAACCTTCAGAACGTGAATTAACATAGACATCTTCTAGATTTTGGACATTGTCTGAACGGTACCCGTAACGAATGCCATCAAAGCGTTGTAAGTTTGAACTTGCTTCTGAAGAGGCAATAATATAATAAACCGCTACGCCGTATTTAGAATGTGGCAAACTAACTTCTTCCACCGTTGCTCCTAAAGATTTAAATGTTTCTGCTGCTTTTAATACCGCTTCACGAACATCAGGTTGTACCCCTTCACCTAAGTATTCTTTTGGTAAAGCAATTTTCATGCCTTTGATGTCGCCAGTTAAATCTACCGTAAAATCAGGAACAGAAACGCCTGCAGAAGTGCCGTCTTTTTCGTCATAACCACTAATTGCATTTAAAGCTAAGGCATTGTCTTTAACATTTCGTGTCAATGGACCAATTTGGTCTAAACTTGAAGCAAAAGCAATCAAACCAAAACGAGACACACGTCCATACGTTGGTTTCAAGCCCACAATACCATTGAATGCGGCTGGTTGGCGGATACTACCACCTGTATCGCTCCCTAAAGAAACTGGGACTTGTCCGGCTGCGACAGCAGAAGCTGAACCACCAGAAGAACCGCCAGGAACTTTGGTTTGATCCCAAGCATTTTTTGTTTTCTTGAAGTAAGACGTTTCCGTACTTCCGCCCATGGCAAATTCATCCATGTTCAATTTTCCGACTGGAATCATATCTGCTTGATAGACTTTATCCATCACGGTCGCATCATAAATTGGGTCAAAATTGTGTAACATTTTTGAGCCAGCTGTTGTTAAAATATCTTTTGTGACAATGTTGTCTTTAATCCCAATTGGAATCCCAGCTAATGGATTACTTTCAGTGATGCCTTTTAAGTCAATCGCTTTGGCTAATGCCATTGCTTTTTCTTCACTAACTGTGATAAAAGAACCTAGTTGTTCTTCTGTATCTTGAATACGATTTAATGTTTCTTCGGTTAAATCAACTGCTGTGATTTCTTTTGAAACCAATAAATCATGTAACTCTGTTAACGATTTGTCGTATAATTTTTCCATTAGGCTCCTGCCTCCCCGTTATCCATAATTGCAGGCACTTTAATGTAACCATTCTCTGATTCCGGAACATTCCGCATTAATTCTTTACGGTCCATTCCTGGTGTCGCTACGTCTTCACGCATGACATTGATTGATTCATTCACATTTGAAGTAAAAGGAACCCCTGTTGTATCTACTTCTTCTAGTAATTCCACCATATCAATAATTTTATCTAGTTGATTGGTAAAGTCCGCTAATTCTTCTTCGGAGAAAGATAATTTTGATAATTTAGCGACATGTTTGACTTGTTCTTCTGTAATTGCCATAGATACCCTTCTTTCTATCATTTACTGAAATTTTCATTTTCAGATTAATCAATTGGATTGTATTTCTTTAAACAGCTTAGCACAGCTGTTCACTCTGTTCCTATTCTACCATAAAATGGTCGGATATTTTAGATGAAACCTTGAATTTCATTGATAATTTGTCGCTCGCAAAAATGATGGAAACATGTTATTATGAAAATGAAAAGAGAGATATGCAGGAACATACCTCTCTAGTAGCCACTACTAGTTATAAGAACTAGCGGCTTACTGAGTTATTGGTTTTATTTCAAACGCTTAACCGTTCAGCTCCTCAAAGCTTATGAACGGTTATTTTTGTTGTCTAAGACAAGCGCTAAGATACCGAAGATAATGGTCACAACAAGTGTTGCAAAACCAATCATCAGTCCTAGCGCTGCTTCAACGGACAAAAACATTGCTCCTTTCGTTAAAGTAAGAAGAATTGCGCATAAGCATCAACCTCCTTTCTCAACTCAGAAAGTCCTCGTTCATATAACTTTTATGACTAAAATAAGCATACCATCAAATTACTACATAAAATCTGACAACGTTAATTTTTCTTCTTAAAAATGACTTGCATCTAACGCATCGACCATTTCTTGTTCATTCCAAACGGTCACGCCTAAGCTTTCAGCTTTGGTTAATTTACTGCCAGCATCTTCGCCAGCAACCACAATGTCAGTTTTTTTCGAAACACTCCCTGTAACTTTTCC
Source organism: Enterococcus sp. DIV2453a (assembly GCF_050533535.1). Classification (NCBI taxonomy): domain Bacteria; kingdom Bacillati; phylum Bacillota; class Bacilli; order Lactobacillales; family Enterococcaceae; genus Enterococcus; species Enterococcus sp. DIV2453a. The sequence continues at coordinate 465,389 of NZ_CP172899.1, read as the reverse complement.
ACCAAGATTTTCAATTTTTTCTTTGGCTTCTTCGCGAGTGTACTGCGTTAATTTTCCTGTTAAAACAACTGTTTTGTCTTTGAAAGGTGACTCCACTTCTGCTAATTGTTCTGTCCGGAGACCTTTATATGTCAAGTTCACTTGGGCTTTTTCCAGTTCAGCCATTAATTCATGAACTTCCTCATTTTCAAAATACGTCACAACGCTGTCGGCGATTGTTTCACCAATTGAATCCAAAGCCACAATTTCTTCCGCAGTTGCTCGACTTAAGGTTGATAAATCACCAAAATGCTCCGCTAAAATTTTCGCCGCTTTCGCACCCACATGGCGAATCCCTAAGCCAAAAATCAAACGCTCTACAGAGTTTTCTTTACTCCCTTGAATGGCAGTATAAATGTTGTTTGCTGATTTTTCTTTGATTTTATCCAAAGTCATTAATTGTTCTTCTGTTAAGAAATACAGATCCGCTACGTCTTTCACTAATCCTTTGTCATACATTTGTGCTAACACTCTTGGCCCCAAGCCATCAATGTTCATTGCGTTTCGTGAGACAAAGTGATTCAGCCCTTCTTTAATTTGCGCAGGGCATTTTGGATTAATACAACGTAACGCCACTTCCTCATCTAAATGCACCAACTCACTATGACAAATTGGACAATGTGTCGGCATTTCATAAGGCTGACTATCGGCTGCACGTTTTTCAACTAGGACTTGCGCTACTTCTGGGATAATATCGCCGGCTTTGTAAATAATAACATGATCATTTAAACGGATATCTTTCATTTGAATAAAATCTGCATTATGCAAACTTGCCCGACTAACCGTGGTTCCCGCGACTCGTACAGGAGCCATGACCGCAGTAGGAGTGACCACCCCCGTGCGCCCAATTGTCCATTCAATATCTTCCACTACTGTTTCTGCTTCTTCTGGTGGAAATTTGTAGGCAATCGCCCAGCGAGGTGCTTTGACAGTGAAACCTAATTCATCTTGCAACGCAAATTCGTTCACTTTAATCACAATTCCATCGATTTCGTATGGCAAAGTGCTCCGCTTTTCATGGTATTCTTCAATGTAGGCCCAAACTTCATCGATTGACTGACATAATTGACGTTCAGGATTGGTTCTAAAACCAATTGCAGAAAGCTCTTCTAATGCCTCAAACTGCGTCTTCGCTTTCATTGGTCCAAAGTCAGCAACTGTGTATAAAAACGTATTTAAGTTCCGTTTCGCCACAATTTTTGTATCTAATTGGCGCAAGCTGCCCGCTGCTGCATTCCGAGGATTGGCAAAAATATCTTGGCCATTTTCTTCACGTTCTTCATTCAATGCGACAAAGGATTGTTTAGGCATGTAGCACTCGCCACGAACTTCCACTGAAATGGGCTCCGTTAAACGCATCGGTACAGAGCGAACCGTTCGTAAGTTCTCTGTAATGTTTTCACCAACCGTTCCATCGCCTCGTGTTGCTCCGCGTACAAACACCCCGTTTTCATAACGTAATGAAATTGCTAACCCATCAATTTTCAACTCGCAACAGTAAGCAACGGGTTTACCAATCGCCTTACGAACACGTTCATCGAAAGCAAAAATGTCTTCCTTGCTAAATCCATCATTTAAACTATACATTGGAATGTCATGCGGAGCTTTTTCAAAACCAGATAAAACTTTGCCACCTACACGTTGTGTCGGCGAATCTGGCGTGATTAAATCAGGAAACTCCGTTTCAATATCGACTAACTCTTTATACAAACGATCGTAAACATAATCTTCTACGGATGGTTGATCTTTGACATAATATTCATGGGAATATTGATTGAGTTGTTTTCTTAATTCTTGCGCACGAGTTGTCGCCGCCGTTAATGTTAATGGTTGTTGTTCCATCGTAGAACTCCTCCTCATAAGTGTAATGCTCCTATCGTCTTTTTAACACATTTACACTAAGATAGAAAATAAAAAGAATTTAACTAATGATGATTTCTCATTAAATAGCTGACCTATTTTGCATGTTAAATTTTTTCAATTGGTGCAAATGCCGCTAACAACCGTTTTATGCCTTTTTCTGGGAAAGCAATGTCCAACTCTAAGTCTTTGGCCGAACCGCCTACACGAACGACTGTACCAACGCCCCATGCTTTATGTTGGACCTTATCACCTGCTTGCCAAGAAACTTTTTCGCCACCACTTGCCACTTTGTTGCTAACTGATTTTGTAGCTGGCTGTGTATAAGCTGGTTTACTTGCGCTGGGCTTGAATACTTTAGGATCAAAGGTGCGCGCTGGAGCTTTCTGTAAATTGGCCGCCGCCCCTTGTTTCATTAAACGCTCCGCCTCAATTTCTTCTAAAAAGCGACTTGGTCGATTATATTGCGTGCGACCATATAATGTTCTCGAATAAGCATTCGTTAAAAACAGGGCTTCTTCCGCTCGGGTGATACCAACATAAGCCAAGCGCCGTTCTTCTTCCAGTTCACTTTCTTCTAGCATGGCACGTGATAATGGGAAAACCCCTTCTTCTAAGCCCATTAAAAAGACCACTGGAAATTCCAGCCCTTTGGCCGCATGCAACGTCATTAAGGTTACTTGTGAAGAGCTCTCTTCTAAATTATCTAGATCAGAAACCAAGGCTAAATCTGTTAAAAAATCCGCCAATTTTGTTTCTTCGCCATTTGGATCGTCGTTGTTTTGCGCTTCAAAACGTTTATCAAATTCTTGTGTCACAGATAAAAATTCGTCCAAGTTTTCTAAGCGAGCTTGAGACTCTAAATTATTTTGCGCCATCAAAGCTTCCCGATAACCACTACGTTGTAAAGTTTCTTTCACCAATTCTGTAATCGTTAAATAGGGCACTGTTTTCGTTAAGTCTTGAATCATCATGCCAAAATTACCAAGCTCTTTACCCGCTTTTCCTGAAATATTTGCCAAATCAACATTTTGGGCAGCTTCCAGCAAAGCCCAACCATGCGTATCCGCAAATAGTCGTAATTTTTCAATTGAACTTTTACCGATTCCTCGTTTTGGTTCATTGACAATTCGTTCAAAACTAATCGAATCATCTGGATTGGCAATCAAACTTAAATAAGCCAAAATATCTTTAATTTCTTTACGGTCGTAGAATTTATGTCCGCCCACCATGGTATACGGAATATTAGATTTCAAGAGCATTTCTTCCACTACACGGGATTGGGCATTGGTCCGATATAATACCGCAAAATCACCATAAATTCGGTCATTTTCCCGCATTTCTTTTTGGATTTGGCTCACAATAAATTGTGTTTCATCCCGTTCTGTGTCTCCACGATAATAGACAATCTTTTCACCGTCTATATTTTCTGTCCACAGTTCTTTCTCGCGGCGGTTACGGTTATTTTTGATGACATCATTCGCAGCCGCCAAAATGTTTTTGGTGGATCGATAATTTTGTTCTAGCAAAATTACACTGGCATCTGGATAATCTTTTTCAAAATCCAAGATATTTTGCATATCCGCCCCGCGCCAACCATAGATACTTTGGTCGGCATCACCTACGACACACAGATTTTTGAAACGTGCAGCCAATAAATTGACTAAGGTATATTGTGCATGATTGGTATCTTGGTATTCATCCACATGAATATAGTGAAATTTATTTTGGTAGAAAGCTAACGTATCTGGTTGTTCATTGAATAAACGAATCGTATTCATAATCAAATCATCAAAATCCATACATTGGTTTTTGCGTAATTCTTTTTGATAGGCTTCATAGCATTTTGCGACAATTTCTTCATATAAGGAACCTTGCATTTCAGCAACTTTTTCAGGCGTTTGTAATTCATTTTTAGCATTGCTAATCGTACCTAAAATTGAGCGAGGATCATATTTTTTTGAATCAATATTTAAGTCATTTAAGATGCGTTTCATTAATGTTTTTTGTTCCGATGGGTCAATGATTGTAAAATTACGGTTGTAACCAATCTGATCCACATCACGACGTAAAATTCTTACACACATGGAGTGAAAAGTGGAGACCCATACATCTTCGCCACCCGTTTCCAGTAATTTATTTACACGCTCTTTCATTTCTTTAGCAGCTTTATTGGTAAACGTAATCGCCAAAATATTCCATGGATTTACTTCTTTTTCCTCAATTAGATAGGCAATTCGATGTGTTAAAACCCGCGTTTTTCCACTACCAGCACCAGCCATGACTAACAGTGGTCCTTCTGTATGCAAAACGGCTTCTTCTTGTCGAGGATTCATTCCCTGAACCAAGGCATGTTTTTGTGTCATATTAAACGTCCTCTCTCTTTTTTCAATCTTATACAGTATACCAAAAATCCCTTTGAAGTTCTTTAGAAAAGAACAAAAAATCTTTTTCTTTTTATATGAAATTTTCTTGTAAATCAAGTCAAACCGCAGTACATTAGTAAGTAGTGATGGAGGCTAAAAATGAAATGAATAATGATGTACATGAAATTAAACAATTAGATGGTACCCGAATCGGCTTTATCCTTAAAGGCATCGTCGTCGGAATTTTGGTCGGCTTTGTTGTCAGCTTATTTCGCTTAGGCATTGAAAAAATTGGCGAACAAGTCGTGCATCTGTATCAAACGTTTCACGAAAAACCCTTTTGGATGATTCCTTGGTTCTTATTTTCTCTCGTGCTTGCTTATTTATTAGGACGACTGATCAAAAGCGAACCAGCAATTAAAGGCAGTGGCATTCCCCAAGTGGAGGGACAACTTCAAGGTCAATTAGAAATTCATTGGTTTCCAGTGCTTTGGAAAAAATTTATCGGTGGGATCTTAGCGATTAGTCCTGGGCTATTTTTGGGACGTGAAGGTCCTTCAATTCAACTAGGTGCAGTGGTTGGACAAGGCTATAGTCAATGGCGGCAAAGCACCAAGTCTGAAGAAAAAATTTTAATCAGTAGTGGTGCCAGTGCTGGTTTAGCCGCCGCTTTTAATGCACCAATCGCAGGACTTTTATTTGTTCTAGAAGAGGTTCACCATTCCTTTTCACCTTTAGTTTGGTTAACCTCTTTTTCTGCGGCCATTTCCGCTAACTTTGTTTCTTTGCATTTCTTCGGATTGCAGCCAGTCCTTTATATTGGTCCCGTTAAATCTTTGCCTTTAGAGTACTATTGGACATTAGTCCTGCTGGGCGTTTTGCTAGGATTATTAGGTTGGATATATCAAAAAACATTGTTGTCCTTACCAAAAGTATATGGAAAAATCAAAGGCCTTTCTTCTAATTATTATGGTTTTATTCCTTTTATTTTGATTTTACCGATTGGTTATTTCTTTCCACATTTACTTGGCGGTGGGAATCAAATTGTTTTAGCTTTAGGCAATCAACCGGCCACGATTTGGGCTTTAGTCGGCTTACTGGTTTTACGTTTTGTTTTTTCAATGGTTTCTTACGGTTCGAATCTCCCTGGTGGTATTTTCTTGCCTATTCTAACTTTAGGTGCCATTATCGGAACATTGTATGGCAGTCTACTTGTCCAATACGTAGGGATGGATCCAATTTTTGTGAAAAACTTTTTAATTTTTGCCATGGCTGGTTATTTTACTGCGATTGGTAAAGCACCGTTAACAGCAATTATTTTAGTAACAGAAATGGTCGGCAATTTTTCTCATTTAATGTCTTTAGGGGTTGTCGCTTTAGTTAGTTATATTACCATCGATAGTCTTGGCGGCAAGCCAATTTATGAAAGCTTATTAGAACGTTTGGTTCCTTCTAAAGTAAGTAATATTCGTGGCCACAAAACGATTATTGAATTACCTATCACTGCAGAAAGTTCCTTAGATGATACGATGGTACGTGATTTTGTCTGGCCTAAACAAATGTTGCTCACTTCCATTCGCCGTGGTGAATCGGAAATTTTAACACATGGTGATACTGTTATGCATGTTGGCGATGTGCTCATTATTTTGACCGATGAAAAACTCGCTTACCAAGTCAAAAAAGAGATTTATCAAAAAACTTTACCGAATGATTTAGTGAATTAAAGAAAGCTGCTGAACCTGAGTTCAGCAGCTTTCTTTTTTTCTTATGACTGTTTTTTAATTTTTTTGAATGTTTTTGACCGTTTTAGATTGATTAGCGTTTTCATTTGTGCTATTATATCCATGAAATGAGGGATGAAAATGCTTACGGAAGAACGACATCAAAAAATTTTACAATTGTTAGATCAAAAATCAGTCGTCAAATCGCAAGAACTTGCTAGCTTGTTCAATGCTTCAGAATCCACAATCCGCCGCGATTTACAAGAATTAGAAGACGCCAATTTGTTAGAACGCATTCACGGCGGCGCTAAGCGTATTCTTAATTTAGGCTTTGAACAAAACATGACGGAAAAATCAATCAAAAACACGCACGAAAAGCAAAAGATTGCTTCTTTAGCCGCTAGTTGTGTACAAGATGGCGATATGATCTATTTAGATGCTGGTTCAACCACGTTAGAAATGATCCCTTTTTTAGTTGGGAAACAAATCCATGTAGTGACGAATTCCGTGCATCACGCTGCAAAACTTAGCGATATGGAAATTCCCACTATTATGCTTGGTGGTACTTTGAAGCTCTCCACTAAAGCAATCATTGGTGCCACTAGTATGGAACAGCTACAACATTTTCGTTTTAACAAAGCTTTTTTAGGAACTAACGGCGCACATTTAGAGTTTGGTTTAACAACGCCTGATCCCGAAGAAGCAGCGCTAAAAGCCTTGGCTATTCATCAAGCAGAAACAGCCTATGTTTTACTGGATCATACAAAATTTAATGAAGTAACGTTTACCAAAGTGGAAGAATTAGAGTCAGTTACTTTACTAACTGACTACTGCCCTGCTGAATCACTTCAAGGATTCCAGCAAAAAACTATTTTAATGGAGGCAAACAAATGATTTACACAGTGACTTTAAACCCTTCTATCGACTTTATCGTTCATGTCGATCATCTACAAATTGGTGATTTAAATCGGATGACGAATGATTTTAAATTACCTGGCGGCAAAGGAATCAACGTTTCACGTATTTTAAAACGTATGGAGACAGAATCCACTGCCTTAGGTTTTTTAGGTGGTTTTACAGGCTCATTCATTGCTGATTGGTTGAAAAAAGAAGAAATCCAAACGAATTTCACTCCCGTGTCTGCTGATACACGAATCAACATTAAATTGAAATCAGATACTGAAACAGAAATTAACGGCTTAGGACCTGCTCTAACAAACGAAGAAATTCAAGAACTAAAACAAGCAGTTAGTCGTGTTCAGGCTGGTGATATTGTTGTTCTTTCAGGAAGTACACCTGCTTCTCTACGCAAAGGATTTTACGAAGAGTTAATCCAAATTGTGAAGGAAAAAGGCGCAGAATTTGTTATTGATACAACAGGTGAAGATTTAATGAACGCTTTGTCACAAAAGCCTTTATTGGTCAAGCCAAATAATCATGAGTTGGCAGAATTATATCATACAACCTTTACAAGTGTTGAAGACATTTTACCTTATGGACATCGGTTACTAGAAGAAGGAGCGCAACACGTAATTATCTCAATGGCTGGTGATGGTGCATTACTTTTCACAACAGAAGGTGTTTATCGTTCCAACGTTTTAAAACGTCCACTGAAAAATTCTGTCGGCGCTGGCGACTCAATGATTGCTGGTTTTATTGGCAACTTTTCAAAAACACAAGATCCTTTAGAGGCTTTCAAATGGGGTGTCGCTTGCGGTAGCGCGACCGCATTTTCTGATGATTTAGCCTCAGAAGATTTTATCCAAGAACTTATTCACGAAGTAACAATTGAAAAAATTTCAGAATAAATCCACTAAGGGAGGAAAATAGAGTGAACATTAATGATTTATTAATAAAAGATGTCATGATTATGGATTTACAAGCTACTGATAAAAAAGGCGCGATTGATGAAATGGTCCAAAAATTATACGATGGTGGCCGCATCTCTGACATTGACACTTACAAAGAGGGAATTTTAAAACGCGAAGCACAAACATCGACTGGTTTAGGCGACGGCATCGCTATGCCTCACGCAAAAAATAGTGCCGTAAAAGAACCGACAGTTCTTTTCGCTAAAAGTAAAAAAGGTGTTGATTATGAAGCACTAGATGGACAACCTACTTATCTATTCTTCATGATTGCTGCTCCAGAAGGCGCCAATGATACACATCTCCAAGCGCTTGCGGCCCTTTCTCGATTACTTATCGATCCAGACTTTGTTGGCAAATTGAAAGAAGCGGAAACTCCAGAAGCAGTACAAGCTCTTTTCCAAGCAGCAGAAGATCAAAAAGAAGCGGAAGAAAAAGCAGAACAAGAACAAACAACGCCAGCACCAGAAAGCAATCGTAAATATATTATTGCTGTGACTGCTTGTCCTACAGGAATTGCTCATACTTACATGGCTGAAGATGCGCTGAAGAAAAAAGCAAAAGAAATGGGCGTAGACATTAAAGTAGAAACAAACGGTTCAGAAGGAATTAAAAATCGTTTAACTGCTGAAGATATTGCTCGTGCTGATGGCGTGATTGTCGCAGCCGATAAAAAAGTAGAAATGAATCGTTTTGATGGTAAAAAATTAGTCAATCGTCCCGTCAGTGATGGAATTCGTAAAACCGAAGAACTAATTAACTTAGCCATTAGTGGTGAAGCTCCTACTTTCCATGGCAGTGACTCGGCTGCAAGCGACCAAGAGGATTCAGCGGAAGGTTCAATCGGTTCTCGTATCTATAAAGATTTAATGAATGGTGTTTCTCATATGTTACCTTTCGTTATTGGTGGCGGAATTGCCATTGCTCTTTCCTTTATGATTGATCAATTTATCGGGGTTCCTCAAGATCAATTAGCCAATTTAGGTAATTACAATGACGTAGCTAGCTGGTTTAACCAAATTGGTGGCGCAGCATTTGGCTTTATGTTACCTGTCTTAGCTGGTTTTATTGCTTCTAGTATTGGGGATCGTCCAGGCTTAGTTGCTGGTTTCGCCGCTGGTGCGTTAGCAAACGCTGGAGGCGCTGGGTTCCTTGGGGCCCTAATCGGTGGTTTCTTAGCTGGTTATGTAGTGGTTCTTTTACGTAAAGTTTTCAAAGGCTTGCCAAAATCATTAGATGGAATTAAAACCATTTTATTCTATCCAGTTTTTGGTTTGATTATTACAGGCTTATTAATGTTAGTCATTAACATCCCAATGAAAGCAATTAATGATGCGTTAAATCATTTCCTACTTGGCTTAGATGGCACAAATGCAGCTTTACTTGGTGCCTTATTAGCTGGTATGATGGCCATCGACTTAGGTGGACCAGTTAACAAAGCTGCTTATGTTTTCGGTACAGCTACGCTAGCAAGTACTGTTGCAGAAGGTGGCAGCGTGGTCATGGCTTCTGTAATGGCTGGCGGAATGGTTCCTCCATTAGCAATTTTCGTAGCAACTCGTTTATTTAAAAATAAATTTACAAAAGATCAACAAGATGCCGGCTTAACCAATATTGTAATGGGCCTTTCTTTTGTCACTGAAGGGGCAATTCCTTTTGCAGCAGCTGACCCATTACGTGTGATTCCAAGTTTCGTGGTAGGTTCTGCCTTTACTGGTGCGTTGGTTGGTGCGTTTGGTATCAAATTATTAGCACCACATGGAGGAATCTTCGTCGTCTTCCTATTAAGTAATCCATTACTATATCTATTGTTCATCTTAATTGGGGCGATTATTTCAGGAATTGTCTACGGACTTTTGAAAAAACCTGTCGAAGTACCTGCTTAAAAAAACAGCAAAAAAGCGATTCAACCATGGTTGAATCGCTTTTTTATTATTTTCTCTTTATCGCATAATTTTCTAAATACTCAGGATTTCCTTTGCTTCTGATATACGTGTACACGCCCATCACAAAGGCCCCAAGGGTATTGGTAAATAAATCCCCCATCGTATCCATTAAAGCAGCACGCCCAATAAATGGTTGGCCGTTGGACATATTATAGCGTTGTAAGTTCATGTTCCCTAATGAATCGCAGATAAATTCCCAGAATTCCCAGAAGACGCCACAAAGCCCTGCAAATGCAAACCCAAATAATAAAAATAACCACGGGGAAACATCGGCGTACTTCGTTTTCTTCAATAGGAAAGCAGCAATACCATAACCCACAGCAGTTAACAGCATCGGACTAACAAAATGTAAAATTTTATCCCAGAACGAAATGATTGAAATCATATGCAACGAAGTTCCTAGGAATACTGAAATAAATAAGAAAAACCAGTAAAAATAAACGATAGTCGGTGGCATAATAATTTTTAAAAATTTATTGACAAGATCTGGTAAAAAGATCAGCCCAATTCCAAGTAAACATTCGATAACAAACGTCACACCTTGTTTTGTTGAATACTTAGCCGTAAAAAATTCCCAGAGATTGTATGTCAAGCATAAGATGCCAAACACCACTAATCCATATTTAATTTTCGAATAATTTTTATCCATTTTGACACACCCTTTCAAAAGTTATTTTATATGAAAAAAACTGTAGATGAAAGACACCTTCCATCTACAGTTTTAGAAAACTCTATCGAATGAAGAGCTTATTAAAAATGTTTATTTTTCAACAGCTGTTTCAGTAATTGTTTCAACAGCACGTTTCATACGAATATCGTGTTCTAACATGTCGTTGTTTAATACTTTACGTACTTGCGCTTCAGGCATGTTGTATTGTTCTGCTAAATCTTTCACTTCAGCATCGATGTCTTCTTGTGTTACTTCGATGTTTTCAGCTTTGGCAACTGCTTCAATCACTAAGTTTGTTTTTGTGCGTGTTTCTGCTTCGCCTTCAAATTGTTTGTGTAAATCTTCTTCTGTAGAACCAGTTAATTGGTAGTACATTTCAGGAGAAATTCCTTGGCGTTGCATGTTGTTTAAGAATTCATCCATTGAACGGTGAACTTCGTCGTGAACCATTACGTGTGGTAATTCAACGATTTCAGCATTTTCAACAGCTAAACGAATTGCTTCTTCGTCTTTTGCTTCTTCAGCTGCTGCTTCTTTTGCTTCTGTCAATTCTTTACGGAATTTTTCTTTTAATTCGTCTAATGATTCTACTGAATCGTCAACGTCTTTTGCAAATTCATCATCCAATTCTGGTAATTCTTTTGCTTTTACTTCATGAACAGTTACTTTGAAAACTGCTTCTTTACCAGCTAAATCTTCTGCTTGGTAATCTTCAGGGAAAGTAACGTTTACTTCTACTTCTTCGCCAGCTTTTTTGCCAACTAATTGGTCTTCAAAGCCTGGAATAAATGAATTAGAACCTAATTCTAATGAGTAATTTTCGCCTTTGCCGCCTTCAAATGCTTCGTCGCCTAAGAAGCCTTCAAAGTCGATAACTACAGTGTCGCCATTTTCAGCAGCGGCATCTTCTTTGATTACTAATTCAGCTTGAGATTCTTGTTCGCGTTTCAAACGTGCTTCCACGTCTTCATCTGTTACTTCACGGTCTTGTTTAGACACTGTTAAGTTTTTGTATTCGCCTAATTTTACTTCAGGTTTTACAGTTACTTCAGCAGTGATAACCCAGTCTTCCCCTTTATTCATGCTTTCAACATCAATTTTTGGTTGTGCTACTGGTTCAATTCCTGCTTCTAAAACAGCCGCTTCATATGCTTCTGGTAAAACAGCGTTTAACGCATCTTCGTATAACGCTTCTTCTCCATACATACGGTTAAAAACAGTACGTGATACTTTTCCTTTACGGAAACCAGGTACGTTTAAGTTTTTTTTCACTTTATTGAACGCTTGCGTTAATCCTTTTTCGATTACTGCTTGTTCGATTGAAAAAGTTAATACACCATCATTAGTGCCTTTTTTTTCCCATTTCGCAGACATTTGTTTCCCTCCGAATAACATTTAATTTTATACATCAAACTTTATTTATGCATACCTTTAAATAGTACACTATCTGTGGGGAAAAGTAAATATTTAAGGCGGGAAGAAGCGCTGAAAGTTGAAATTTTCTAACTCAAAGTTTTTTTAATTCTGTTAAATAAAGGACACGATCAAAATAAGTTAGCAAATTTTGATCATGGGTTACAACAATTACTGTCTTACCTTGTTTATTCAACTCTTTTAAAGCTTTCATCACTAAAATACCATTCTCTTTATCTAAAGATGCTGTTGGTTCATCAGCAAAAATAATCTTAGGTTGTTTCAATAAAAGGCGAACCAAAGCCACTCTCTGTTGTTCACCACCACTAAGTGTGTACACTTTTTCATTGAGTAAAGAAGCAATATTAAATTGTTCTAATGCTTCTTCGATAGCTACATCATCTTGCGTCACTAAATACAAATTTTCTTTTACTGTTTCATTATCAATAAGTGCAAAATTTTGAAATAAAAAACCAGCATCCTTTTGAAAAAAATAACGGCGCTTTTTCTTAGTTAATTTTCCACGATTAATTAATAGTTCACCGGTAGAAAGTTCTTCAAGTTGACCTAAACAATTTAATAATGTTGTTTTTCCACTACCACTTTCTCCAACAATTGCGACCATCTCACCTGAAAATATTGTAAAGGATAACGATTCAAAAACCCAAGATTGATTGTATCTTTTACTAATATTAGTTGCTTGAATTTCCATAAATTAATTCTCCTTTTTTATAATCGTTAGACGAATTGTTTTTTCGACACTTGTAATAATAAGAAATAAAAAAAGCAATTCAAAAAATAAAACGAAAGGAATAATTTTTATTACTTGAAAATTAGTAAAAGTAATCATCATCATTGCAATAAAAGAAATTAATATCATCCCCAATAAATAAAGCCCATGCCTTTCAACAAAAGACTTCCCAAAAATGTACTGTAAGAATAATTTCTTTTTATTTACTTCTAGATAAGTAAAACTTGTATAAAAAACAACAATAACAAAGACTATACTTAGTATTATTAATGAAAGTGATAAAATCTGCATCTGCGACTGAGTCTTTTGTAATTTTTCTAAGCCCGTGTCCTTAGAAGCAATAATACCTGAAAATTCATTTGTTAATCCTTGATAATTAATTTCTTGATTCACTAACTTAGGTTCTTTAAATAGATAATGTCCTTGCGAAATTTCCGAAATTAGTACATCCAATTCATCTCCTAACTGTTTAAGCGATAAAACTAAAATAATTGGATTTTTAGATAACGTATCTTCAGGCTCTAAGCTATTAAAATTAAATAGTTTTTGATTATTCGCCAAAAAGAGCTGTTCGATTGTTATTTCATTTAGCGAATCTACCTTCTTGTTTTGATAAAAAGCTACTCGTTCCTTTGCTTCTGATTGAATCACAGCTAATTCATTCTTCCTGTTCTCTGGGACAAGTAAATAATTTTTATCCTGAGATAATTTTTGAATTGGCTGATGTTTGTCACCTTTTACTTCTACAACATCTAGAAAATGACTATTCACCACTAAAAAAGGAACCTTATCTAGATATAAATCTGAACCACCCGAACCTTCTTTCAGTAGCCATTCATTATTATTAACTAAAATAGCCTGATGATTTTCCAGAAAATCAATAAAAGGCTTCATTCGTCGATTAATTTCTTGAGATTTACGTTTTTGCTTTTCTGGCGTTAACAGTTTACCTGGTAAAAGGTCACTATCTGCTCCAATCGTCAATGTATAATAGTCATCAACTTGTGTCCATCTAGACAAACTTGTTTGTAGTTCTTTTACTGTTTCTCGTTCATTTAACAAAGTAAATAACAATATTACAAATAAACAGACAAGTAAAAATTTTAAAATATAATTACTATTTAACAACAAATGATATGGTTTTTTTCCCTTTAATTTTTCCATAATAGTCGACGATGTCTGAATAAACAGATGGCCAAATAGCAAAATAAAAAATAAAAACAATGCTATAAAAAGCCAAACAAACAAATAGTACTTCCATAGAACGTTATAAAGAATCACAAACAAACTCACGACAATAGTGGTCAGAACTATATCCACAAAATAATTGTTCAATAAATGTTTCCACATACTTTGCCCATGAATCAGATAAATTCCTGCCTTTTTCATTTGAGTGATATAATAAACCAAAATTGATAAAGCTGTACATAAAAATAAAACACTGGACAATATTCCTATGTTATCTGTTAAAATCCCAAATAAAAGTTTGATTGTATTAGATTGTTCTATAGAAACATCTAAGCCTAGTTCTTCAAAGGTCTGATTAATAGAAATAGGCGGTATGCTTGTTAAAACATATATTCCTAACACATTTTCATTCGTTAATTTGCTACTATCATAAAAATTTGTTTTGGTAGGAAAACGCTGACTATCATAATAAAATTCAGTTGTTTTTCCTTGTGAGAACGTAAAAATATTTTTCTCTGTTTGACCTTTGTTATTGACACTAAAATTAATTTTATGAATATCAATCTGGTTTTGCTGAGCATAGCTTTTTATCTCTTTAAAAATCTTATTGGAGGTACGTTTTTTATCCCAGTTTTCTACTATAACAGTAGTTTTTGTATCTGGAACAACCAAATCAATCGTTTCTATCATAAAAGTTGATAACGTATATAAAAAGCAAACAGTAGAAATAATTAAAAGTATCCTATATATTTTTTTCATTAGTTTATTCTTTTCAAATAAATGAAAGTAGCTAAGCTTCCTTAGCTACTTTCATTAAATTAACCTACAATCAAACTACCAAACGCCCCACCATGCTTTATTGCCACTAAATGCTCTAGAGACTGTTGCAGAAGCGTTGCCTCCAGAATATGCATAACGAGTAAGTTTAGTTTTACCAGAAGCTGTAACATACGCTCGCTTACCTCTTGGTAAATATTGAGCATAGGTCGTTCCTCGACCAGGCATTCCTGTTACTCCACCAAAAAATGTATTATAGGACATTGCTAGTGCTGAAGCACTTCCGATCAAAAACATTCCTGCAACAAACAACAAAACTAATTTTTTCTTCATCATAAACACTCCTTTCTTTAACCTTAAAGCAATTATACTTGTTTTAAATTTATCTGTAAATATTTTTTTTATAAAATAAAATATTCAACAGGATAAAGTAACTTAATAATAACACCCATCTAAATAAAATAATTTTTCTAAAAAAAACCATTTTTAAAATAGCTTTTAAAACAGCTATTTTCTTCCCAAGTATTCAGTAAAAAAATGATTAAATATATTTGAAACCAAATATATTTAATCAAAAAATAAAAATTCAATTTCCTTATAATAGGTATTAAAAAACACCTCAATCAAAGATTGAGGTGTTTTTTTGCAGTTGCTTAATTATTTTGTATATTCTTCAACTAATGCAACGACTTCTTCCATCGTGTCGCATTCTTTTAATGCGCGGTCAGCAAGTTCAGCCATTTTAGTTGTGTCTAGACGTTTCATCAAGCTACGTGTTTTAAGGATAGATGTAGCACTCATTGAGAACTCATCTAAGCCCATACCCAATAGTAATGGAACAGCTGTTTGATCGCCCGCCATTTCACCACACATACCAGCCCATTTACCTTCAGCATGTGCTGCATCAATTACATTTTTAATTAAACGTAAGATTGATGGGTTGTATGGTTGGTATAAGTAAGAAACGCGTTCGTTCATACGGTCTGCCGCCATTGTGTATTGGATTAAGTCGTTGGTTCCAACACTAAAGAAGTCTACTTCTTTGGCAAATTTATCAGCTAATACGGCAGCTGCTGGAATTTCAATCATAATACCTACTTGGATATCGTTTGAAACTTCAACACCTTCGTTGACTAATTTTTGTTTTTCGTCTTCAAAGATTGCTTTCGCTGCTCTAAATTCTTTCAAAGTAGCAACCATTGGGAACATGATACGTAAGTTACCATGAACAGACGCACGTAATAATGCACGCATTTGTGTACGGAACATGCCGTCACCTAGTTCTGATAAGCTAATACGTAATGCACGGTAACCTAAGAATGGGTTCATTTCGTGTGGTAATGTTAGGTAAGGAAGCTCTTTGTCCCCACCAATATCCATTGTACGAACCACAACGGGTTTTCCTTCCATTCCTTCAAGAACTGCTTTATACGCTTGGTATTGGTCCTCTTCAGTTGGAAAGTCAGATGAATCCATGTATAAGAATTCTGTACGATATAAACCAACAGCTTCGCCGCCGTTTTTGTGTACGCCTTCTAAATCTTTTGGTGTACCAATGTTTGCAGCTAACTCAACATGTTTGCCGTCAGCTGTCACTGTTTCTGCATTTTTTAGTTTATCCCATTCTGCTTTTTGATCTGCATAAGCTTTTGCTTCTGCTTCAAATTCAGATTTTTCAGCATCTGTTGGGTCAATAATAACATCCCCAATGATTCCGTTCACTGCTAAAATATCGCCTGCTTTTACTTTGTCAGTAATTTCTTTTGTACCAACGATTGCAGGGATTTCTAACGAACGAGCCATGATTGCTGAGTGAGAAGTACGTCCGCCGATGTCTGTCACAAAGGCTTTAACATACGTACGGTCTAATTGTGCAGTATCACTAGGTGTTAAGTCGTGGGCAACCACGATTACTTCTTCGTTAATCATTGAAGGATTTGGAAGAGTCACACCTAATAAATGTGCTAAGATACGTTTGGCAACGTCACGAATATCTGCTGCACGCTCTTGCATGTAAGCATTATCGTCCATTGCTTCAAACATACCAATATACATATCCGTAACTTCTTTCAAGGCAGCTTCTGCATTGACTTTGTTGTCTTGGATATTTTGTTTGATTTGACCAACCATTTCTGGGTCAGATAAAACCATTAAATGAGCATCGAAAACTTGCGCTTCTGCTTCACCAAGGCTTTGAGCTGCTTTGTCGCGAATTGCTTGCAACTCTTCAGTAGATTTTGCTAAAGCATCGTCTAAGCGAGTTGCTTCTGCATCAGTATCTTCTACGGAAGTTTTGTTGAAAGACAAGTCAGGTTGAACTAGCAGGTAAGCTTTAGCAACAGCAACGCCATCACTTGCGGCAATCCCTTTTAGCATCTCAGACATTATTCAGCCAATCCTTCTTTTTGTAATGTTTCAACGATTGCTGCCATTCCTTCAGCTTCGTCAGCACCATCAACAGTGATTGTTACGTCAGAACCTTGACCAACGCCTAAAGACATAACGCCCATGATTGATTTTAAGTTAACAGATTTACCTTTGTATTCTAAGTTAATATCTGAGTTAAATTTGCTTGCAGTTTGTACTAATAAAGTAGCTGGACGTGCGTGAATTCCTGTTTCTGCTACAATGTGAAATTCTTTCTTTTCCATATAAATCGGTCTCCTTCGTAAATAAAAAATTTTTATGTTAGGGTTTTCCTTTCTTGATACGCTAAAATCAAACGTCTACTCGAAAAAAGACCCTTTCAGTTTCTAAGATTACCATTTTTTTCTATCTTACACAACACTTTTTGCTTAAATTTCGTGATGTTTTGCACTGACTATTCTTCCTCTTTTTGGTAACGATAAATGATTCGTCCATTTAACCCCGCTTCTCCAACAATTTCCGCGCGGTCAGGCAAAGAAATCCAAGCATCACGAAATTGGAAAAATTCATTTTGCTCCACGATTAATTCAGAGATTTCTCCAGCTTTTAATGAAGCAATTTTTTCTACAAAAGGATTTTCAGCCATTGATTTCACCACTCTTTCTCTTAAATATCAACTCTTATAGTTTACTTGAAAATGGCGCAATTGTCTGTAAAAAAATCGAATCTTTGCCTTTTTTTAAACAAGGTCTTTTACTTGATTCTCTTACAAAAAATGCTATAATGACCTCAAAGGTCAAAAATGGTCAAGTGGTTTTATAGACAGAATTTATTCCTGCTATCTAGTACTTGGCTGGTTTGAGGAAAAATGGTCTGTTTACTAGAAATAATAGAGCAAACAGCTATTTTTCTGGCCTCAGTTATTTTGAAAGGATGTGTTTCATTCAATGATTTGTCAAAATTGTCAACAAAATGAAGCAACAATTCATTTATATGCAAATGTGAATGGTCAAAGAAAACAACTGGACTATTGCCAAAGCTGCTATCAAAAATTAAAAAATCAAGCAAATAATTCCCCTCAAAATATGGGACAAGACCCTTTTGGCTTTGGGAGTTTAGACGATTTATATCGTTCTCTTTCTCGCCAAATGCAACAAGGTAATCCTTATGAACAACAAACACCACCCACTCAATTTGGTGATGGTGGTAATGGCGGTCAACCCCCTCGCGGAGGCGCTGGCGCTGGTCAAGGTTTACTAGGCGAGTATGGGATTAACATCACCGAAGCGGCACGCCAAGGAGATATCGATCCTGTGGTAGGACGTGACCAAGAAATTAAGCGTGTCATTGAAATCTTAAATCGCCGCACAAAAAACAACCCCGTTTTAATCGGTGAACCAGGTGTTGGTAAAACAGCCGTTGTCGAAGGTTTAGCCCAAAAAATTGTCGATGGCGATGTGCCCCAAAAATTATTGGACAAAGAAGTCATTCGTTTAGATGTGGT
Source organism: Enterococcus sp. DIV2453a (assembly GCF_050533535.1). Lineage (NCBI taxonomy): Bacteria > Bacillati > Bacillota > Bacilli > Lactobacillales > Enterococcaceae > Enterococcus > Enterococcus sp. DIV2453a. Next base: position 446,919 of record NZ_CP172899.1, on the reverse strand, counting down.
TTCACTTGTTCAAGGAACTGGTATTCGCGGACAATTTGAAGAACGGATGCAAAAATTGATTGAAGAAATCACTGAAGCTGAAAATGTCATTTTATTTATTGATGAAGTCCATGAAATTGTGGGTGCTGGTGCTGCTGGTGATGGCAATATGGATGCTGGCAATATTTTAAAACCAGCCTTAGCACGTGGTGAATTACAATTAGTCGGTGCCACAACTTTAAATGAGTACCGTATTATTGAAAAAGATGCTGCCTTAGAACGTCGGATGCAACCAGTCCAAGTAGATGAGCCAACCGTTGACGAAACCATAACGATTTTACATGGTTTGCAAAAACGTTATGAAGATTATCATCATGTTAAATATACAGATGAAGCGATTAACGCAGCAGCAAACTTATCCAATCGTTACATTCAAGATCGCTTTTTACCAGATAAAGCGATTGACTTGTTAGATGAATCTGGTTCAAAAATGAATCTAACTATCCAACTCGTCGATCCAAAAACAATTGATAAAAAATTAGCAGAAGCGGAACAACAAAAACAACAAGCTTCCGCAGAAGAAGATTTTGAAAAAGCGGCTTATTATCGTGATCAAATCAATAAATTACAAGCAATGAAAGAAAAACAAATCAGCGATGAAGAAACACCCGTCATCACTGAAAAAGATATTGAAGCCATTGTGGAACAAAAAACTGGCATTCCTGTCGGTGACTTAAAAGAAAAAGAACAAACCCAATTGAAAAATTTAGCTGTTGACTTAAAAGCTCATGTTGTCGGACAAGATGATGCCGTCGATAAAGTAGCTAAAGCGATTCGTCGCAATCGTGTAGGCCTAGGCAAACAAAACCGCCCAATTGGTTCCTTCTTATTTGTAGGGCCAACAGGCGTTGGTAAAACAGAATTAGCAAAACAATTAGCCTTTGAGCTATTCGGTTCAGAAGATTCGATGGTTCGTTTCGATATGAGTGAGTACATGGAAAAACACAGTGTCTCTAAACTGATTGGTTCTCCTCCAGGCTATGTTGGGTATGACGAAGCTGGACAACTCACAGAAAAAGTCCGTCGTAATCCTTATAGTTTAATTTTATTGGATGAAATTGAAAAAGCGCATCCTGATGTTTTACACATGTTTTTACAAATTCTCGACGATGGTCGTTTAACAGATGCACAAGGTCGTACGGTCAGCTTTAAAGACACCATCATTATCATGACAAGTAATGCTGGAACAGGTGCTGTGGAAGCCAACGTTGGCTTTGGCGCTGCCCGTGAAGGTGTGACTAAATCTGTTTTAGGTCAATTGAACAACTTCTTCACCCCCGAATTCCTTAACCGTTTCGATGGTATTATCGAATTCAAAGCATTAAGCAAAGAAAACCTGATGAACATTGTCAGCTTGATGTTAGAAGAAGTAAATGGCTTATTAGCTAAACAAAAATTACACATTGAGGTTCCAACAGAAGTCAAAGAGAAACTCGTTGATTTAGGTTATGATCCTGCAATGGGCGCTCGTCCTTTACGTCGAACAATTCAAGAACAAATTGAAGACGGCATTGCTGAATACTATCTAGATCATCCTGAAAATCATCAATTAGTCGCAGCGTTAGATAACGAAGGTAAAATTATCGTAACTGGCGCACAAGAAGTGACTAAAACAGAAACTTCAACATCTGACCAAGCAGAATAATCAAAAATCCACACGCATTAATAACAATGCGTGCGGATTTTTTTATGCTTTTCACTTTTTATTTTCATCAAAAAAAACTATAATAGAAGAAAGATATTCGTATACTTGTTCCTCATAGAAAAAATTCAATCTGGAACTCCTGTACATAATTGGAAACGCTCTTTTGCAGCACACAACTATAATGAGGTGATAAAATGAAATTAGTGAATGTGACCAATAGCTACAAACAATTAGTAAATAAACAATTGGAAAACACGGATGCTTACTTTGTAAAAGTCTACTCAGCAGGAAACACGACCGCTGTCTATTCAGAAGCAGCTCACCATGTGGAAGTTCTGATTATGAATAAAAATCGTCGCATTCGTCCGACAGAAGTAAAAGAAATTTTAGCAAAACTGTTAAAACGATTACCTAAAGAGGCTTATGACCCAGATGAAATTTCTATCATTGAGTTAAACCATGTGACCGAAGTGTCTGTTCCATTAAAAGTTTCCCTCATGGAAAACTAAAAAAACTGCCGAAGTTTCCCCACTTCGGCAGTTTTTTAATTTATTGTGACGTTATTTTTTTTACAAGCCTTTGATAATTTTCCGACCAGGCTTCCTCATTTGTCGGACTGACTAATTTGTTTTCCTCGATTGCTTTTTTTCTTAAGTCATCCACTTCTTTTTTGAAATTTTCCCCCGATTTTTGAGCATAATCTTTAGAAAAATATTTTGATTGGCGAGAATAAGCCTTCAGTTTTGCGTCTTTAATCTCTTCTTCTGTATCTGCAAAATATTCATCATAACGAAGATCGGTTATTTTCCCTGAATCTTTTAACGTAATAACCGTTAAACGTCCAGAAAGCCCCTCTCCAAAATCTTCTGTTAGACTTGTATAATGTTCTTTTGAAGGTTCTTTGATTTCCTTGGCTAAAGCCCTAGCAGCAGGAAGATAGCCATTATTAGCGCTATTGGATTGCCCTTTGGCTGTCTGGAATGCGCCATCTAGACGATTTTCAGTAACCATTTGATTTTCTAGAAAAGTCATCGTATTAACAATGGTCACTAACGATTGATCAGTTCGGGCGTTGTTCGCTTGAAAATTTGCATAGCCGGATAAACGTTTTGTCACTCCTGCCCATTCTTCAGAATAATAGTTTTTAGGTCCACGTTCATCAAATTCCACTAACTGAATTTGTTGATCCTTAACAACGACATCAATTAAAGCCGTATAGCCGCCATCAAACACGACTTCATGATGATAATAATCCCCTTGAACTTCTCCGATTTCTGGACGACCTGACCAATACATCTTCTGGGCTTTTTCTTCTGGACTAATTCCTGATTGTCCATTATTAGCTTCTACTGTAGCGCCAGAAACAGCATCAACTTCAAAGGTATGTCCATTACGCTCATAACTCACTTTGGCAGCACTCTCCTTCGGTTGATCATTCGTGTTTGTCTGCTCCTCCTGCTTTACAGAAGTGGCATTAGTGGCTGCCGAGGCACCACTCGTTACTTGGACTGCTTCTGCTTCAGTACTTTCTTTCATTTTTTCAGTTCGTTGATCTGGTTGGCACCCCATTAAAATAATCATTGAACAAAATAACCCGACAACTATCTTTTTAGTTTTCATTTTTCCTCCTTTTAAAACTCATTGAATTACCATTTTATTTTAATATAAGTAGGATGAAAAGTATAGCTAAGAAATCGTTTTTTCTTCATATGGCGATAAACTTAACTGTCCAGATAAATATTCACCTAGATAGATTTCCTGTAATCTTTGGAAGCCTTGTTCTTGGATTTGCGTTAACAGCCAGTGCTCATCTTTTTTGATTAACTCTAGGACATCCATGTTGGCTTGACCGTCCACAATAATCGGATAACGAATACTTTCATCGCCATATTCGACGATTGTTAATTGACCATTTTGTTCTAAAACCGCCCGTTTAACAAGCTGGACTTCATAAATACCATTTGCTCGTAATTTAAACATCAGATCATTTGCAGAAATACCATTTTTCAAACATTCCTTCACCACAACCTGTCCATCCTTGATTAAAGTAATGGGTTTACCATCCACAATTTGCTTCACATAGCGATTGTGTTCTTTTGCAAATTTTAAAATTAAGACTAATAATGTCCACAAAATTAACACTAATACAAATTGGAGCACCGTAATTGAATCATTATAAATAACACCACCAATAATGCCCCCCAATACATAGTTTTGCACTTGGTCCATGGCCGATGTGGGCGCCAAATTGCCTTTTCCCATCAAATTAATTTGGACAATTAAACAAATAATACCTAAAGCAAATTTAATAATAATTGGACTATAAAACTGCATTAATTTTCCCTCACTTTACTTTATGATTTCAATCGTTGGTGTTAATAAATACGTTTCTTGTAACGTATAAGACTGCTGATCCGTACTTAAACTCATTTTGTAAAAGACTTCGTCAATTTTAACTATGGTTCCGTCAGCCAATTGTGTACCATTGACATAAACTTTTTCTGGAGAAACCTTTTTTTCCTGTGCCACTTGTTCGACAAAATGTACCATTTGTGAAGATTGTGAATGCTGATTTTGGTTCAGTTGGTAATTGGAATATTGAACCCCTAAAACAAATAATAATGATAAAAAAATAATAATACTTAATTCACGATATTTCGTTTGAATTTGATGTCGCACATAAAAACTAAACACAATGACTAGCCCGATTAACAAAGCAAAAATAAAAAAATACTTTAAGTAATCATTTAAATTAGATTGGCTTTTTAAATACTCGATGCCATAAAAATTCATGTTCTTGTCCACTCCTTGATAGGTTCGTTATAGTAAGTATTCTATCTCAAAAAAAACAATCACGCCTGCTTTAATACCTTATAACAAGAAAAGCTCAGCGCAATCATCTTGAGAATGACTGCGCCGAGCTTCAATCTTCTAAAGATTCAGCTACTAATTGATTACAAATTAATTTTACATCAAACTTTTCAGTTCAACATCTGGATACTTATCCGCAAACCAGCGTTCCGCAAATTGGTTTTCAAATAAGAACAATGGTTGGTCGAAACGGTCCCGTGCCAAAATGTTTCGGCTAGAGCTCATGCGTTCATCTAAATCTTCTGGATTAATCCAGCGGGCAATTTTAGAACCCATTGGCGTCATTACTACTTCAGCATTGTATTCATTGGACATTCGGTATTGGAAAACTTCAAACTGCAATTGACCTACGGCGCCAATGATATATTCTTCTGTTAAATATGTTTTATATAATTGAATGGCTCCTTCTTGAACCAGTTGGTAAATTCCTTTATGGAAAGATTTTTGTTTCATCACGTTTTTGGCAGTCACTTTCATGAATAATTCAGGGGTAAATGACGGCAACTCTTCGTATTGAACATTCATTTTCCCTTCATACAAAGTATCGCCAATTTGGTAATTTCCTGTGTCATACACGCCGATAATATCGCCTGCAACAGCTTCTGTGACGTTTTCGCGGGCATCCGCCATAAATTGTGTCACGTTGCTTAATTTGACTTTTTTACCTGTTCTACCTAAGGTCACGTCCATGCCTCTTTCAAAAACACCTGAACAAATTCGAACAAAGGCAATTCGATCACGATGGGCTGGGTTCATATTCGCTTGAATTTTAAAGACAAAGCCTGAAAATTCTTTTTCATAAGGACTTACTTCGCCACCCTCTTCTGTTTTATGCGCATGTGGCGCAGGCGCAAATTGTAAGAAGGTTTCTAAAAATGTTTGAACCCCAAAGTTTGTCAAAGCAGAACCGAAGAAGACTGGCGTTTGATCACCACGAGCGATTTTTTCCTCGCTAAATTCATCGCCTGCTTCTACCAATAACTCAACATCTTCCAACACTTGTTGATAAACGCTGTTATTGTGCAATGGTAAATCGCTTGGGATATCGCCATCTTTTAAAGGAATAAAACGCTCCCCGCCATTATTTTCTGGACGATATAATTCCACACGTTCATTATAAATATCGTATAGACCTTCTAGGCCTTTTCCCATACCAATTGGCCAGTTCATTGGATAAGATTCAATATCCAATAGTTCTTCCAATTCTTCTAAAAGTTCCAATGGTTCCCGTCCATCACGATCCAATTTGTTAATAAAGGTAAAAATTGGAATACCACGTTTTTTAACAACTTGGAAAAGTTTTTTCGTTTGTGCTTCAATCCCTTTGGCACTGTCAATAACCATCACAGCACTATCCACGGCCATCAATGTCCGATACGTATCCTCTGAGAAATCCTCATGCCCTGGGGTGTCCAAGATATTAATCCGTTTGTCTTGATAGTCAAATTGCATCACAGAACTCGTTACCGAAATTCCCCGTTGTTTTTCAATTTCCATCCAGTCAGATTTGGCAAAGTTCCCTGTTTTTTTCCCTTTGACGGTTCCAGCTTGGCGGATGGCGCCCCCAAATAATAATAATTGTTCAGTAATCGTTGTTTTCCCAGCATCCGGATGGGAAATAATCGCAAACGTACGGCGACTATCGACTGCTTCTTTTTGATTGATCGTCATAAAAATCTCCTTATCACTTGTGATGTTTATTTATTTATTTTCTTCAGCATAATTTTTGATTAACCTTTGCTAGTATATCATGTCAAGCCTTGAGAATAAAGAGCTGCTGTTGGCTGTTTTTTAAAAGGAAAACCTGCGACATTAGTCAAAACGACTGATGTCACAGGTTATTTTTAACGTCTTGGTTCGTCATCTTCCATTTCTTTACGGAAAAAACGACGATTTTCTTCTGGTTCTTCATCGACAGTTTCTTCATCGTAGAAATGAACGCGTAAGACTAGCAAACGTGTGCCTTCCATTTCTTCAGCAGTTAACTTAATATTGCCCACTTCAAAAGAAGGTTTTTCCCCTTCATCAGGAATGGTTCCTAATGCTGTAATTAAGTAACCTGCCATTGTATCAACATCGCTCATGTGTAAATCTGTTTCAAATACTTCATTAAATTCGTCAATTAACATGCGTCCTTGAACCAAATATTCATTGTCGGCCACTTGTGTATATAAATTTTCTACTTCATCTGTTTCATCGTCAATTTCACCAACGATTTCTTCTAGTAAATCTTCCAGTGTTGCTAAACCGACAACACCGCCATATTCATCTAGTAAAATCGCCATTTGGTTTTGTGTTCGTTTTAACTCATAAAGTAAATCATCAATAAAAATGGTTTCTGGGACAAATAATGGTTCTTGGATAATCGCGCCTAATTCAATGTTTTCAAAGCCTAAATTACGTGCAGCTTTTAGTAACGTTTTGGTATGTAAAATACCAACAATTTTATCTTTGTCTTCACTATAAACAGGAATCCGAGAATAATTTTCTCCTAAAATTAAATTGATGTTTTCTTGGACATCATCTTGGATGTCAACCATGAATGCGTCTGTCCGAGGAACCATTACTTCTCGTGCCACTTTTGTATCTAATGAAAAGACACCTTGTAGCATTTCTAGTTCTTCGTTTTCCAAAACACCTTCTGTTTCAAGCATATAGCGCATTTCATCTCGTGTCATCTTCGAATCAGCATCATCGAAAGTCATTGGTGTGATTTTGGATAATAAATCGGTCGAAGCCGATAGCAACCAAACGAAGGGACGCGCGATAACTCCTAAAAAGCGAACTGCACCAGAAGTCAATTGAGCGACTTCTTCTGATTTATTCATAGCAATTCGTTTAGGGTATAATTCACCAAATACAATAGAAACGTACGTTAACAATGCTAAGATAATGATACTGGCAAGACTCTTAGCTGCGGCGCCGCCACCTAATACAGGGGCCAAACGACTAGATAAAGTCTCTGCTAATGAAGCACCAGATAGGATATTAACCAAAGTAATTCCTACTTGGATTGTGGATAAAAAGTTATTGGGGTCTTGCAATACCTTAAGCAATTTTTGAGCTTTTGCGTCGCCGTCTTCCGCTTTTTGTTCCACACGATTCTTGTTAACAGATACGACTGCAATTTCCGCCGCTGCCAAAAAGGCATTGATAAACGTCAACACGACTAATAATAGAAGTTGCGCAATTAGCGACTGACTCTCAGGGTCAGCATTATTCATAATGTTCTCTCTCTCCTTAATTGTTGATAATTCCGAGGCTGTACTTTCGTACTCTTTTAACGTTCTTCCTCTTTTTATGGTTAGGCTTAGAAACAGACACAATCAGTATTATGACAGGTTATTTTCTATCCTAATCCATAAAATCATAGCACGAAAGATTAGCGGATTCAATCATTAACCGTTATTTTCTTTCGTATTTGTTTCATTCCCTAAAAGAACGGCATTGGTAACTTTTTCACTACGACCCGCTTTGACCATATCAATAACATAGTAGATAATGGTCCGGCAGATTGCGTAAAATGGGACGCCGAGGAAAATACCTAGCAAACCTGCTAAATTTCCTGCTACCAATAAAATTAAAATAATCGTTAACGGATGGATTTTTAGAGATTTTCCGATAACGTTTGGATAAATAATATTTCCGTCCAATTGCTGAACCACTAGCACCACTAAACAACATAAGGCTGCTTTGACGGGTTCATTAAAGATGGTCACTAAGACAGCGGGCGCTAATCCTAGATAAGGGCCTAGATAGGGAATCAAATTCGTAAAGCCGGCAATGACACCAAATAAAAAGGCATAACGAACGCCAAGCAATGAATACCCAATAATCGTAAATGTACCGACAAATAAACATTCAATCGCTTGTCCGCTAATATAACTGGATAAGGTTTGGTTCAATTGTCCTAAAAGATCCACAATATCATCTTTTCTTTTCTCAGGTAAAAAGCGTTGGATCGCTGGTACTAGCTTATCTCCATCTTTTAACATATAAAATAAAATAAATGGCGCAGTGACCAAAACAATGGTGGTTGACGCCACCGTTGATACGATTGAACCTAAGCTACTTGATAAACTACTTAAAAATTGTTGGATAATATTGGCATAAGAAATATCCATTTTTTCAATATAGCTTGTTAAATCAATTTGTTTAAAAATAGGTAACTCCGCAATCTCATAAATCCAGGTCTCCACTTGTTTAAAGAAATCCGGCATACTTGATGCTAAACTAGCTAGCTGATCTGCCAACTTAGGGATAATTGTTAATAAGATCAGAACTAATGCGATGATTAGTAATAAAAATACCAGTAAGACGGCATAAATTCGTTTCATTTTCGTCTTCATTAGTAGATTGACCACAGGATTTAGTAAATAATACAAAAAGCCTGCTACTAAGACTGGGGCAAACAACGTTGAAAAGAATGTCCCAATCGGTGCAAATAAGAAATTAATTTTCGAAGCAATAAATAATAGCATGGCCACGACAAGTAATTCAACTGACCAGAAAAATAATTTCGATTCTTTAAATCGATTAATCACAGCGGCTCCTCCTTTATTTTTATTCAATTGTTGCTGTTTTATTTTATCACACCTTCCCCCCTCAGTCATTGAGAATACTTCATTGCTAGAACTTTTTCGTGGTATAATAAAATAGAAACAGATTCTGAACTTGGGGGTTTTTCTATGCATGTAGCTCAAACAAAAGATACCATGAGTGATCTTTATTTAGATGCTGTCCGGCTTCGTCAACGCGTATTCGTAGCGGAACAAGGGGTACCAGAAGAGATGGAAATCGATGAATATGAAGCACATTGTATTCACTTTGTTTTGTACACGGATCATGTAGCTGTCGCAACTTGTCGCTTGCTTCCACTAGAAAATGGCGTTATGAAATTACAACGAATGGCCGTTGAAAAAGCTTACCGTGGCGCCGACTATGGACGAGTGATTATGGAAGCGGCGGAAAATTTTGCCAAAGAACAAGGCTACCACAAGATTACTCTAGGAGCACAAGTCACCGCTGTAGGCTTCTATGAACGTTTAGGTTATCAAAAAACAGGAGCACCTTTTATGGATGCTGGCATTGAACACTACGAAATGAATAAAGAACTATAACACCAATTAAATCGGAAAATTTAGAGCTTGGAGCATTAGCCATTTTGGCTAATGCTCCAAGCTCCTTTTGTGGGCTGTTTACATCGGCTATTTTTTTGATAGCTGTTGATAACGTTGATACCAGATATCTACATATTCGGGCGAGAAGGGGCCTTTTTCGTTATTAATCCAATCCACTAAAGTCTTGACATTTTCTTTTAAAATGAAGTCAATATCTTCTGGATAATCCATTAGTTTGCTATGAAATTCATATTCATCAACGTCTAGTAAACGTTTTTCACCATCTGGAAAAACCTTGATATCTAAATCATAATCAATATACTTCAACGCTTCGTCATCTAAAACATATGGCGAAGCCAGATTGCAGTAATACGAAACCCCCTTTTCTCTAATCATTGCTATTATATTGAACCAATATTTCTTGTGAAAATAAACAATGGCTGGTTCACGAGTCACCCACCGACGTCCGTCGGATTCCGTTACTAACGTGTGATCGTTCACACCAATTAAAGAATACTCGCTCGTTTTTAGTACCATCGTATCACGCCACGTTCGATGTAAATGTCCGTCATGTTTATAACTCTGAATGGTTACAAACTCGCCTTCTTTAGGAATTCCCATAATACCCCAACTTTCCCCAAATAAAGTAAAGCAATGTTACTTTTTGGGTGTTCATACATCGATATCGAAATAATTATATCATATCTTTTGAGTTTGCGTACATTGAGTTCACTTAAAGAAGACGATTTCTGAAAAAATTTAATTCAGATGACCAATTAGCTCAAATTCAGTAAATATTTTCAGCTTAATTACTGGATTTTTTCAAAGACTGATACTGCGCTCTCTCTTAAAACCTGATTTAATTCGTCAACATTTGTTTTACCAGTTGTTTCAAGCCACGCAACGGCTGCTTCAGCACCTTGTTGAACAAATGGAAGCACGCCGTCTGCCCAAGTTGCGCGACCACATAAGACTCCATTAAACGAGGAACCTGCTTTTTTTGCAAATTTCAATGTTTCCTGAAACATCGTAGCACTAACCCCTGCACTCAAGAAAATAAATGGAAGTTGTGTTGCTTCACTTTGCATGTTGAAAAAAGCCTGCGCTTCATCTTGGCTATAAAGACTTTCAGTGCCAAAACCTTCTACAAAATTCATATTCACAGGGACTTCTACTTTTAAAACATCAACATTATAGCGATCCTTTGAAAATTCTTTCATCGCTTCAATTACTTTGTGCGGTTTTACTTTAGCGTATTCTTTTGAAGCACTATCCGAATTGTTTGCATCATAAGAGACAATTTCTAAAAAGAATGGAATTTCTTCGGCTAAACACTCTGAACCAATCCGTTCTATATAAGCTTTCTTTCGTTCATTGATTGCTTCACTTTCGTCAACATCGTAATAAAGTAAAAATTTACACGCGTCTGCGCCCGCTTCTTTTAAACGCTTAACCGACCAAACATCAAGACTATCGGGTAACCGTCCTGGTGTCGAAGCATCGTAGCCCGTTTTTTCATACGCAAGTAACAAACCTGAAGTCTGTGCTCGATTTTCAGCAGCAGCTAGGCCATATTCTGGATCCAACAAAATTGCTGAAGTCTCTGGTGTTAAGCAACGAGATACTAATACTTTAAAGTCACTGATTTCTTGCGCAGTCACCTCTTTGTATTTTCCCATCATGCGTTTTAAGGCCCCACGTTGATCAATGGCTAGTGCTCCAATAATCCCTTGATCATCTACCAGATTTTCTAAATGTTTACGTTTTTGTTCACTAATTTTTTTCATTCTGTTCCCTCTCCTAATTGATTATTTAGTAACGTAGCAATTTCAGCTGGCGAACTTGCTTGTTTCAGTCCAGAAGTAACTTCTTCTCTTAATAGGAGGCGCGCAACGGAAGAGAGTAATTTCAAATGTGTCGTGCCAGCTTCGGCATCTGGAATAAACAGCGCAATCACAAACTCCGTTAATTGGTTGTCAAGGCTCTGCCACTCAACACCTTGGTCCAAGGTAACGATGATAATGGCCGCTTGTTGAATCGTTGCTGCTTTTGCATGAGGTATCGCAAATCCATTCATCATCCCCGTTGTTCCTTCTTGTTCTCGCTCGTTCAGTTTATCGAAAACTTCCTGTGCGTCCTGAGCAACTTCCAATTCTGTTGATTTTTTTGCTAAAAAGTGAAAAACATCCTCTTGCGTTTGTAACTGTTGATTTAAAAAAATATGATTTTCTTTAATAAAAGCCATTCCATTCACTCCTAATTCCTGTTATTTCATTTTTTTGATAACGATTGCTCTTGTTTGGCGATTCTACTTTTTTGTACAAAACCTAGCAATAAACCGCCTACCAATGAACCAGCTAAAATTGCCAGAACCCATTGAACAGCGTGAGTAACAACTGGTAAAACAAGAAATCCTCCATGAGGTGCTGGCACTTGTACCCCAAACATATACGTTAGGACTGCCGCAATTGAAGATCCGAGCATCATAATTGGTAAAACCTTCAAGGGGTCTTTTGCCGCAAACGGAATAGCGCCTTCTGTAATATGTGTGGAGCCTAAAATAAAGTTCACTAGGCCCGCATTGCGTTCATTTGTGTCAAAGTATTTTCCAAAGAATAATGTAGCAAAGCCTGTAATTAAAGGTGGCGCTATGCAAGCAGCAGAAACTCCTGCCATAAAAGAAGTATTTCCTTGAGCTAAGAGTGCCGTCCCAGTAACATAGGCCGCTTTATTAACTGGACCTCCCATATCAAAGGCACACATACAACCCACAATAATTCCTAAAACCAACGGACTGGAGTTTTGGAAACTAGCTAAAAAGCTCATCATTCCTTCGTTAACAGCTTTCATCGGATCTGCTAGTAAAGACATAGTGATACCAATAACTGCAACGCCAATGACTGGATAAAGGAAAATTGCTTTTAAACCATCTAATGATTTAGGCAAACCTTTAAATACTCTCTGTAATAAAAGAATGAAATACCCAGCAAGGAAACCAGATAATATCCCTCCTAAAAAGCCAGTACCACCAGTGTTAGCAATCAAACCACCGACAAAGCCCACAACCAAACCAGGTCGTTTGGCAATCCCCTCTGCGATATACGCAGATAAGATTGGCACCATCATGCCCATTGAGGCATCACCAATACTTTTTAACATAGCAGCGGTAGCATTATACTGACTACTTTCTGGATCAAATGAATAAATGCCCCAAATAGCAAAAGAAAGAGCAATTAAAACGCCGCCTGCTACTACAAACGGCAACATGTGAGAGACGCCATTCATTAAGTTTTTATAAATACTATGTCCAACATTTCCTGAAGAAATTTGTGTCTCCTGTTCAAGTTCGTCCACTGCTTGGTTTTCGGCTGCAATCGATCCTTTGCCTGCGAGTGCTTCTTCAATTAAGCGATCTGCTTCTTTAATCCCCACACTGACAGGGACATCAATGATTCGTTTCCCAGCAAAACGTTCTGCTTGAACGTCTTTGTCGGCGGCAATAATGACTGCCTCCGCTCCTTGGATTTCTGCAGGTGTTAACTCGTTTTCTATGCCAATCTGACCATGTGTTTCAACCTTAATCGTAATACCTTTACGTTTTGCAGCTTGTTCCAATGCCTCCTGTGCCATATACGTGTGCGCTATTCCCGTCGGACAACCTGTAGCAGCTATTAATTGATACGTAGCCATCTGTTTATTCCTCCTCTTGAATCTTTATTTGTTGCTCTAACTCCTGAACATCTGAAAAATCTGTCAATCCTTTGCGAAATGCTGTTGAACTACCTGCTGCAATACTTCTTTTTAAATTTTTTTCCAATGAAAGTCCTTGATGCCAGCCAGCTAAAAAGGTACCTAACATTGCATCCCCTGAACAAGCTGTATTTACAACCATTCCAGTTGGTGAATTACCTGAAAGAACCTTTTCATTGTTCATAAATAAAGCCCCTTCACTACCTAAAGAAAGTAAAATATTTTTGGCTCCCCGCTTCAGTAATTCTTGTCCGTAAAAAATGTAATCATCCTTAGTCTGCACTTCTGTATGAAACCACTCTTGAAGTTCTTCTTCATTTGGTTTCAATAAAAATGGTTGATAAGGCAAACAATCTAAAATTTCTTCATAACTACTGTCTAAGATTAAGAACACCTGTTTTTCAAAACAAATTCGGCTAATTTCAATCAAAATACTTGGCGAAACCCCTTGTGGTAAACTTCCTGATACGCACAAATAATCCCCTTTACGTAACTCTGAAATTTTTTTCAAAAAACGTTGTACATGTTCTTCAGATAATTTTGGTCCTTTATTGACTAATTTGTATTCCTTTTGATCTTGGGTAACTTTTGTGAACACATTGATTCTCGTTGTGCCAGCGACTTCGATAAAATCAGTGGTTATTTCTTTTTCTTTTAAATAATCCTCGACATAGTTCCCAGTGAAACCAGCTTTGACTCCCAAAGCGGTATTATCAATCCCTAACATCTTTAAAATTAGGGAAACATTGACTCCTTTCCCGTTTGCTTGAATATCATCTTCCTTCGTGCGATTCACGACAAAAGGAACTAGCTCTTCTGTTTCGATAAATAAATCAATGGCTAAATTTAATGTACATGTATAAATAGTCACTGTAGTTCCTCCTTTCTCCTCTTTATTATGTCTCAAAATACCATGTAAAGGTTTTCATTCTTTCGCAAAAATATAGAAAACATTTACAATTTCATAATTTCTCTAGCTTTTTTATTTTTTTTCATTAAAAATAGGCTTATAAATGTTTTTTTAGTGAAAGAAAGAAGGGCTAGCCATTATGGAACAAAAATTGAGTGAGTCAGAGCAATATCTCTGGCATTTTATCGAAACACATATTTTAGAAATCCCTGATTATTCCATTGTAAAATTAAGCGAACGAGCCAACGTATCAACTGCGACGATTGTAAGAACCATGAAAAAGAAAGGCTATGAAGGTTTCACATCCTTCAAGCATCACTTGAAAGATAAAGAAAACCAAAATATAAATTTTTCAGCATTAGAAAAAGTAGACCGAGGAATTCGGACGGCCATTTTAAAGAATGAAGAAGAAGTAACTCGCACGATTAACATGATTGAAATTGGTAATATAGAAGATGCAATCCAAAAAATCAAAGCTTCTCGACGGATTATTATCTTTGCTAGAGGTTTTTCAGAATTAATTGCTCAGGAAATGATGGTTAAGTTTCAATTGGCTGGCAAATACTGTGAACTGCATACGGACCCAGAAATTATTAAAAATATTAGTAAAAAGTTATCAAAAAAAGATGTGGCTCTTTTTGTTTCTTTAAACGGAGAAACCCAAGAATTAGTTGTCGCTGGTAAAAACTGTTACGACTCAGAAATTGGGACTATCCTTTTAACTGCAAGCAAACACTCTAGTTTAATGAAATACATTGAAATTCCGTTCGTAGGCTTCAAATCAGAAGGCTCCTTTTTCCCCGATTATGAAGTGCGTTCACGGTTACCACTATCCATTCTGGCAAGAATTTTATTGGACGCCTATGCTTTAAGAACGACAACTTAAGCTTTCTTAAATAATAAAAAACAAGCATTCCTTCACTTAAAATAAAGGAATGCTTGTTTTTATTTTGCAACAAAACGTGCTTCTACTCGATAAATTCGTTGACCACGACTAGAAAATTTTTCTTCGTATTCTGTCATAATGTTGCCTTCAAACTCGCTATTATGCAAATCTAGCCACACACGTTCAATAATCATGCCATATTTAGAAAAGCTACTTAATGAGTATTCGAAGAGCCCTTGATTATCCGTTTTAAAATGAATTTCTCCATTTGGTTTTAAAATAATTTCATCTGTCGCTAAAAAGTTTTTATACGTTAAACGACGTTTTTCATGTTTTTTCTTTGGCCAAGGATCTGAAAAATTTAAATAGATTAAATCTACTTCATTTTCAGCAAAATATTCTGTTAATGCTTCGCCGTCTACTCGCAATAACTGTAGATTAGGTAACGGCTCGGCCACTAGCTTATCTAATGCAATCGATAAAATACTTAATTGCATATCGATACCAATATAATTAATTTCAGGATGTGCTTTAGCCATTTCATAAATAAAACGACCTTTACCTGAACCAATTTCAATGTGGATGGGATGATTATTGCCAAAACGTTCTTGCCATTTCCCTTGCCATTTTTCAGGACCTTCTACCACATATTGTGGATATTTTGCCATATATTCTGCTGCTCCGGGTCTATTTCTTACACGCATATTTAAAATTCCTTTCTTTTAAAAACAGACTGGTGAAATTCGCCAGCCTGTGTGGATGTTAAATGAATTAGTTTAACTACTAAACATTCGTTTTAATTGTAAAATTTCTGCAGTCATTGCTCTTCTTTCGCCCTCTTGGTGATGACGAACAATCTCTTGTAAAAAGCTAAATAAACCATACCAATAAATTCGTTGAACCGTACTTTCATTCGGGATTAAACCATAAGATAGTAACCATTGATTCCAGCCGGAACGAGGGACATAATGACTCAAAATCATTCCTAAATCTACCGCTGGGTCCGCGACCATCACAGAATCCCAATCTACTAAATAGAGATAATTATTCGAGACTAACCAATTCCGATGATTCACATCGCCGTGAACAGCTACATAACTAGTTTCTGGATATTCTGGTAAATGATTATATAAATAAGTGATTACTTCTTTTAAATAACTGTTTCGTTTTAATTCTTTAGGTAGTTGACGCTTATACTCTTTCAACATTGTTAGCGGGGTACAAACTTCGCCACCAATTTTTTTCAACATGTCTTTCAGCAAATTGGAATGATGCAATTGGTATAACACGTCAATCACGTCATTGCGTTTGCCAATTTCGTCCGCATGTAATAAACGTCCTTCCAGCCATTCTTGGGCTGTTAGTACGTCGCCATTCGCTGTCCGCTTTGTCCAAATCATCTTCGGGGCTAACCCTTCTTTAGACAATGCTGCAAGAAGTGGAGAAGTGTTTCGTTTAATGAACACTTTCTCTGTTTCTTTTATTCCCATGTATGTTTGACCAGTTGCGCCCTTTATCGGCTGCAGACGCCAGTCTTTATCCAACTGAAATTCCATGGAAATTATCTCCTATCTCAACACAATTTTATTGCAATTTTTACAGCAATTACCATTTTAGTCGCCAAACCTTGCTTCGTCAAGCTTCTATGTGGTTCTTTTGTAAATTTTGCTGGGTTTTCTCATCTTTATAACTTATTCAAGCGCATTGGAACATACATTTTAGTGAAAATCACAACTTCTACAATTAAGGCACCCAGAATGAGCAAGCTATTTTGCAAACTGCCTAAACGAAGGCAGACAATCCCACCAAAAATAATGGCCGCAACAGACAATGCGCCGCCAATTAACCGGCGAATTGCTGCTTGTTTTTTTTCTATTGAAATTGGATATAGCTGTGTCATCACCATATAATCAAATTGCGTGTACATGGGAATCAACTGGAACCCGATTAAATAAACAAACAATAAAGCAACTACCAACGCAATCCAGAATTCTTGTAAAAAGAAGAGTAGCACGCCACCAACCAAAATCAAACGAAACAATAAGCCGCTATATTCGCTACCTCGTAAAAAGCTCCGAATGAATAAGTAAGCATACGTGTTCTCAGATGTTTTTTTGACTACTCCGAGGAGAGGATCTAAGTATTTACGACGTTTTACTGTACTACTCACTTCAGGAATATCTGTAAACAGCTGAATGAATTTATAAATTCTATGCATTCTGTTTTGTTCTTTTTGGATCATTTTTTCCCAATCCAAGAAACTCTGTTTCATCTTATTTTGCCAAATACTCGATAAACAAACGGCCAGAATGATACCACCAATCACACCAACCCAAGGCGTCCAGTAAATGGCTCCCGTCATAATCAAGAGACTACTGATCAACCAAACGAACCACCAACTACGGTAAGTGGTTGACGAAAGATGATAGAGCCCATAGCTTTGTAAACTAAGATGTGTATAAATCATACAAACTAGCATGACCAAAAATAAAAAGAAGGTTTGAAACGACCAACCTGTTGTGACTACAATCAACGGCATCAATAGGCCACTTCCTAGAAAGCTGACCACAATCGGTAAAATTAAAGAGTAGCGCAGCGCCCGTTTCAGATAAGCAGCGAATTGTTTTTCTTTTGGTAATAAAAAAACCTTGTCTGGCTCTTCTGTCAAAGTAGCCAACTTACCAACTTGAATGAGTAGCAGCCAGCCCAATAGAATTAACGGTCTGCCCCAAACAAAATCACGAGGTAATTCTTTTAACAACTGGGAATAGTACAGACCTAATCCGCCTAATAAAAACATACAGACTAAAACAAAATGATCATTTAAAATATAGCGCAAGTACTTGGACATTTTTTTGAAATGCCGTGACAAACGTTGACTAAAAAATTCGCCCATGTTCCCCCACCTTTTCTTCCTTCGTCAAGGCAAGATAAATATCATCTAAAGAAGACTCTGGTAAATTAAATTCTGCACGTAATTCAGCCATTGTACCGTTTGCCCGTAATTTCCCTTCGTGTAGTACCACAAAACGATCACAATATTTTTCAGCTGTTGCTAAAATATGCGTGGACATTAAAATCGCTGCCCCTTGCTTACGCATCGTATCCATTAATTCTAATAAAGCATGAATTGCTAAAGGATCTAAGCCTAGAAAAGGTTCATCAATAATATATAAACTCGGTTCAATTAAGAATGCACAAAGTACCATGACTTTTTGTTTCATGCCTTTTGAAAAATTAGCAGGAAACCATTCCAATTTATTGTCTAAACGGAACGTTTTTAGTAATGGTTCTGCTCGTTTGAACGCTTCTTCTAATGGAATATCATAAGCCAAGGCCGTTACTTCGATATGCTCTTTCAATGTTAATTCTTCATATAAAGAAGGTGTTTCCGGAATATACCCGATTTTTTTACGATATTCTTCAGGGGCTTGTTGCAATGTTTCCCCGTCAATCATAATTTTGCCTTTTTGCGGCGTAAGTAACCCAATAATATTTTTGATGGTGGTACTTTTCCCCGCACCATTCAAGCCGATTAAACCAACCATTTCACCAGACTTGACGTCAAAATTAATATCTTTTAAGACAGGAATATGGCCGTAACCTCCTGTTAAATGTTCAATTGTTAAGCTCATTTCTTTTGCCTCCAACCTTTTCTCTCTACCATTATTAAACCCTAAGCGAACCAAGAATTCAAAAATTACTCCCTTAATTAAATGGATTTTTTTCTTTCTCTTATTATACACGAAATGAAACGAACTTTTTAGCGAACTCACGTACTTTTTCATCCACAGAGAAATCAACTTGTGGTAAAGTAAAGGAAAGAACCTAGAGAAAAGAGGAATTTTTCATGAATGATTGTATTTTTTGTAAAATTATCAACGGCGAAATCCCAAGTTATAAAGTCTATGAAGACGAGAAAGTCTATGCGTTTTTAGACATCACACAAGTGACCAAAGGACATACCTTAATGATTCCAAAACAACACGTTGCTGATATTTTTGAATATAATGACGTTTTAGCAAGCGACGTCTTTGCTCGTATTCCTAAAGTAGCACGAGCATTAGAAAAAGCTTTTCCAGAAATGGAAGGATTAAACATTTTAAATAACAATAAGGAAGTGGCTTATCAATCCGTTTTCCATTCCCACGTCCATTTGATTCCCCGTTATTCAAAAGAAGATGATTTCTCTATTCATTTTGGCAACCATCAAGAGGACTATTCCGCCGAAGCGATGCAAGAAATTGCTGAGACCATTGCAAAGCAGGTGAACTAAATGAAAAAATTTATTAAAGGCCTCTTTTTTGGCGCAGCTGCCGGTACCATTGGCGGCTTGTTGGCTGCTCCAAGAAGCGGGAAAGAAACACGACAACATTTAATCAATGAGCTAGAGGACTATCGTTCACTGAAAAATCAAGTCACGAATGACTGGGATCAGGTGCAACGAAATTTGGTAGTTGTCGAAGAAAACGTTCCACTGGCAACTGAATTTTCAAAAGACCTGCAACAAGAAATCACTGATTTCAAATTCCAAGCGGAACCTCGGATTGCTCAAATTAAAGAACAAATTGCTAAAATCACGGCTGAATTACCTGACACACAAACTAACAAGCAAAAGTAAAGTCTTTGATGTTAATTATTTCTTTTGTTATTAAAAAAATAAAAAGTGTGACGTAAATACGAATTTTGTTTGAAACTATGCCTGAGACTCTTTCTTTTTCAAAATGAGGTATGGTATAGTTATAACAGAAATAAAACTAAAAAAAACAGGAGTGCATAAGAGAATGAAGAAAAAACTAATCTTAGCTGCAGCGGGCGCAATGGCCGTTTTTAGTTTAGCAGCGTGTTCAAGCGGTTCAAAAGATATCGCAACAATGAAAGGCTCAACAATTACTGTTGATGATTTTTATAACCAAATTAAAGAACAAAGCACGAGCCAACAAGCGTTTAGCCAAATGGTTATTTATAAAGTCTTTGAAGAAAAATATGGCGACAAAGTAACTGACAAAGATATTCAAAAAAACTTTGACGAAGCCAAAGAACAAGTAGAAGCACAAGGCGGAAAGTTCTCTGATGCATTAAAACAAGCTGGTTTAACTGAAAAAACATTCAAGAAACAGTTAAAACAAAGAGCAGCCTATGATGCAGGTCTAAAAGCCCACTTAAAAATTACAGATGAAGACTTAAAAACAGCTTGGGCAAGTTTCCATCCAGAAGTAGAAGCACAAATTATCCAAGTTGCTTCAGAAGATGATGCCAAAGCTGTCAAGAAAGAAATCACTGACGGCGGCGATTTCACAAAAATTGCTAAAGAAAAATCAACAGATGCTGCTACGAAAAAAGATGGCGGTAAAATTAAATTTGATTCACAAGCAACAACTGTTCCTGCCGAAGTTAAAGAAGCTGCCTTCAAATTAAAAGATGGCGAAGTGTCAGAACCAATTGCTGCAACAAATATGCAAACCTACCAAACAACCTACTATGTAGTGAAAATGACGAAAAACAAAGCAAAAGGCAATGACATGAAACCTTATGAAAAAGAGATCAAGAAAATTGCTGAAGAAACAAAATTAGCCGATCAAACATTTGTTTCGAAAGTCATTAGTGACGAATTAAAAGCGGCCAATGTGAAAATTAAAGATGATGCCTTCAAGAACGCTTTAGCAGGCTACATGCAAACTGAATCTTCAAGCGCTTCTTCAGAGAAAAAAGAATCAAAATCAAGTGATTCTAAAACAAGCGATACCAAAACAAGCGACTCTGAAAAAGCAACAGATTCTTCAAGCAAAACAACAGAATCTTCTTCTAAATAAGCATAAAAAAGAGAGTGGTCGATTGACCACTCCCTTTTTTTATTTATCTTTTGGAACATAGAAACTGCGGTTATCTAAACCAAAGATTCGTTCCGTATACTCCCCAGGCTGTGTTTGACGAATGGCCCCTAGCATCATTTGAATGGACGCATCCATGGTATCAATTTGATGTAAGATTTCCGCTTCCATAATTCTTGGTCGCACAGGTGAGCCATATTCCAACAGTCCATGGTGGGCTAAGACCATGTGCCGAAGAACGACAACGTCTTCTTCTCGATCATCAATTTTCAAAGCCAAACACGCCTTGGTAATTTCCTCATCCACCAAAACTAAATGACCAATTAAGTTCCCTGCCACCGTATATTCTGTCGTAATAGCACCAGATAGTTCTAAAACTTTTCCTAAGTCATGTAAAATAATCCCCGCGTATAATAGTGACGTGTTAATTTCAGGATATTCCTTAGCAATTGCTTTGCCTAGGCGCAACATTGAGACAGTGTGGTAAGCTAAGCCATTCGCAAAAGCATGATGGTTCCGTTTAGCTGCAGGAAATTCATAAAATTCTTGTTGGTATTTCGTCATGAGATAGCGCACAATACGATTCCAATGAGCATTGGTAATTTCAAAAATCACTTGATTGATTTCCTCGACCATCTCTTCTTTTTTCAAAGGCGCTCGTTCCATATATAAACTTGGCTGGCTTGGTTCCTCTGCTGTCGCTAAACGCATGTGTAAAATTTTTACTTGGGGTTTATTTTGATAAACTTCTCGTTTCCCATTCAGTAAAACAACGTTTCCCGCAGTAAATCGTGTAATTTCATCCTCAGAGGCGTCCCAATATTTTCCGTCAATCGTGCCAGATGTGTCTTGAAAGGTAAAGGCAATAAACTTTTTCCCATTTTTAGCTACACGTACATCGGCATTTTTAATTAGAACAAATGATTCAAAAAGTTCTTCTACTGTTAATTCACGTAATTTTTTCACTTGACGCTTCCTCCTTCTAACGCAATTACTCTTTGTTGTAAGTCCTGATAATAGCTTACCATTTCTTGGTCAGAAGAAAAACAAATGACTTGCTGTTTTTGACCAAACTTAGTAAATAATTCAGCTAATTGGGCTTTTCTTTGATGATCATAGTGTAACCAGCCATCATCAATGATAATTGGACAAACCAGTTGCTCGCCTTGGACTGCTAAAAAGGCAAAACGAACAGCCATCATCAATTGATCTTTAGTGCCAGTTGATAATTCATGTAAATAAAACATTTCTTGTTCTTTCGTCACCGCAACTAGTTGACCTTCGGCTACTTGGATTGATTGATAACGCTGATTTGTTAAAAGTGCAAAGTAGCTTGATGCATACTGTAATAAGCTGGGCAATTGTTGTTCCGAAAGCTCTGTTAATAGGTCCATTAACAGTTGCCCCGCCAGTTGATACCCAGACCAACGTTGAGCTAGTTCTTTGATTTCCGCTTTTAAAATTGCTTGTCGTTGATACAACTCATCTAAGGTACCATCCGTCATTAATTGTTGTTTTTCATAAATCAACGCTTGATACTGTTCTTGTATTTTATTTAACTGACTTTCTTCCAGTGCTTGTTGCTGCGCCAGTTGTAAAGAACGGTCTTTTAACGTTGCCTCTGTTACCGCTTCTGGAAACAGAGTGCCTAATTGTGTCGCTAATTCTTGCCCACGACCAACTTGAGCTTGCTGAGTCGTCAGCTGTTGAATCCTCATTGGAACATCAGCGATTGATAGAATCCGATAACGAATTAGTAAAGGCTGAATTCGTGTTAACGCTTCTTGCTGTTTAGTTTTCAACTCTCGTAACTGCTGTTTGAGATAGCCATCTGCTTGATACTCCTGAGCAAAGCGAACTTTCTCCATTTCTTCAGCAAATCCTTCTAAAAAGTGTAACTTTTCGGAAAGGCTCTTTCCTTGTAAGGGTAACTGCGTCATCAATGGGAAGACTTGTTCTTCAAATACTTGGCGTTTTTGTTGATTTTCCTTCAATTGACTCATGAGTTCTTCATTTGTTTGAACAAGCAATAAATAGCGCGTAATCAATTCCCGCTGATTCATTAAAGTATCAATTTGTTGCATTTTTCCTAATTGATGGACTTGGGCTTGCTCCGCTACTGCTTGTTCAAGTTGTTCCACTTGCAGTTGTGCCTCACGTTCTTGATTCAGCGCTTGTTGGAACTGTTCATTTAAATAATCTAGTTGCGAAAGTTTCGTCTGCCACTCTTCTTTCACTTCATCAGAGGAAGCTTCTTTTCTAGTGGCGTAGCTAAGCACTTCTTTCGCGATAAGACTAACTCCCACGAGAACTAGGCCCCATTTTAAAGGGCTTGGCAAAAAGAAACCGAGTAATGCAAGGATACTTCCTAGCAATAACCAAAGTGGTTGACTTGTTTTCTGCGCTTTTTGGGCACGCGTCGCTTCACCAAAAAATGCGGCATGCGCTTTTTCAAACTCCGTTAACTGGTCTTCCAGATTTTCAATTTGAGAAGCCAAGAATGCTTTCTGTTCTTGTCCTTTTTGAAGAGCTTGCGTATACGCAACTTGTTGTTGGCGCCACTTTTGAACGGTTTCGTTGTCATAAAAAAGCTGTGGTGGTCGTTCAGGCGACCATGACCATTCGTTCTCTAAAAGGACCATTTCTTGACGATTTTGCTCAAAGGTTTGGGTCATCCATTCCGATTCCGTCATCAATTGTTGCATATCATAGCGTTGATTCAACAATTGTTGAATCAATGCTTCTTGTTCTAGGTAAAAAGCATAGCCTTCTGGAACATCGAGCGCTTCTGACTGAAGAGATAACTCTTTGGTCAAACGTTGTCGTTCTTTGTCTAGGTACATATATTCTTGAAAGGTTTCTTCTAATTGAACTTGGTCTTCTTTTACTAAAGCAACATTCTCTGTTTCTTCAGGTAGCGACTGCCATTCTTCGTACAAGGGAAAGTGACGTTGCTGTTCCGCAACCTGTAACAAGTCCTGTTGCGTTTCTTTTAATTGCTGTTGCAGTGTCACTCGCTGTTGTTCTGTTTCGCGAATCGTTTCTTCTAATTGTTGAAAAGTTTGTTGCTGCGCTTCTTTCTCTTGAATTTGCTCTTTTAGTTCTTGATAAGCCGCCAACTTCTGATTGAGTAATGGCTGCTGCCCTTTGCCTTTAAAGATTTTTTGTGCTTCTTTAAAGTACGCATTTCGGTAAGTCAAAAGTTGTTGACTACCAGAAACACCAATGGCTAACAAGGATGTTTGCAGTTCCTCTTCTGTCAACTTGTCACTCGTAATTAATTGTTCTTGTTGGAAAGTAAAAACCTCTTGAAATAACTTTTTCGTTAGCGGATGTAACATTTGCTGTAAAGTTTTTTCATCCCCCATTTGTTGTTGATAATAAATGATTGCTTGCCCTTTATTTTTTTCTTTAAAACGCTCGACTTGAACTTCCCCAAACACAGGATGTGCCAACCACAAACGACCACCATACGAGCCACCATTTTTAGGTGCGTAATCGCGTTTTCTTTTGCCCTTTGTGGGAAACCCAAACAGCATTGCTTGAATGAATTGATACAATGTGGACTTGCCAACTTCATTTGCGCCGTACAGCAATTGATTACCAGATTCAAATGTAATTTTCTGTTGTTGCCATTTTCCAAAGCCCACAATCTCTACTGCGAGTAATTTCATAGTGGGTCCTCCTGAATAGTAAAGTCTTCATTAATTTGCTCATGTGCTAGGCGCAAGCTCTCTAATCGCCACTGCTCATCCATTGAAAAAATTCCAGCAAATTCTGGATAACGTAACAATTCCTTGGTGGTATCTTCAAAAATAACTGGATCTAAGTATGTTTTTTCTAATGCCGTTAATAAATTGGGACTAGCGGCTAAATAGATCGGTTCTTTCGTTGGTTCCTCTGCTTGCAATATTAGGCGATAAACAAAAAAATCACCTTGCGTTTTTTGTAAAAGCTGCTGCTGTAAGTAGCTTAATAGTTCACCATTGACAATGGCTTGCACCACGGTCACATCCAAATGTTGCGTTTCTTTCAGTGTCAACGCCATCAATTGCTGTTGCTGATGCGCATGCCACTTCGTCAGCAAACTGGTTTCAAGATAAGACAAAACGCTTTGGGTGTCACGGCATTGCGCCAGAGATATTTCTTCATTCGTCCAATCTATTTCTGCGACTTTTTCAAATTGAACAGTCGCTTGATTTTGGGAAAGTGTGACCACTGCAACCCCTTGTAAAGACTGTTCTTTTTTCGTGTGCCCTTGAGGTGTTCCAGGATAAACAATTAGCGGTTGTTCACTAACAATTTGCGGCTGATGAATGTGGCCCAATGCCCAATAATTATAGCCAGTGGCTTTTAAATCCTTCCATGTAAACGGAGCATAATTTTGTTGCGCTTTCCGACTGGTGTCTCCATGATAAATCCCAATATGAATGTCAGATTCTGCTTGTTTGATAGGAAATTCTAGTGCTTTATTTTCATCAATCCAGGGATGCTCATAACTAAACCCCGAAACAGCCACTTGTTCGCCCGCTTTCGTTTCAAAATACAGCGTCTCAACCATTTCTTTTTCAAATAAAAAAACATTGTCTGGAAAAGAAAACCAATAGCGGTCTTTTTTATAGTAATCATGATTCCCAAATGTTAGAATCACAGGGATTTCTGCTTGTTTCAACTGTTCTAATGCAGCCATCAATTGGGCTTGCATTGAAATAGAGGTCTGACTTTGATGAAACGTATCTCCTGCAAAAATAACCAAGTCCACCGTTTCTCGAATGGCAACTGTTACGATATTCATTAACAATTGTTGATTAGCTTCTCTTAAGCGCTTCGCTAAGGCTGTCGGGATCCCAGTTAACCCTTCAAAAGACCGATCCATGTGTAAATCAGCTGTATGCAATAGTTTCATCGTTTCCCCTCCTTTTCTCCTTCCTTTATCATATCATTTTCTGTCAGCTTGGTCAGTAAAAACATACGAAAATTTGTTCGTTTTTTCAATAAAAAAAGAATCAGGTTAACTGATTCTGTCGAAAAAGCAAGTATTTAGATTGTCCGTTTCTTCTTATATTCATAAAAGTAAAATAGCTATAATTGGTAAGAATAATAAGTGAAAATTTTTATAAATGATTTCAAATTTAGGATTACTCTAAAAACAGGTACTAAAGTAGTCCTTTCTATAAGTTCAAATACTGAATATTGAATCAAATTTATTAAAAAAATCATTTTGGTTTTTAGGTAAATTATTGCTTAAATATCTATAATAAATACAGAATTCTTCTGAATCAACAGGTACCTCAAAGTTCACCAAATTTTCTAAATGTATCTCTCTCAATAGATTTTTAGAAAGAACCAAGATATTAAAATTGTCACTAATTTTTTCATTACTATATATTGCTCTTATTTTTATCTTCTCTTTCACATAGCTGTCATCTGCCTGATCCTCTATCACGCCTACAATTGAATTAGTTCTTACAGGGGGATCAAAATATTTAAAATTATCTCCTTTACATATGGCTAGACCTTCTCCTATACTAACTACTCTATGTGCAAAAAAGTTGTTGTATAGACTTTTTATTACAACAATTTTACCTGTACTTATTTCAAAGTTACTACATTGTGCTACTAAAATATCTCCCTCTTTATATGTTGGCAACATAGATACTCCTTCTGCAACAAACCTCATTGCCTCATCACCACCACATCATATTTCAATAGCTCTTCTATAAATACCTTAATTTGTTCTCTTACTATATACATATTTTGATTATCTGTATCAAATTCTTTAGATAACCTAGACACAGCTTCATCAATATTCTTAAATTTTTTAGCTTCGATTCTATGAAAAATAAATATTGAAGTTTTATCTTCAAGCATAAAGCCATCCTCATTTAATGATATAACTAAAAACTCTCCTTTGTCTTCATAATTAATTTTTTCATTAATACTAAGCATGCTCTTTACCTCCATATACAAATTGATACATTTGTTCCAAAATCATTCCTTTGATTATTTTGCATTCCTCATTATTGATTACATTCGAAGAATCATCCTTTGACTTTGAATAATAATGATTTGCTCTACACGAGCCTCCACAAAGCAGTTTGAATGAACAATTTTTACACGGCTCCATACCAAGGGACGAATAAGAGAAGTGATCAATTTTTTTATTCTTAAAAATATAGTCTAGCGGTTCGACTCTAACATTCCCTAAGTAAAAATCTTTTTGATCCAATAACTTACAAGTATAGACATTTCCCATGGGATCAATTGAAAATTCTCCGATACCTTGACCACAATGAACTTTAATTGTAAATGGATTTAAAGCTTTCTTGTATTTCATCGCAATCCGATCAATCTCTTTTCTTTCATCTTTTGTAAGAGAAATATCGTCAAATCCTCTACCCAATTTACAAAAAGTTCCAATATTTAAGTTTATTTTATGAGATTTTGCAAAGGTAACCATTGTATCAATGTCAGCAATATTATTTTTAGTAATTGTTTGATTAATGGCTAAATTTTTAAAGTTAAGTTTTATTAGATTCTCTAAAGCCTTTGTAGCAACTTTAAAGCATCCTCTTCCTCTATTGTCATCATTGTTATTTTCATTTAAAGAGTCTAAACTGATTGTAATTTTGTAACAACGTTCAGATAAAAACTTAGCTTGTTTGATGTTATAGGCTACTCTACCATTGGATATTAAGTTGCAGATAAATCCTTTTTTATATGCATTATCTAATATCTTATAGAAGTTCTTTTTTAAACCAACTTCTCCACCTGTAAAAACAATTTTTTTTACTCCAGCTACCTTTAACTGTTTAAAAATCTTATCATACTCTTCGTAATCTAATTCTCTACGTAGCTTTTTACCTGGACCTGCTTCAGCATAACAATAGGTACATTTTAAATTACATTCTTCGGTTACAACAATATATACCGTGCGTGGAATAGAGAAATTTTCTATTAATTTATGAAAATTCTCCTCTACTTCCAAGTCAGTGAAATCAAAGATTCTATACAATTCTATTTTTCTTAATAAGTCTTTTGAGATATCATGTCTATCTCTAGTTTTTAGATATTTTTCGAGAATAGGAAGTTCATTTTCTTCTATACCAATCCAACTACTAATAATTGGATTATGTACTATAACCTTGTTTCTATAAAAATAAAATTTTAACAAAAATTATCCTTCCCTTCTTTGTATACCTGAGAGCATTTAAACTTAAGCGTACATTATTAATTAAAGATAGAAAATTTAAGGAGCTAAGATTTATCGTTTCGTAATATTAAATGAAAAATTTGATTAAGTTACATTTCTTTATTCAAAATTGTTTTTTAAGTTCCAGTACCTACAAGGATTCCACACATACAGCCTAATTGAATTGTTTTGCCAATTTTTTTCAATTCTGGTTTATTAAATTTCATAGAAAATTCCTCCTCTCCTAAATAATCAGCTCCTTAAATATATTTCAAATGATACATGCTTTTCCTCATAAGGTCAAATATTTTCCTCTTTATTCAATATAATTTAGGAAAAACGGCGAAAATATTGATATCTATTATGAAATTATATACAATGTGTTTAAGTACGAAAGGGGAGTTGCAAATCATGGAAAAGATTATGAAAAAAAATAAAAAATTTGTTTTTCTAGTTAGTTTGACTGCTATAGTCACCACATTAACCTCTTTAATTGCACCAATTATCATTCAATATCTAACAAATAAAAAAAACCTTAATTCACAGGCAATGATCTATATTTTCTTAGCCATGTTATTGTCTTTAGTAATACAATTAGTTATCATGGTTTATAAAGAAAATTTTGCTGCAAGATTCAATTCCAATTACTTATTTACTCTAATTAATAAAATGATACACCTTAAGTATGACTCTTACATTACTCTTGAGCCAACCTATTTGATTAATCGTATTTTTAGTGCTGTGGATGCACTTTATTTATTTTTGATATCTAGCTTCAGTGTGACAATTAAATCAATTTTCACTATCCTTTTATCTTTACTTATGGTCAGTTATCTTTCTATTGAAATTGTTTTATTCATGGTTTTATTGATTCCTTTAAACTATTTTGGATTTAAGTATATAAATAAAAAATTAAAAGTTCGAATGGAAAACATGCAAAAAAATGCAGCTGTTGCAAACAAAAATTTAATTTCTACGTTATCAAATCAAGATGCTGTTAAAGCCGGTATTTCAGCTGAAATATTAGAAAATTTACTCTACGAAAAAATCAATTTAATGTATCAATCCGTAGCTAGTACTAATAAATTCGCTCAAAGCACTAGTAGTATTGTTGCTTTTATTAATCAAAGTTTCCAAACTTTTGTTTATATTCGAACAAGTATGTTAATTGCGGCAGATAACTTGCCCATTTCCAGTCTAATTATATTAAGTATCCTTTTGCCTTTGTTTTTTTCCTCTTTGAGTGAATTATCTAAAGTTACTATCGATTTAAATACTTTAACAACAGCAAATACATTTATAAAAGATAGTTTAGACAAAAATATAGAAAGAGATGGTGACATAGATATAGATGCTATTGCAAGCATCCAGTTATTTTTTCCAACATTCGAGATAGACGGCAACCAATTTCAATACAGGATCCAAGAAAACCTACAAAATGGGGATCGAGTTTATTTAACGGGAAAATCTGGAAGTGGTAAATCATCTTTATTAAAACTATTACTAAAGTTTCGAGAATCAGCAGGAATTATGATTAACGATTTACCAATCAATGCAATAAATAATAAAAGTTTGAGAAACAAAATTGCCTATTTGGCACAAGAACCAACAATACTCACAGAAACTTTAGAAAAAAATATTGGTATGGGAACGCCTCTATCCTATGAACAAAAACAACTTATTTTAAATACAGGCATTCTTAATCCTATTTTGAAAACTAAGGACTGGGAAACTGTTTTAACTGAAAACGGTAGTAATTTATCTGGTGGAGAAAAACAAAGAATTGCAGTCGCAAGACTTATTTTAGCGGATGCCGATGTTTATATTTTAGACGAGAGTACCAGTAATATTGATGAAGAATCCAGTCAAGCAATCTTTGAAACATTATTAGAATGTGTCAAAGATAAAATATTCATCTTTACCTCTCACGATAAAAAAAATAGTCAATACGCTAATAAAATTATAAATATTTAAAGGAGACTTCTAAATATGTTGTCTGTAGAACAATTAGCCCAAGAATTAAATGTGACCACAAGAACTATTCGAAATTATTTGAAAGAAGGAAAAATAAAAGGAACAAAAATTGGTGGACAATGGCGTTTCTCAGAACGAGATATTTATGATTTTTTAGGAAAATCAGATGATATCATTGTAAAGAACACCGCTATCGAATCTTATGTAAAAGATGTTCCACAAAACAATGAAGGCCTTGTAACATTGACTTTCTCACTTAACACAGAAAGTGATATTGAATTCGTTAAAAATAAAATACTAAAACATTTCAACTCTGTTTACGGTAGTAATCAGCAAAACAAAAGTTTTGAATATCAGCTTTTGCCTAGAAACCTTGTTAGAATTACCTTAATTGGCCCTCATGCTTACATTTTAAATTTTGGAAACTGGCTAACAAACTTTATAGAATTATCGATTCAAAATTACCAAGAGTAGCTAGCTATTCACAAAATTAAATAATAATAAACCCCCAGAGAAGCACTTGCTTATCTGGGGGTTTATTATTAATCGTTATACATATCACGCACAGGAGTCATGATAATTCGGTTTAAATCATTGACAACTAAGCTAAACGCTTGTTCTTTTTGCATTAATTCGTTGATAACTGCTGTTTCTTGCACTTTCGTTGCAATGCTTTGTGCTTTTTCAGCATCTTCATCCGTGAATTCTTCGCCGCGCATTTGTTTTTCTTGAAGTCCTTGTTGGAATCCTTGGAATTCTTTAAACAATGTGTAAGCTGCTTCGTCTGCTTTTACTTCTTCATACGCTGCTTGTAATGCTTTAAATTCGTCTAACTCACGTAGTTCACGTTCAATCTGATTGGCTGTATCATAAATGTTACTCAATGGAATCCCTCTTTTCTCAATAGTTTCATCTTTATTGTACCATTTCTCTTAGGTTTTCCCAACTAATTTCCTAATAAGCCTCCGAAAATTCCTTCAATCTTGTCTTTGACTTTTTTCGCGCCGTCTTTAATTTGTCCCCCAACTTCATTCAATGTATCTCCGAAATTGCTAGCGCCGTCTTGAACAGAATTTCCAAAGTCTTTTAAGTTATCCCGCCAATTAGAATTGGCACCACCAGTTAAACTATCGTTGCTATCAACAACTTTCCCACCTGTGGCATAAGCATCCGCGACAGGAAATTGTGCTTGTTTGACTTGTGGCAAGATGCCACTGGCTTGACTGTTGAACACCTGTGAGGCATACGTAGCGCTACTGCCTTCCAAATAATGGGTTTTACTGGTTTCTTGGAAGCCTAACCAAGTAGCAATGACAACTTCTGGTGTATAACCAATCACCCACTGATCGTTCGTTTTACTGCTATCGAAGTTGGTTTCTGTCGTACCTGTTTTACCAGCCATTACGTAGCCTGCTGGTTGTGCGTTGACCCCGCTCCCAGAACTAAAGACCCCTAGTAACATACTTGTAATCCCATCTGCAACATCTTTGGTAATGACTTGTTCTTTCTTGACTTTAGTATTATCAACTACAATTGCGCCAGTTGAGTCGACGATTTTTGTAATTAAATGCGTTTCAGTTTTATAACCTTCATTGGCAAAGGCACTATAAGCTCCCGCCATGGTTAGTGGCGAAACACCCGTTTGTAATCCCCCAAGTGCTAAACCATAATATCGATCTTTTTCTGATAATGGAATGCCAAATTTCTCTGTTTTTTCATAGCCTTTATCTAAACCAATTTGATGTAATAACCACACCGCTGGTAAATTTAAGCTTTCTCCTAAGGCTTGATACATAGGAACTTCTCCACTGTACGTGCGGCTATAGTTTTGCGCTGGATAATAATCTTGTGGTTTATCTTCTAAAACAGAGTCTGGTTTATAGCCAGCCTCTAAAGCTGGTGTATAGACAGAAATTGGTTTTAAGGACGAGCCTGGTGAACGTTTTGTTTGCGTTGCAAAGTTAAAGCCTCGATAAACGTGTTCCCCTCGACCGCCCACCAGTGCTTGCACGCCGCCGGTTTTCGGATCAATGGCTACAGAGCCACTTTGAACCATGGCACCATCTTCTGCATTGGGTGGAAATAGTGCATCATTTTTATAAGTTGCATCCATCGCATCTTGATACCCCTGATTTAAAGAAGTGTAAATCTTGTATCCTTTATTTAAAATATCTTCTTCTTTAAATTTATAACGATTGACCGCTTCATCAATTACCGCATCAAAATAATATGGATATTTGTAACTATTTTCGTCGCCAACATAGGTGTCATTTAATAGACTCGCTAAGTTAACACTCGCTTCTTGATTGGCTTCTTCTTGAGACAGTTTTTTATTGTCGACCATAAGTTGTAAAACGGTATTCCGTCGCGCTGTGGCATTGTCAATGTAATCAATTGGGTTATAGATTCCTGGCCCTTTTAACATGCCCGCTAGCGTTGCGGCTTCCCCCACTGTAACTTGGGACGCATCCACGCCAAAATATTTACGAGCTGCATCTTGCACGCCCCAGACACCATTACCAAAATAAGAATTATTTAAATACATTGCTAAGATATCTTTTTTCGAATATTTCTTTTCGATTTCAATCGCTAAAAATAATTCTCTGGCTTTCCTATCTAACGTTTGCTCTTGCGTTAAGTAAGCATTTTTGGCTAATTGTTGCGTAATTGTACTTCCGCCACCACCGCCACCGATTTTCCCGAAGGTCAATTTTCCAACAACCGCACGAGCAATCCCTTTAATGGAATACCCTTTATGTTGATAAAACCCGCGATCTTCAGTTGAAATAACCGCATCTTGAATATAAGGAGAAATATTATCCAGTTCCACAAAAGTCCCTTTTTGTCCGAATAATTTTCCGACTTCTTTTCCTGATTCATCATAAACGCGTGTTGATTCACTTAGCCCCGATTTTAGGGTCTCAACGTTTGCGGACTTGGCTAAGTAAAATAAATAAATACTGGCACCTAAAGCGACTACCAAACCAATTAACAAGAAAATTTTATTGATTTGATACTTTTTCCAAATCCGCTTTCTGGCTTGATGGAATTGTATTAAATAAGGCTTTATCCACGTCCAAAAATGACGTAATCCGACACCGACTTTACTAAAAAATTGTTTAAGATTATCCATAGTACTCCCTCTGTTTACGTTTCTTGGCTAAGTCTACCATATTCTTGCAGGTACGACCTAGGTCTAAAGCATGAAAAATTCTTGAAAAACAATTTCAATGATCTTTTCGCTGTAGCAAAGGAAATATGGCCTTCACTAGAGGTAAATAATTGCTTACGCTTAGAAACGAGTCTTTATTTAGCCTCTATTCTATCATGCTTTTCTTCGTTTTTTATGTAAATTTGTTTAAGAATCTCTCAAGGAACTGCCTTTCTAACAAATTTCAGCTTTTTTTCCGTTCTGACTTGACCTTTTGAGTAGCTTTGTTACACTAAATAGCGAATCAGTGAAAGGTGGGATTTGGTGGAATATTCAATGAGATTACCTGAAAATTTTTCAACAATGACTGTAAAAGAACTATTAGAAAATGAGTGGCTAGTCCCTCGAAAAGTGCGCCATTTTTTACGCACGCGAAAAAATGTCAAAATCAATGGAGAAACAGCTGCTTTTCATTTTCCAGTCCAAGCTGGCGATTGTGTCACCTTAACGTTTGAAGAAACCGATTATGTACGTCCCACTATTCATTTGGGGGAAGCAACGCGTGTGAAGGTTCTATATGAAGATGAACATTTAATGATTGTAAATAAACCTTATGGCATTAAAACCCATCCAAATCAGCCACAGGAAACAGACACCTTGTTAAATCATGTTGCTGCCTATTTAGCTGAGAAAAATCAGGTCCCTTATGTCGTTCATCGATTAGATAAAGAAACCAGTGGTGCGATTGTCTTTGCTAAAAATCCTTTTGTCTTACCTATTTTAGGGCGTTTATTAGAAACAAAACAAATTTACCGCCAATATCAAGCGATTGTAGCTGGTCACTTTAACCAAAAAGAGCAGACAATCAATCAGCCGATTGGTCGTGATCGGCATGATCGCCGGAAACGACGGATTGATCCTCAAAAAGGGGATTCAGCGATTACACATGTCCAAGTGGTCCAAGCTCTTTCTAATAATCAAACCGCAGTTACCTGTGTTTTAGAAACAGGTCGGACGCACCAAATTCGGGTCCATTTAGCTAGCGAAGGGCATCCAATTATTGGTGATCCGTTATACAACCCAAAATCGCAGGCAGCTCGTTTAATGCTCCATGCTTCACAACTTCATTTACTCCATCCGTTTACAAAAAAACAAATCGTTGTGACTGCAGCGCCTGGCCTATGGTAAAAAAAACAGAAGAAATCGGACGGTAACCGCCGATTTCTTCTGTTTTTTTATTTTACCGCACATTCACTGCTGAGAACGGTATATCTGCGTTTGCTCAGTGTCTTGGTGTTAAACAGTTCCTGAGCTAACTCTCAGCCTTAATCATTTGTAGCCACTCTTTTTGTAAAATTCCGTAATTGTAGATATCCAGCCATTGGCCATCTTGAAATAACGCTTCTCTATCAATTCCTTCTTTTTTGAAGCCTACTTTTTCATAAACATGAATCGCTTTTTGATTGTTACTATTGACAGCTAATCTGATTTTGTGCAAGCCCAATTCATAAAAAGCAAATTTACAAATTAAAGACACCGCCTCAAAGCCATATCCTTGACCACGTTGCTCTTTTTGTAAAATAGCAATCCCTAAATTGGCCCCTCTATTTTTCAACTGTACATCAGACAACGAAACCCAACCAATAAATTCCTCTGTCGTATTTTCTAAAATAGCAAATAGAAATCGATCATCTTCTCCTTTATTAATCGTGAAATCTTTCCATTCTTCAAGCCCCCACGGATGTAAAGCATCCCAGCTCAAATGCCGAAGCAATTCATTATCCCATTGCTGTTTTGCAATATGTTCGATATATTCTTCTCTAAAATGAGAAAAGCCAATGTGTTTTCCTTTTAAGACATTTTCCATAAGAACACCTTTAATTTCCTAGATTATTTTTCTATTTGCTGACTATCTATTTCCTCGTATTTTTGTAAAAAAGTGGCAATTTTTTCGATGACACACGCATTTTTATCGCTTTGGTCATTCTCTACCTGAAGAACAAGCAACGGTTCATGCAGACTTAAGCGTAGCAAAAACCACCCACTGCCATATTGACCAGACACGTTTCCCCGAACACCTTCTTGGTTTTCACGGTCCACAGCAAAGTCTGCTTGATTTTCTACAAACAATTCAAAGTCTCGCAAGACTTGTTGCCCATAACAAGTAACATCCTCCGCAGTAATTTTAAAGCGAAATTCGTTGGTTTCTGCCGGTTGCTTCAACGTAGCAATCAGATCTCCTAACGTTTGATTATTTTGTTTCAATTCTGGTAACAACATTAAAATTTTCGCCACGACATATGCACCATCATCCAGATTGTAGTTTTCTTGAAACGCTGCATGACCACTGGTTTCAATGGCTAACGGTGTCTGAAAGCCCCCATGATTCAATTCAATCATTTTATTAATGACATTTCGGTAACCAGAAATATAACGAATCTGTTGGCCGCCTTTTTCTTCAATAAATGTTTTTAAATGACTTGAGGTTGGCGAATTTGTCACAATATAACTACCAGGCGCTTCTTTTAAAACAATTGCCGCTAAAACAGCAATTAAATTATTTCGGTTTAGTACCTCACCTGATTGGTCCACCACGGCCGAACGATCTACATCTGTATCAAAAATAATGCCCAAATCTGCTTGATTAGCTAAAACAGCCGTTTGAATACTTTTCATTGCTTCAGAATTATCTGGATTAGGTACATGATTAGGAAAATGCCCATCTGGTTCTAAAAACTGTGATCCCGTCGTATCAGCGCCCAAAACTTGAAGAACCTGCTCCGCAAAGAAGCCCCCAGCCCCATTACCCGCATCAACGATAATTCGAAAGCCCTGTAAAGGTTTCTCTTCGGGCGAATGAATTCCTTGGCGGATTTTTGCCACCAAATGCTCCGCATAAATTGGCAGTAACTCTTGCTTCATCAGTGTGCCATTTTCATTGGCTGTCAGCGGATCAGTATGAGATAAAATATACCGAATATCTTCTTTCTCTGCTCCACCTTCTGCTGTGAAGAACTTCAAGCCATTAAAGTAGTAAGGCAAATGGCTAGCTGTAATCATAATCGCTGCATCACATTGAAGCGTTGGAAATTGAGTAGCCATAAACATAGCAGGCGTCGTAGCTAAACCAACGTCAATCACCTGAATACCTAATGAAAGAAACGTATCTACTAATGCTTGCTTAATCGGCTCCGCCGTTAGACGACTATCATGTCCGATTGCAATTGTCAGGCGCTGTTGTGCCTTTCGTGGCAGCTGTTTTTTATCCTGTAACCAACGAACCACGCCCACCGCAATCTCGGCTACTGCTGTTGCGGTTAATGTTGCAGTTTGCTCTTCCGTATCCAAAGCAATTCCCCGAATATCCGAACCATTTTGTAGCGCTTTCAATTCTACCAAGAAAAAAACTCCCTTCTATTGATACTTTCAATTTTAAAAAATCATATTTTCGATGCGTTCGATAAAGTGTTCCGCATCCTCTTCTGAACGTGTAATCACAATAATCGTATCCGCACCAGCCACTGTACCCGCCACTTCCGGATAAGCTACTTCATCTAAAAAGTTACTCACCACATCGGCATTTCCCATCTCTGTATGCAAGATGACAATAAATTGTACTCGCTCCATTCGAACAACTGAATCTTTCACTGATTCTCGTAATTTCTCTTCACTGCTTGTGCCTTGTGCTTGAGAAAAAATTGCATATTTGACACGACCATCTGCACCATGTGTTTTAACAATACTCATTTCACGGATATCTCTTGAAACAGTCGCTTGAGTGGCTCGGACGCCAAGTTCTTCCAAACGAGTGATTAATTCATCTTGTGTTTCAATTTCTTGTTGCATAATTAATTGTTTAATCAAACGTTGACGTTCTGCTTTTTTCATATAGACCACTCCTCTCCATTCATTTCTTTTATTATATCCAAAAATGAGTAAAAATACAGGTACTTTTCACATTAAACTCTTTATTTATCTGAAAAAGACTGGATAAATGTTTATATACCAGTCTTTTTCAGTAAAAAATACTTATTTAAGAAGATTCTTTTCTTTTAAATAGTCTTTCGCCACTATGCTAGGATCTTGCCCCTCCACATTGACTTGATAATTCATTTCACTCATTTCTTCTTCGCTAATTTTCCCTGCCAATTTA
Organism: Enterococcus sp. DIV2453a; assembly: GCF_050533535.1. Classification (NCBI taxonomy): domain Bacteria; kingdom Bacillati; phylum Bacillota; class Bacilli; order Lactobacillales; family Enterococcaceae; genus Enterococcus; species Enterococcus sp. DIV2453a. The sequence goes on along the minus strand of NZ_CP172899.1, from coordinate 409,397 downwards.
TTCAATATTTCTGCTAATTCTGGATATTTTTCCAACGTTGCTGTTTTAATAAGTGGTGCTCCTTGATAAGGCGGAAATAGTGCTTGATCATCTTCTAACGTTACTAAATCGTATTGTTTCAATTCACTATCCGTTGAATAGGCATCAATCACATTTACCTCACCATTATTAATCGCTTGATAGCGTAGCGCCGGTTCCATCGATTGAACATTCAGATTTAAATGATATTTTTCTTGTAATCCCTTATAACCATCTTGCCGATCAATAAATTCTAACGTAAAACCTGCTTTCAACTGATTGCTAATTTTCTGTAAATCACTAATCGTTTTTAATTGATGCTCTTTTGCAAATGAGCGCTTAACTGCGACGGCATACGTATTTTCATAGCGCATCGGTTTCAGCAAAGTAAGGTTTTCTTGTTTTTTCAAGCCAGCGCGTGCCGCTTCATAGACTACTTGAGGTTGATTGTCTAGCTGAGGAGGATTTTTTAAAAAGGTCTCGATCACTGTTCCTGTAAATTCTGGATAAAGATCGATTTCATCTGATTTCAAGGCATTATATAAAAAAGTAGTCTTGCCAAAGTTTGGCTTTAACGTCACCTGAATGTCGCTATTTTCTTCAATTAAGGCTTTATACATATTAATAATAATATCTGGTTCCGCTCCTAATTTGCCAGCAATTGTCAGCTGTTTTTCCTTTGAAGAAGTTTGTTGATTCCAGAAAAATGAACCACCTAACAAAAGGCCTAAAATAGTACCGCCAATGATTAGTCGCCGCCCATTCGCTTTTTCCAACCAATGAATTCCATAATTAAATAAGACTGCTAGTGCAGCTGATGAAAGAGCTCCAATAAAAATCAACGATAAATTATTTCGATCAATTCCTAATAAAATGAAGGTCCCTAAACCGCCTGCTCCAATTAACGCTGCCAACGTGGCCGTACCAATAATTAAAACGGTAGCCGTTCGAATCCCAGAAATAATAAATGGTAATGCCATTTGCAACTCAAACTTGAACAGTTTTTCTTTTTTACTCATACCAAATGCTTCTGCGGCTTCTTCTAACGAAGGATCAATTTCCGTCAAACCAGTATAGGTATTTTGTAAAATTGGGAATAAGGCATAAATCACTAGCGCAACAATTGCCGGTGGTCGACCAATACCAATTAACGGAATCAGTAAGCCTAGCAAGGCTAAAGAAGGGATGGTTTGGAAAATCCCAGTCACTTGTAACAGACTTTCCGCTAACTTGCGATGACTCGTTAAATAAATGGCTAAAGGAATGGCAATCAATGCAGCGAATAATAACGAAATAAAGGACAATTGCATATGCTCGATTAACGCTTGCAGATATTCTTCTTTTCGAGCGAAAAAAGTTTCAATCAGTGCTTGCATCTACTGTCCCTCGCTTTCCAACAGCTGTTCCATAAAACGAGTAATCGTTTTTGAGGTGATACACCCTAAAACTTGTTGTTTTTCTACTAAATTTGCTTTCTCTTGCGCATTAATGAGTTGGACAATCTCTTTTAAATTGGTTTCCATGAAAACAGTCGGCACTGGCTCAATCGTCTCATCTGCGGCTTCTAAAAATGCAGTCAAGTCAGCGCCACAATAGTTCGCTAGTTCTGGCGAAGATTGTTTGAAAAATTGACCGACAAAGTTATTTTTCGGATGTTTTTGAATGGCTTCTGGCGTATCGACTTGAATAATTTTACCAGCGTCCATAATACAGATGCGCTCCCCTAACAATAAAGCTTCATTCATATCATGGGTTACAAAAACAATGGTACTCGCTAATTCCTGATGAAGTTCTTTCACCAAACGTTGAAGATGATGTCTTGAAATTGGATCTAGCGCGCTAAAAGGTTCATCCATTAAAATCACTTCTGGTTCAGCTGCAATGGCGCGTAAAATTCCGATACGTTGTTGTTCGCCTCCTGAAAGCGCTGCTGGCTTACGATGCAGATATTCCTCAGGATCCAGCTGAACTTTTTTCAATAGTTCAATGGTTCGCTCTCTGCGTTGCTCTTTGGGCCATTTTTTCATTTCAGGAATCAACTCAATATTTTCCGCCACGGTTAAGTTAGGAAATAAGGCAATTTGCTGAAGAACATAGCCAATTTTTAGTCGTAATTCACGTAAAGGATAATTGGTTACCGCTTGTTCATTGAGAGCCACTTCACCTGTCGTTGGCTCAATGAGCCGATTAATCATTTTCAAAGTCGTCGTTTTTCCACTACCACTCGGCCCTACTAATACAAAAAATTCGCCTTGTTGGATTGTTAAATTCACATCGGACAAAACAGCATTTTCTTGATATACTTTTGAAACATTTTGAAATTTTATCATTTATTTTCACCGCATCTTTCACTTCTTAATAAACAAAATCTTTGGAGGATCGTCACTCTTTCAGTATAATTTAAGACTAACATCCTGCCTAATTTTTTGTTTTAAGCGCAAGTATGTGGGGCTCATTTAACGGCTGCCGGTTCGTATCTACAATTATCTACTCAATGAATGGAAAAATTGTCCTCTTCTGCCTTAAACAAAAGTGAACTGTTTTCTACTAAAAGGAGTGATCGTTATGGAAAACGACAAGCGAATTTATAAATGGGACAACGTGAAACTTTTTTTAATTTTCTTAGTGATTTTTGGGCATATTTTAGATCGTGAAGCTTCTCCTTCACGACTCATGGAAACGATCAACTTTTGGATCTATTCATTCCATATGCCAGCCTTTATTTTTGTCTCTGGACTCTTCAGTAAACATGCCATTAAACAACGAAAATATCTCCGTTTACTTTCCTTTGTTTGGCTTTATCTCTTAGCGAAGTTGTTGATTACGCTTGCTAATTTCGCCTTTGCAAATAAAATGAATTTTGATTTACTGAACGAAACGGGCGTTCCTTGGTACTTACTTTCCTTAGCAAGTTTCTACTTAATTACCATCTTTCTTCAGCGCGTTCAGCCGAAAATCATGTTGCCAATTATCGTTGTTATCGGCTGCGCCTCAGGCTATTTACCTGTGGAAGATTTCTTGTCTTTAGGACGGACTCTGGGCTTCTTCCCTTTCTTCTATTGTGGCTACTTAATGGATATTCAAAAGCTGCAAACCTTTTTAGATCATCGCAAAGTCAAATGGGCAGCGATAGGTGTAATTTTAAGCTCCTTTTTATTTGTAAATAGTCAATGGTCATTGGCAACGAAATTTTGGGGCTTCTTAACTGGTTGGGCTTCCTACGCTGAAATTAGTCCGGCCTTTGAATACAGTAGTTTCATTCAGCTGTTCTTTTACGTTGCTGCAGCATTGGTGTCTCTTTCTTGGTTTGCATTATTGCCGAAACGAAAGTTACCTTTAAGCGCCCTCGGAAAAGATACCCTTTACCCTTATCTCTTGCATATGCCCTTAATTATTCTGTTGGAAAGTGGTTTACAATTAGACACACTCTTTAAAGAATGGTTTACTTTCCGAATCCTGGCACTTTTCTTCTTAGCCCTCTTCATTTTAGCTATTACGAATATGCCTGTGGTGAAACGGGGAGCGGATTATCTTTTTAATCCAATTGCGTATGTGTTGCCAAAACAATGGTTAAAAGTTAAATAAAAAAAGAAGAGCGTGGGACAAAAATCACTTTGGATTTTTGCTCCACGCTCAAAAACTGTTAAACGGCGAAAGTTGCAATGTTTCACTGTGAAGCATGAACAGATGAAATCATCGTACCTACTTGGTTTTTGGAGCTAAACACTTTTATCTCAGATTTTTTTCAACTATTGAAACAATCCTTTAATTTTATCAAACAAACCATCGGTCGTTGTATCAGCTAACATCGCTGTAATTTTATGATAGTGTTCGCCTAATTCATCTTTATGTTCTTCAATGAATTGTTGCGCATGTTCCACGTTGCCTTCTCCAATTAAATCTTTTGCTTTTTGAACTAATTCTTCTACGTTCATCTTCACACGTCCTTTGATTAAATAGTTAACAATAAGTGTTTCACTCATTGCGTTTTCTCCTATTTATCGTATCGTGGGATCCTTTGATTTGCAAGAAATTTTCAGTAAATTGACGGTTCTGATTTTGGGTTTTTAAAAGGCAAAAATTGCAAAAAAAAGCTGTTTTCGAAAATCGAAAACAGCTTTTTTACTTTACTTCGCTAAACGATAAATCGCATCTGCATAAATAGCAGCTGCTCGGAATAAGTCATCTAATTCCATAAATTCGTTGGCTTGGTGCATTGTGTCTGTGTAGCCAGGGAACATTGCGCCATAGGCAACACCACGTTTTAATAAGCGGCCATAAGTACCGCCACCAATGATTTGTTCTTGGCCTTTTTCGCCTGTATGGTCTTCGTAAACTTGTAGTAACGTTGCCACCAATGGATCATCAACTGGTACATAATGCGGTTCTTGGTTGCGATCTCCTTGTGTTGCAGTGACCGTTTCACCGACTGTTGTTTGAACTTTTGCTTGTAATTCTTCTGCTGAAGTTCCTTTTGGATAGCGGAAGTTTAATGTTACTAAGCTATTTTCAGGGTTTTCTGGATCAAAGTTAACAATCCCAGCGTTCATTGTCAATTTACCCATTTTTTCGTCTTCAAAAGCCACGCCTAATTTTTCACCATAAAAATCTTCATGGATAAATTCAGCAATGGTATTAATAAAGCTATATGCGCCTTCTGCAAAGCTGTAATCATTTAAGAAAGTTGCCAAGAAAGTCGCTGCGTTAATTCCAGATTGTGGGCTAGCCCCGTGAGCACCTTTACCAACTACATGGAAAGTCACTGTTTTATCTGAAAGTTCTGCGTTACCTGAAATTTTTGCTTCTTGTTTGATGAATGTTTCAAAGCTAGCAGCTAGTGAAGCCGCTTCGTCTGCTGAAGCAGCCGTTACAACAGCATCTGCTGTTCCCGGAACCATGTTTTCACGTAAACCAGATTTGAAGCTTTCTAATTTATAATCAGCGCCGTTACCGCCTCGGAAAGTTAAACGAATAGTCACATTTCCTTTTTCCCCATTGATAATTGGGAACTCAGCATCTGGTGAGAAACCAAAGTCTGGCGCTTCTTCATGTTGGAAATAGTAATCCATATCGCCCCAGCCGCTTTCTTCGTCACTTCCTACTACGAAACGAATTTTTTTAGACACGGGTAAGCCTAATTCTTTGATAATTTTCATTGCGTAATAAGCAGCCATACTTGGGCCTTTATCATCGCTCGCGCCACGTGCATAAATTTTGCCATCTTTAATGACTGGTTCATAAGGATCTGTTTCCCAACCATCACCAGCAGGAACAACGTCCATATGACCAAAAATCCCTAACGTTTCGTCGCCTTCGCCGTATTCAATGTGTCCAGCGTAATTGTCGACATTTTTCACCGTAAAGCCATCACGTTCACCATACGCTAACATGTGTTTTAAGCCAGCAACTGGCCCAGGTCCAAAGGGCGCTTCAGGTGTTGCTTGTGCATCATCACGTTCACTGTTGATCCGTAATAAGTTTTGTAAATCTTCTAATAAGTCGTCTTTACGTGCTTCGACTTCTTTTGTCCAATCAATTGTCATTTGTTGTCACTCCTATTCATAAAGTTCTACATAGTCAATCATACCATTTTATGCAGAAAAAGAAAGAAACCCGACACTATTTTTCGAGAAATTTTTTATCTTTTCCGCAGAAAGGGCTGGGTTTTTGTTTATTTTAATTGAGGTATGATTGTTTAGGTTGTAGTTGTTGCAATTCGGCTTCTGTTAAGGGCCGATATTCCCCTAGTTCTAACGTTTCATCTAACCATAGTTCGCCCATTCGTAATCGTTTTAAATACGTCACAGGTTTGCCTACAGTGGCTAACATCCGTTTGACTTGATGGAATTTTCCCTCTTGAATCACTAAACGGACTACGGAAGTCCCTTCTTCCTCATTGATCGTCTCAATGACTAAGCGACTTGGTTTAACCATTTCTCCATCTTTCAAGGCAAATCCTTGCGCAAACAGTTGACAATCATCCGCTGTCACAAGTCCCTCAACTTCAGCTAAATATTCTTTATCCACATGCTTTTTGGGTGATAATAATTGATGCGCTAACTGACCATCATTTGTTAACAGAAGCAAGCCTTCAGTATCTTTATCCAAGCGACCAACTGGGAACAAGTCGGCACGGTAATCCTGATTAGTTAACAAGTCAATTACCGTTTCATCTCGCTGATCTTCTGTCGCAGAAATGACACCTTGTGGTTTATGCAACATGTAATAAAAGAATTTCTGATACGTAAGAATTTCTCCCATCAAGGCAATTTGATCTGTTTCTTCATTTACTTGTGTTTTGGCTTCTTTTACGACGTCACCATTCACCGTAACGACTTTTTTCTTTAACAATTGTTTGATTTCTTTACGACTACCGATACCAACATCGGCTAAAAATTTATCTAAACGCATCGTCATTCCTCTTTCCTTTAAAAAAATAGCTTGGGACATAAATCGAATCGATCGATGTCTCAAGCCTTGTCTCTTAAGAGAATCTGCTGAAAGTAGTTCAATCAGCTATTATTTAATATTGAATTTTGCACGTAATTTTGCGGCATTTTTCCCTAATAAACGATCAGCTAAGCGAATCTTCAAGACCGAATAGCCATAAAAAGCGCCTCCTGCAGCAGCCACAATTACAACGATAATGAAGGCTTGGAAACGTCTAGTTGGATCTAAAAATAGATACAAGAACTGACGGAAAATCAAAGCGATAATCATCATGATGACTGTAATACAGAACATTAACAATGTTCGCCGTAAGGTTAATTTGTAATTAAAACGTGTCACTTGACGAATTCTTCTTAGAATCAATACGCAAGAAACCGTAAAGCCAATCATCGTTGCTAATAACGGACCGTAAACTTCAAATAAACGGATTGCGGGGAATTGCACGATTAATTTCACTGCTAAACCAATTCCTAAATAACGCATTGCGTCACGATTTTCATACATCCCCATTAACATATTTGACACTAACATATACAAGCCCAAGAATAAACTAGCATAACAAGCTTGCACTAATAAAGAAGTGCCTAAAGCATCTGGCATGTAAAAAACAGTGTATAGTGGTTGCGCTAAAACAATCATACCAAACGTTGCTGGCAACATTACAAACACAAAAAGTTGTAAATTATTACTAATCAAACGCGCTAACTCACGGTGATTTTTTAAGGTGACCGCTTCTGTAATTAACGGTAATCCAGTAGCCGAAATCGAAGTCGCTAAAGCCACGACAATCATGGTTAATTTGTCCGGATTAGCATTAAAAATACCGAAAAGCTCTCGTAATTGGGTATCTGAATAATCCGTAAACAAACGCATAAAGTTTGAGAAAGTAAACTGATCGACAAGTTTAAAGACCGTCACTCCTGAGCCAACTACGATAAAAGGAATCGCCTCTTTAAAAGTTTCAATCAATAACTCTTTTGGGGCAATCTCATGTTCATTGGCGCTGTGTTCTTCTAAATAATCAAATAATGGTTTTTGTTTGTACATGTAATAACCTAAAACCGCAAAACTTGCGAGCATCCCAATAAATGCCGCAAAAGTGGCTTGAGTCACCGCCGTAACGTAATTACCTTCAAAGACTTTCATGATAATAAAAGCGGTTAATAACATGTAAAACACTCGTGCTACTTGTTCAACAATTTGTGATAAAGCAAAGGGCATCATTTCTTGATTTCCTTGGAAATAACCGCGAATGACACTCATGCTTGGGAAAACTAAAACGGCTAAACTTAATGAACGCATCGTTGGAACTAATTCAGGTCCTCCGCCAGACAAAGCTGCTAATGCCGGAGATGCCAAATACATCACAATAGCAAAAACCACACCTAAGCCACCCATTAGTTGTAAGGCACGATAAAAAAGCTGTCGACTAATTTTATATTCGTTCAATGAATTATAATGCGAGGTCTGCTTGGCAATCGCACCTGGAATTCCGGCGGTAGAGATCATTAGGAATAAGGCATAAATCGTATACCCCATTGAAAACAAACTGTTCGCTTCGTTTCCGTGCTCGCCCATCCAAGCGTACCAGGGGATGATGTAAATCGCCCCTAACATGCGGGAGATAATATTACTAGCTGTCATCCAAGCTGAGCCTTTGACCATTTTTTCTTGGTTCGTCAGGATTGGTTGATCAACTGAATTTGGTTGATTGATCATTTTGTCCTCCAATATTCTTTGAGTATGCTTTCTTTATTTTAATTGTTCATCTTGGGATATGCAACGACTTTCTCGAAGAATTATCCTATTTTAACATTTCTCATGGATTTTCTCACGCTAACGAGATGGTTTTTTTAAAAGAAAAATAATGCTATAATGACATCAGTTTTGAAATTTCGTTGAAACGTTTGGAGGCAAAAAAAGTGACGATTTCATTATTCGCAATTCGCGATTGCTTAGAAAAAGAAGATTTATTAAAAGAATTTATTTCACCAGAAGGCTGGCACTTGACCCTTTCCGACACGTTAGGTCAACGAGAAGTAACGGCTCTTTCTTACGATTCGAGAGACGTAACAGCAGAAACACTCTTTTTTTGTAAAGGATTAAACTTTAAAGAAATCTATTTAGAAAATGCTGTAAAAGACGGCCTGGAAATTTATGTTTCTGAGGTGCCTTATGAGGTTCCGGCGCAACTAGGAATTATCGTGACTGACATTAAAAAAGCAATGGCTGTGTTAAGCATGGCTTTTTATGATTATCCACAAAATAAATTAAAACTGATTGGCTTTACTGGAACCAAAGGTAAAACAACAGCGGCTTATTTCACCAAATATATTTTAGATGTTGCTACACAACAAAAAACAGCCTTGCTTTCTACCATGAATTCGACATTAGATGGCAAAACATTCTTTAAATCTGCCTTGACTACACCCGAATCTTTGGACTTGTATCGAATGATGGCAACCGCTGTTGCTAACGGGATGACTCATTTTATTATGGAAGTTTCTTCCCAAGCCTACAAAACTAATCGTGTCTACAAGTTATTTTTTGATGTCGGCATTTTTTTAAACATTACACCCGACCATATCAGTCCAATTGAACATCCAACCTTTGACGATTACTTTTATTGCAAACGTCAATTGATTACACATTCTAAAGTCATTGTGTTGAATCACGAAGCTGATTATTTTCCATTACTTAAAGAAACTGCACAACAGCAAAAAGTCCCAGCCATTGTCTATGGCAGTCAGCCGGCTCCAGAAGTTGACTATTCATTCGCTGTTTCTTCAGAGGATTCCTTACGTTTTATCGTTGAAAGTCCTGCAGATGCGTTAGGATTAGCCGGCTCTTATCACCTTCGTTTAGGTGGTGATTTTAACAAAGGTAATGCGTTAAGTGCGGCGATTGCTAGTGTCCTTGTGGGAGCTTCAAAAGAAGAGTGTCAACAAGGGATCGCAGCAACCACCGTCCCTGGCCGGATGGAATCTTTAACGAATACCAACGGTGCAACCGTCTATGTTGATTACGCTCATAACTATGACAGTTTGAAGAATCTTTTAACCTTTGTCCGTGAAGAACATCCTGACGGCCGCTTAATTGTTCTTGTCGGTAGCACAGGAGACAAAGCGATTTCTCGCCGTAAAGACTTTGGTACGGTTCTTTCTGAATTGGCTGATGTTGCAGTCCTAACAACCGATGACCCAGCCAGTGAAGATCCAGCAAAAATTTGCCAAGAAATTCAAGCCCATATTACCAAAGAAATGCCTGTTTACACCGTTTTAGATCGTGGCGAAGCAATTGCTCACGCATTATCTTTAAGCACAACGGCTGATGATGCGATTGTCTTAGCTGGTAAAGGTGCCGACCTTTATCAAAAAGTAAACGGCGTAGATGAACCTTACGCAGGAGACTTTGCCCTTGCGGAAGCTTTCATTAATAAAAAGAACTAAATCATTTAAACACACATGAAAAAAACAAGCTGCAACCACTTATCAGCAAAGGTTGCAGCTTGTTTTTTTAAAGAACTTCTTTTATTTTCGTTACTTCTTCTTCTGATAAGCCATGACCGCCATCCACTAGTAAAAAGTCGACTGGAAAATGTTTCTTTAATTGATTAGCTAAAGAAAGAACTTGTCCCGGAATACTCAACTCATCCTGAGCCCCTGTTGTGACAATCACTTTTGTCGCAAACTCACCAGATACATATTGATAGCCTAAATTGCTTGGATGCAGTAAAATAACAGTGTTAGCAATAGTCGGGTTCTTTTCTAACAGGCCTAAAATAAAATTGGCACCGTTAGAGTACCCTATAAAAATAACTTCATCGTATAACTTTTGCGGTTGCCAAACTTCTTCTAGAAACGCCGTCACTCGCTCATCAAAGTTAGCACGAGGTAAGGCTCCATTAACTAATGGCGCAAAAAAGCGTCGCTGTTCGCCTACACCTTCTGTCCCTAAGTAACTTAGAACACTCGCTTCTGGATAAAGGGTTGCGATGGTGGTTAATAATTGATATTCATTGCCACCAGTACCATGGAAAGCGACAACTAATTGATTAGGTTTCGACCCTTTTTGAAAAAATTGTTTCATTTAATAAACCTCCAAGAAAGGAATTTTACTATGTATGCACAAATTCATCACATCTCTATTTTAAATCGATTGATAAAGCCTACATTTGACTTCTATCATAATACACTGGGATTAAAATTACTAATGAAAACGATCAACCAAGATGACCACACCATGTATCACTTGTTTTTCTCAGATAATGAGCAACGAACAGGTACCGAATTAACTTTTTTTGAATTGAATGATGGCCAAGATCAATCCTTTGGGACAAATACAATTGAACGAACTATTTTAAAAGTACCAACGCGCGCCTCTTTGGATTTTTGGGCAGAACGTCTTGAGCAAGCGGGTATCTGCCACTATGGTGTGGAAACATTTAACCAACACCCAATTTTGCGTTTTGAAGCGCCCGATAATACGCAAATGGCGCTTGTTCCGTTACGTGAATTTGAAAATGCGGAAGATTATTTTCCAGCTGAGCATTCCGAAATTCCAGTAGAACATGCAATTTTAGGCATTGATGCAATTCAATTACGCGTCCAATATGCCGCAGCTACTAAACAACCTTTAGTGGATTATTTACATTGGCATGAAAAAGAAACAGTACCTTTTTTTGAAACTGCGCATGAAGTAACCGTTCTGGAAAATCATCATCCACAGTTTTATCAAGAGGTGCACATCATTGATGACCGTACCAATCCGCTTGCCATTGAAGGAATTGGTGGCGTTCATCACGTCGCCTTTGGGGTGGAAGATACGCAAGAATTAACGCAAGTTGATAGCCTGTTAGAGGAAAAGAATTTTACAAACTCAGGAATTAAAGACCGCGAATTTTTCAAATCATTGTATTTTAGAGAACCGAACCACTTGTTATTTGAAGTAGCCACACAAAAAGGCCTGCTAGATGCCGAAGCCTATGAAAATCAAAGTTCAAACTTTGATGAAATCCCCCTTTATTTGCCTCACTTTTTGGCAGATCAAAGAGAACGAATCGAAGCGATTTTAGCACAACAACGCCATGAGTAAACAAAAATAGCGGTTCTAACCGCTATTTTTGTTTTTTAATATCCTATTATTGCCCTTTTTTGAAAAAAAGGAGTACACTAATAGTAGATGAACTGCGCAAGGAGGTGAGTACATGTTATCTAAGGAAGAAGTTCTACACTTATTGAACGAAGCAAAAAAAGAAGTCGATCGTTTAGAAACAAACCGCCAAGAAGATTTAGGTAATTCAATCAACTATATTGAAAATGAATTACAGCTCCAACGTGTCTTATCTCAAGTGGAAGCTTATGAAAAAGTACTTGGTTAATTGATTACGCATTAAATGAGAGAGGAGCAACCAGATTCATTCACCTGAATCTGGTTGCTCCTCTCTCATTTTTACTAGACTAATTCGTAAGCAAGTTCTCGTGCAATAATTTTTGCGGTTGTTTCAGCAATTTCTCCAGTAAAGCCAATGCATTGTTCCATATGCTCAGGTGAACCCATCGTCATTTTACTTGTCAAAATACTGCAGCAAACCACTCGATGCTTTTGTCGAAAACTTTGATGCAATTCGTTGGCTAAAGCCATCGTTTTATTTACTTGTTCTCCTTTGGCTTCTGTCCGACCAAAAAAGTAGCCCAGACACATAACCCCGCCTGAAAGAGCACCACAAATACACTTCGCTCCTCCAACACCTACAGGAAACCCAGAAGCCATGGCCACAGCTTCAATGGGAATCTCCGCATCGAAGTGTTGCCGAATGGTCGCCACAATCGCTTCCGAGCAATAAAAATCACCGTTACGATAATAGGCTTCCGCTTCTTCCCTGATTGCTTGTAAACAAATTCTCTTTTTCAAAATGCCCTCCATTCTGTATCCGCTTTCATTTTATGAATAAAAGGACGCCAAGCATCCCTTTATTTTATAGATTTTCTGCAGAGGTAAATACTTCTGACACATCATCATCGTCTTCTAACTTGTCAACCAAACGCTCTAATTGCGCTTTTTGTTCATCGTTCAAGGTTAGTAAGGTTTGCGGAACCATTGTTAATTCAGCTTGTGCTAATGAATAACCTGCTTGTTCTAAAGCATCGCGAACCGCTGTAAAATCTTCTGGTGCTGTGTAAATTTCAAATACTTCTGGTGATGTTTCTAAATCCTCGCCGCCTGCTTCCAAAACAACTTCTAGCATGTCGTCTTCCTCAATTGCATGATCTTCTCTCTTAATGACAATATAGCCTTTACGATCAAACATATAATTCACCGAACCCGTTTCACCTAAAGAGCCACCATTTCGAGTAAACGCGACGCGAACATTGGTGGCCGTTCGGTTGCGGTTATCTGTTAGTGCATGAACTAAAATTGCCACGCCACCTGGCCCGTATCCTTCATAAGTTACCTCGTCATAATGTTCCCCTTCACCAGCACTACTGGCTTTTTTTATGGCGCGCGCAATATTATCATTGGGCATATTGGCTGACTTAGCTTTATCGACTGCTAAACGTAAAGCAGGATTCATTGTGGGGTCAGGGCCACCTGCTTTTGCCGCCATATAGATTTCCCTTGAAACTTTTTGGAAAATTTTCCCACGTTTGGCATCTTGTGCATTTTTACGCCCTTGAATGTTGCTCCATTTGCTGTGTCCTGACATCCTTGATTCCTCCTGACTTTTCGTTACTATTCTCCTTTATTCTACTCTTCTTTTCAGTTAGGAACAAGCGCTACAAAAAAAGACCCTCGCTTATCCACCTTTCTGACGAATAAACGAAGCTCTTCTAAATTAGCGTCTTCTTTTTTTATTTTTCTTCAAACCATGAACCACCAAACAAATAACGATGGCTGTCAAAGCACCCATGGCATCCAACATAACATCTTGAAAAAGAGGGGTCCTTCCGCCTGTGATCATTTGATGAAATTCATCTAAACCTGCATAGCCAGTAGCAGCTAGCCAGGAAACAACAGCTGTTAAAAACAGACCTTTGATTCTTGGTACTAATCCAATAAACCAACTACCACCTAATAGAAAATACGTACCAAAATGGGCTCCCTTACGAATAAAAAATTCAACAAATTTACTATAACCACTAGCTTGAATGCTCACTTCACTGCCAGCATATTGAAAAGAAATATTTTTTAATTGTTCTTCAAAAGGATGACTGCTCAGAAGTTTATCTAAAAGACCAACTTGTGATTGCTGTTCATATGTCTGTGATGAACTGAAAAATAAAATGGCCATAATAACAAACGCAATGACTAAATATAAATTACTATCTTTCAAATAATTTTTCATATAATCCTCTTTTCTTGGTTTCAAGTTGCCCCGTGCCTGCCACGGAAAATTCTTTTTTATTATAGTCGGTTTCGAGGGAAAAAGAAACAACTTCTCTTAGGTCTTATGATATACTGAAAAGAAAAAAATGAAAGAAGGATTGGATATGACCTATTCTATTACATGGGATTTAGACAGTATTTTCCCCAATGGGAGCGAGTCCAAAGAACTTAGCCAACGAATGACTCAATTAACCGAACAAACAAAAGAGTACCATCAATTAATCACAGAATGGACACCAGAAAGTGCCCAAGGCAAAGAACAATTTGCTGAAATCTTAACGTTACAAGGGAAAATCTCAAATGGCTTTTCACAATGTAATAGTTATTTAACTGCTTTAATTTCTGCTAATACTAATGACACCAAGGCCAAAATTTTATCAGGCGATTTATACAATCTTTTGCCAGCGATTCAATTAGCTGAAACCATTTTTACTAAAAAAATCACCGAGATTTCAGCAGAACATTGGCAAGCCCTGTTAGCCGAAGAACCGTTCAAAACAATGGCTTTTCGCTTAAATGAATTACGCCGTGATGGAAAAAAACTGCTTTCCGAACAAGAAGAAAATATCATCAATACGCTTTCTCTAGATGGGTTAAATGCTTGGAGTACACATTACGATACGATTGTTGCTTCCATCGTGATTCCTTTTGAAGAAAAAGATGGCTCTGTGACAGAACTATCTGCAGGCCAAGCCTTTAACCGCATGATGGGAGATCCTGACAAAGAGGTTCGTCAACGTTTGTTTACAGCCTGGGAGAAAGCTTGGAGTGGCAAAGCTTCAATTTTAGCAGACACCCTAAATCACTTAGATGGGTTCCGTTTATCTGATTACAAATTGCATGGCACTACAGATTATTTAGAAAATCCCTTAAACTATAATCGAATGAGTCAAGAAACATTAACGGTTATGTGGGAAACCATCCAAAAAAATAAACAACCATTCGTCGACTTTCTAACGCGCAAAGCGCAATTATTCGGCAAAGAAAAAATGGATTGGCAAGACCAAGATGCGCCAATTATTTTAGGTGATTTAGAAGAAAAAACGTATTCCTTTGATCAAGCCGCTGCCTTTATTTTAGAAAATTTCCGTAAATTCAGTCCGAAAATGGCCGATTTTGCCCAAATGGCTTTTGAAAAAAGTTGGATTGAAGCTGAAGATCGTCCAGGCAAACGTCCTGGGGGTTATTGTACAGAATTACCTGAAACACAAGAGTCGCGGATTTTCATGACCTTTGGCAATTCAATCAACGAAGTAGCTACTTTAGCCCATGAATTAGGTCACGCTTTCCATAGTAGCGTGATGTGGGATTTACCTTCATTGAATCGAGAGTATGCCATGAACGTAGCAGAAACAGCTAGTACCTTTGCAGAATTGATTGTTGCTGACGCTACCTTAAAAGAGGCCAAATCAGACGTTGAAAAGATTAACCTTTTAGACACAAAAATGCAAAATGCCATTGCCATGTTTATGAACATTCATGCACGTTTTATCTTTGAAAATAATTTTTATCAAGCGCGCCAAAAAGGTTTAGTAGCGGAAGAAGATATTACTGAATTAATGTTAGCGGCGCAAAAAGAAAGCTACAAAGATAGTCTTGGCAGTTATCATCCTCATTTCTGGGCGAGCAAATTGCACTTCTTTATTGATGATGTGCCTTTCTATAATTTCCCATATACTTTTGGCTATCTATTCAGCATGGGTATCTATGCGTATGCCAATCAACAAGGCAGCTCTTTTGAAGACCAATACATTGCGTTATTAAGAGACACTGCTTCGATGACAAGCGAAGAATTAGCGAAAAAACATTTAAATGTTGACTTAACAAAACCTGATTTCTGGCAAGCCGGCATTGATCAAGTCCTAAAAGATGTGGAACAATTCATGACTTTAACTGAAAACTATGTAAACTAAGCAAAAAAGAAGCAGTAACCAACATCAGGTTACTGTTTCTCTTTTTTTCAAATAGTTTCGATACGCAAGGTAGCCCACAAGCATTAGTCCAAACGTAACAAATTCAACCACAGGCATGGCTAACCAAACACCGGTTAATCCTAGTAATTTCACCAAAATAAATAAAACTGGCACAATTAAAAAGAACCCACGCAAAGAGGAAATCATTAGCGCCATTTTCGGTTTACGAACTGCCGAAAAGTAATAAATCCCCATAAAATTCAATCCTGTAAACAAGAAGGAAATCGCATATAAGCGGATGGCTGTCCTAGCAATTTGCGCCAACTGGTCGTTCCCTTCGCTATTAAAGACCTCAATAATTTGTCCCGTAAACACTTGACTGATTAAAAAGAACAGGAAGCCGGCGACCAAGTACGTAATAAAGCTAAGTTTAACAAATTTACGCAACACCTTCGTTTCCCCTAAACCATAGTATCGGCTGAGTAATGGTTGCGCCCCTTGCCCAATCCCTGTAAAAATGGCAATCACAATAATATTGAGATTGGCAACAATCGCATAAGCTGAAATCGCCACATGACCAACTAAGTTTAACAAAACAATATTAAATAAAAACATGACAAAGGCCGAAGAAAATTCATTTAAAAAGGAAGAAAAACCAATCGACATAATTTCTCGAACATCCTGAAATTTCACTTTAAACTTTTCAAAACGTAAAACTCGTTGCGGCGACCACTTATGCAACGTAATCAGGATTAAGCTTGTTAACGGTGACATCACCGTTGCAATGGCCGCGCCTGCCATGCCCCACCCAAATTGATAAATAAAGACATAATCCAAAATAATATTGACAATTCCCCCACTGACAAAAGCAATCGTTGCCAAACGAGGATTATGGTCATTTCTTAAAAAAGTAATCAGGCAATTGTTTAAAATAAATAATAATGAACAGCTAAGGTAAATCATATAATATTCCTTTGCCAAACCAAACAAGACACCGGTCCCCTGAAGTCCCCGAATAATTTGATCGGAAAAAATCAAGCTCACTAAAGTAAAGAGACTCCCTATAACGAAAACTAACCCAATCGTTAAACTAAAATACTGATTGGCTTTTTTGATTTCTTTTTGCGCAACCGTGGTCGAAAATAACGTAGCGCCGCCAACCCCAAACATCCAACCTAATCCATTAATAATATTAACGAGTGGTAAGACAATGTTAAGCCCCGCCAACGCCTCGGTGCCAATCCCATTTGCAATGAAAAATGTGTCCGCCAAAATAAAAATTGATTGCGCCGCCATACTTAAAATTCCTAACAGAACATTTTTATAAAACAACGCAGTAAAATGGTTTTGCTGTGTTTGCTCCATACCCAAATCTCCTTCTAACAAAAAAAGGACTCATTCTTTTTGCTTCAAGGCTTACGCAAAAATCAGAATCCTTCAATTATTCAACCCAGCGATTAAATAATCTGTCTATTTATTGATACTTCTAGGGTAGCATTCTCTCTTCGAAAAAACAACCATCCTTCTATTTTTCTCATTTTAAACTTTCTTAAGCAGTTGCAGTTGTTTTTGAACCACTTGCCAATCTTCTTTCACGACTTCTTTTAAACGATAATTATAAAAGACAGCCGCTGGATGGAAGAGTGGAATGATTTGATAGGTTTTCTGCGTCCAATGATAGTTTTGGGATTGCTCATCAAATGTTTGAATGGGCGACTGAATGACCGTTCCGTGCACTGCAGTGATTGTTGGCTTTGGTCCTAAAAGTCGTTGCAACCCAATATTCCCCAGTGTCAAAATTAGTTCAGGTTGGCAAACAGCGATTTCCCAATCAAGCAAAGGCGCAAAAATTTTGATTTCTTCTTTGGTGGGCGTTCGATTAGGAAACTTGGTTACTCTTTCTCCCGTTTTTGCAATCTGTTTTGTTTTTACAGAAAAAGGCCGACTCCTAACCGCACTGGTGATATACACCGTTTCACGACTTAAGCCAACTTGTTGTAATTGTTCCATCAACAATTGACCTGAACGCCCTATAAATGGTACGTTTTCTTTAATTTCTTCTTTTCCAGGGGCTTCCCCAATCAACATCACTTTTGGCTGTTGCGGACCTTGCCCTTCCACAAAACCTTCTAATGGTAAGACTTTCGCTTTAGCTAAAACTGCTTGTTTCAGATGTTCAGGATAGTGCATTTACCATCACGCCTCTCTTCTGGTATTCTTCCTTCGCTATATTGATTATAAATAAGGCCCAAAAGAAACTCAAAAAAAGGAGCCTATTCATTTAAGCGCTGGTTTTTCTACACACAAAGCTTTGTCTTTAGCTAAATAAAAAGGCCGTAAGTAACCAACTAAATTAGACATTGGTAAAACCTCCGTTGGTAAGTCAATCTTCAATGTCTCCTTTAAATAGGCTTTGCGTGTCGTAATCCGTTGCCACATGTCTGGATAAGTTTGCTGAATCTCTTTTTGCAGTGTTTCATCAGCCAAAGCCACACATTCTTCTGCACTCACCCCTGTATAACCAGGTACAGAAGGAATAATATCCACTTGAAAGAGCATGCCACTTTCCAAGCGAATGGCTGAATCTGGATAAATAGGCGACGACATCCATTCATCATCCGAAACTAAATGCCCAGGATTCAAATGCCAGTGATAGCTTTCTTTTGGTAACTGTTCTTCAATCGCTTGGTACATTTCTCGCCCTAACAGTCCGATTCGAATGGTTTCAAGCCAGTGAACGACAGCTTGAAAATAGGGTTTTGCTACGCGTTCTAAATAATCACGTTGCGCTTCTGGCAATTGCTGCTCGTTTTCAATAACAAAACCTGTTCGGCTAGACAAGCCGCCTTTGTAACCTGTAGTTAATGATAAGGCATCACCTAACTGAATTTCTTTGGCAGTCGGATACATGTTTGCATATTCAAAACGTTGTCCAGTTGCCGCAATGGTTACTACCGTCGGCGTTTGACCTTCATCATTTAACAAAGCCCCAATGTCCGTTTCACGCTGTCCTACTTCAATTGCATTTAAGGCCTTTAACATACTGCGAGAAGCCAAATTCGCCCCATATTCATAGTGCGCCAATTCGTTGGCATTATTTGTTGTGCGGGCCCCCTTTGCTCCAATCAATAAGTGGGTCCCATTTAGTAAACGAGCTTCTTTCGGCAGCGCTTTTTTCAGTGCTTCGACAATAAAATGTGGCACATCAAACATAGTAGCAGGTTCTTGCTGTTGTGTCGTAAACATTTTCCACCCAACGATACCTATTTTTTGAGCAGTTTCATCGAGAAGCGTTTCAAAAATCTGCGACAACTTTTGTTCTCCAGCCATTGGTTGATTAGGTAGCGAAAAAGCTGGATAATGAATTAAATCGGCTGAGATGCGGGCATGTTGGCACAGTTTTAAATTTTCATTACCTAAAATAAGTGTCGCCGCACCATCCTTATTTAACACGAGGAGTCCTTCTTCAAACCTCGGAATAAAGCCAGTTAAGTATTCAAAATTACTGCCATGCTCTTTGTCTGCATAGAAGACCAATTGATCGAATTTTTCTGTTTCCATTCGTTGTAATACTTTCTGCTTACGCGCCATCATCGTTTCATTCGTCAAATACGTTGGAAAAACATTCTCAAAAACAGTAGGTTC
Source organism: Enterococcus sp. DIV2453a (assembly GCF_050533535.1). Taxonomy (NCBI): domain Bacteria; kingdom Bacillati; phylum Bacillota; class Bacilli; order Lactobacillales; family Enterococcaceae; genus Enterococcus; species Enterococcus sp. DIV2453a. The sequence goes on along the minus strand of NZ_CP172899.1, from coordinate 389,985 downwards.
AGCAATATGTGTATAATTAATTTTTCGCTTCATTATTATCCTCCATTATTCATCTGCGACAATCAACGTTACGCCTGCTTGCGCTAACTGCTCACAGAATTTTTCATCAGGTCGTGTATCTGTCACTAAACAATCAATTTCTGTTAATTCGCAAATTTTAAATAAACCCGTTTTGTTTAATTTCGTTTGGTCGGCTAAGGCAATGACTTGTTTGCCTTGTTGAATCATTCGCCGTTTGACTTGACCTTCTTCTTCTGTGTGAATAAATAATCCTTGTTCAGATAACGCAAACACACCTAATAATGTATAGTCAGGGGCAAATTCCCCAACCTTAGCGACTGTTTCTGCCCCAAACAAAAAGAGTTGTTGTTTATGCAGTTGCCCAGGTAATACTGTAATTTTTGTCTGATCCATTTGCGCTAGAAGTAGCGCATGACTGAGAGAGTTCGTGATCGCGTGAATCGGACTATTTTCCATCGCTCGAATAGCTGCTTCCACCGTGGTTGATGAATCAAAAAAAATGGACGCTTGTTTGGGAATATTTGCCCAAACTTTTTGGGCAATCGCTTGTTTTTTCTCTGGGTGCTTCATTATTCGTTGAGCATAATCATAAATAGTTGCTTCAGACTGCACTGAGATAGCGCCACCGTGCGTTCTCTTTAAATGTCCTTCCTTTTCTAAACGAATTAAATCTCGCCGAATAGTATCTTTTGAAACGGAGACTTGCTCCGCTAACGCTTCCATGGAAATACTTTTTTGTTTATTCACTATTTTTTGAATCTTGGCTAAACGTTCTTCAATCAACATGCTTCCTCACCTCTTCTAAGTAAAGATAGCATCTTTTGCATTATTTTGCAAACAAATGCAAAATAATGCAAAAAAAAGACAAAAAAACTAGTCCTTCATTTTCTAACGAAGGGCTAGTTTGAGAGTGGTTTTAATAGGTAAATTGAATAATCATGCCGCTAGGATCTTCTAACGCAAGTAAATGATCTTTGGCAATAAAATGTAACTTTGCTTCTTCCGCATTGGCTTGGACGATCTCTAAATCTGCCGCAGTTGGTAAACGGAAGGTGTAATTTTCTAAGCCAAATTGATTTTCTTGAATTGTTGGCAGCTGTTTGCCGCTCCATGTATTTGTCCCAATATGATGATGGTACTGACCCGCTGCAAAAAACTTCGCTTGTTGACCAAAGTTAGACTTTAAGCCAAACCCTAAGTTTTTATAGAACGTTTCAGTGGTATCTAAATCGGCCACTTTCAAATGAATGTGCCCAATTTTAGAACCTTCGGAAATTCCTAGCCAGTGACCGTCAGCTTCTGCAGCTAAACTATCACCGTCTAATTCTTCTGTCACACCGATAATTTCACCATTTGGACGAATATCCCAGACTTCTTCTGGTTTATCCCAATAAATTTCGATGCCATTATTTTCTGGATCACTTAAGTAAAGGGCTTCACTATAGCCATGATCTGCTGCGCCAATTTGCACATTTTCCTGCAAAAGCCACAGCAACATATTGCCTAAATCTTTGCGGGTTGGTAGCAGGAAAGCAATATGGTACAAGCCAGTGGTACCCTGATTTTCTTCCCCAGCTGTTAGTTCTTTTAAGACAAGAATTGCATCGTTGGTGCCTTGTGGCGCTAGCCAAGCACGTCCCTCTCCTTGTTTTAAAAGTTTTAAGCCAATTGTTTTCGTATAAAAGTTTACCATTTTATCTAAATCAGCCACTTTCAAAGTGACTTGTTGAATCCCAATATTACTTGGTAATGCTTGAACCATTTGCTTTCACTCCTTTCCTCTTCGTTTTACTAAAGCAATGATTTAGTTGAATTCTTTAAAACGAGCACTATCTTCCATGTATTCTTTTTCGCCAGCTGGCGCTTCAATGGAACCAATGACCATTTGTGCACGCAAATTCCAGTTTGCAGGAATTGACCATTCTGCAGCAACCGCTTCGTCAATGACTGGGTTGTAGTGTTGTAAGTTTGCGCCAATATTTTCTTGCGCTAAGGCAGTCCAAACGTTCGCTTGTGTTAAACCAGTTGCTTGTTCAGACCAAACAGGGAAGTTATCCGCATATAATGGGAAGCTATCTTGTAAGTTTTTCACGATATCTGTATCTTCAAAGAATAAAATTGTACCCGCACCAGCTGCAAAACCTTGTAATTTAGCTTGTGTGTTTGGAAATGCTTCTGCTGGAGTTAATGGTTTTAAGGCATCTTCAGTCATTGCCCATAATTTTTTGTGAGCATCGCCGAATAAGAACACCACGCGTTGTGTTTGAGAGTTAAAAGCTGTTGGACTTTCTCTAACAACTTCTTTTACTAAAGCAGTTACTTCTTCTTTTGAAATTGGTAAGTTTTCTCCTAAAGCATAGATTGAACGACGGTTTTTCATCATTTCAGTAAATTTTGACATAATATGTTCATCCTTTCGAATTTCCTCAGTAAATTCATTTAATTTTGTTTACATGCTTACTATACTACCTTACTAAAAGTAAGTAAAGCTTTTTGTCTTACTTTTTGTAAGTTTTTTTATTTTTTAGCGAAAAACCTTATTCTACCAAAGAAAAAAACAACCAGCTTTTTTCTAAGAAAAAGAAAAATCTGGTTGTCGATTAATAAATGTAGAAGTCAATTGAATCGTTTTCGGCCGTTTTTCTTGAAATAAATGTGTGGCTTTTTCCCCTAATTCCATTAATGGATGACAGATTGTTGAAAAATTTAAAATTTCACTTAATAAAGTTTGTTCCTGTCCCACTAAAAAGAGTGGTCTTTCAATAACGGCTTGAATCCCTGCGGCAATTTCATCACCGTTGGTCACAACCGCTTGGAGCGTTGGATCTTGCCCACAGTGACGTCCTACTTCACACCCATCTTCATAGGTTAAACAGTCCTTAAATAACCGATTTTCAGGAATCGCTCCATAAATTTCCTGATATGCGTCAACTAAATAGCGTGCGCTTGTACTTTTTTCTGGTGCACGGTTAATCGTAATTGCCACTTCACTACATCCTTGTTGTTTCAACGCTTGGAAGACCCGCCGATAAACGGTTAAACGATCGATATAGATACTAGCATAACTAGGGTCTTCTATTTTTTCACAAAAAACAACTTGCTCTTTATACGGAGCAAACACACTTAAAGGATTTGCCTTTGACAAAACAATTATGCCATCAAACGCACCCGTGGCCATTTTTTCCAAGTAACTTTTTTCAACTTCTTTATCATAATCCGTTGGTAATAAACTGACCATCATCCCTTGTTGAAATGCTTGGTGGATAATCCCACTTAAAATAGCATCAAAATAAGGTTGATTCGTATAAGGAACCATGACACCTAATGTATTACTTTTCCCAAAGCTAAGATTTCTCGCTAATATATTGGGCTTATAGCCCAACTCATCGATAATTGCTTGGATTTTCAGTCGTTTTTCTTCAGAAACATAAGGATGATGATTAATCACACGCGAAACAGTCGTAACTGAAGATCCTGAAAGGCGCGCAATTTCTCGAATTGTTGTCATACTTTCACCTCATTACTTTACAAAATTGAGTTAAATAAGGCACAATCCCTGTTCCGTAATCAACAAAACGATAAAAGGTCTCCTGCCAAGCAAAAGAAATTTCCTGAATATCCTCCTGCTGTGTCAAGTGCCACTCCGTTATCTGATGGTACGGAATTTCTTGATGCCAAATCTTATAGTATTTTTTGGGACTATTTAACTGCAGACTTTTGGCCGTCGTAGTCACCGAGACAAAATAGTAATCCATACCAAGTCTATCGCTTATCTCCACTATAACATTCATTTTCATGCCCTCCAATATTTTGATACACATAGCTTACCTTATGAAACGCGTACCAGAGCAAGAGGAAAAATAAAAAAAAGTGAGACCATGTTATACTAGATGTATCATATAAAAGCAAAGGATGAGTGCAATGGAAACTGTTACAGTAGCAACAAAAAGCGACTTACTAACGAATTTGAACAAGCAAACTCTTTTATAACTTTTAAGATAATCAGCTGAACAAAAGTAGCTCCTTCGGAAATAAGCTGAAATTCCTCGAAAGTCAAAAAGCAACTTTCAAAAATTTCTTCTTATTTCTTGGAGCTAAACACTTTTGTCTCAGCCTCGAGGGCACTTGCACAAGAAATTTACCACTTAAAAAAACAACAATTAACCGAAACGGAAGAAATTGGCTTTTTAGTGGGCAGCCAAGGTGCTGGCTCATTTTTAACCTATTTAATCGAGAAGTTATCCTATATAAATTCGGAGCTATCGCCAGAAGAACAAAAAATTGAACATGCGATTTTGCGTTTGTATGTTATTAAAAAATTAACTCCAGAAACTACTTTATTACGTCTAAAACAGTTAGATTATTAAAATTTTATTTAATCAAGATAGACCAATTCCCCGCGTACAACGAGTCCCTTTCATTAATCACTTGATATAATTACCTTTATTCAAGTTCCTACCATTGTCATTATCGATTAACCAATGGTATATTAGAAGTAACAGATAAGTCATTTTATTTGAAAAAGTGTTTGGGAAATGTTTGGGGAGGAATGTTTATGTGTCAACCGCAGGAAAAAAAGAAAGAAATTTCTGTTGCTAAGTTACGTTATCGTTTTGAAGTACCAATGATTATCATTGGTTTTGTTTTATTGTTTTTCGCATTGGGGTTAGTTGCCTTATTAATATTGAGTGATTTGCCGATTCCTGACTGGTTATTAATTGTCTTAATTGCGCCAATTGCGCCAGTCATTGCTTTTTTTACCATTCGTTATATGTACATGGACACTGCTTCTAACGGAGTGGAAATTACAGAAAATCAGTTACCAGAAATTTATTCCTTGTATATTGATTTGGCAAAAGAAATGGGCTTTGGCACTAAAAAATTAAGGATGCCACGTCTTTATTTAATCAACGGGAATGGTGTCTTAAACGCTTTTGCGGCAAAATGCTCTTTACACAGACGCTATGTTGTCATTCACAGTGATTTGTTGGATATCGCGTACAATACAGGCGATTTTTCGCTGATTCGCTTTATTTTGGCACACGAGCTAGGACACCATAAATGTGGACACACTAATTTATGGCGGCTAATGTTATCCATTATTTTGAAACCAGTTGCGTTAGATAAAAGTTTTACAAGAACGCAAGAATATACCGCTGATCGCGCAGGTTTATACTACGCCGAAGAAGGTGCTTTAAGCATGATTTATTTATTTTCAGGAAAATACATGGGCAGTCGTGTGGATTTAGAAGAATACTTTCACAGTATTGATTTACATGATGATACCATCTGGCTTAAATTGAGTAACTTCTTATCCGATCATCCTGTTGGCTTTCGTCGAATGCAAACATTGAAAAAAGCCAAAGATACTGGCAATTGGGACGTTCATGGGAAATTTTTCTAGCAAGAGCCAACTATCATTAAATAAACGTGCTGGGACAAAAGATTCTTTAACTTTTGTCCCAGCACGTTTATTAATCCACCAATAAATGAACAAATTCTTCTTTGGTGATATTTACAAAGTAGTCTTCAAAGTTAAACGCTGCTAATGCTTGCCAAATTGATGAATACTGATAGTCCACACCTAATAAAGCCGCAACGATTTCCGCTGTTTCTTTTTTGGCAAAGTAATCACCATAAATCGTTAACTCAATTATTTTACCTTTTTCAACAGTCAAACGTGCATCCACAATGCCGCCTTTAAACTTTTCTTCTTTTTTGATCGTAAATTTAGGCGCTTCACCAAAAACCCAAGCTTCATTGCCATACACTTCAGCGACCAATTTCCTAATTTCCTGCTGATCTGCTTTGGTTAGGGCATATTCTTTCTCCGCGATTTCAGTTAGAGATTCGACATCAAAGAGCTCCATCAGTAAACGATTGCGAAATTCCTCAATGGTTAATTGTTGATATTTTTCGTCTAAGTACGGCCGTAAATTGGTTACGCGTCCCCGAACAGATTTTGTCCCTTTTGATTCAATTTTTTTCTTAGAAACAGTTAAGACACGTTGAACTTCTGCCAAATCAACATCATACATCAAGGTACCATGAGTATACATCTTCCCCTTTTTTGTATACATGGCATTGCCAGAAAATTTTTTCCCATCAATTAATAAATCATTGCGACCGCTAATCTCGGCCCCCGTTGCGCCCATTTTATGTAATGCTTCAATAATTGGTTTAGTGAACGCTTTAAAATCCCCAAAAGCTTGATGTCCTTCCTGAACAACAAAACTAAAGCTGACATTCCCGAGATCATCATAAACAGCACCACCGCCCGATAAACGGCGAGTAATAACGATTCCCTTCTCTCTAGCATAAGCTAAGTCAATTTCTTCATAAGCATTTTGATTTCGGCCTAAAATAACACAGGGTTCCTGAATATAAAACAATACTAAGGGCTCTTCAAAAGAGAGAGTGTTTAATAGATAATCTTCCGTTGCTAAATTTTCACGAATATCTCGTGACTGCATTATGACATAACGCATAAGGTCGCCCCACTTCTTTTTCTTCTAGTGTATCACTTTCTTTCAAAATTGGTTCACTAAACGTCTTCTCTGGCCATTCTCAAAAGCGGATGATCAACAAAAAAACGAACGTGGGACAACAATCACTTTGGATGTTTGTTCCACGCTCAAAATCTAATAAACAGCAATTACAGAACTGTTTAGCTTTTTAGTCTAACCAAGTTACTACTTCTGAAACATCTCGTCGGACTGTTTCAAAGCCGGGTGTTTGAGCTTTGCCAATCGGAATAATCAGTCCGTTCACTAAATGATCCTCAATATTAAATAACTTGCGAACAGCTTCTGTTTCAAAACCAGACATCGCCACAGTATCATAGCCTCGATCTTTTGCAGAAAGCATCAGCTGCATCGCAACTAAGCCTTGGTCTAACATTAGCCACTCTCTTTTTTGTTCTTCGCTAACATCATAGTACCAAGAAACATTTTCATTAATTCCTTGACGAATTTCTTCCGTCATCGTTCCTTGTGCGACAGCTTTAGCACTGATTTCATCTGCATTGGCCACTGTATAAGCAGTCAAATCACCTAATAAAATAATCACCGCCGCTGCCCCTTTAACTGCTGGTTGTTGCATCGAAACTTCGTAAAGGGCCTCTTTTTGTTCTTTTTCTGTGACAATTAAAAAACGCCATGAATTTAAATTGGTACTATTTGGCGCGAACATCGCTTCCTCAATTATGGCCATTAATTCCTCTTTAGGAATCTCAACATCTGGCATAAAATCCCGAACTGAGCGGCGGCTGCGAACAACATCTTGATACATCATATTTCTTCTTCCTTCCTCTTGCCTTACTTGACATAGTTATTATTACTCACTATGATGGAGAAAAAAAGTACGCACTTTTTATTCACCTAGGAAGAAAAAAGTAACCATTACGTGTCACAAGGAGAAACTATGACCACTGATAAACAAACCAGTATCAACTTAGCCCTTTCCACCATTAACGGCAAATGGAAATTATCATTAATGGATGAATTATTCCAAGGAACCAAGCGCAACGGTGAATTGATGCGTGCGCTCGACGGAATCACTCAGCGCGTCCTGACAGATCGCTTGAGAGAAATGGAAAAAGATGGCCTAGTCCATCGAGAATCCTTTAACGAACTACCCCCGCGTGTGGAATATACGCTCACTCCGGAAGGATATGCTCTTTACGATGCCCTCTCTTCACTTTGCCATTGGGGCGAAACATTTGCACAAAAAAGAGGTCGGGACAGAAGTGTTTAACTCCGAGAAATAAGAAGGAATTTCCGAAAATTGTTCTATAATTTTTGGAGAATTTCGGCTTATTTCCGAAGGAGTTGCTTCTGTTCCCGCCGTTTATCAATTTTTAAGCCTGGGACAAAAATCCAAAGTGATTTTTGTCCCAGGCTCTTTTTTTATCTATTTTGGGTATTATGGGTAAACTTAAGATATTTTTGAAGTCCTTCTTGAATTGAATAAACGGGTGAAAAACCTAAGCCTTTCAAAGCAGAACTATCTGAAAGAGAATATTTTATATCGCCATCTCGTTCCTTTTGATAAGAAACTGGCAAAGAAAGTCCCACTAATTGGTTCATTTCTTCAATTAATTGATTAAGGGAAATGGCAACTTCGGTACCCACATTATAAACGTGTCCCAACGCTTCACTTTTGGTTGCTACTAAATCTAATGCAGTTAGGACATCCTCAATGTAGATAAAGTCACGTGTTTGCTGACCATCTCCAAATATTTGAAATTGGCTCGCTTGCCCTTGTTCTAACTGGATATAACGATCCATCAAAATGGACAGGACACCAGAATAGGGTGAAGAAGGATTTTGATTGGGACCATAGACGTTAAAGAAGCGAACTGCGCTCGTGGGTACCCCGTGTAAATGGTATTCATTGAGAACATAACGTTCAGCAGCAAACTTATCAATAGCATAGGGACTCAAAGGGCAAATCACCGAAGTTTCTCTTTTAGGCAACGTTGGCTCTGCACCGTAAACGGCTGCCGACGAAGCAAAAACAAAACGTTTGAGCTCTTTTTGATATTTTTTTATTGATTCCAATATTTTCAATACACTTAAAAAATTGACCTCGTGGGTCTCTAGAGGCTGTGCCACAGAACTTGCCACGCTTGCCACGGCCGCAAGATGAAAGATATACTCAAACGAATGCTTTGAAAGTACTTCGTCCAATAATTGCTGATCCGTCACACTTCCTTTAATAAAAACCAACTGCTCAGTTTGTTGCAAATTTGACACTCGCCCCATGGACAAATCATCAATCACAAAAACTTGATACTGTTGACTATAAAAATTAGCCAAATTAGAACCAATAAAGCCAGCTCCTCCAGTAATTAATAGTTTCTTCACCTCTTTGCTTCCTCTCTTTTTTAATTTAATTCCACTTTTTTCGTGTTATTTTCTCTTTGGAATAAAAAAATGCAATATCGAATGAACACATAACTTACAATAGCCACAGCTAATAAAAGTTCAAAAGTAGACAAAATATTTAGCAGACTCGTTAGGCCTACCTTTTCTGCAAATAAAGGTTTAACTTTGACTAATGCTGTCGCAGAAATCACTAATGGGAATGTAAAGGCAGCATAACTTGGATAGAATGTCACTTGCATAATTTTATATAGATTCACAACTACAATCCCATAAATACATTGAGATAAAATTAGCAAGAAAACAACTAATGGCATATACAAATGACCACCCATTGAAATATAGCCAGCTAAACATAACGAACCTGGCGCTGTCATAATCGTCAATAAAGGAATGGTCGATTCAGGCATTTCTTTCGACTTCGTAATTCTCTTGATTAAAATTGGTAACAAGAGTAAATAAAAGAACAACGCTACCCAAAAAACAATTTTTCCCAACTCATTGATAAACAATTGAGAAGTATTAGGAATAACGCCAATGCCGACAAACGTAATAAACCAGCTTGGATAAATATGTTCCAGTTCGATTTTTGTTGGAAAAATATGCACCGCTACAAAATAAATCATTAAAATAAAATGTAAAATCACTGCGCCAATCCACAACACATTAATCCAAGCAGCATTGGTAAATATCCGATCTAAGAAAACACAGATAACCATTAAAGCCATTGTAAATGTTGGTGATACCGAAGCAATAATTGGATCATCTAAGGTGCTTAATGCATGTTTCATTGTAAAAATAATTTTTAAAATAACTAAAATCATTAAGAGACTGCCAAGTACACAATAAATGGTCCCAATTGTTGCATATCCCAAGGAATAAAGTAAATTCCCCAAAGAAACCATCCCTAAAATTAGTCCGCAAATGGGAATCGGGACTTTCCGCAAGAATTTTTTCGCACTTTCTACCATTATGTAGTCACACTCCGTCTTTATTTATTATTATTGATATTAATCAAAAGTATGTTATTATACTAAATGAAATATTTATATTTGTAAAATAAATATTTGCAATACCAACTATTAAGATAGTAAATAGAAAGAGGCGATTTTATGTTCGAATGGATCAAAACATTTATTGCTGTGTATGAAACCAAAAATTTTAGTGCGGCGGCCAAACAATTGTATATTTCTCAGCCAACTGTTTCTTTGCAAATCAAGAAATTAGAGCAACACTTTTCGATCAAGCTGTTCTATCGTAATGGAAAACAATCGGTTATTCCTACCAAAGAAGCTGATTTTTTATATCCAAAAATGCTCTCGATTATTGAAAGCTTAACTACTTCTTTTGCGCAAGCTGCAGAAAAAGAGAATTTTAAAGAAGACTGCATTATAGCCTCTTCAAATACAGTTGCTATTTATTTATTGCCAGATATTATGGAGAGTTTGGTTACCGCTTTTCCACTCATCAACTTTTCGATTCAACTGATGAATTCAAACGAAGTCGTGGATATGGTTCAAAATAATCATGCCCACATTGGGCTAATTGAAAAACCCATTGAAACCAAAAATCTACACAAAGAAATTGTTTATGAAGACCAACTAGTTCTAGCAGGAGATGCCGCTTCAAAATTTTGGCTCTTAAGAGAAAAGAACTCTGGCTTACGTTTTTTCAATGAGCTTTATCTCAACGAACACAGCATCAACTTACCAATTATCGAATTAAACAACAACGAAGTCCTGTTACAATTGCTAAAAAATAACATTGGGCAATCAATTGTTTCTCGATTATCTATTTCCGATGAGATCCCTTGTCAACCAATTGATCAGTCCTTTGCTTCTCGAAAAATTTTCATTGTCCAGACCGATCACCATGCCAATACTTCCTTCTCTGAAGTTTATAACCGAATCGTTGAAAAAATTCGTGAACGACAAGCCTAAAAAACAGGAGAACGACTTAGCTTTCGCTAAATCGTTTTCCTGTTTTTTATTTATCAGTTTCCTCTACCAATTCAAATTCAAAAGGTTCTAACTCAAATAGTTGGTGTAAAATTTGCTGGGTTTCTTGGAACACTTGTTGTGGCTCTTTACACAAAAGAGTGCTTTGAATGGTCTGTTTTTTTGATTGAAAAAGAATTCTCGTTTCCTCTTCCTTAAATACAACTTGATGAGTTTCCCTTTCAAACATCGTATATTCTTCGAACATTTCCATAACTAATTTTTGACGAAACCCTTCTTTGAGTGCTAATAAAGTTACTAAATCTGCAACCGTTAGCGTTTCTAACGCAATTGTTTCATCTTCTACATGAACAAGATAATTCGTACACTTCACATTCGGACAGGCATTGCAGCCGCCATTAATCAAGTCTGAGGTAGTTGTTATTTTCACCTGTTTCATCTTAATCCTTCTTTCCTACTTTTCGAGAAAAACACAAGGGGTCTCCTCAAAAATATTCAATAAAATATGATTAACTTCTTGAAAGACTTCTTCGTGATTCCGGCATTGTTTTTCCATTACTAAACGCAGATCATTCACAACAAAAGTCAACGTCGTCGCTTGTTGGGAAACATGTATACAACGGTTGCCTTTAACAAAACATTCTGTTTGTTCTTCAATGAATGGTTCTTTTTGATAGCCATATGCTGAAGCGACACATTCCAGGATTTCGTAGATTTCTATTTTTGGAAGTTCATAGCTACAGCTACCGATAACTAGTTGAAAACGGTTCGGCTGTTTTTCATTATTGCTTGCATAATACACTGTTGTCGTTGTCATTTTGCCTCCTTATCTCCTCTATTTTCCTACTCTTATCATAACAAAAAAAGCACGCTTCCCTTATTTAAATTGTTAATAAAGACTATTACAGATTGGTATAACCACACCTAAAAAGTTCGTGATATAATTCACTAAGAAAGAAATATTACAGAAAGAAGAGATGAACGATGAAAGTATTTAACAAAAAAGTCGCAATTATTGGTACTGGTTTTGTTGGCACAAGTATTGCCTATTCCATGATCAACCAAGGGATTGCGAATGAATTAATCTTAGTTGATATTGACAAAGCCAAATCTGAAGGCGAAGCAATTGACTTATTAGATGGTGTGTCTTGGGGTCAAGAAAATGTAAACGTCTGGGCTGGCGACTATCAAGACTGCCAAGATGCCGATATCGTCGTGATTACAGCTGGCGCTAATCAAAAACCTGGGCAAAGTCGTCTAGATTTGGTTTCAATCAATGCAGAAATTATGAAAACAATTGTTAACAATATCATGAAATCTGGTTTTGATGGAATTTTAGTGATTGCCTCAAATCCTGTCGATGTACTGACTTATGTGGCTTGGCAAGCTTCTGGTTTACCTGTTTCAAGAGTAATTGGAACTGGTACAACTTTGGACACAACTCGTTTCCGCAAAGAACTGTCTCAACGTTTAGCGATTGATCCACGCAATGTTCACGGCTATATTATTGGCGAACACGGGGATTCTGAAGTGGCTGTCTGGTCTCATACCATGATTGGAACAAAACCTATTTTAGAAATTGTGGATACGACAGAGCGCTTAACTAGTGACGATTTACCAATCATTTCTGATAAAGTGAAAAATACAGCTTATGAAATTATCGATCGCAAACAAGCGACCTATTATGGGATTGGTATGAGTACTGCACGCATTGTTAAAGCCATTTTAAATAATGAACAAGCTATTTTACCTGTCTCAGCTTACTTAGATGGGCAATATGGGCAACAAGATGTATTTACAGGGATTCCTGCAGTCGTTGGCAATCAAGGTGTGACTGACATTATTGAATTGAATCTGAATGCCGCTGAAAAAGAACTCTTCCAAAAATCAGTGACACAATTAAAACAAGTGATGGCATCGTTACAACCGAACGCTTAGTAATTTTTAACTAAAAATAATACTTCAACTAAATTATTCTCTACCAAAATAGATTCTAATTCCCCTTTATCGTTCTTTTTGGTACCATGAAAGAAGAACTTCAACTAAAGCAGAAATTAGGAGGACAAAAAATGGTAATCCAAGGAGATACGTTAGAAAATAGCGCACGTCGTTTATTGCAAGAACGTGGCGTAACAATGAATGATTTAGCTGAACTTGTGTTATTTTTACAAAAAGATTATATTGACAATTTAACATTAGATACTTGTTTAGAAAGTGTTGATGCCGTGTTAACAAAGCGTGAAGTACACAACGCGATTATTACAGGTGTCCAACTGGATATTCTGGCGGAAGAAAACAAGCTACTTTCACCGTTACAAGAAATTTTAACGGAAGATGAAGGGCTTTATGGCATTGATGAAATTATGGCGCTCTCCATTGTAAATGTTTATGGATCTATCGGTTTTACGAACTATGGGTATATCGACAAGGTAAAACCAGGCATTTTAAAAGAGTTAAATGCGCATGATGGCGAACATGTCCACACATTCTTGGATGATATCGTGGGCGCAATTGCGGCTGCGGCTGCCAGTCGGTTGGCTCACTCACAACCAGATTTAAGTGATATTACTAAATAAAAAAACTTGCCTCTTCTCATAAAAATGAAGAGGCAAGTTTTTTTATTTAGTTTTATTTGCTGGACTTCTCACAAGCTTTCTACTTAACAGTAATTATTTGCCGTGTTATGTTACACTCAAGAATAAACAGCTAAAGGAGGTTATCTAGAAATGAAAAAGTTTTTACGCGTATTTTTAATTTTTATTGGGGTATTTTTTCTTGCAAGTTGCGGTTCAAAAATAGAGACAAAAACCTTTGTAGGTTCGCCACAAGATGGGATTGATTCCACCTTAACCTATACGTACCAAGGAGATAAAGTCTTAACGCAAACGGCTAAAAACATTGTTTCTTATGACAAATTGGGGATTACAAAAGAAGAGGCAAAAACAGCGTTGGAACCCGTTTCTAAACAATATGAGGACATCAAAGGGCTTAATTACAAACTGACCTATGAGGACAAACAAGCCATCGAAAAATTGACGATTAATTATGAAAAACTTGATTATGATAAAGCCAAAAAAGTAGATGGTATCCAGATTGATGGAGATTCTTCTAAGGGAATTAGCATGAAGAAAAGCCAAGAATTGGTGGAGTCACAAGGTTATACAGAACAAAAATAATAAAAGAAAGCGTGCGACAATGGGCATTGTCGCACGCTTTCTTTTTATTAATTACATCGATGTTGCCATCTTCACTGCTTGAATTGGGTCAAAATGATGGACAGAGTAAACGACTGTACCGGCTTGCCAAACTACTGAGTTTCGATTATAGTCAGTGGTTTCTGCCACGTTCAGTGTGATTTGACCAACGGTATTCGGTGCTGGCAACGTTTCTTGTTCCAAAATGTTGACAACATTTTTCGCTAAATCATCAGGCGATTCACCATTGATATTTGAGGCCCGTACGACTAAACTCCAATTGCCTTCTTGCCAAGATAAGTAACTAGAACCTGCCGCCCCTTGTTTATAACCAGTGATATTGTAACCTAAATCTACTGGTTGACCGCCATTGTCAATGATTTGGTTCACTGCATTTTTTGCTTCGGCATCAGAGCCATATGTTTTTTTCTCAAAAGAACTAATTGGCGTTAACTGATTAACACGTGCATCATTCACTGGAATCGCTTCTTTTTCTGCATAATATAAAACACGGAAATTGTTTTGATCCGCTTGTGAAGTTGTCGCTGCAGTTAAAAAGTTATTCGTTTGACTCGTTAAAATTGCCTGCGGTAAGCCTTGACCAGGAAACATGTTTGCTAGCTGGTTAAGCACTTGCTTGGCTTGGTCATCTGGATTCGCATTTTTCGCGGGTGATTGTTTTTCTGCTGAGCCATTATTTACCGCTTCCTTCGTAGAAGAAGCTGTTGCTTTCGAATCAGCTGTCGTTGTTCCTGACGGTTTCGCATCACTAGATTTCGTTGCTGCTTTGCTACTTGATTCTTTTGTAGCAGATGCTTTTGTACTCTCGACTGTGGTACTTTCCGCAGCACTGGAACGACTATCCGTATTTTCTGTACTTTTTCCGCCGCCGCATGCTGCTAAAGCAAGGGTTAAAAGAAAAGCACTAGAAATAAGCCCTATCTTTTTCATAAGAATTCCTCCTTGTTTTCCCTACCCCTATTGTACCTTAATCATGTGTATCCGTCACTTGTTTGTGTTTCGTTCTAGTTGGTTTAAATAACAGAAAGTGGACGGTAGGATTCGAACCTACACCTCAACATTGAGCAAGAATAAACTACTGTTAGTCTCTATGAGTTTAACACCACGTTCATCCACCTATTTGATTGATCCTTTGTATCATAACTTAGAATAATTAAATTGCCTTTAAGGAGCTTCAAAGATTATATGAAGAATTGTAAAAAATCTGTGACGAAAAAACGATTGAACCAATCAGCAGAGACACTGAGGTTCAATCGTAACCAATTGTTTAATTATCTGAAAAAACTCACAATTCAACGTTAGTCCCTGGTGCTTTTTTGTTTTCCCCTTGTTGTTTTTTTAAGAATATCCCCAAAATGACAGTGATAATAGGGCAAAGCAATGGGAAAAAGGCATACGGTAAGTATTCTAGTGCACCAACTTTTAACGTTCCCATAATGAAGGTACCACTAACTCCCCAAGGAATTAACGAGTTGACTGCCGCCCCAGCATCTGCCAAAGTACGAGTTAAATATTTTTTATCAATACCTAAACGAGTAAATGAGGATTTAAATGTTTCCCCTGGTAAAATAATTGACAAATATTGTTCGCCAACTAGTAAGTTAATTCCCACAGAACTTAAAGCAGTTAAAGCGATTAATTTGGCTGGATTATTCACATAGCCTTTAATTTTATCAATTAAAGTAGCCACGATGTTAAACTTAATCAACAAGCCGCCCAAACCTAATGCCAAAATAATCAACGCAGCAGAACCTAACATGCTTTCAATCCCACCACGAGATAAAAGTGTATCAATACTTTGGTCCCCTGTATCTGCCACATAACCACTCATTAAAATGGTAGAAACTTTCGCTAAACTTAGGTGATGATCATTTATAAAAGCTAAGATGACCGCCACTGTAGAGCCGACTAGTAACGTTGGAATAGCCGGTACCTTTTTCCAGGCGAATAAGAATAAAACCGCTACTGGCAACAATGTAATCGGTGAAATCCAGAATCCTTGATGTAACGTTTGGACCATTGCATCAACCGATTGTAAATCCGCTGAACCAGATTGATGCCCCAAGAAGATATAGCCGACAATCGAAATAATAAACGCCGGAATAACAGTGTACATCATGTTTAGTATATGTTCAAAAAGGTTCACGCCACCAATTCCAGCAGCTAAGTTTGTTGTATCAGATAACGGTGAAATGTTGTTCCCTAAAAAGGCACCTGAAACAACTGCGCCAGCTGTCATCGCATTGTCGAATCCAAGAATATGTCCAATACCTAGAAAGGCAATCCCCATAGTTGAAACAGTCGTAAAGGAGCTCCCTACCGTCACACCAACTAGTGCACAGACCACAAAAACGGTTGGTAAGAAGAACTTCACTGAGATAATTTTAAAACCATAGACCATAATTGTTGGAATCGTCCCAGACAAGATCCAAGTAGCAACTAAGACACCTATCAACAAGAAAATAATAATCGGAATGATCCCTGGTTTAATCCCTTCCACAATGCCTTCGTGGATCTCATCCCAAGAAAATCCTTTCCATTTGCCATAAAGCAACAACAACATGAACACAAAAAGAATCGGTATGTGAGGGGTTAATTTTTGACCAATAATTAAGTACCCGAGAATCGCTAACAAGGCAATCAAAATGCCTAAACTTTCAGCGAACGAAACAGTGGGTTTCGTTGATTTCATATGAAAACCTCCTTTTATGGAAAGCGAAAACTGAAGCAATAATCGAACTTGCTTCAGTTTCCAAACGACAATTTACTATAGTCATCAGGTGAAGAGGCACTCAGCAAAATAATTGCTAGCCTTTTTATTCACCTAAATCTTCTTTTACTTCCGTTGCCCAACTTGCTTTTTTAAAGCGATTAATGATTAACGGAATCACAAACATAACAATAGTGATTAATGCAACTAAGACTGCATCAGTCACGGTTGTTGTACCTAATGTGGCGAAAATAACAATGATAACACTAAAAATTAACATTGCTGCCACTAAATAAGCTAAGCCATTACCTTTTTTACCAATTCGGTAAGGACGTAGTGTATCTGGTTGAGATTTACGTAATTTAATTAGGGAAATCGCAATCAATACATACACAATACTATAAATAATTGTTGTTGCATTTGTTAAAGTTAAGAATACAGCGTTGACATCATCCATTACCCCATAAAGTAAAGCGAATAATGAGATAACTACAGATTGTGTTAACACAACGTTACGAGAAACGCCATATTTATTTTCGCGATGGAAACCAAATTTTGGTGGCAATAAGCCATCACGAGCAACTTGAATAATTGTTTTTGATGGTCCAGTAACCCAAGCAGATAATTGTAATAACACACCTAAGAAGACCATGAAACTAAAGATATTACCAATAATTGTTGGTAAACCTAAAACGTCACAATAAAGCAAAATTGGTTGTGTAATGTTAGACAATTCCATTTTGCCATTTGGAACAATATTAGCAACAAACATTGCATTAATAACGTTTAATAAAACTAAACCAATTAATGAAATGAAAACGCCTTTTGTATAATTTTTTGTTGCATCTTTCAAACGAGGAATATAAACAGAAGACATTTCAATCCCAACAAAGATAAACGCAATCCCTGCTAGATATTTAAATGTGTCCATATTTTCTAAGTTTGGTAAAACTTTTGACCAAGAGAAGGCACCTAAATAGCCGCCAGGTGTTAAGCCTACTTTAATCATTGAAAGAAGACCTAAAACAAACATAACTAATACTGGGATGTAAACACCTAGCCAAACACCAATATTTCCGCCAACTTTCGCCATGTCAAATTTCAAGTTCAAGATTGTAATAATCCAGTAAATCACTAAGATACAACCTAATACGAACCAATGATTTTCACCTAAATGAACATTACCAAATGTATTACCTAGCAAAGGGCCTAATGTAGAAGCAACCATTACCATTCCTGGGAACATTTGCACCCATAGTAACCAAGCGACAACAAAACCCCATTTGCTACCTAAGGCAGTTTTAACCCAAAGTTGAGGGCCACCTTCTTGAGGAAGCATCGTAGATAATTCACCAGATATCAATGCGATTGGACCAGCAAAGAATAAGACCGCGAAAATTGTGTAAGAAATTAATGTCCAACCAACAGCAGCAAGTGTTGGGATACTACGTACAGTTGCACACAATGCCATTGTTAAACCGATAAAAGTACCTAATTCAATTTTTTTAACTTGTTGTTTATCCAATTTTGTACACTCCTTATAAGATTTTGGATAAGGAGCATGAATGACTGTTATACGCTGAGTAAAACAGTCATTCGACTGCCTCTTACCCAGACAAAGAATTGGTTAAGAGGTTAGCCGTCTGGTTGATTTATCTATTGAATAAATCAACCAGACCAACGTTCCCTCGTTCGGTTACCATTTCTTTTTTCCGTTTAAGATTCAATTATTTTACGTCGTAAATTTGTTCTAATTTTTCTTGTAAAGCAGCTTGAATCTTAGGAGCGTAAACATCAAATTCTTCTTTATCGTTCATGTATGGAGTCATTACAGCAGCACGTAACACAGTTACTTTACCTGCACGGTTCCATTCTTCGTCACTAAATCCTAAGCTGTTTACAAATTTTAATGGGCTGTTGCCATAATCTGGAATAGCAAAGTCAGTATGTGAAGTAATGAATTCGTTGTTGTAAATATTTCCTTTAACGTATGATGCATAGTCATATACATCATGGTTTAATTTGTTCATTGCTACTAAATCATCGTTGCCTTTTTCTTTAAACACATAGTCAACCATGTTGAAGTCTGGATGAGTTAATGTGTGGACTTCGATTTCTTTGTCGCCAACTTTGAATGTTAAATCATTCAAGAAGTTATAGAAATGATGTGATCCTTCAATTGAAGCACCAATTAATTTACCATAACCTGCAACGTTTAAAGGTAAAACGTGATGTGCAGCCCATACAGAAGCAGCTGTTGCACCAGCTTTTGAACCTTCAAGGATATAAGCACCTAGTAATGCAGGAATATCGGCACCTTTTTCAAATACGTAAGTTGCGAAGTAAGAAATAACGTCGCGCATACGGATATCTTGGATAACGATACCACCAGCTGAATAAGGGATATAACCCATTTTATGAGGGTCAATTGTTACTGATTCTGCTAATTCGATTGCTTTATATGCATCATACACTTCTCTTGAAATGTGTTCTTTTTTCTCTTTGAAGACACCGTATTCTTCATGAACATCTTGTAAATCTTCGTAAGGGATGAAGTTGTTGTCTTCGTCTAAGAAGATGGCACGTCCATAACCACCATAAGCAGCATCCACGTGTACATAATAGTAAATACCGTCTTTCATTAATTCATCGCGTAAAGCAATAATTTTATCGATTGAGTCAACGGCACCTTCTTCAGTAGAACCAACTACACCGACAACACCTAGCACTGGAATTTGTTCTTCTGCTAAGCCACGAACGATTTTTTCTAATTCGTTGATATCCATACGGTAGTTATGGTCAACTGGTACTGGGATAACTTGATCTAAACCGATACCGATAATATCAGCAGCTTTTAACCAAGAATAGTGTTTAGTTTGTGGGACTAACCATTTACCGATTGCTTGTAAATGTTTACCTGAACGAGCTGAATGAGCTTTGATTTCATCAATTTCATCTTCAGCTGATTCTAATAAGTCCATAATTTCTTTTGTTGGCATGTTCAATAGTTCCCAATCTGATTTGCCAGCAACTAATTCTGGTTTTACTTCTTTCATAGCAAATGGTAATGATTTAATGTTACGGGCATACCATAAGCCTTCTAAGTTAGCTAAAGAACCATCAGCAACGATGTGTCCCCAACCATTTTTGTAGCTCATTAAGTGAGCAAATTCATGTCCTACTTCTTCTTCCATTTGAGAAGTTGCTGGAGAAGATTCATAGGCAACGTTGTTCCCGTTCCATAGCATTGCAAAGTTGTAAGCTAATAGAGAAGGCATTAATGTTTCTGAGTTCATATGTCCCCAATATCTACCTGCTGTATGCCATGGAACTGAATGTGTACGCATGCGAGAAGAGATTTCATTCAATACATCTTTCATATGGTTGACAGTTTTTTCGTAGCTTTCAGATGTGCGTTCTTGAGAAGAGATAACTGGCATGTCTTGTGGCATGTAGTTTTGACGCCATCCTAAATGTTCATCTACTAAGTCGATCAACAAGTCTTTATATAATTGTCCGTTTTCGGCTTTGTCCCCAATGAATAGTGCATTAAGGTTCATTTCGCCTTTTGCTAATTTTTCGTTTTTCATACGAAAATTCCTCCTTACAAATTTTAATGAATTAGATTTTGCATTCACAACTTACACCCAAACGGCTAAAGTGTAAAGAAGAAAAATAACAATGGTTATCATAGCTCTTTAATTTTATAATTTTTTCACAAGGTGTCTTGTCAGAACCATTATATAAAAAAATAAGAGTGGGATTGTGTGTACAATCCCACTCTTATTAGGTGTATTAACGGTTTCACCACTACCTGTAAGGAGAAATAGAATTTTAACTTTGATCAAATAATCACACGTCTTCTCTTCGTGAAATTATTATCAATTTCTAATCCATTACTTTTGCTAAAAAGTAATTTTTCTTCCCTTTCCGTACAACAACGAATTTTCCATCGAAATGTTGTGTTGGATCGACTGCAAAATCTAAATCGGTAACTCGGTCACCGTTAATACTTATAGCTCCTCCGCTCACATCTTCGCGAGCTTGACGTTTTGATGGTTCGATTTCTGTGTCAACTAACCAATCTACGATGTTTTTAGCATCTTTGGTAATTTCAACAGTTGGCACATGTTCTAACCCTTGCTCGATTTCCTCAATCGTTAAGTCTTTAATATTGCCTGAGAAAAGAGCTTCTGAAATTTTTTGCGCTTCTTCTAATGCTGCATCATCGTGAACAAATCGTGTCACTTCTTCAGCTAAGCGTCTTTGTGCTTCACGTTTACCTGGTTCTTTTTCAACTTTTTCAGCTAACGCATCGATTTCTTCTTTATCTAAGAAAGTAAAGAATTTCAAGTATTTGATGACATCACGATCATCTTGGTTTAACCAGAATTGGTAGAATTCAAATGGTGAGGTTTTCTTAGGATCTAACCAGATAGCGCCACCCGCTGTTTTCCCAAATTTTGTACCATCTGCTTTTAGCATTAAAGGAATAGTTAACCCGAATACTTTGGCTTCTGGTCCTTCTTTTTTACGAATCAAATCTAATCCTGCAGTGATATTGCCCCATTGATCAGCACCACCAATTTGCAATTGAATATTATGTTTTTTATGCAATGTGTAAAAGTCAATTGATTGAAGAATTTGGTATGTGAATTCTGTAAAGGAAATGCCACTTTCTAAACGACTAGCGACAATGTCTTTTGCCAACATCGTGTTGACATTAAAGTTTTTCCCGTAATCTCTTAAAAAATCTAATAAAGATAGTTCTGATAACCAATCGTAGTTGTTCACCATTGTTACCTCAGCATCTTTACCAAATAATTTTTTCATTTGGTTTGAAAGACTGTCCACATTATGTTGCACAGCTTCCATCGTTTGTAAGACACGTTCGGTTGTTCGTCCACTTGGGTCACCAATTGTTCCAGTTCCGCCACCAATTAAAATGTATGGGTGATGACCTGCTAATTGGAATCGTTTCATCATCATAAAAGGAATTAAATGTCCAATATGCATGCTATCTCCAGTTGGATCGACACCGCAATATAGCGAAATGCTCGTATTTTCTGTAAGTTCTCTTAGTCCTTCTTCGTTTGTTTGTTGATTGATTGCATCACGCCATGCTAGCTCGTCAATGATATTCATGTTATCACCCTCCATATTTATAATTATCTCTTTATAGGAAATCGTTCATTTAACGAAATAAACGATTAACACACTTGTTTTTACACGATATCCCGTGTTTATTTCTATGTATACACGGGTTCACGAAATTTTCTTTGGTCTGCCACGTATTCAAAAAAAGAATACAAAAAATCCCTAAGCCGTCAAAACGACTTAGGGACGAATTTCTCGTGGTACCACCCAAATTTATACATAGTTTAATTTATTTAAAATACTATATACCTCTTAACAAATAACGCTGTTACCCGTGCCCTGTAGGCAGAAGCTCAAGAATGTAATTCGATAAATAACGTGTACTAGTTTCCAGCGCCACTAGCTTTCTGTAACAGTGGTTATTTCTCTACTGCTTTTCTGTCATTGCTTTGTATTTAACTTGTACATGTAGCATATTCCTTTTCGTTTTTTTTGTCAACACTCTTTGCTTAATTTTTTTTACTTTTACAAAAGATGTCCCTTTTTCACAAAAATAAAATAACAAATTAACAATAAGATTTATTCGTTTTAACAGCAAATACAGATAAAAAAATAACGAATAAAATTAAAAAATATTCTTTAAAATTTTTTTGACTTTTTTTGTGATTTTCTATACTTTTATAAAATTCCCGAAGAAAAATGACGAACTTCGGATCAGAAGTTCGTCATTTTGTGAAAAACAGTTTTAAAGAATTGGTGAAAATAATCGTGAAATTTGTTGTTTAAAAATCAACCATTTTGACATGTCGCGAACAACTTCTGGAGTCATTGTTGTACATTTTTTTCGATCTTCTAAGAAAATTGCTTCTAATTGATCAATGATTTTTTTATCATATAACACAGCATTTGCTTCAAAGTTTAATTTGTAACTTCGGATATCTTGATTGGCTGAACCAACTGTGCAGACTTCATCATCCATAATCATTGTTTTCGCATGTAAGAAACCACCGTTATAAATTAAAATTTCAATATTTTCTTTCATCAATAAGCGGCCGTAATACTGTGTTGCTCGATAAATAAACGGATGGTCGGGCTTATCTGGAATCATAATTTTAACATCTACTCCTGAAGCCGCAGCAACCTTTAAAGCAGCCAAGACACTATCATCAGGAACTAAATACGGCGTTTGAATCCAGACTCTTTTCTTGGCAGAAGTAATCAATTTAATAAAGGCCAATTTAATTTGTTCACGGTCACTGTTAGGACCACTGGCAATCATCTGAATGGATGTATTTGCCTCTGGCACCAATGCTTCAAGTTTAAAGAAATAATCCAATTGATACGCCACACGATTTTTCTCGGGGGAAGAGACGTTCCAATCCATTAAAAAACGCATTTGCAGTAATGAGGCTGCTGGCCCTTGAATCCGTAAATGCGTATCCCGCCAATAGCCAAACTTTTTAGTCGTTCCAGCATATTGATCGGCAACATTAAAGCCGCCAATGTAGCCTACTTTTCCGTCAATAACAACAATTTTCCGGTGATCATGATAATTCAAACGAAACTTCAAAAGTGCTTTTTGAGAAGTAATAAATGTTTGGACAAAACCGCCGTTTTTTTTCAATTCATTCAAATGATGAACCTTGGTGCCCTTTGAGCCAAAGGCATCGTAAAGCAACCGCACTTCAACCCCTTCAGCCGCCTTTTCTTCTAATAAGTTCAAAATTTTGGTGCCGATATGATCCGTTACAAAGGCATAATATTCAATATGAATGGAGTGCTGAGCTTTTTTTATGTCCGCCATCAACGCATTGAATTTTTCCGTACCATCCGTAAAAATTTCAACATCATTTTTCTTAGTCAGAGGCATCCTATTTAACGAGGAAAAAAAGTCTGTAAACTGTTGTTGCTCCTCCGTCGGCATCTTTTGACTATAAAGTTCAAAACTTTCTTCTTGGAAATTCTGAAAATTCTCTAATTCCCGCAAATCACTTTGTTGCAAATAAAATTTCTTTTTGTCGGTTAAACCGCGACCAAAGAATAAATATAAGAAAAAACCAAAAACGGGTAGAGCAATCAGTACGAGTAGCCATGCCCAAATTGCTGCTACATCTCGAGGTTTTAACAAAATGGTAATTCCCGCAATAATTGCATTAATAAAATAAATAACTGTTAAGACGCTAAGAATCAATTGTCTTCCTCCTTTATTTGTTACGTTTTAGTATACCATCAATTACGGATTTGGAATATCTTTTCTTTAGCTGCTTCTGTCTCAAAAAATAAAAAGACCCCCTCATTCTAGTACCAGTAACTAGAATGAGGGGGTCTTTTTGATGTTTGTTTGAAAGTCTTTTAACTTAATTTCGTGTAAATGGACCTTTAGGAGCAATCAATTCTAAATTTGTACCATCTGGATCGGTAAAGTAAGCAACCCCTGTACCAAAACCGCTCTTCAAGCCATCTTCTTCTTGGAATGTAATCGGCTCTCCATCAGGTTCTACGCCAATCGCTCTTAAACGTGCAACAGCTGCATCAATATCTTCCACTTCGAAACACATATGCATTGCACTAATTTGTTCGTTGGAATAAGAAGCTTTTTCTGATTTTGGTTTAACATATTCTAATAAATCAATATTGATGTTTTCTAGATGCACATTGGCATACTTGATTAATGTATCATCTAACCCTTGTGTTTGGGCCATCCGTTTTCCACCAATTTCATCACGATTTGCGATTTTTGTTCCTGTTAATGCTTCATAAAACTTCACTGATTCATCCAAATTACTGACTGTAATCCCCACGTGGTTGACTACTGAAAAACCTTTAACTGCTTCACTCATTGTATCTCCTCCTAGTTAATTTTTAGAAATCAAACGTGTCTGGATCTGGTCCCACACGTAACGATTCATTCAATTGGTTGATTTGTGCCATTTCTTCTGCACTTAGTTCAAAATCAAAGACCGCTGCATTGCTAATCATCCGTTCTTTGTGGACAGATTTCACGGCTAATAAGATATCTTGTTGAATATCCCAACGTAAAATCACTTGGGCTGCTGATTTATTATGGTTCTCAGCAATCGCCAAAATGGTTTCATTAGATAATAATTGGCCTTGCATCAATGGTGACCAAGCTTGGACTTTGATATCATGTTTTTCACAGAAATTACGCACTTCTTTTTGATCCAATTTTGGATGTAGTTCCACTTGGTTAATTACCGGAACAACTTTTGCATAAGAAAGTAAATCTTCTAAATGATGAACTTGGAAGTTGCTGACACCAATTGCTTTCACTTTTCCTTCGGCGTATAAAGTTTCTAAAGCTTGCCATGATTCTTTGTAAGAATTATTTCCTGGCCAATGAATTAAATACAAATCTAAATAATCTAAACCTAAACGTTCCAAACTATCATTGAAAGCTTGAATTGTTTCATCATAGGAAATATGCGCGTTCCAAACTTTCGAGGTAACAAATAAGTCCTCACGGTTCAAACCAGTTGCCGCTAAGCCTGCTTTAATTCCCGCTCCTGTGCCAGATTCATTACCATAGATTTGCGCTGTATCGATTAAACGATAACCATTGATAATCCCTTCTTCGACCACTTTTGCTGTCTCTTCATCTGGTATTTGGAATACCCCGAGACCCATTCCTGGAATTTTAGTGCCGTTGTTTAATGTTACTGTATCTGCTAGTGATGTAATCATTTGATTCGCTCCTTTAACGTTTTCTGATATCATCATATACCGTGCCGTACATGCTGTATAGTACGTACTTTTTCGTTTCATAGGAACCAAAAAGTGCGCTTTTTGTTAAATTCGCTTTTTTAGCCTAAAAAATTTTTAACTTTTTTTATATAACATACTTTTTCTCTCTTCTAAGCGTAGCATTCTTTAAATGATTTAACTAGTATATCCCTCACGACACACGACATTTTATGCAAAAAAAGAGAACGCGTACTCCGTCTTCGAAACGTCCTAAGACGCCGACAGAATACCGTTCTCGTGGGTTTGGCACCCAATGGGGGCATAGGGATTCGAACCCTAGACCCTCTGATTAAGAGTCAGATGCTCTAACCAACTGAGCTATGCCCCCGTTGTATAAAATAGCTTTTCAGCTACCTCAATATTGTAGCACTCCGCTATTATTTATACAAGAGGGAATTTTTTTCAGTTGTTATTCTTGTGAAGATTGTTCTTTTTTTACAGGACAAGCTGTTTGACAATCTTCACAACTTTCCCCTTTTTTGATTCGTCGATAGGTGATGATTCCTGCTGTTCCAAAAATTAAAATGGATAAAATAATTGTTGCCATCCGTTATTACCCTCTTTCTAAAGAAGTGATTGCTTGGACACTTTCTTTGCCTGGCTTTGGTTTTCTTATAAGGAAATAAAAGCCAGCTAAAACAACACCCATCGCTAAAAAAGTCCCCAGAGTTAGTGTGCCTTTTTCGAATAACACATGGCCCAATTGATAAATCACAAAACTAACCATATAAGCCAAACCGCATTGATAACCAATGGCTCCTAATGTCCATTTGAGGTCTCCCATTTCACGACGAATTGCGCCAATTGCAGCAAAACAAGGTGCACATAATAAGTTAAAAGTTAAGAACGAATAGGCCGCGACTGGCGTAAAGGTGTGTTGCAGTGCGCCCCAGACTTCTACCCCGTTTTCAGAAACATCTTTCACATTGCCAAATAAAATGCCTAAGGTACCAATAATATTTTCTTTCGCTATCAATCCTGTAATTGTGGCAACTGCCCCTTGCCAATTACCCCAGCCTAATGGGATAAATAGCACCGCCAACCCTTTACCTAGAAATGCTAGAATACTTTGACTTTCTGGAACGGGTTGAAACGTCACAGAATAATGTGACATGAACCAAATGAGAATACTGGAAACAAAAATAATCGTTCCTGCTTTTTTTACAAATGAGCGACATCGTTCATAGGCATGCCGAACCACACTTCTAAGCTGTGGCAAATGATAGGCGGGAAGTTCCATAATAAATGGTGCTGGATCTCCCGAAAAATGCTTGGTCTTTTTTAAAGCAATCCCTGACAACACAATGGAAGCAACCCCTAAGAAATAAGCAGAGGGCGAGACCCAACTTTGGTTAGGAAAAAATGCACCTGCAATCAGAGCGATAATTGGCAACTTCGCCGAACATGGCATAAAAGTCGTGACCATAATAGTCATTCGCCGATCGCGTTCGTTTTCAATCGTTCGACTAGCCATCACGCCTGGGACCCCACAACCTGTCGCAATTAACATTGGAATAAACGACTTACCAGATAGGCCGAATTTCCGAAACAAGCGATCCATGACAAAGGCAATCCGTGCCATATAGCCACAATCTTCTAAAAAACCTAAACATAAAAACAGGACGGCCAGTTGTGGTAAAAATCCTAACACAGCCCCAACACCTGCAATGATCCCATCTAAAATTAAACTTTGCATCCATGGCGCTACTTGCCATTGCGCCAACCAATTTCCCACAAATTGAGGAACCCATTCCCCAAAAAAGACATCGTTTAACCAGTCTGTCCCCATTGTACCAACCGTTTGAATAGACAAGTAATAGACCAACCACATCACAAACGCAAAGATTGGCAACGCCAACCACCGATTGGTTACCACTCGGTCAATCTTATCACTGTGAGTAAATGTCATTTCTGTTTTTTTCGTCGCACACAAAGCAATTAATCGAGCAATAAAGGCATAGCGTTCATTAATGATAATGGCTTCACTTTCATCTTGAAAGATTTTTTCGGTAATTTGTATGACTTCTTCAATTTCTTTTTCTTGAAAAGAACTCAATAATAATTGCTCTTTGGTTCGAACATCTCGTTCAAAAAGTTTTAAACTATACCAACGCTGTTGCGTTTCAGGAACAGTATTTCCTAAAATATCAACAATTTCAGCAAGTGCTGCTTCTAAGCGATTATCATAAGAAGGATAAATAACCTCTGTCTCTATGGCATTCGCTCGCTGCTTACTTTGTTTTAAAGCATGATCCAACCCACGATTCTTCAAAGCACTAATCTCAACGACAGGCACGCCTAAGCCATAACTTAACTTTTCACTATTCAATGTTTGGCCGTTTTTTTCCAACAAATCCATCATATTTAACGCACAAACAACCGGTAATCCAGTTTCAATTAATTGTGTTGTTAAATAAAGATTCCGTTCCAAATTGGTCACATCGAGAATATTCAAAATCACTGAAGGTTGGTCCTCCAAAAGATAATCTCGTGCCACAATTTCTTCAGGCGTATAAGGAGAAAGAGAGTAAATCCCTGGCAAATCTTGAATAATGAGTGTCTTATCTTTCTTTGCCACCCCCTCTTTGCGTTCCACAGTCACCCCTGGCCAGTTTCCAACATATTGGTTGGCTCCTGTTAACATATTGAACGTTGTCGTTTTACCGCTATTAGGGTTGCCGGCTAGTGCAATTTGCTGAGTCATTCGCTTTCCTCCTTTTCAACCAAGATTAGTTCCGCTTCACTTTTTCGTAACGTTAGTTCGTAGCCACGTACATTGATTTCAATTGGATCAGCTAAAGGAGCTACTTTGCGAATAAAAATTACTGTTCCTTTTGTTAAGCCCATGTCCATCAACCGACGTTTCACCGCTCCTTGTCCGTGGATCCCTACTATTGTAGCGCGCTCTCCAACTTTCAAGGTATCTAAGGAGACCCAAACTTTCTCATTCGCCGAGCGCTCCTCCACATGAATCGCTTGTAAAATCGTATCTGTCAGCGCAATTCGACTATTATGTAATAAAACAATACCATTTTGATTTTGATAATTGACAAGGACAACTGCTTGGCCTGCAACGACACCTAAATTGTTCAGATGTTTCTTTGTCTGAACATCTGCTTGGACGCTTTCGACTGTATAGACTTTCCCAACTTCTGCCTGCGCTAACGTAATCATTTACTTTCCTCCATGTGAAAAAGTTTCAAACGAAAATGAGAATCGTTCTCAATTAAAAGAATACGCTTGCTTACACGGAAAGTCAATGAATTTCTGGATGTATCTCCTGTTTTCTTCTATTTTCCTTCTATATAGAGACACTTTTTTCAGGTTACCATTTTTGAAAAAAGTCAGCTCTTGTTTTTTATGTTACTAGCTACTATAAAATTCCACTCATTCAATAACAAATCCGCTTATTTTTTCTTCTTGTGCCTAACTCAAATGTCAACACAATATTTAGTGTTTTTTCACTAAATGTTCTCTTTCAAAATTTTAATTTTTTTGTTTGTCAAACACTGACCAATGTGTTTTTTCTCCCAAAAACGAGGATTCACGTGTTTTCATTTTTCTTTCAAAAACACAAAAACTAGTATTATGAGAAAAACGCACCACAATATATAGTGTTAAAGTGTTGACTTTTTTCTACATAGATTTATACTAGTCTATGTAGAAAAAAAGAGGAGGAACTTTCAATGAACGTAAAAATCTTTTCAAAAAATAACTGTATCCAATGTAAAATGGCGAAACGTTTCCTAAGTGAAAATAACATCGCTTTTGAAGAAATCAATATCGACGCA
The DNA here is from genome assembly GCF_050533535.1 of Enterococcus sp. DIV2453a. Classification (NCBI taxonomy): domain Bacteria; kingdom Bacillati; phylum Bacillota; class Bacilli; order Lactobacillales; family Enterococcaceae; genus Enterococcus; species Enterococcus sp. DIV2453a. The sequence goes on along the minus strand of NZ_CP172899.1, from coordinate 360,546 downwards.
CAACCAGATGCTATCGACTGGTTAAAAGAACAAGGGTTCCAAAGCGTACCGGTAATCACATCTGAAGCAACAACCGTTGTTGGCTTCCGTCCAGACCAATTAAAACAATTGGCTAGCTAAGATGAAACTTGTTTATTTTTCAGTCACCGGTCAAACAAGGCGCTTTATTAAAAAATTGGATTTGCCTGCTTATGAACTTGAGCCAGCGAATCCTTTTTTTGAAATAAATGAGCCTTTTATTCTTGTCATTCCTACCTATGATGCAGAAATTACAGAGGTAGTGAATGACTTTCTTGATTATAAAAGTAACCAAGAACTGTTAGTTGGTGTAGCTGGTGGGGGCAACCGTAATTTTGCTGAATTATTTGTCTATACCGCCAAAGATATTGCCCGCGATTACCACGTTCCGCTTCTATACTCCTTTGAGTTTAGCGGAACAGACGAAGACGTGGAGACCTTTAAGAAAGTAGTGGAAGAAATTGAGTCTAAAAGAAATTAGAGATGTCAGCTATTTCAAACTGAATAACGAGATTAACCGTCCTGTTGATGGTCAAATCCCTTTAAATAAAGATAAAGAAGCACTCGCAGCCTTCTTTAAAGAAAATGTAGAACCGAATACACGTAAATTCAGCTCTGCTGAAGAAAAAATCAACTTTTTAATGAAAGAAGATTTTATTGAAACTGAATTCATCGAAAAATATTCAATGGACTTTATTGAAAAATTGTATGCTTTCTTAGATGAACAACATTTCCAATTCAAGTCTTTCATGGCGGCTTATAAATTTTATTCTCAATACGCTTTAAAGAACAACGCCGGAACAGAGTATTTAGAAACATATGAAGATCGGGTTGCCTTTAATGCCTTGTATTTTGCGGATGGCGATGAAGAGTTGGCTTTAACATTGGCGGATGAAATGATCCATCAACGGTATCAACCAGCCACACCTTCTTTCTTAAACGCTGGGCGTAAACGTCGAGGTGAATTGGTTTCTTGTTTCTTAGTTCAAGTAACAGATGATATGAACAGCATTGGGCGTTCAATTAATTCTGCCCTTCAATTATCACGAATCGGCGGTGGCGTAGGGATTACTCTTTCCAACTTACGTGAAGCGGGCGCACCAATCAAAGGTTACGATGGCGCAGCAAGTGGTGTTGTCCCTGTTATGAAATTATTTGAAGATAGCTTTAGCTACTCTAACCAACTAGGTCAACGTCAAGGTGCTGGTGTGGTCTATCTAAACGTCTTCCATCCAGATATTGAAATGTTCCTATCTGCTAAAAAAGAAAACGCTGATGAAAAAATCCGTGTAAAAACGTTGTCTCTGGGTGTTATTGTTCCTGATAAATTTTACGAATTAACACGTAACAACGAAGATATGTATTTATTTAGTCCTTATAGTGTGGAACGCGAATATGGTGTGCCTTATTCCTATGTAGATATCACCAAAGAATATGATAACCTAGTGGCCAATCCAAACATACGTAAACGTAAAATTAAAGCCCGTGACTTAGAAAATGAAATTTCTAAATTACAACAAGAATCTGGCTATCCTTATATCATCAATATTGATACAGCTAACAAAAACAATCCGATTGATGGCAAGATTATCATGAGTAACTTATGTTCTGAAATTCTTCAAGTTCAAACGCCTTCTGTTATTAATGGGAAACAAGAATATGAAGTTTTAGGAACAGATATTAGTTGTAACTTAGGTTCAACTAACATTGTTAATTTAATGGAAAGTCCTGACTTTGGAAAATCTGTCCGCGCTATGACGCGTGCGTTAACTTTTGTAACAGATGCTTCTGAAATTGATGTCGTGCCAACTATCCAAAATGGAAATCGTTTAAGCCATACAATCGGACTAGGCGCAATGGGCTTACACACCTTCTTCGCTAAAAATCATATGGAATACGGCTCTGAAGAATCACTAGACTTTACAGACATTTATTTCATGTTATTAAATTACTGGACTTTAATGGAAAGTAACCAAATTGCGAGAGAACGTAACCAAGTCTTCCACAATTTTGAAAAATCAGATTATGCTTCTGGTGCTTACTTCGATAAATATATTGAAGGCAACTTTACACCAAAATTTGATAAAGTGAAAGAAATCTTCAAAGACATTCAGATTCCAACAGCTGAAGATTGGGCTGCGTTACGCGATGCTGTGAAAAAAGATGGTCTTTATCATCAAAATCGTTTAGCCGTAGCGCCAAATGGTTCAATTTCATATATTAATGATACTAGTGCCAGCATTCATCCAATTACTCGCATGATTGAAGAACGTCAAGAGAAGAAAATTGGTAAGATTTACTATCCAGCGCCTTATTTAGCGAATGATACAATCCCTTACTATACTTCTGCTTACGATATGGATATGCGCAAAGTGATTGATGTCTACGCAACAGCGCAACAACACGTTGATCAAGGAATGAGTTTAACCTTGTTTATGCGTTCAGAAATCCCTGAAGGCTTGTATGAATGGAAAGAAACACCAAAACAAACAACCCGTGACTTGAACATTTTACGTCATTATGCGTTCAACAAAGGGATTAAATCAATTTACTATATTCGTACATTTACAGATGATGCTGAAGAAATTGGCAGCAATCAATGTGAGTCTTGCGTGATTTAATGAAAAGCACTTAAATAAGGCGTTCTGCTTGAGCGTCTTATTTTTTAGGAATGTTCTCTTTTTAAACAGGACATTTTCAGATATACTGGACAAAGAAGAACGGCTGCACGCTCCTATTTGGACTCTGTAGAACGTTTTAAGCGAAGAAACGAGACAACTAGTCAAATAGACTGCTGTCCCAGCATACAGGAGGAATAACCATGGCAACGTATTATGAAGCAATTAACTGGAACGCCATTGAAGACGTCATTGATAAATCCACTTGGGAAAAATTAACCGAACAATTTTGGTTAGATACACGGATTCCGTTATCCAATGACTTAGATGATTGGCGGACTCTTTCCGATTTAGAAAAAACTACTGTCGGCTACGTTTTCGGCGGTTTAACTTTATTAGATACTGTTCAATCAGAAAGCGGCATGGATCAACTGAGAAATGATGTGCGGACGCCTCATGAAGAAGCCGTCTTAAATAACATCCAATTCATGGAATCTGTCCATGCCAAAAGTTATTCTTCTATCTTCAGTACATTAAATACAAAAAAAGAGATTGATGATATTTTTGAGTGGACAAATACCAACAAACATCTGCAATATAAAGCAGAACGGATTAACGAAATTTATAAAAACGGTACTCCGTTAGAGAAAAAAATTGCTAGTGTATTTTTAGAAACGTTTTTATTCTATTCTGGGTTCTACACTCCCCTTTACTATTTAGGAAACAATAAACTAGCGAACGTCGCTGAAATTATTAAATTGATTATCCGTGATGAATCAGTGCACGGCACGTATATTGGCTATAAATTCCAATTAGGATTTAATGAATTACCAGAAGATGAGCAAGATAAACTAAAAGACTGGATGTATAATTTACTTTACGAATTGTACGAAAACGAAGAACGTTATACAGAAGAATTATATGATGACTTAGGTTGGACCGAAGAAGTAAAAACCTTTTTACGTTACAACGCCAACAAAGCTTTAATGAACTTAGGTATGGATCCCTTATTTGCGGATACAGCCAATGATGTGAACCCGATTGTAATGAATGGTATTTCGACAGGAACTAGCAACCATGACTTCTTCTCTCAAGTAGGAAATGGCTATTTACTAGGAACAGTTGAAGCCATGAAAGATGATGACTATCTTTACGGTTTAGATAAATAGCAAAAAGCTAGAAACGATTAACGTTTCTAGCTTTTTATTTTACCAACTTCCAGAGGCACCGCCACCGCCGAATGAGCCGCCACCGAATGAACCACCACTGCTGCTACCAGAACTACTATGATTAGACGGATTGTATTGTGAGTTTAAATAAGCATACGTCAAAACACTACCATCATAACTATATAAAGTATCTCCTACTAATAAACGCCCAAAAGATTGTTTTTTTGCATTTGGATATATACTTAGTAAAGAACCACGCTTAGTGGCACGTCTTATTTTCCCTTTTGTGGCAAATAACGTTGCTCCATTAAGATATAAACAATAAAAAGAAGTCTTTTTCATCTTATTTAATACTTTCTTTGTCTGTTCTGAGTTATTTAGGACAGCCTTTGTTGGTAAACAATTCAAATAATCTTGATACATTTTTTTAACAAGTTTTCTTGTTCTTAAAATTTGTAAAATATAAACAGCACAAATGAGCATCCCAGCAATACTTGCCATTAAAAGAACATTTCTTTTCGTTGTGTTAGTGTTTAACTCTGCTTGTATATTTGTTAATTCATTATCCACTTGTGCGGTTTTTGAATTGATTGCAGCCGATACTTGATCAATAATTTTATTGAGACCTGTATTATAATCCTCGTCTCTAAAAGCCTCTTTTACTTCTTCATTATTAATAATATCATCCGCATAGCTATCCGTTAAAATACTCTCTAAGCCATATCCAACTTCCAAGCGAGACTCGCGATCCTCAATTGCCATTAGAAAAACCACACCATTATTTTTTTCACGATCCCCTACACCTAATTGATTAGCAATCTTATTGCTGTAAGATTCAACAGATTCCCCACTAGGTAACGCAGGAACGGTAATAAGCATAAATTGTGCGCCATTCGCATTTTCCAACAATTGTTGATTCAATTGAAACATTTTCTGTTTAAGTTGATTTGAGACAATACCTGCATTATCTGAAACATAGATATTAGCATCATTAATGTTCAACTGCCCATTCGTTCCAGTAATTGTCACTAATTCATTTTCACCAGTTATTTCTTGTTTAGAAAAGTTATTTATTGTTGTCTGGGTTGACGCTTCAGTCATTTTCCCTGCTAAAATATCGTCTCTCTTTTTTTGTAAGACTTGTTGCTTCTCTCTCAGTGCAGTTTGTTTTGCTTCATAGGAGATTCCCTTTCCTTCATGCCAAGCAGCCATTCCTAATATTAAAATCATACTTAAACTAATTACCACAACAATCGTTGTATTCCGCTGATGCTTTTTATAAAACAAACGAACTTTTTCTTGAATTTTTTCGACTTTTTTATCCAACCTTCCTCACTTCTTTCTTTTTAACCCAAATTTTCTATAATTTTTTTATTTAAATTTTACTTGTGGCACTTCTTTTCCCTGCTCTGTCGCAACATAGTTAGTTTTCTTCTCAAATCCTAAAAGTTTTGCAATTATTTTATCAGGGAATTTTGAAATCTGTTGGTTATATGTTTCAACAGCTTGTATATAGTTACGGCGTTCAACAGAAATTCGATTTTCAGATCCTTCTAATTGAGTCATTAAGGTTTTGACATTTTCAGAAGAAGCTAACTTTGGGTAATCTTCATTCAATACTGTAACAAAATTACCTAATCCTTTTTCAATTTGCTCATTTGCTTGCCCTTTTTCAGAAGAAGATTTTGCTCCTGCGTATGCTTTACGTGCTTCCGTTATTTCTTTTAAAACTTCTTTTTCTTGAGTCATACTGCCTTGAACACTACTGACAAGATTCGGAATTAAATCAGCACGTCTTTGCATTACATTCTCTACTTGTGACCATTCTGCTTCGACTTTATTATCTAAAGTAATCAATTGATTATAAGCTTTCATCACAAATGCACCAATAATCACAACGACAACAACAATAATACTAAGAAATTTATTTTTTTTATTCATCTTACTTATCACCTTTCTTTCTAACTCGTAATACAATCATAACTCTTTTGTAATCTTTTTGAAATATTAAACTTAAAAAATCAGTCCTAGGTCCTAGAAGAAAACCGCCATAAGCATTTTAACTTATAGCGGTTGTCATTAATTATAAATAGATGTTTCTACACATTAATCAATCGTAATTTTGTTACATTATTTGAAACAGATAGGTCTTCGATAACATCGGCATACGTTAGGCCTTTAGGCAAATCAATAGTATAGATATTCGTATAGATTTTTGTATCATCCACCCAAGAAACATTGAAGTTCACATCATAAATTTCAATATGTTTTTCTTCAAAATACTGATTAATAAATTCTTTGGTTTCTTGTTTATGTTGATAGCGAATTTCTAATTTTTTGATTGTTGGTACGTGAATAATTCGTTTGACAATGGTTAAGGCAAATAATACACCGATAAAACTTGTTAAGGCAATCGTATAGTAGCCCATGCCCACCGCAATCCCTAAACCAGCAACGGTCCATAGCGACGCGGCTGTCGTCAATCCTGTGACACTTTGTTTCGTTACAATGATGGTTCCAGCACCTAAAAAGCCGATTCCACTTACAACTTGTGCGATCAATCTTGCTTGATCTGAACGAATGACCCCCGTCAAAGCCGGATTAGCTAACGCATCTTTCAATGCATTGATTGCAATTTGCGACTGAATTAACGCAATAATAGCCGCGCCCATACAAACTAAAATGTGAGTGCGCATCCCTGCTGGGCGATTCTTATATTGTCTTTCAAAACCAATTGCGCCACCCATCACCATCGCTAGGACTAACCGTAAAATAATTTCTGGAATTGTTAGCTGTAACATCCTTTTCACCTCTTCTTCTATTACTTCCAGTATAACAAAAAAAGAACTTGAAACATAAGGAAATCCTTATGTTTCAAGTTCTTTTTAATCAACGATTATAATTTACTTGCAGCTGCATCATCAATGATTACAACAACATCTTGATGGTTTTGTAATGCACTTGCTGGCATGTCTGTTGTTACTGGTCCGTCAATCATTCCTTTAATGGCCTCTGCTTTTGCTTCGCCATAAGCCATTAAAATCATTTTTTTACCTTTCATGATTGAGCCAATCCCCATAGAAACAGCACGTGTTGGGACATCTTCTACTTTGTCAAAATAACGTTTGTTTGCGTTGATTGTTGATTCAGTCAACTCAACGACATGTGTTAAGCTATCTAGAGGTGTGCCTGGTTCGTTGAAACCAATGTGTCCATTTTGACCAATACCTAAGATTTGGATATCTACTGGATGTGCATCGATAATTTTTTCATATTCTGCGGAAGCAGCATCTAAATCTTCTGCTTTACCATTTGGTACAAATGTTTCTTTAAATGGTTTTTTGTCAAATAAGTGTTTGTTCATGAAATAACGGTAACTTTGCTCATCTTCGCCACCTAAACCAACATATTCATCTAAGTTTACAGAAGTCATTTCTGTAAAGTCGACATCACTTGCTGTCATTTCTTTATATAATGTTTCTGGTGTACTACCTGTTGCTAAGCCTAAAACTTTCGCACCATTGTTCATACCTTCTTTAATTAATTCAAACGCTTTTTTGCCGCCTTCTTCTGCATTTGCTACACGGATAATTTGCATTTTGACACGCTCCTTACGGTTTATTTTGGTATAGTCCAATTATAACACCTTCTGAAAAAAATTTCTAGAATAAAAGAAAAAAACTTCTATTTCCATCAGAAATAGAAGTTTTCGAGCTTGTTTAACAGATTAATATTGTGGTGCGTTGGGATCCACATACGTATTTGGATCAGCATAAGCGTTTGGATCTGTGTACGTATTTGGGTCAACGTACGTATTCGGATCATAGGCTCCTTCTGCTGCTTGTTGCGTATTGCCGTTGTATTCTGTTTGACCGGCTGTGGTGTCCGCTGTGCTACTCGAACTAGTAGAGCTATTGGCACTTGAATCACCAGATTCACCAATCAGTGCAGTATCTGTAACAGCATAGCTAAACTGATTATAAAAGGCTAAATCTTTTTCACGTTCAGAAGCATGTTCTTTTAAACCAAGTTGTTTTCTAAGCGTTGTTTGTGTTTTGTATAAGCTATTTGGATCTAGGACTTGATAATAAATATCATCAATGGTTGCACTGTATCCTTGTAATTGTTCAGAGTCAATTGTTTTAAAGGCAGATAAATATTTTGATTGGATGTCCATCATGTCATCCCAAGTTAAGTCTGTTTTTACGTTGGCTTCAACAGCATCAAGAATTTTTCGATATTTTGAAACACCGTCAAAACTCATGACTTTGCGCACAATTTTCTCAACAACTTCTCGTTGGCGGCGTTGACGACCCACATCTCCTTCAGGATCTTCGTGACGCATCCGCGCATATGCCAAACCTGTCGTGCCATCTAACTTGATTTTACCTGCTGGAACAGTAATACCGTCCAACGTAAATTCACCAATCGTATTATCTACTTCAATACCGCCTACCGCATCAATCAGGTCTTTTAACCCTTTCATATTGATGGATACATAGTGATGGATGGGAATATCCAGTAATTCTTGGACTGTATTAATCGCCATTTCGGCGCCACCAAATGCATAGGCATGGTTCAATTTGTCTTGTGTGTCATTTCCAACAATATCTGTTAGAATATCTCTATCCAAACTGATCATTGTGGACTTGTTTTCTTTCGGGTTGATGGTTACAACCATTGTAGTATCTGAACGACCTTGTTCTGTTCGGCCTAAATCGCCTGTGTCAATCCCCATTAAAAGAACAGAGAATGGTTCTTGCGCATCAATATTGGCCGTGGCTCCTTTATTGGACTTACGGTTAACTGATTGATAGATCCCATTAATTGTTGAATTGGCATCTGAATACATCTTAATCCCGTAAGCACATACCCCAGCTACTACCACTAGCAAGACGCTCAAGAAGCCCAGTACTACTTTTTTCCATAGTTTCATAAGACACTTCCTCGTTTATCTAAGAATAATTCTTAATTCATGCCCTTTATTTTCTCATAGTTTGCTTATTCAAGCAATATTTTTTATTTTTTGGAACAAGAACTTAACACAATTGTAAAATAAAAGAGCGCTTTACCAAGGAACAATTGTTATTTTTGAGAAAGTGTTTGCAGAAATTCTTGATAATGTTTTTGTTCATTCGTTTCAGTGATAGTTATTTTCTCAAATGCACCATTTAGTAAATCAGTCAGTGATCCTTCAATCAAATGCGTAATCGTGGCATTCCCAATTAATTCCATCCAATAACTGCCATCTGACGTTTCGTGGACGACTGTTTTCACCATACCTCCAGCATTTTTGACGGTTATTTCTTCATAAAAAACACCATCTTTCAATAACGTATAAAGTAAACTACTTGCGCACATAGCTGTCCCACAAGCACTTGTAAAACCTACACCACGTTCATACGTTCGAACAAATAGTTGATTTTTGCCAAGAATTTCAACAAAACTCACATTTATCCCTTCCGGAAAATATGGATTTTCATTATTTACATAGGTAGCGATTCGTTCAAATTCTGGACCATTTAAGGTTTCGTGATCCACAAATGCTACAAGGTGCGGATTAGGCACTGCTACCGCTGTAAAGCGAATGGTTTTAGATAATGCTGGTACGATTTCATCAATTAATGTTTGGACCCCTAAATGCATTGGGATAGTGACTGCTTCAAAACTTACTGGCGAAATTTCCACTTGGTAAGTCGCTACTTCTTCAGCTAAATTGGGGGCTTGACGTACTTTCAAATCTGCAAACATTGTTTCAACTGTAAATGATTTTTCTTGGTTTTTTTCAGCTAAATAACGGGCAACCGTACGCAAGCCGTTCCCGCACATGCTTGCTTCACTACCATCGCTGTTAATCACTCGCATTCTAGCATTGGACGTGCCGTGAGTCCCTTCTCCTACCAAAAGTAACCCATCTGCTCCCGCCAATAATCCTGTTTCCCGTGAACATAACTGGATGCGCAATTGCTCAATTTCCTCAGCGGTTAAAGAACGCTCAAACTGTGTTTCATCCAATAAAAAGAAATCATTTTCTGACCCGTGTACTTTTTGCATCATAACATTCATTTTTTTAGCTCCTTCTTTATGTATCCGTTATCTTTCCCTACTTACTTTAGTATGCCATAAACGAACAACTATTTCGACCCTTGATTTGTAAAAGGAAAGAGTCAAATGACAGCCGTCATTTGACTCTTTCCTTCACAATTGGCAAACTTATTTTGCTGCTGCAAAAAGTTCGTTTACTTTATCCCAGTTAACAACGTTCCAGAATGCTTCAATGTAATCTGGACGAACGTTTTTATATTTTAAGTAATACGCATGTTCCCAAACGTCAAGACCTAAAACAGGTGTTTGACCATCCATTAATGGTGAATCTTGGTTTGGTGTTGAAGTGATTTCTAATTTACCGTTATTCACAACTAACCAAGCCCAACCTGAACCAAAGCGGCCAGTTGCAGCTGTTTTGAAAGCAGCTTTCATTTCATCAAAGCTACCAAATGTTTCATCGATTGCTTCTTTAATAGCGCCAGTTGGTTGTCCACCAGCATTTGGTGCCATAATTTCCCAGAAGAATGTATGGTTTGCGTGACCGCCACCATTGTTACGCACGGCTGTACGGATATCTTCAGGAATAGCATTCATATCTGAAATTAAGTCTTCTACAGATTTTTCGCCTAATTCTGGATGTTTTTCAATCGCTGCGTTTAAGTTAGTCACATAAGTGTTGTGGTGTTTATCATGGTGTAAGTGCATTGTTTCCACGTCAATGTAAGGTTCTAATGCATCATAAGCATATGGTAATTCTGGTAATGTGTAAGTCATTTTTTAAATCCCCCTATTTTTTAGTATGTAACATACGTCTTTCATACAACTATTATGATAACAGAGTGAACCGCTTTCTACAAAATAGTTTGCTTGCCAAAAGAAAAGTTTTACAAAAGAGGGAGATTACCTTGTGTTTCCCTCATAAATTCGCTAGAATGACCTGTAGAAGAACGATGTGAGGAGTAAATAAATGAATACATTGCAATTATTTAAGCAGGCCTTTTTTTCAGTTTCAGAATTACGGCATGCGAAAAAAATGGCGTTTTGGAAAGTAATTCTCTATGCTGTTTTTTTAAGTGCTATTTTAGCACTACCTATTACCAAACAAGTCTTTTCTGTACTACAAGAGGTGCAACAAGATGGCCAAAAAATTGCAGAAAAGTTGCCTGACTTTTCTATTGAAAATGGCACGTTGCAAACAAAGGCCAAAGAATCTGGCTTTATTTATCAAACCGACTCGATTATTTTTACGTTTGATCCAGATGGAAAGCGTACAGCCGCTGATGTCCAAAAAGATTTAATTGGTAATGCGTTTGGTTTGGCTTTTTTACAAGATGAATTTGTAGTCGCCTTACCAAATTCAGGCGCAACTGAATCAATTCTAGGCACCGACCAATTTATCTTCCCCTATAGTAAAGGAACCTTAGATGGCGTTAACGCTCAGAGTATCAAGACTGCGCTAAGCGAAGCAGCAATCCCTTGGTGGACAAAACTCATTGTCTTTTTAGTGGCTATCTACCCTGTTCTAATCGGTTTAGTTTTAGACTTACTGATTGCCGCTATCGGTGCATCTCTCTATTCAAAATTACGTTTTTATTCTTTACGTTTGATTGATTGTTTAAAAATTATTACGTATTGTGCTACCGTGCCAGTTATCTTAAGTGCTATTTTAAACTTCGTAAATCCGATGTTTAACGATGGCATCCTAGTTATTTTACTGAGTCTATTCTTTTTCTTTGTCACAACCAAAAACGAACCGCGGAATATCCCTGGTTCTTAAAAAAAGAGCCTGGGACAAAAATCACTTTGGATTTTTGTTCCAGGCTCAAAACCTGATAAACGGCGGGAACAGAACCAACTCCTTCGGAAATAAGCCGAAATTCTCCAAAAATTAAAAAGCAATTTTCGGAAATTCCTTCTTATTTCTCGGAGCTAAACGGTTCCGTCCCGACCTCTTTCCTATTCTTCAAATTCTTCTTCATCTGTTAATTCAGGTAAGTCAATCGTAGTCACCGCAGATTGGCCAATTTGCGTTAAATATGCAGCTAATTCATCCACATTTTCCACAGGTGAGACGGCTGCTTCAATTGCCATTGCTAAATTAAGTCCAGCGACTACTCGCAATTGCGGATAAGTGCCCATGGCCATCATAGCCACATTACAAGGTGTTCCTCCTTTTAAATCAGCTAATACAAGCGTCGGGACATCGCCAGCTTCTTTTAAGATTGCTGCCAGTTTTGCTTGCGTGCCGCTCAAGCCATCTTCTGCGGTCATTGACACAATCGCAGCATCTGCTAATTCCCCGACAATCATTTGAGTAGAAGCTAAGGTTTCTTCTGCCATCCGTCCATGGCTCATTAAAATTAATTTTGGTTTCATCATATCCTCCTAAAAATACTGCTGATAAATTTTTGTTCGTGCTTTCAGAAAACCACGTTCTTCACGAGTGGGATGAATCCGATTCGTCAACAAAATTAGGGCTTCTTTGGTCTCTTTTTTCATACCAATCGCCGTTCCAGTAAAGCCAGTATGATACAAATAGTCTGCCCCGGCTTGCGTCTTTTTCACTTCCCAACCAAATGTACGTCCCCCTTGGTTCATAGACCAGAGAGTATCGAACATTTTTTCAGAAAATAATGGTTTGCCAGACGGGTAGCGATTGTTCATAAAACACTGAACAAAAGTGAGTAAATCTGGTAAAGTTGCAAATAAACCTGCACTGCCGATTGGCGCTTTTAGTTGATAGGCTTTCGAATCGTGGACCACTCCCTGAATAACGCCGCGTTGTTTTGTAATCTCTGTGGGCACTGCCTGGGCAAAATCGCTGACCGTAAAACTTGTATGCTGTAGGTTCATTGGTTGAAATACGTATGTTTGAAAACTCTCTTCTAATGAGCAGCGATCCAATACTTGAATAATTTCTCCCAATAAGTAATACCCTAAATCAGAATAAATGGTTTTTCCTCGTTCAGATAACGAATGCGTCAAAATGATTTCTTGCAAGCTTTTTTTTGTGACATTTTTCTTATCGGCAACATCAGCTGGCAGTCCGCTCTGATGCAGTAGAAGCTCCCCAATCGAACAAGATAGTCCTTGATAATCAGGTAGGATTTCCCCCACAGTGGTTGAAAAAGCAAGCTGATTTGTATCGATTAATTGTAACATTCGATTTGTTGTCCCAATAACTTTCGTTAAGGACGCTAAATCATACAGGCTAGCTGATGAAATCTTTTGTCTTGCAAATGGACCAGTATTACCTAAAAAGCCCGTATACTGTTCTGATAAGCTATCTTCTGTGATCGTCCCCCAAGCGACACCCGGAACGACTTGCTGATTAATCAGTCTCTGAATTGTTTCTTGAATTGCGATTTGATTCATTGTTCACCACTTCTATGCTAAAACTTCTGAAATCCGTCCGTCATGTTCTGCTAATAGTTGTTTGGCTTTTTGAAAATCAACGTGGGCTTTCGCCATTACAATGGCTGGTGCCACTTCTAGCTGCGCTGCCTCCAAGTATTCTTTGGCTTGCGATTCCTCGATTTCTGCTGCTTCTTTAATGATATTCGTGGCACGTTGAATTAATTTTTCGTTCGTTGGTTGTACGTTGACCATCAAATTTTGATAGATATTCCCTACTTTAACCATAATCCCTGTTGAAAACATATTTAACACCATTTTCTGTGCTGAACCCGCTTTCATTCTAGTTGACCCTGTAATGACTTCCGGTCCGACAATTGGCGCAATCCCAATTTCCGCCAATTGATTCATCGGACTTTGATTATTACAGGTCACGGAGATGGTTAGAGCGCCCACTTTTTTTCCGTATTCAATTGCGGAAACAGCATATGGTGTCCGACCGCTAGCAGCAATCGCAATTACAACATCTCGGGCGGTCAATTGATGTTGCGTTAAATCTTCGATAGCTAATTCTTTCGAGTCTTCAGCGCCTTCAATTGCTTGATACATTGCTTTTTCACCACCAGCTAAAATACCAAATGCGCGTTCTGGCGACACACTATATGTGGGCGTTAATTCAATCGCATCCAAAGCACCCAAACGTCCAGACGTTCCTGCACCACAATAGATTAAACGGCCCCCTTTTTTAAATCGTTCTGCCGCTGCATCAATTGCTGTAGCAATCTGCGGAAGCACCTTTTCAATTGCTTGCGCTACCTTTTGGTCTTCTTGATTTATTAAAGTCACCATTTCTAATGTTGACACTTGGTCAATCTTTTTAGTCGCTTCATTTCTGGCTTCTGTCGTTAATCCTTCTAAGTTCATTTGCTTGCACACCCCTACTTCTCTTTTAGACGGCTGACAAGTTGACTCGTTTCAATCATATTTCGTTCGATTTCTGTGTCTAAATCATCTTGAATTGAACCTAAATACAGAACATCGCCAATTGCCATTGACGAAGCAATCGATGAAATAGCCCCAACTCGAATGAGGTGCTCATTATTGGGGACTAAAAGAACTTCATCGCTCAATGATCGCACGTTTTCTCCATCGTTACTGGTAATAAAAATAACCGTTGCGCCTCTATTTTTGGCAATTTCACAGGCGATTAAGGCTTCTTTTGTCAAACCACTATAGGAGACCGTGATCAAAATGTCTTGTGCCGTTGCATAATTTAAAAACTCCAACATCATGTGACTATCATAATTAAAAATCGCTTGGCGACCAGCGCGGTTAAACTTGTGATAAAGATTATAAGTCGTTAAAGAAGAGGCACCAATTCCAACCAAATGAATTTTTTCCGCTTTTTTAACATGCGCGATTGCTCGTTCCAAGGCTTGTTTATCCACTGTATAAAATAAATCCTCAATCGTAGCATTTAATAAAGATTCCACTTTCATACAAATAGTATCCACCGAATCATCCGCCGCTACAATTGGATCAATATCTTTTTTACCGTTACTGGCAGCTTGTACCGCTGCAATGGATAGTTTTAACTCTTCCCAGCTGTCAAACCCTAATTGTTTAGAAAAACGGGTAACTGATGCTGGAGAAGTTTCGCTATTGCTAGCAATTTCGTTTGCTGTTAATGAGAGAAGACGGGTCGGATCCTTCAGTATATAGTCTGCGATTCTCTTATTTACTTTGGAAAAGTCCTTATATTTTTGTCTGATTGAACGGATTGGCTCCATCTTCTCATCTCCATTTCTATTTTATGAAAGTTAAAATTACTTCGTTTGGTTCAGAAGGGATCATCTGTGCGGTAATAGTCACCCCATTATCTGTTAAACGACGAACGGTTTGAATATCTTCATCGGTTAATGCAACAGATTTTTTAATTGCTCGACTGCCTTCTTTTTGAGAAATATTGCCGACATTGAAGCTCTGCAACGGAACACCGCCATCAATTAAAGCCGCCATGTCTGCAATGTCTTTCGTAATTAAAAAGACTTTCTCTTCATCATAATTGCCTGCTAAAATTTTTTCAATCGCTTTACGTTTCGATAAAATGGATAATTTAACTCCTGCAGGCTTAGCCATTTTTAAGGCACCAATTTGTAATTGATCTTTGACAGCGGCATCATTTACTACCATGATTCTTTGTGCGCCAACCGTATTCGTCCAAACGGTTGCAACTTGTCCGTGAATTAAACGCTCATCTACTCTTGCATGTACAATTGTCATAATAAATCTCTCCTATTATATACTATTTTTTTAAAATAAACCGCCAACCCAAGCCAACATTGGTTGTAAATTGCCTAAAACCATGCCAATTAAAATTAAAACAAAGATTAGCCGTGTTGAATTCATTTTCTTTTTCCCTAGTAACCAATAGGATAAAAGAACAATCCCTAAAGGAATTAATGCGGGTAAAATTTTATCCAACATTTCTTGAACAGATAATGTTACATCTCCCATTTTATAAGTTAAATCTAATTTGTAAGTAATTACCGAAGGAATCAAACCGCCGACCACCGTTAACCCTAAAATAGCTGCACCTTGCGTAAACAATTTCATTTTATCCGCAAATTCTGTCGCAATTTTTTTCCCTTGATGGTAACCAATCCAAGTGAATTTATAGCGAACCCATAGGACCACTGCTCCGGCAATTAACGGGATCAGTAACCCAACAACCTGGCCCCCTTGCGCCATGTAAGCTGCAATCGAAAAAACAATCGCACGATAAATCGCGATAAAAATGGTATCACCAACACCAGCAAACGGACCCATTAGACCTGTTTTCAAGCCAGTAATGGCCGTTTCATCTTCAATGCCGACTTCTTCTTCCAAAGCCATATCAGCTCCGACAATTAAATGCGACATGGCTGGCGTTGTATTCATAAAGCCAAGATGTGTCTTCAAGGCTTTCTTCATAGCTACTGGATCTTCACTGTATAGTCGCTTTAATGCAGGCATCATCACCCAAGCGTAACCAAGTCCTTGCATTTTTTCATAGTTCCAGCCCCACTGATAGCCAAAAAGATTACGGACGTAAACTTTATTAATATCCTTTTTTGTTAATTTGTTAGTCATCAATCTCAACCTCCTCATCATCTTCGTAAATAACCGTGCCACTTGTTGTAGCTGCGCCGCCTTTGTTATGATTCATCACATAAATCGCTGCTAAAGCCAAGCCAACCAGTGCGACACCTAAAACTGAGAAGAATTGGGCCCCATAAGCAAGTAACACGAACCCAATAATAAAATAGGGCCAGTATGTTTTAATTGGTAAGTAACGCATTAAAATAGCAATCCCCATCGCTGGTAAAATAGCGCCTGCTGCTTTTAGCCCATTCATCACCCAAATAGGAATCCAATTGTTGATAGCGTTTACAACTTGTTCACCAAAAGCTAGGCCAATAAAAACTGGGATGACACGAGAAATCGTCCAAGGAAAAATTCCTAAAACATTGCAGCGCTCGACCCCTTTATAATTGCCTTCTTCCGCATAGCGATCTGCTTTGTGTTGGAAAAACGTATTAGCCATTCTGCCTAAAATATCTAGTTGTGTTAATAATAACCCAATCGGAACCGCAACTCCGATACCATACTCTGCCCCTTTCCCTGAAATGATTGCATAAGCCGTTCCCATAATGGCCCCCGAAAGAAAGTCTGGGACTGTTGCTCCTCCATAAGTCGCTACACCTAATGTCATCAATTGAAGCGTTGCCCCAATCATCAAACCTGTTTGAACATCCCCTAAGACCAGGCCAGTAAACGTTGCAGCAAACAATGGTGTATATGGACCAATCTGAATAGAAATTTGGTCAAGTACACCAACAACTGTGTAAAGACATAAAATCAAAATAATACCAATCGATACTGTCATGCTTTCTCATCCTCCTTGAATGCGTTTTCTTTTTTGTATTTGTAGAATACCATTAAAGAAATATCATTTCAAGTTCTTTTTAAAAATATTTTTAAATGAAATTACATTTCTTATATAATTTTTGTGCTATACTAAAAGAAAACGGTTTAGGAGTGATTATGTGCGGGTTTTGCTGATTTATTTCATAACTATTTTTCTATCCAATACAGTTGGGGCGCTCTCTGGGATGGGTGGAGGCGTCATTATTAAGCCTGTTTTGGATTTTCTTGGGTTCCATTCGTTAAATAGTATTGCGTTCTATTCAAGTGTCGCTGTTTTTGTCATGTCCATTTCTTCGACTTATAAACAGTATCAAAATGGTGTCCAAATTGAATGGAAAAAAGCCGCGAGTATTTCGTTTGGTTCCTTAGTCGGCGGCATGTTAGGTGATTTACTTCTTAATCAGGCGATTGCACTAGCGCCAAATGAAGAAAAAGTACAACTAATCCAATATATCATCATGTTGCTGACCTTGGTTTTGGTTCTTCTCTACAATCAATTTTCCAACTGGCACTTACACCTCAACGGATTGAGCATTTTTCTGATTATCGGATTAGGCTTAGGGATTCTATCAACCTTTTTAGGCATCGGTGGCGGTCCCATTAATGTAGCTTGCCTTATTCTCTTTTTTGGAATGGATATCAAATCAGCAACTGTTTATTCCATCATTACTATTTTTTTCTCCCAACTCGCCAAACTTGGCAATATCGGCTTGACCACAGGGTTTGCGGTTTTTGATTTGACAATGCTTTGGGCTATTATTCCTGCCGCTTTATTCGGTGGTTATGTTGGCGGTCTTTTCAGTAAAAAATTATCTCAACAACGGGTCGCCCAAATTTATAGTTTAGTTGTTTTTTTAGTTATTTTGTTAAATATGTATAATTTGTGGACTGTTATCTAAAAAAGAAGCGCTTTGTCGTATAGACAAAGCGCTTCTTTTTTAATTAAATCACTGTTAATTTAACATCTATATTATTTCTTGTTGCTTTAGAATATGGGCAAATTTCGTGGGCTTTTTTAACAAGTTCTTCTGCTTTAGCTTGATCTACCCCATCAATATGAACTTCTAATTCAGCACCAACGCTAAATCCATCTTCTCCTTGGAATAAGGAAACACGTGCAGTTACTGTACTTTTACCTTCGACTTTTTCTTGATCCATCACTAATTCTAATGCACCGTTAAAGCAAGCACTGTAAGCCGCTGCGAATAATTGTTCTGGATTTGTTGTATTTTCTTTCTTGACACCTGGCGAAGCAACCGCATAAGAAAATGATTTATCCGGTGAGTGAACTTCTCCTGCACGTCCACCCGTATTAATGATAGTTGTTTCATAGATTTTTTTCATGTAAATTCCTCTCCTTTGTAAAGTTTTACACTTCTGAGAACTTGTTACTTACATAATTATTGTAGGAAACTTTGTCAGATACAGCAAACGTTGTGCTTGTGAATAATAAAAAATAACATTTAACGTTGTATTTTTGACGTAGAAAAAGAACCCATTCTATGATAGGATAAAGTGAACTTGTACATTTGTACACAAACTATTTTACAAAGGAGACTTTCCCTTGACACACTTACTTGATTATCAACCATTAAACCTCTACACAAACTATCAAGAAGCCGCAGAAAAAACACCAACTGTTCCAATTATTTTTGATGAATCTTTGCCTGCTTTTCCTGCACTTGGCTTAGAAACAACTTATGGTGAAAGCCATCAAGAAATTTTGAAACGGGCATATCAATTAGCCGCTTTAGGTGTAAAAAAAGGCGACAAAATTATTATTTATAAAAGTCCTAAATTCGACACGTATTTACTAGCTGTTGCAGCCTCATATCTAGCAGCCGTTCCTGTAATGGTTTCATACCATTTACCTTTTGAAACAATTGAAGTATTCGTTGATCGTTTAGAAGATCCTTATATTTTATTTGATGATGTGACTGCTGAAAAAGTTCAAGCTGTTCGTAATAGCTCTGCCAATAAAAAACTTTCGGTTGCTTCTCTTTTAGAAGCTGATGCCACGGAAGTTCCTCAAGACGAACTGACTAAAGACGAAATTGCCTACATGACCCACACCTCTGGAACAACAGGTATTCCTAAACTTATCTGTCATTCCAATCACTCTATGGGTTGGCGTACAAAATGGCAAAAAACCATTTTTACAAAAATTGCTGAAAAGAAATTAGTTGGCTTTCATATTTCGCCAGTTCATTCTCGTTTTAACATTGGCGTGTCTTCTTTAATGGCCATGGGCTTCCCTATGATGCCTTTAGCAAATGCTTCGAGCGAAAAAGTCGCTGAAATGTTCAGCACCTATCAACCAATCGCTGTAGAAACACACCCCAATAACTTCGTTCAATGGGTTCGTTTGGCCAAAGAAAAACCTGAAGCTTTCGCTAGTGTCCATTATTATCATTCTACTTTTGATGCAATTAACAACGCTACAATGGTGGCTTTCTTAAAAGCATCTGCTGCCAATGAACCAATTTTCCTACAAGTTTATGGACAAAGTGAATGCGGGCCAATGATCTTACGAGCGCATACTTTAGAATCTCTAAAAGATTCAGATGCTCGTGACATGGGCGTTGGTTTAGAGGATTTAACACAAGCTCGAATTACTGATGAAAAAGGACAAGTTTTACCTGCGATGACGGACGGCCATATCCAATTCTTATCAAAAGGACGGGCCTTAACATATTACAAAGAAGATGCCCGCTTTGCAGAAAATGTCTACGGCGAATGGTGGGACAGCGGCGATTACGGAATGTTAGATGAACGCGGCCACTTATTCTTGAAAGATCGCCAAGTAGATCTAATTGAAAACATCGACAGTAATTTAGCTATTGAAGATCATTTATTGGATGCATTAGATTTCTTAGAAGAAGTGATTATTGTCCGTGGCAAAGAAAATGAACCTCAGCCAATTTTAGCGGTTGTCCCTGGGGAAGAAATGGATTGGGACGCTTGGTGGACACAAGTAGCCGATTTACCACATTTAAACGAACCTATCATTATGGCTTTTGACGAAATCCCTCACACAGCTACTATGAAAGTGCAACGTTTACAACTAGAAAAATGGTTAAAAGAACAATAAAATAAAATTCTTTGTTAAACAGTGTTGGTCAAAAGAACGTTTAGACCAGCGTTGGAGCAAGTGGAGCAGAAAGCTAAAAAGTTAACTCGTTGTAGGTTATCTTAAGTTTTAAAAAGAGGAGCAGCCATCGTTTTGACGGCTGCTCCTCTTTCTTTTGCCTACCGTTAATTAAATCCTTTTTGTGAAGAGCTTGACATGGGATGGTTCCCACAAATTATACTTAGCTTATTCAAAGAATGGAGTGAGCAAGTATGAAAATTTTAATTAAACAAGATTTCGACACGATGAGCGAATGGGCAAAAATGTTACTTCTAAGCACGATGAGCCAAGATAAACGAGTGAATTTATCAATTACCGCTGGTAAAACGCCAGCACTTGTTTACCAAAAATTAGCCTCGATTGTGAAAAATTCATCTGACTTTGATAATGTTCATTATTATAACTTTGATGAAATCCCCGTTCCTCATCAAAAGGAAGGCATTACTCTGACAGATTTGCGGACGCTGTATTTGACACCTGCGGAAATATCCGAGCAAAACATCCATCCATTAACTGTTGAAAACTTTCAACAACAAGAACAACGGATTGCTGACGCAGGCGGCTTAGATTTGATGTTAATTGGCTTAGGAGCAGATGGTCATTTTTGCGGGAACATGCCCACTACCACTCATTTTAAAAATGAAACCTATCAAGTGACCGTCACTGGTTCAGAGCCTTGGTTTGTTCCTGAAATGATGCAGCCAGGCATGACCTTTGTTACGATGGGGCCAGCCAGCATCATGAAAGTTAAGCATCTTGTCCTAATTGTAAATGGTGAACAAAAAGCTCAGATGGTCAAACAAGTGCTCCAAGGACCTGTCACAGAAACGTATCCTGCTTCTATTCTTCAACTCCATCCAAATTTAACGGTTCTCTTGGATGAAGCCGCAGCGAGTCAATTAGAAAAATAAAAAATTGCGCCTAGATTATGCTTCTCTGCATAGTCATAGGCGCAATTTTGTTATCATTACATGATTTTTTGATACTGACTGTATTTTAGCAAATTCGTCTGGGAAAGTGTAACACCAATACCAAGTCCCTGAGGCACGGTCATTGTCCCTTGCTCTAAAATAAAAGGTTCCGTGATGATATCTTCATAAAAATAGCGTTCCGTTGCTGAAATATCACCTGGAAAGGAAAAGGTAGGCTGTGACGCAAATTGCAAATTCAATGCGCGACCAACACCAGACTCAAACATACCACCTAACCAAACCAATAAATCATTTTCTTGGCAAAATGTGGCAATCTTCAACGCCTCGTGAATCCCACCTACACGAGGAATCTTCAAATTGATACTACGGCAACTGCCCAATGCTAACGCCACTTGACAGTCTTTGAGACTACGAATATTTTCATCCAAACAAATTCTTGTCTTCAGTTCTCTTTGTAATTGTGCGTGATCTAAAAAATCATCTGCAGCAAAAGGCTGTTCAATCATCGCTAATTGATAGTGATCTAAACGTTGCAATTGAGACAAATCAGCCAATGTATACGCTGAATTGGCATCGACCATTAAAGGCAAGTTAGGAAAATGCTGACGAATCAAAGCAACGGGTTCCACATCATAACCGGGACGAATTTTCAGCTTCACTCGTTGATACCCTTTTTCTACAGCTAACTGAACTTGTTTAAGCAATTGAGGTAAGTCTTCTTGAATCCCTAAACTAATCCCTACAGGAATTTTCCTCCGCGTTGGTCCAAAAAATTCAGTTAAACTCTTCTGTTGCCGTTTGGCATATAAATCCCAGATGGCAGTTTCTAACGCAGCTTTTCCCATCCAATGCCCTTTAACTTCTTCAAAAATTGTTGAAACCTCTTGCGGCTGTTCAAGCGCTTCTGTTAAAAGTAACGGAATTAAATGCTGTTGGATGATGAAGCGTTCGGTTACCAACGTTTCTTGCACATAATCAGGTTGCTCAAAAGCCACTAATTCGCCAAACCCTTGATTTCCTTGCTCATCCGTTATTACAAATAGATCAAACGCTTTTTCTTCCAGGCGACCATAGCTCGTGACAAACGGCATTTTTAAAGGCAAACGAACCTGATAGGTTTCAATTGATTGAATGTTCATTCAGATGGCTCCTTCCAATAACGCTGTCACCTTTTCATAAAAAATCGTTGGTTGTTCCAAATGGATACAATGTCCTGCTTCAGGAAAAATTGTCAGCCTCAACAACGGTTGACGTGCCTGCATTTTTTTCGCAATCCCAATAAATTTTTGATCTTCGCCGCCTACCAATAAATCGGTAGGAATCGGCTGCAATTCTGCTAGACGTTCCCAGTAACTCTCTTGCGCTCCTGTACCCATATACCACAAACTACTAGCCAACCCAAAGGCCGATTGGCTCAAACGTTCCTGACGAATGGCCATTTGCTGTGCCACAGGCAAGGCTTTTTGCGTTTGAAATAACGGTAATTCTTGCCAGAAATCAATAAAATCCACAAGCGGTTCCTCTAAGAGACGTTCCGCCAAACGATGATCTTGACAGATACGAGCCTGACGTTCTGCGGCGGTGGCCAAACCTGGTGATCCACTTTCCAATAAAAGATGCTGTACCTTTTGTGGATAATGTAATGCAAAACCTAAAGCTGTTCGAGCGCCCATTGAATAGCCTAATAAACAAAAGCAAGGCAAATTTAGCGATTCGGTTAGTTCAGCAAGATCATGGCAAACCTGTTTCATGGTATAACGCTCTGGTGCTACCAAACTAGCAGTCGCGCCATGCCCAGGTAAGTCAATTCCTAAAACGTTATAAGGTGTTTGACTGGGAAAAACGGCTGCAAACGTGGCTAACGTTCCTGTGAAACCGTGTAAACAGACTAGAGTCGTTCGCTTTGCATCAAAAGGTGTTAACCATTGATAATGGTACTGCATCCCCCGAATTAACCGTTCCATGAAATCCCCTGTCTTTCTACTCGTCTACCAATTTCAGCTAAAATTGATTCGTACAAATGAACATTCTCTTGACGATTTCCTTTGACTTCGATCACTTGAAATTGTGGTTCTTCAGCCGCTGTTTGTAAAATTTGCTTGAGCTCCGCGATTGTTTTGACTTCTTGATACGAAGCACCGTAAAGTTCAGCAACTAACGAAAAATCTAAATCAAGCGGTGTTCCAAATAAAGGCTCGAAATCGTCCTCACGTAAAGTTCGTTGAGATAGAAAAGAGAAAATCCCGCCACCATTGTTATTTAATAAAACAATTGTTAACGGCAACTGATAACGTTTAGCCAAAAATAAACCATTCATATCATGATATAGCGCTAAATCACCAATCAGTAGAACGTTTTGCTGTGTCGGTGCTACGGCACTCATTCCTAAAGCAGTTGAAACAATCCCATCAATCCCGTTGATGCCGCGATTTCCAAACATCCGATAAGGGCGACTATCCATAAATCGATCTAAGTAGCGGATAGCCATACTATTAGATACAAATAACTGACCGTTCTCTTTCATCGTTTGGTGAACAGCTAAGCTGGCTGTTGTTTCATTTAATTCTGTCGCGTTCAGCGTTTCTAGAAGAACTTCAGAGACCGTTTTTTCCAGCAGGAGCCATTGTGCTAACCAAGTCGCTTCTGTTGGTTTGACAACCGTTAACAGTTGTTCTACAAACGTGGTTTCCTTTGCCTGAATAACGGTTTGTGATTTTTTCAATTGCTCTTGCCATTGCCCATTTTCGTCCACAAAATAAAAAGTAGTCTCTGTCGTTGCTAAGCGTTTCAACCATAACATGATGTTTTTAGAAATTGGCAGCGAACCAAAACGCACTACCACTTCTGGTTCTTGTGGCAAGGTCGCCACATTTAGAAACAGATCACTGTGTGCAATAACAACTTCACTATTTTGCCCATGTGTCACAATGTTTGCTAAAGGATCCGCTAGTAACGGCCATTGCAAAGCTTCGGCTAATTGAATAAATAACGTCGCTTCTTCCTCTGTATGACTGCCACCGACAACCAAGACGCCGCTTTTCTGGTACCATTGATCCGCTAACTGTTGCACTTGTTCTGTAGAAAGGATTGATTGACCAGCGAATAAAGCCGTTTGTTGAGAACTCTTTGTTTTTCTCTCTAAGTCAGGTAATAATGGTTCCCGCAAAGGAAAATTCAAATGAACAGGTGCAGCAGGCGTTTGTTGCGCGAATGCTGCTCCTTTAGCGCCTTGCCAATAGGCGTAATTCAACATCTCTTCTGTTGCTTCTGGCAAAGCCATTTCAACAAATAATTTCACGTGATTTTGATACATTTGTAATTGGTCCATGGCTTGAGGAGCGCCAACTTGACGTAACTCATGCGGCCGATCCGTTGTTAAAACGACTAAGGGTACATGGCTAATATTGGCTTCGCAAATTGCTGGATAATAGTTTGCAGCTGCTGTTCCAGAGGTACAAAGTAAGACCACTGGTTTTTGACTCGCTTTACTTAATCCTAAAGCAAAAAAAGCAGCGGAACGTTCATCGACATCGACAAAAGTTTGGATTGCGGTTTCCCGATGAAGTAATAAAGCCAGTGGTGTGGAACGGGACCCTGGACTAATGACTGCTTGTTCAACCCCGCTATTTTTTAAGCCTTCAATAAAGGCCGTTAAATAATCGGTCATTGTTTCTTGATGATTCATTAAACCTGCCCTCCAATTCCTCGTAACATCGGTTGAAATTTTATTTTCGTTTCTTCTCTTTCTAGCTCTGCTTGGGAATCCGCAACAATACCACAACCTGCATAAAGAACGCCTTGCTGACCAGCAAAGACACCTGAACGCAAGGCCACAGCGAACTCGCCACTATCATCATTCCCTGAAATCCAACCGATTGGCGCACCATATAACCCACGACTCCCTGGCTCATATTGTCGAATCCATTCGACTGCCAACTCTTTGGGCTCACCGCCTAAAGCTGGCGTTGGGTGTAGCTGCATCACACTTTCCAAAAACGAAATTCCCGGTTTACGTTGACCCGAGATTGGCACATAAAGATGTTGTACATCTCGATTTTCCAAAATAATGGGTGCTTGAATACTGTTTTCAGAAGTCGTCATCTTCGCCAACTCTTTCTCTAAACGTTCCACCACAATTTGGTGTTCTCCGGTATTTTTGCGGTCTTGTAAAAGTTGTGCTCCTAAAGCTTTCGTTTCTTCTGGTGTTTGACCCGTTTTAATGGTTCCTGCAATACAAGCGGTCGCAAACGCTTCTTTAGTACCCAACAGAAGTCGTTCTGGTGTTGCACCAATGAAACTTGTGTCTTTGGCTTCTAAAGCAAACAAATACGTATTTTGTTGTTGTGCCATTAAATTAACGAGCACTTGGTTACTTCGAATTTTTTCAGGACTGCTCACAGCAAGTTGTCGAGCCAAAACCACTTTTTTTAAAGGGCCATCTTCTCTTAAGACTGCTACGGTTTCGTTAACAGCTTGTAGCCATTCAGTCACGGCAACTTCTTCCTTGTCAATCTTTGTTTCCGCTACAGCTGGCAATTCCTCACAGGTAGCTAACAAGCGATCAAACTGAGCCACCAAAGTCGACCAACGTTCCTCGACTTCTTGTTCACTAGAACCTGAAAAGTTCAGCGTTCCATAAATACGTGAACCTGAAAAAGTAAATAGAATACTTGGTAGATAAAACCAACCTTCCCCTAACTCTCCCCAGGCCTCAGTAGGCGTTTGTTCTGTATCAAAAGGCAAACCGCCAAACAGAAGAGCCCCCGTACCAGAAATAGACATATTTTGAAAACGAGTTGCCGCCTCTTTTTTTAAAAAGTTGTTCAATTGCTGCGTTTCTGTTTCTGCGCCTTTTAAGATAGTTTCATATCCGAAGCCAACCAAAGCAAAATCTTTTTTCGGCGTTTGCCAAAAAAAACGTTCTCCTTGGTATGCCTTTTCACCAGCGGCAAAAATTGCCAAGGCTGTTTGTTCTGTTTCTAATGGAAAAACCCAACTGAACTGACGGGCATTCTTCTGATAGGCTTGTCGTAATTCATCAGGCAATTTCATCTGATTAAAAACGCCTCTCTTTCTTCTGTCATGAAACGATGTTTGGCAATCTTTCCACTTGCTGTTTGCGGGAAAGAATGACAAAAATAAATGCGTTTCGGTCGTTTATATTTTGCCAGTTTTCGTGAACACTGGTCTTGAATTTGCGCTAAGGTGATTTCTTGGTCACTAATCACATATGCAACTGGGACGGCTCCCCATTGCGCATCTGGTTCTCCTACAACTGCCGCTGCTTTAATTCCTGTTATCGCCTGTAACACCTGTTCAACCTCAGTGGGGTAAATATTTTCACCACCAGAGATAATGAGTTCACTTAAACGACTAACCAAATACAGGTAACCTTGTGCATCTAAATAGCCCATGTCGCCTGTTTTAAACCAACCATCTGCTGTCCATTTTTCAGATTGACGATGGTTAAGGTAACCTGAAACAACGTTTGGTCCCTTAAGTAAAATTTCCCCGACTTGCTTTTCTGGCTGTTCTTGTCCTAGTTCATCAACAATTTTGATCTGCATATCTTTTAACGGTTGCCCAGCAGAGCCGATTTTCAGCGCCGCATCTTCAAATTTCAAGGCAACAACTTGCGAACACGTTTCCGTCATCCCGTAAGATTGAATGACTGGAATCCCTTTTTCCTCACACTGCGCTAATTTATCCGGTGCAATCGGTCCGCCACCCAATAGCATTCCTTTAAAGCTGGCGCTGTAGCCAGCCTCAGGATAGACAGACAATAATTGTTGCAACATTGTCGCAACCACTGAAATGACGGTGCCACGGCCTTCTTGTAAATCTTGTGTCACTTGCTGTTCATCAAATTTATCGTAAAGGCGAATACTACAACCTAAGACGAGTTGTCGAACAACAATCGACAATCCGCTAATGTGAAATAATGGGACTGCACACAACCAACAATCTTCAGCAGTAATCCCCATATTTTCTTGAGTGCCTCTAGCACTGGCCAAATGATTTTTAAACCGTTGCAAGACCCCTTTAGGCTGTCCTGTAGTTCCAGATGTATACATAATAGAAGCCACCGACTCTAAGTCACTTGGCTGTTGAAACTCCTGACGTGAAAGACTATGCTGTTTTTTAACCATTGGCTGAACGTCGACAAAAGAAATCTCCTCTAACAAAGCCTGCGTTTCAGGCGCACCAATAATCGTTTTAACTTGCGCATCTTTTAACTGAAAAGTCAGTTCAGCAAGTGTCAAATGCGTATTTAAAAATAATAACTCTTTCCCCAATTCCCATAAGGCTAGAATTGAAAAATACAACTCTTTGCTGTTCTTACTGAATAAAGCCACACGTTTTTCTTCTGGTGCAAGCACCTGTTGATATGTGGCTACCCAATGGCTGACTTCTTGTTGCACTTCTAAAAACGTCCAAGATTCATCCTGAAAATAAAAAGCAGGATGATCGGGACGTTTTTGTACTTGTTTATTTAACCAAGTCATTGGTTTATGGGAATTTAGGGAATTGATCGAAATCTGGTGTCCGTTTTTCTTTAAATGCATCTCGGCCTTCTTGTGCTTCAGCCATTGTATAGTAAAGAAGTGTCGCATCACCAGCTAATTGTTGCACACCAGCCAAGCCATCTGTATCGGCATTTAAAGAGGCTTTAATCATCCGTAAAGCAATCGGGCTTTTGGTTAACATTTCTTCTGCCCACTCCATTGTCACATCTTCTACTTGATCCAATGGAACAACGGTATTAATCCAGCCCATATCTAAAGCTTCTTGAGCAGAATACTGTTTACACATAAACCAAACTTCTTTCGCTTTTTTATGGCCGATAACGCGCGCCAAGTAACCTGAGCCGTATCCACCATCAAAGCTACCGACATTTGGTCCTGTTTGCCCAAACTTAGCATTTTCAGCCGCAATTGTTAAATCACAAACTAATTGTAAAACATTGCCGCCGCCAATGGACCAGCCTTTCACCATTGCGATGACTGGTTTGGGAATGACACGGATTAACCGTTGTAAATCTAACACATTTAAACGTGGAATATTGTCTTCGCCAACATAACCACCATTACCTCGAACTTTTTGATCGCCACCAGAACAGAATGCTTGGTCACCTGCGCCTGTTAAAATAATAACCCCGACATCTTCTTTATCACGACTAATGTTGAATGCATCAATCATTTCCATGACTGTTTTTGGTGTGAATGCGTTGTGAACATGCGGGCGGTTGATAGTAATTTTTGCTACTTTGCCTTCTTGCTCAAATAAAATTTCATCATATTCTTTAATTGTTGTCCAGTTTCTCATTAGGAAACCTCCTTCATTAATCTCATCTTTTCTATTATACACAAGAATCGGCACTTTAGAGAAAAAGTCGCTTGAATTTTAAGAAAAAACATGGCTATTTCAAATTTTCTTCATTCCTGTATAATAAATAAAAAACCTTTTATTCTCTCTTTTATTAGAAAGGACTGATTACTATTCATCTTTTAGAGTATTTAGGTATCACGATTCAACACGTTTCTGCTGAGAAATGTCAGCTTACTTTAGCGGTAAAAGACGTGCATAAACAACCCTATGGCCTTGTCCACGGGGGCTTAAACGGCGTCTTAATTGAAACTGCCTGTAGTTTAGGTGCGAACGAAAACGTTCCTGAAAACACTTTTGCTGTCGGCATAGACTTACAAGTAAATCATCTTCGTAGTGTCCATGATGGTAGCCTTACCGTGATTGCGACGCCCGATCACTCGGGAAAGACCCTTCAAGTTTGGGAAGCAAAAATATATAACGCAGACCACCAATTGACGAGCGTGGGGCGTTGTACCTTAACAAATCGACAAAAAAAACAGTAATCTTTACAGGTTACTGTTTTTTTGTTTATGGTTTTTAATAAGTAATTAGATTACTTCGTTTATTTAATTTTAGTACCAACCATTTGCTAACCAGAATGATTTAGCTGCATCCCATGAACCATAGCGACCTGCTACGTACTGATCTGCCACGCGTTCTTGGTTGGCAGGTGAATAGTCACCATTTAAATAAGAGGCAGATAATTGGTAACGACCGATATACTGGCCGTTTGTTGCATCGTAAGAACCACTAGATTCACGTTGTGCGATCCACTCTTTCGCATCACTGCTTGCGGCAGGTGCTGCTGGTTGCGCTACTTCTTGAGCAACAGGTTGTTGTACTTCTTGTTGTACTGGTTGTGCAACAGGTTGTTCAACTACTTGTTGCACTGGTGCAACTTCTACAGCTGGTGCTGGAGTATTAGCAACTTCTTTTTCTGAACGAATAACTAATTGTTCTCCTTCAAAAATTAAATCAAGGTTTGGCAATTTGTTATCAGAAGCAATTTTTTGAATTAAGCTATTGTCTCCTGCAAATTGATGAGAAATTGTTGATAAAGTATCTCCTGCTTTAACTGTATATAAGCTTTCTGCGTTTGCGTCTGTTCCTAAGAATAATCCTAAACCTGCGGCCAAAGTTGTTCCAAGTAAAATCGTTTTGATTGATTTCATGTATGTTTCTCCTTTGTAATTAAAAATATTTGATTGTTGCTCTTAGCACTCGGCAACAACCACGTCTGCTTCGCTTTATCGAAACGACTTCACATACTTTATCATCGAATGGCCGGCCGTAGGTGAATATCTCGTGACAATTTATTACTAGAATGTCGGTTTTGTTACATTTTGTAATAAAAAGCTGCTGGAAGCTTGATATTATCCTGTTTATATTTTGCGAAAAAAAGTTAAAAAAACAGGATTTTATTTTTGAGAAACCGTTTTCTAACCCTTGATTAGCCCTTAAATGTCGGTTTTTTTACATTCGTTTCAGTCAAAAAGTAACAAAATGTTAAATATACTAGACATGAGAATGTTTTTTTCAAAAACTCACGCCTAAAAAGAACAGGTGTTTTCTTTGAATTTTTTTTATCATTCACTATTTTTATTTTTCCTTCTATTATATAGATAAATTTTTTGTCGTATTCATTTTTCGATTCTGAAAAAACACTAAGCACTTCCTATTGAAACAAAAAGAGTTAAACAAAAAAATCTTATATTTTGCTTGTTATTTATTCATTTTAATCTTATTCAAAAAAGGAACAGCTAAAGCAACTATGAAAACAAAGTATTGAAAATAAAGCAGAATAAATATTCATTTTTATTGTAATTCACGAATAAAAAACAAATAATCACTCGAACGCTTGTTATTTAAAAACGTAATCAGTTTTTTCTCTTTCTATTTTCCAATCTATGAGTAATAAAATATATGAATCTACATTTAAGTCATTTTATTATCAAATATTCTGAATATTATAAGAATTGGAGTTTTATCTATGAGTGACAAAGAACAACTTGAGAAATTAGACAAATCCTTTCTGGGACAACCGAAAGGACTAGCAACACTGTTCTTCACAGAAATGTGGGAACGTTTCAGTTACTACGGCATGCGTGCTATTCTAATGTATTACATTTACGATACCGTAGCCAATGGCGGTTTAGGTCTCCCCAAAGCAACTGCCTTAGCCATCATGTCCATTTATGGATCAATGGTTTTCATGTCCAGTATCATTGGCGGTTGGGTCTCTGACCGTGTCTTAGGTTCAAGGAAAACTGTTTTTATTGGTGGTTTGTTAATCATTGCTGGACATATTGTTCTCGCTACCCCATTTGGTGTCCCCGCCTTATTCGTTTCTATTATGTTAATTGTATTTGGGACTGGGATGTTAAAACCAAACGTTTCAGGGATGGTTGGCCATCTTTATTCAAAAACTGACTTACGTAGAGATGCAGGCTTCTCCATTTTTTACATGGGGATTAATATCGGAGCCTTAATCGCTCCCCTTGTTGTCGGAACTTTAGGACAAGAATATAATTATCATTTAGGCTTTTCCGTTGCTGCAGTAGGGATGTTCTTCGGGCTACTACAATATTATTTCCAAGGACGTAAATCTCTTGCTGGGATTGGTCAAGCCCCAACTAATCCAATGTCTAAAGAAGAGCAAAAGAAATTTGCTAAAGCATTTATGTTGGCAATTGTCGTTGCTTTACTTATTTTTGGTGGCGCCTATGTCACAGGACATTTAACAATTGATTTCTTTATTAATACCATCAGCGTGTTAGGAATCCTGTTACCTGTTTATTATTTCAGCAAAATGTTAACGTCTAAAGATGTCACTGCTGAAGAAAAACCAAAAGTTCTGGCTTACTTGCCATTATTCTTAGCAGCAATTGTTTTCTGGTCATTGGAAGAACAAGGTTCGTCTATTCTTGCTCTATTTGCAAATGAACGGACGCAAACGAGTTTGTTTGGCTTCCCGATTGCCGCTAGCTGGTTCCAATCATTAAATCCTGTATTCGTAGTTATTTTGACCCCTATTTTTGTTACATTATGGACAAAACTAGGTAAACGTCAACCATCAACAGTTGTGAAGTTTTCACTAGGACTAGTCTTTGCTGGTCTTTCCTTCGTCTTATTAATGTTGCCAGGTCTACTTTATGGTACCGAAGGACGGGTGAGTCCACTTTGGTTATTCTTTAGTTTCTTCATTATGATTGTCGGAGAAATGTGTTTATCTCCCGTTGGCTTATCGATTACTACAAAATTAGCACCGAAAGCTTTCGAAGCTCAAACCGTTGCTATTTGGTTATTAGCAGATGCCGCTTCACAAGCCATTAACGCTCAAATTGCTCGTTTCTATACACCTGGAACAGAGTCAGCATATTTTGGGATTGTCGGACTTGTAGCTGTCGTTGCCGGGATTCTCTTATTCATTGTGAAAAAACCAATCCAAAACTTAATGGGTGACGTCCGTTAAACCGTCAAAAAAGTTGCCTTTCTCTTTTTTGAAAGGCAACTTTTTTATACAGCGTTTTGATAACGTTTTCATCAAGTGGTATACTAAATAGAAGGAGGACGAGGACATGCGTTACTTAATTGGCGGTATTTTTTTATTGATTAGTATCTGGCAATTCATTGTTACTGGACGGACATTTTCCTACTTAAAGAAAGAGGGCGGCAAAAGAACCTCACCATTTATTCTGTTAGGACTATGGAGTAGCTTAGTGTTTGCTATTATTTCATTTGCTGTGGCGATTGCTTCTTTCTTTTATGTGAGTTTTTAGTAGAAGGCTAGCCATAAGTAAAGGAGCGAGATTGCTAATCTCGCTCCTTTACTTATTTATTATGGTTGTTTTCCAATATAAGCTAAAATTCCACCATCGACATATAAGATATGTCCATTAACAAAGTCAGAAGCGTTAGATGCTAAGAAAACTGCTGGGCCAGCTAAGTCTGCTGGTGTGCCCCAACGATTAGCAGGTGTTCGTCCCAAGATGAATTCGTTAAATGGATGCCCTGGTTCTCTTAATGGCGCCGTCTGTGGCGTTTCAATGTAGCCAGGTCCAATCCCATTACATTGAATATTATATTGTCCATATTCAGAAGCAATATTTTTCGTTAACATTTTTAGTCCGCCTTTTGCTGCCGCGTACGCACTAACTGTTTCACGACCTAGTTCACTCATCATTGAACAGATATTGATAATTTTGCCATGACCCTTTTCAATCATATCTGGAATAACCGCTTTTGCCATAATAAATGGCGCATTCAAGTCAACATCAATCACTTGACGGAACTCTTCTGCTGACATATCCACCATTGGAATTCGTTTAATAATTCCCGCATTATTGACTAAAATATCAATAGAGCCGACTTCTTCGTTAATCTGAGCAACCATCGCTTGAACTTGCTCTTCATCAGTGACATCACACACATAACCACGTGCTTCAATCCCTGCAGCCCGATAATTTTCCAAGCCTTGTTCAACTGATTCAGGAGATAAGTTATTAAAAACAATTGTTGCTCCTGCTTCAGCTAGGGATTTCGCAATCTCAAAGCCAATCCCATAAACAGCACCTGTAATTAACGCTACTTTTCCATCTAATTGAAAATCATTCATTTTAAATTCCATGTTTTCTCCTCTTTCTTTGGTTTATTTTAATTGATCCATTGCAACCATATCCATGTCTGTGTACGTAATATTTTCTCCGCACATGGCCCAAATAAAGGAATAATTACTTGTACCAACCCCAGAATGAATTGACCAGCTTGGTGAAATAGCTGCTTGTTCATTACTCATTACTAAATGTTTCGTTTCGTCTGGTTTACCCATCATGTGGAAAATCCGCGTATCTTCTTCCATATCAAAATAAACATACGCTTCCATACGACGTTCATGTGTATGACAAGGCATTGTATTCCAAGCGCTACCTGGTTCTAAAATGGTGTAACCCATTTGTAACTGGCAACTTTCACAAACGTTCGGATGAATGTATTGGTAAATTTTACGTTGGTTCAATGTTAAAGGATCACCCGTTTCCATTGGGGTAATTTCATCAATACTAATTTTTACGTTGGGATATTTATGATGTGCTGGCACACAACTAATGTAAAATTTCGCTGGATTATCAGGGTTTTCTGAAGAAAAACGAACATGTTTTGTTTCTTTCCCAATATAATAGCCATCTTGTTTTTTCATTGTTTCTTTGGCGCCATCAATTTCAATAAAGCCTGGTCCCCCAATATTAATAACCCCTAGTTCACGGCGTTCTAAGAAATAGTCAACCCCTAATTCTTTGTCCAAAATAATTTCTAATTCTTCTGTGGTCGGTGTCACACCACCAAAAATCATCCGATCATTATGTGTGTAGGTTAAGCTGATTGCACCTGGAATAAAAACTTTCTCTACTAAAAATTCATCTCTCAATTGTTCTGTTGAATAGTGACGAATATCCGCCGGACTATGTGTATAACGTGTTTCCATATTTTGCATAACTAAAATCTCCTATCTATTTATTTTTCCTGAGCCCGTTACCAAAAAAGCAAGGACTTCTTTTTGACTAAATTGATTACAATCACCATGGACAGTATGTTTTAACGCACTAGCCGCTGTCGCAAAATCAATGCAGGTTTGTGGATCATAGGCAGCTAATATGCCATGTAAAACCCCACCAGCAAACGCATCACCGGCACCGACACGGTCAACAATCGGTTGTAATCGATGACATTTGGACGTATAATACGCACCTTTGTACCATAGCGTTCCGATTAATTCATTATCTGTCGCTGAATGAACTTGACGTTTGGTTGAATAAAATACTTGAATGTTGGGATAACGTTCTTGCATTTTTCGGTAGTACCACGTTAATGCGTCTTCAAGTTCTTCCTCTGGTTCTGGAATCTCCAGTAAATAACGAGCATCTAATACCCCAGCTGAACAAATATCAACAAATGGAAGAATGGCCTTCAATGCCACGCTCGCTTCTTTCTGGGACCAAAGTTTCCCTCGATAATTAATGTCAAAACTTACTTGGCACCCTGCTTGCTTCGCTGCTTTAACTAGCGCAACCGTCATACTTTGCCAATTTTTTGATAACGCCGCTGTAATCCCTGAAATATGAAAGATCTCTACTCCTGAAAACAGCTCATGTAAGTCCCATTCCATTTCTTCGATTTGAGCAAAGCTTGAATAGGCGCGATCATAGACAACACTGGCTGCTCGTTCTCCTGTACCAGTTTCCAAGTAATACGTTCCTAGGCGTGTTCCGCCAGTTCGTACAAATTCCGTTGAAACCCCATAACGACTTAAATGCTTTTTGGCGGCTTCTCCTAACGAATTATCGGGCACTTTACTAGCAAAAGTCACTTGGTGGCCATAGTTCGCTAACGAAATCGCTACATTCGCTTCACCACCGCCGTAATGTACAGCGAAATTTTCTGTTTGTGCTACGCGTATTCCGACAGGCGTGGACAAACGCAACATGATTTCTCCCAATGTTACGACTTTCCCCATGTGCCTACACCCCTTTGATTGCTTGGAATTTTTCCATATAGGCTTGGGCAACCTCACGAACTTTTTCAAAATCCCCAGTTGCTGCTGGCGCTAACAGATTGCCACCAACACCGACAGCCGTCACACCTGCAGCAAACCACTCGGCCATATTTTCCAAACTGACACCACCCGTTGGCATAATATTTAACTGAGGCAATGGCGCTTTAAATGCCGAAATAACACTCGGTCCATAAACACTTCCCGGAAATAGTTTAATAATATCTGCTCCGCTTTTCAGTGCTTCTTTCATTTCTGTGATGGTCATACAGCCTGGCAAGTAGGGAACTTGATATAAATTGCAAATTTTAGCGGTTTCTTCATCGAAGCTTGGACTCACAATATATTCAGCCCCTGCTACAATAGCTAAACGAGCAGTCGTAGCATCCAAAACTGTCCCCGCACCAATGACTACGTCAGGATTCTCTTGGTATAACGCAACTAATTCCTGAATCACTTCTGTTGCTTGAGGAACAGTAAAGGTTAACTCAATCCCCCGCATACCGCCTGCTACAATGGCTTGACTAGCTTTTAGCGCTTCCTCTTTTGTCTTTCCGCGAACCACAGCAATCACGCCAGCATTTTCTAATTTTTGTAAAATTGATACTCGCTTCAACAGACTCCCTCATTTCTTATTTAGAAATATATATTTATTATAAAGAAATTCACAACTTCATTATACAGATAAAAAAAGAAAATGCAAACGTTTTTACAAAAATAAAAAAAGAAAGACAAACAAAAATCCCAATCGACTTTTGTTTGTCTTTCTTTTTCTACTATAATTTCGCTTCAATCGCTGCTTTTGTTGCTAAAAGGGCTTGATTAATCGTCGTTTTATTTTCCTCTGTCAAACGATATTTCGGCATGCTTACACTAAAAGCACCCGCAATTTCGCCATCTTTCATTAAAGATACTCCGCTACAGAAAATATCTTGTTCAATTTCTTCATCATCGTAAGCAACCCCCGTTTGTTGCACTTGTTTTAATTCTTTTTTCAAACGCAAGGGATTGGTAATCGTATTTTCGGTATAGGGAATTAATGTCTGCGTGTCTAAATATTGTTGCACTTGTTCTTCCGAAAATTCTGCTAAAACGGCTTTACCCATGGCCGAATTATACAAAGGTCGAGTAATTCCCACTTTCGAGGACATGCGAATCGTTTGATTTTTCGGTTCTAATTTATTGATATACAGAATTTCATTATTATTTAAAATCCCTAAATGAATGGTTTCATCGACCGTATTTTGAAGGTTTTCTAAATAAGGTACCGCAATTTCAGCTAAATCGATTTGCTCCACACTTTGATTCGCATAGCGAATCAATTTTGTTCCTAAGCGGTACGTCTTGTTCGTGTCTTTTTGAACATAGCCAATTAATGTTAAGGTTTCTAAAATTTTGATTGCCGTTGATGCCGTCATTTCGGTATTCTTTGCAATTTCCTGTAAGGTTTGATCGGGTTGTAAACTTAGACAGTCCATGATTTTAGCCGCTTTTAACAAGACTGTTCCGTAAGGTTTTGTTTCTTTCATCGAAACCCTCCTTTTCCATATAAGAAATTATATAGAAAAATAAAGAAATTGCAAGAAAAAAAGAACTCGAAGATTCATTCAGTAACGTTTTACTTTCACTTCAGGTCTTTCTCCCAGTCCTATTTCATTCTTATTTTCTTTTCTTTAACTCATCAGAAACATCTGCATCCTTAGGAATTAAAAGATACTCACTGACTTCTGTGGTTTCATTAAATACAACATATAATTTTTGTTCTTCATCGAAATCGCCCAAATCAATCGCTACGTAATTGGGACAAACTTCTGAGATACCATGAAACATTTGACTAAAGATTTTTTTCGTCATCCCCACATTACGATGCTGCTCTTCTGCTTTTTCCACCGCACTTTGTAATGTATATCCTTCATCTAAAAAACGCTTGATCCAATGCACTTTGACGACTGTATGTAACCGATATTTCCGTGGACCGTTTGCGTCTTTCGCAATGGAAGAAATATACCCTTTTTCTTCCCAATAACGAAGTTGACGTGGCGAAACTTCAGCAATTTCACTTAGTTCACTAATTCCTATCAACAAATTTTCTTCATTTAACAAACGCTGAATCATTTTTGACCACATTAGTTTAACTTCCTTTCCCTTATCCTTTCCTTAATTGTAGTTTTTTTTACACCTTTGTCAAGTAAGTTGACAAAGATTCTAATTAGTTGTAAAGTAGTTAATGCAATTTAATTTGAAACTTACAGAAAAAGGAGCGATATATGTGACTTCACAACAACCTGTGGATATTCACGGAAAACCTTATAACCGGTCGTTACTAGTCGGCGTTTTACTAATCGGAACATTTTGTACGATTTTAAACCAAACACTTTTAACGACGGCCTTACCTACATTAATGAAAGAATTTGATATTTCAGCTTCAAGTGTACAGTGGCTAACCACTGGATTCCTACTTGTGAACGGCATTATGATTCCCATCAGTGCTTGGTTGATTAACAAATTTAGTTCAAAAAAATTATACATAACAGCGATGTCAACGTTCTTAATCGGAACCATCATCTGTTTTGTAGCTCAAGACTTCGGCATGTTATTGACTGGACGTCTTGTTCAAGCCGCAGGGGTCGGCGTATCTATGCCTCTTTTACAAACAATTATGCTTTCAATTTTCCCGCCTGAAAAACGTGGCGCTGCCATGGGCACAACGGGAATTGTTATCGGATTAGCACCCGCTTTAGGTCCAACATTATCTGGTTGGATTATTGATTCTTATACATGGCGTGACCTTTTTGGGATGGTCATTCCAATTGTCGTTTTAGTCCTAATTTTAGCTTCATTTTTAATGAAAAATGTCATCCAATTATCTAATCCAAGTATCGATGTCTTATCGGTCATTCTTTCTACTCTCGGCTTTGGTAGCTTACTTTACGGTTTCTCAAGCGTTGGTGATAAAGGTTGGGGTAGCCCGCAAGTCTATGGATTCTTAATTGTTGGTGCGATTGTTTTATGTCTTTTTACATATCGACAATTGCATTTAGAACAACCTTTCTTAGAACTACGCGTTTTTAAATCAAAAGTCTTTACTGTTGCAGCCATTTTATCTGGCGTAACCAACATGGCAATGATTGGTGCCGAAATGGTTTTACCTTTGTATATCCAAAATATTCGTGGCGAATCTGCCTTCCATTCAGGGTTAATGCTTTTACCAGGAGCGTTAGTTATGGGACTTATGATGCCAGTAACGGGTCGCATTTTTGATAAAATTGGTGCCCGTCGTCTTGCGATTACCGGGATGTTTATTTTAACAGCTGCAACGTTACCGTTTGCTTTCTTAACAAAAGCAACACCTATTATTTATATCATTGTCCTATATGCGATTCGGATGTTTGGTATTTCGATGGTCATGATGCCTGTGACAACTTCTGGCATGAATGCTTTACCAATGAATTTATTAAGTCACGGAACTGCTGTAAACAACACCTTCCGACAAGTAGCCAGCTCAATTGGAACAGCTGTTTTGATTAGTGTTTTAACAAATGTTACCAAAGACGGCTTACCTGCATCAGACTTATTAAAAACAGCCCCACTCGCTTATCGCGACCAAGCAACAAACGCAACATTAAACGGTTATCACGCAGCCTTCTTCGTGGCAACAATCTTTGGCGTTCTCGGCTTGGCGATTACTTTCTTCTTAAATAAAAAAGAAGCGATGCCTGTTAAGGAAGTAGGTGCAATGAAATAATGATTATTTTCCTTTTAATCCTTTGCGTGTTAGGCTTTGCCTACACAAATGTATTTGGCCGAAAAGTTTGGCATAAATGCTGTATGGTTATTTTTGGTTTAGGCTTCTTAGCTTCGTTAAGTCTTATCGTTTTAAACGATAAAGATCATTTTGGTATGACCGAAGTTACTCAGGACAAAACGTTTGAACTAAAAAGCAGTAGTTCAAGTAAAGATGGCCCCAACATGTTATTGTACCAGCCGTTGGGCGATGGTTCCGAAAAAGTTTATTTATATAACACACCAGATAAAAAGAAACTACAAAAAACAGGAACGGAAAACGTCACAAACACAGTTCAAAAAGATGCTCAAAAAGCCACATTAGTCCAAAAAACGACGAAATGGTCCTATCAAGAGTCTTGGGCCAAAACACTATTTGGCCTTGCTGACAACGATAACCAATTTGCAAAACAAGAAAACACCTTTAATGTTGCTAGTGACTGGCTAGTTTTAAGTGCTGATCAAGCAAAAAAATTAGGCGAATATATGGAACAACATGCCGCTGATATCAAAAAAGAAGGGACTGAAACAGTTGGCAAAAAAATGATGGCCGCTATGATGGCGAATCCATCAATGTCCCAAGAAGAACAAGCGAAACTCACCGAACAATATACCAAAGAGTTTCAACAAGAATTGATTCAGAAAATTCTTAGTGACATGAAATAAAAAAGCGAGCTTGATAGGATCATCAAAAAAGATGTGACTACCAAGCTCTTCTTTTTAATTATAAATCGCTTTAATCGGATCCATCCTCGAGGCACCAATTGCTGGAATAATCCCGAAAAAGATACCTGTGAAGACCGAAACCAATGTTGAAATAGCAAAGATGGACGGCGTAATAATTGGCGTAATCGAAATATACCCACCGACCACAGTTGCCAATAAGTAGCCGCAGCCGACACCAATCAAACCCCCAATCAATGTGATAAACGCTGCTTCCATTAAAAATTGGAATAAAATGACTCGTGGTTTAGCACCAATGGCCCGACGAATCCCGATTTCTCGTTTCCGTTCCGTGACAGACACATACATGATGTTCATGACGCCAATTCCCCCGACTAATAGGGAGATTGCAGTAATTGCCATCAGAAACATCGTCATACCCGTGACCATTTCTTCCATTTGTTGTTGGAGTTGTTGGTCTTGGTCATTTTCTTTAAACGTTCCTTTCACTTCAGGATGATTTTCACTTAAAATAGTGATTGCCTGTCCTAAAATTGCTTCACGGTCCGCTCCCTCACGAACTTTAATATTGATGCCGCTAATTGCTTTTGTTTTCGCTAATTTATTATATGATTCTCGAGAAACAAAACTACTCATAGCAGTTGCCCAATCATCGTTCATGCCCAAACTATCTAAATCTTTTGGTGCTAAAATACCAATCACCTTGTACATATAACCACCAATTGAAACAGCTTTTCCAATGAGTTGGCTAGGATCCTCAAGCCGAATTTGCGCTTCAAAGATATCATGATTTAAGACAATCGCATCTGTATTTGCATCGCTCGGTTGAAAATCACGACCATATAAAATATCATTCTGCCCTTTAGTCGACGTAATGGATAAATTCGCCTGCGCCCCAAAATAATCCATTGGTACAAACAAATTGTCTCCGCCCCCCATCATTGATTCACCATATTGAGGATAAATACTTTCAATTCCTTGAATGTCTTGTAATTTCTTCAAGTCCACTCGGCTAAACGTATAATCTGGCTCTTCATAGGACATAAAATTGTCACTGCTACCATCCGACATTGTATAATGAATCTTCAAAACATCCGCGTTCACTGCACTGGATGCCTTCACAACTTGACGCTTCATCCCTTCACCTAGCGCAGAAATCGTTACGACTGATGTAATCCCAATAATAATCCCGACCATCGTTAAAAATACCCGCAACTTATGCGCCTTTAAGCTTAAAAAAGTACTAACAAATAAATTAGCAATCATCTAATCACCTCTTCTTCCAAAAAGCGACCATCTTTCATATGAATCACTCGTGAGGCATATTTTTTCATATCTTCATCATGTGTCACCATGACAATTGTTTTGCCCTGTTCATTCAATTCTTTCAATAATTCCATAATTTCTGTACCCGTTTCACTATCCAATGCCCCAGTCGGTTCATCAGCCATAATCAATAATGGATCATTCACCAAGGAACGAGCAATGGCTACTCTTTGTTGCTGTCCTCCAGAAAGTTCAGTAACTTTTGATTTGGCTTTTGTTTCCAAACCGACAATTTTTAGGTATTTTTCAGCAATCGCTTTTTTCTCAGCGCGGCTTTTTTTCCCTTCATAAACACAGGGCAATTGAACATTTTGACTAACATTTAAAGAATTAATCAAGAAAAATTGTTGAAAAATAAATCCTAGATATTCATTGCGAAAGGCTGATTTTTTATTTTCAGACAATTTTGAAACATCTGTTCCTGAAAAATGATAGCTTCCGTCTGTTAAGCGATCCAAGAAACCAATAATGTTCATCAGCGTTGTCTTACCGCTACCGGACTTCCCCATGATTAAAATGAACTCTCCTTGATGGATGGTCAAGTTCAATTCTTTTAAAACATGTAGTTTTTCCTTACCTACTGGATAGAACTTGTTAATGTCCCGCAATTCAATGAGGGGTTGATTTGTATTGTTTGCTTCCACCATCAAGCCCTCCTATTTCGACGCATCTGTCATTGATTCGTTGGTTGCTGATTCATCAGAAGCAATCGCTGCATCTGATTCAACAATATCACCGACTTTTACTGGTTTTTTTGAAGAAATAACCACTCGGTCGGCTGATTCTAAGCCAGATTCAATCGCCATTTTGTCGCCATTTTCTTGCCCGACTTGGACATCACGACGAATGATGGTTCCAAAATCATTCACTAAAACGTAGGCCTGTTCACCCTCTTTTTGAATCGCTTTTTTCGGTAACTCAATCGCCCCTAAATCGCCTAAATCAATGGTTGCTTGCATATGGTAGCCATTTTTGACTTTGTCTAAATTGGCCAACGCAATTTTGACGCTATAACTAGACATCGTCGTGCCACCCTCTGGATTGCCACTCGCGGCATCGCTGTTGCCTTCAGGAGGATTATCATCGATGTAAGAAATTGAGCCATCCACAACCACATTGTTGGAAACAGAAGTTAGTTTAGCTTTTTGCCCAACACTAATTTTAGTCAAGTCCTTTTCATTCACTTTTCCAGCTAAATAAAGATCTTCTGAAGTTAACCGTAAAATCGGTGAATTGGCATCTTTTACTTCTGGAATTGATACGCGACCTTTGAAATTAGCCTTTGTGGAAATATATTGCTTCGCTCCTAAATCCGCTAAGGTTTCATTGGTGAAGGTAATCTCTTCATCTACCGCATCGACTTCTGTTTGATATTGTTCATTTAAATCATCACCAGACATTGTGCGGTCTTCTTCTTTAGTTTTATTAAATTTATCAATGGCCCGATTCCACTTATTATAGATATTCGCCCGCTTCGTTTCTAATTTGGCTAAGCTATTTTGTTGTGCCTCAATTTCTTTTGTGACCGCCTCATCTTCATAAGTAAATAATTCTGTGCCTGCATCTACGACATCGCCGTTTTTCACCTTAATCTCTGGATCCTTTGTTATTTTTTGATCACGCGCAAAGGCTTCCATTTGTTCCGGTTGGATGACACCGTTAATATAAATTTGTTGCAAGTCGGGAACGTCAAAATAGTCAATTCCCCAGTCATCTTTAGGCGCTTGCTTGACAGCTACTTGTTGTGCATTTTTATTTAACGCATTCACAGTTACGATGCCCCCAACCGCAATTACCGCAACTGCCCCCAATATAATTATCGTTTTCTTCTTCATTTTCTTCGTTTCATCTCCTCATTCTGTCTATTTTCCCCAACAAACTAAATTGCTCGGTCGTTCACTTATAACTATTTAACCATGCTTGAATTCAAGAAACAAGGGCATTTCTCTAGGCCTTTAGTCTGATTTATTTCATTTTTGTTCATTTTTTTATTTATTTCACGACAATAAATAACCATTGTTGGGTCTTTGTGTTTCAACAATCTAAAAAGGTTATTTTTATGTTATTTATAACTAAACTATGCGCAATCGAGATTTTTTGCTTCTTTTTTTATTTAAGGTACACTAGAAGAAACAATTGAAAGTGAGGGCTTGCCATGAAAATTATTATTTTTGGCGGTAGCGGTTTTTTAGGTCAACAAATCGCAAAAATTTTAGTCCAACGCCAACATCAAGTCATCAGTGTTTCACGTCATGGAAAGCCTGCCACGCTCTCCGCATCTTGGAGCCACCAAGTGCAGTGGGTATGCTCCGATGTTACTCGTGACACGAATTGGCAAGAACAAGTCCAGCGTGCTGACTGGGTCATTGATACGGTAGGTATTTTATTTGAAAATCCACGAAAAAAGAAAACCTATCAACGGCTAATTCTGACGCCCGTGAAAAAAATCAGCTCTTTTTTAGCACAACAAAAAAAGCCAGCTAAGTTTTTATTTATTTCAGCCAATACTGTTCCTTTCCCTTTGAGAAAATATATGGATGCCAAATTGGCAGCGGAGGAACTAATCCACCAAGAAGTCGCCGAAGCAGTAATTTTTTATCCTAGTTTACTTGTAGGTCAAGAACGTACCGGCACCATACTTTTTAGTAAATGTATTTATTTTTTTAAGAAAATCCCCTTTTTAAAGAACTTATTTATTGGCTATGATCCCGTGCCTGTGGCAGAAATGGCACAAGAAATTGTTCACGTTTTAGAAGGCGGCAATTCTATTTACACACACAGAAGGACCCGCTAACAATTTATCTCTCAATCGTCTCTGTCTAGAGGCGGTTTTTTTGTGTTACAATACAACTGTTCGAAGGAGAGAAGAAGCATGAAAAAAATTGCCATTATTGGCGGCGGCATTATCGGAATGACGTTAGCTAATTATTTAGATCCACAAAAA
The DNA here is from genome assembly GCF_050533535.1 of Enterococcus sp. DIV2453a. Lineage (NCBI taxonomy): Bacteria > Bacillati > Bacillota > Bacilli > Lactobacillales > Enterococcaceae > Enterococcus > Enterococcus sp. DIV2453a. The sequence goes on along the minus strand of NZ_CP172899.1, from coordinate 316,659 downwards.
TTTGACATTACCGTTTATGATGAAGGGATCGGCCAAGCGACTAAAGCGAGCGCTGGGATTATTTCCCCTTGGCTATCCAAACGTCGAAATAAGAAATGGTACCAATTAGCGCGAGAGGGCGCTGCCCTATTTCCAAAGCTAGTCAAAGATTTTCAGCTGACGGAGGATATTTATCGTCAATCAGGGACAGTCATTTTGCGTCCGGCAGCTGCTTTGGCAGACTTAGCCCATTTGGCAGAAGAGCGTAAGCAAACTGCACCTGAAATTGGAGAAATCACGATGTTGTCAGCGGTTCAAACAGCGAAGTTCTTACCGCTACTTAAGGAAACTCCCTCACTTTTTATTTCTGGCGGCGGTCGCCTAGATGGACCAGCTTATCTAAACCATCTTCAGAAACGCGCCGAAGCCAAAGGGGTCACTTTTTGTTCACAACGGGCGCACTTTCGACAACTGAATCAAGGGTGGGAAATTGTCACAAATTCAGAAAAAAAGAGCGTTGATTTTCTCGCTTTAACACCTGGTCCTCATTTAAAGGAATTACTCGCTACTTTAAATTTATCTGTGGACATTCATCCCCAAAAAGGACAATTGTTAGTTTTCGAGACCCCTTTTACAAATAGTCAGCAATGGCCTGTCGCTATGTTAGATGGCGAAGCCGATTTAATTCCTTTTAATCAAGGAAAAATTTTATTAGGTGCCACCCACGAAAATGAACAAGCCTGGGATTTAGAAGAGACTGTTAGCGCTTTTCAACAACTAACTTCTGGGACTGCGCCATTTCTAAAAGAAGCAGATCAGCTTTTTAAGCAACCCATGCATTACCGCGTTGGTACACGTGCTTATACATCTGATTTCGCTCCGTTTTTTGGTCCTTTGCCAGAGCTGCCCCACCTTGTGGTTGCTAGCGGACTTGGTTCATCAGGACTCACTACTGGCCCATTCATTGGTTACCAATTAGCTGAATACTTCAATACAGGTGCCTTCAAAGGAGAGCTTTATCAAAAACCACTTAGTCAATATGTAAAAAACAACCCCTCACTTTAATCAGTGAGCGGTTGTTTTTTTCTTTAATTAAGAAATGTGAAGTATCTTGGTAGAAGGATTTTGTTATTATGCTACTTGTGGTCGCGCATAGCGTTCTACGTTTTGTTTAATATTTTTAACCGTTTCTGGATCTTCAATGCCCGTTACTTCAGCGATCACTGTATCAACGCTTTCTTGGTCAAGCATTTCCTGTAATTGACGGCTTTGTTCATCTTCTGGATCATGATAATTAAAGACAATACCAATCATTGCTAATAAATGCGGCGACACTAGATTGCGTTCCTGTAATTCACGGATTGGTCGAATAAACCGTTCTTGCGCACCTAATTTTCTGATTGGTGTCCGTGCTACACGTGTAATAGCATCTGAAATATATTTATTTTGGAAACGTTGAATAATTTTTTCAATATAGGCTGCATGTTCTTGTTCATCAAAATTCCATTTAGCCACTAAAAGTTTACCGGTTTCCTGCAAAACTGATTTGAGTTGTGCTACCACTAAGGCGTCCTGCATCGCTTCGTCAATGGTTTGATAGCCTAACAACGCCCCTGTATAGGCAACTGTAGCATGGCCAGTGTTTACACTAAATAATTTTCGTTCAATATACGGCTCTAAATCAGCAACGTAATGAACGCCTTCTAACTGAATCTCTTTGGCTTTTCGGTTGGTATCATCAATGACCCATTCACAAAAAGGCTCAACTTGAACAAAAAGTGGATCTTCATGTTTTTGTAATGGAACAATCCGATCAACCGCCGCATCAGGAAAACCAATCCATTGTTCAGCATAAGCTGGGTTTTTCAAATATTTGGCCACTTCTTCTGCTAAAAAGGTTGAACCACCAATCATATTTTCACAAGCGATAATATCCAGCGGCTTTTGGCAATTTGCTTCGGCACGTGCATCAATTCCTTGGGCAATTAATTCAGCAATTCTTGGTAAAATATTGGGACCAATCGCCGTCGTGACTAAATCGGCTTCCGCAATTGCTTCTACTACTTTTTCTGGTTCTGTCATGTTATTTAACCCGGTCACATTTTCAACGTTAATTTGTTGATGTGAGGCATCGGCCAATTCAATTGTATAACTTTTACGTTCTTTTAACGCTTGAATGATGGTTTCATTAACATCCACAAACGTAATATGAAACCCGTTTTTAGCTAAAATTTCGCCGATAAAGCCGCGTCCAATATTTCCTGCTCCAAAATGTACTGCGTTCATTCTTATTCTCTCCTTTAAGCAATGGCTAAATTTTCTGTTATTTCTTCTTTACTTAATGCGTCGGCAAGTTGCACCACGTTATCCATATCACTACAATAAAGTGCAATTTGTTGGACTAATTGCAAATGTTCTTCACCGACTCCGGCAATCCCAAATAATACGGTAGCAATTTTTTCATCTTCTTCGGTGCCAAAATTAACACCCTCTGGGACTTGCACTACACAGATTCCTGATTTTTTCACTAATTTTTTGGCTTCTTCTGTTCCATGAGGAATGGCAATAAAATTCCCCATATAAACAGATAGCAATTGGTCTCTTTCAATCATTGCTTCGATATAAGCGGGCTCAACACAGCCTGCCTCGACTAGTTTTTCGCCGCAAAAGCGAATAGCTTCTTCTTTTGTATTAAACTGTTGATTTAATTCAATTGAAATATTCGTAAGATTTTCCATTGTTTTCTTCCTCTCTAGGCACTTTCTTTTAAGAGCGAAACCACTGTTTCATATTTTTGGGGATTAACCATACTTTTTACTGATAAGTGTGTCGCTTTCGGTGCTTTTTTACGGGCTTGTTCCGTTAGTTCAGCTTTAGTGACAATTAAAGCCTGTGTTTGTTGAGTTAATTCATTAATATTAATTTTTCGAATCGGCATTGAAATTTTCTCTTTATCTAAAATTTCTTCTAAGACTTTCATTCCCATCGTTGCTGACCCGACACGGTCATCGTGAACCAAAAGAATCTCATTGACATTTGCTAAATCTCCCTCAATTTCAGAAGCAGGTGTTGCTTTGGAGGCTGTTGGTTGTGCGTCGTTTTTTTCTTTGGTACCTGATAGTTCAGCCACAATTTCATCATAACGTGGTGAGTTCAAGAAGTTTTCAACTGCTACAAAGGTTGCATTAGGTGCTTTCTGTTTGGCCCGCTCTTGCAATTCCGCTTGTGTGACAATCAATGTATTTCCCTCATCGGTCAAATTATTAATGGCCCGATTCGTCACAGTTTGTACTAAACCAGCCTCTTGGACCTTTTTCCGTAAGATAGACGCCCCCATTGCACTAGAGCCCATCCCAGCATCACAAGCAAAAATAATTTGTTGAATTCCTGACAATGAAGCACTACCATTTGTGACAGTTAATCCTTTTGATGCTGCTTTAGCAGCTTGGGTTTCTTTCACTTTTTGGGCAAATTCATCACTTTCTTCTTTCGCATCTGCTTTTAAAATGACTGCGGATACTGCAAAGGAAACAGCAGTTGCTGCCAAAACACCTAAAATAACTGGTAAGTAAGAACCCATTGGTGTCATCGCTAAAATAGCTATAATGGAGCCTGGTGAAGCGGGCGCACGTAAACCAGCATCTAACGTTTGGAAAACCAAACTACCTGTCGCGCCACCTGCAATAACCGATAAGAATAATAACGGTTTCATCATTACATATGGGAAGTAAATTTCGTGGATACCACCAAGGAAATGAATAATTATTGCTCCCGGCGCAGAAGATTTTGCCGCACCTTTTCCAAAAAACATAAATGCTAATAAGACACCTAACCCAGGACCAGGGTTTGCTTCTAATAGGAAAAGAATTGATTTACCAGCCGATAAGACTTGTTCTGTCCCTAAGGGTGTTAAAATGCCATGATTAATCGCATTGTTTAAAAAGAGCACTTTTGCCGGTTCAATAAAAATACTCGTTAATGGAATCAAATGAGCATTTAAAATGATTTCCACACCACGTGCCATTGCAGCAGTCAGCGCATCGACAATTGGGCCAATCGCTGAAAAACCAAGTAAAGCTAATGCAAAACCAATCAATCCAGCTGAAAAATTGTTTACTAACATTTCAAAACCAGCTTTAATCCGATGTTGGAAATACTGATCAAATTTCTTAATTGTAAAGCCACCAAGTGGACCCATAATCATGGCACCTAGCATCATCGGAATATCGGTTCCCACAATCACGCCCATTGTCGCAATTGCGCCAACTACGGCACCGCGATCACCTGCAATTACTTTCCCACCAGTGTAGCCAATTAATAATGGAATTAAATAGGTCAACATTGGGCCAACCATCGTGGCAAAGGCTTTATTTGGCAGATATCCATCTGGGATAAATAGCGCTGTCAAAACGCCCCACGCAATCAACGCCCCGATATTGGGCATCACCATGCTAGATAAGGTACTGCCAAGTCTTTGGACTTTTGCTTTAATTGATACTTTATTTTTTTCTGGTACTTGTTCCATTTTTATTCCCCTTCTCTCAAGTAACTTTTCTTGTTGACTAAATTGTATCCGCTTTCCAAAGCTGAAAAAAGTCGTACTTTGGCACAAACCATTGTGCCAAAAGTTGAAAGAAAAAAGCACGTGTTCTCTCGTTACGAAAACCAGAAAACACGTGCTTATTCCATTTCTAATAATTCCAATAATAAACGAACAACTTTTTATGCTATACTCAAATTGGCGACTTGCCTCGAAAGGAGGTGCATCACATGTACGAGATTGTCACAAAAATTCTTGTGCCGATTTTTGTCGGGATTGTCCTGAAACTTGTAACCATTTGGTTGGAAAAACAGAACGAGGAATAAACAAGTTGCTTCCAACCGCTGCTGTCTAAACAGCAAAAAAAGACACCCTACCACAATAGGGTGTCTTTTTAGTGCATCCATGCACGACTTTGTCACAAGTTACCTTAAATTTATCATAGGTCCTATTTTTTGTCAAGGAATCTTCTTATCTTTTTTGTTTAACCTCTTAAATTAAAATATTTTATTTTTTTAATATAAAATTATTTCAATAATTATTGAACATTTCAGAATGAATTGATTTTTTCCAGACGTAACTTTAGGCTTGAGCCAGAATTTTTTGTGCTTCATCTATTGTTTGACAATCACTGAGCCGCTGAATGTTTTCGAGATCTGAACAGAAAAAAGCTAATTCTTGAAGCATGCTTAATTGCCGTTGACTTTTTAGAGCAACGACAAATAACAAAGTAGCTATTTTTCGATCTGCTTCCGTACCAAAGTTGACCCCATCAGGCACTTGAATAAAGCAAATCCCTTCTTTTAAAACTTGTTCATCTTGTCCTTCCGCATGAGGTAATGCCACGAAGTTACCGATATACACACTGACTTTTTGTTGACGTTGATACATTGCTTTGACATAGTCAGGCGTGACCAACTGATTTTTTAGCAGTAATTCACCAGAAGCTGCAAGTGCTTCCTCCCAACTAGCATACGATTGATTCAACATTATTTGCTCCGCTGTAATTTCAAACATCTCTCAACACCTAGCCTTTCATTTCTTCAATTAATAATGACGAAAGCAACTGATAAACAATGGCTTCATTTCCTGAATGAAAAATTTCTGTATTTAAATCATTCATAATAATCGCACCACTGATTTTTCCTAAAATTTTTCCGATTGTTTCATCAATCGGCATCGGCGCTAGCATGAGTAACATACGTTGTAACTGCATCGGCTTTTTATCCATCCCTTCAATCATAAGTGGCTGGGCCAGATTAAAAATACAAAAAACAGGCTGTGTCACTGCTGTACTTGAGGTATGGAATAAGGCCATTTCCGTCTGAGGAATCCCAATAGGCGCTTGCTCGTAACGTTTCATCAATTGCTGACAGACGATTGCACTATCGGTGATTAAATCTGCGGAAAGTTGCGCGAGAGCTTGTTGAACGGTTTCTGCTAAATCCGCTTGATTATTTAAATCTGCTATGAAAAATGTTTCTAATAGTTTACTAATTTCTTCCATGAAAGCGACCACTGTTTCGTAGCTTTCTTCGCCACCTATTTTTTTCACAGGCGCTTTCCTAAGCGAGCGTTTTTCGTGACTAATCCGCTTAAACTCTTCTTTCAATTGGCGGATTTCATCGTCTAAAAGTAACGGTGAGATCAATTTATATTTACCATTGTATCCTGGTAATAACGAAGTGGAAATCACTAAGTCATAGTTTTCCTCAACATTCACCTTACCTAAATCCGCAATCCGAAAAAAATGAATCTGGTTGATAAAAGGAAAGTAGCGCCGTAATCGCATTTCCAGCATACTTGTCGAAGCCAAACCGCTAGGAGAAAAACCAGCAATATCAACTTCCATAATTTTGGGACTCCGCTCTAAAGAATTGGCAAAATGAAGTACCATGTAGGCAATTTCCTCTTCCGATAAATTCTTTTGCGGAAAAATTTGCGGCAACGCTTGGCGTAAAGCCGCAGCTATTTCTTGATATTGATTCATAATCCGTTCTAAAATGGGATTCGTTAAATCTTCTTCTTGTAAAACCGCCCGAGAAAAAACACCTGATAAATGTGTCAACAACATTTTATACAAATTGGTATCTTCGAAAAAATTAACTTCCGTTTCTTGACTTACTGCTTCAATCAGTTGTTTCACTGCATAAGCCAGCTGAGTGTCAAAATGTTCATCAAAAAAATCTTCATCAAAAGAATTAGAAAAATCACTTAATAAGCTAGCAAAAAAAACAATCTCACTGACAGCGTATAGTTGTTTTGTTTCAGCAGCGACTTTTGAAAAAAGTCGTTTAGAACAATTTAGAAAGGCCTTATTCATCTGCCCAGTATAGGTCTCATCAGCTAAATAAAAACCTGCAGTGACCCGATCCATCGCAATTGTTAACATTAAAATCAAATGTTGTAATTTGCGATCACTTAATGCTGGAAATAAAGTTTCTACTTCTGGCTGAACAATTTTTTGTGCAAATGCTAAATGTTCTGCATGAATAAACTGAAAGAAAAAATGGTCGTTTGTTGTTAATTCGGTAAAATGAAAAAATTGGTACTCATTAATTTCCATACTTAGAATATTCGCCATTAGAAGACGGCGATATTTTTCAGAACCAGTCACTTCATAGCCTTGATTCCGAGAAATCGTCAACGGAATCCGAGCAATCCGTGTTTCTAATTGTTTAATATCGGCATAAAAAGTCGTATTACTAATACAATACGTTTCCAGAAAATAATGCATAGAGACTGGCTCTTTTGTTTGAAGTAATGTCAATAAAATCACATGTTGCCGCGCCAAAGTAGAAAGTTCCTGTGTCTCTTCTCCTAAAATAGCAGCCTGAATTTCCGTCATCGCTGCTTCATCTGCTTGAATCGAAAAGCTCCCACGAGCTACTTTTTCCAACGTCGCGCCCATCGATGCTAGCGAGGTTTCTAAATTTTCTAATTCACGATATACCGTCCGGCGGCTAACCTTTAACAAATTCATCATGCGGTTTACTGAAACGGGGGTGGGACTATTCACTAATTCCGTTAATAGAACAGTTTCTCTTGTCGTTAAAAACATCTATCAGCTCCTCCTTCCAGCCATTCTTGATACTCTTTCTTATTCAAAAAACTAGTAACTACGTATAAATTTTGTTGCGTTAGATCTAAATGATAGGCTTGCGCCAGTTCACGAGTCACTACGTAGGTTGTCTCCTTGGTAAAAAAGACTGTTTCCAGTGATTCTTTAGATACTTCAATCGCGACTCCTTGTTTCGCTGCTTGTTGCCGCAATAATTCCATTCCCATTGTTTGCGATCCTCGAACATTCTCGGCATATAAAAAAACAAGCTTCTGTCTTTGTTTGGTCGAGTTCGTTTCAGTAGACTCTGAACCAAGTGAAGATTGCTCTTGAGAAGAAGCAGTCAGTTTGGCTAAAACTTGCGGGTAATAGGATTTAATTTCTAAAAAATTTTGAACACTCACCATATCCTTTTCTGGGACGTACTTTTGTGCTAACTGTTTCAATTCTGCTTGAATGACCACTAATGTCTTAGGCTGCCACTTCATCTGATGAACGGACTGGTAAGTCACAGGTATCTCCAAGTCCACAGCTTTTAATTGTCGGCTTAGCAAACTAGCCCCCATGGCACTTGAGCCCATTCCTGCATCACAAACAAATAAAATTTGCTGATAGTTAGGTGTGACTGTTTCCACTTGGTCTTCCTCCTTCTCCTTCATCTTTATCATTGAAACTGATTCAATTCCTCGTTGACGTTTTAATAACAAGCTTGCTATTGCAAAAGAGCACAGAAAGCTAACAAAAATTCCGCTAAAAACCGCCAGCCTCGCATCAGTCGGGGCATTGGCTAAAATCGCAACCAATGAACCTGGCGAAGCTGGAGCACTTAGCCCCACATTAAATATTTGAAAAACAAGCGTACCACTCATTCCTCCAGCAATTACTGCTAAAAATAAGCGCGGATCCATTAAAACAAACGGAAAATAAATTTCATGAATGCCCCCAATCAGTTGAATCATGGTGGCACCTCCTGCTGTTTTTCGTTGTCCTACAGACCCAAACAGCAGAAAAGCAACCAAAACGCCCACGCCTGGTCCAGGATTTGTTTCCAATAGAAATAAAATGGACTGACCTGTTTGACTAGCACCTTCTAAACCTAGAGGCGTTAATAAGCCATGGTTAATCGCATTATTAAAAAATAACACTTTTAAGGGTTCTAAGAAAACGTGAACCAATGGCAAAAGATTGGCTTCAATTAACCAAGAAGAAAATTGATACAGCCAAAAACTAGCGCTTTCAACAGCCGGAGCTACAACCAGAATACCAAAACAGCACAGCAGTCCTCCCACAATTCCTGCTAAAAAGTTTTTAGTCAGCATCTCATAGCCTTCTTTAACTTTCGGTAAGAGAATTTGTTCAATTTTGGCGAAAGTATATCCTGCTAAAGGGCCAATAAACATAGCACCAAACAACTGTGGAACATCTGTGGAAACAATCACGCCCACTGTCGCAATAGCAGCAACGACGCCGCCACGTTGTTCCTCGAACATTTTTCCGCCTGTAAAACCAATTAAAATCGGTAAAACAACTCGAATCATTATCGTTTCGACTTCAGAAAGAGCTAGCCGTAGATTCCCTGTCGTATAGCCAGCCACCAAAGACAATAAGCTCCACGCAATAAAAATACTCAAATTTGGCATAATCATCCCACTCAAACGATGACCAAAACGACGTAAATAGGGAGTTACTTTCACAAACTTATGTTTAAAAAAGAGCGAATGCATTTCTTTTTCCTTCATATTCCTTGTCCCTCGCTCTCTATGTAGATAATTAGAATACTTCTATTATATGAAATTTCACAAAAAAATAGTATAGATTTTTGTAAAATAATTCTTTTATACACCTCACAAGAGAATCCGTTTACATTAATAGAAAAAACTTTTATACTAAAAGAAAGAAACTCTTCGGATTGGAGGCCAATTATGGCAATCAAAGCAATTGTAATGGATATTGATGGTACCTTGTTAACTTCAGAAAAAAAGATTTCACCAAAAACGCGACAAGCACTAGCAGCTGCACAAAAACAAGGCCTCTCACTAATTTTGGCTTCTGGCCGCCCGACTAACGGTATGCGGACCTTAGCAGATGAATTGGAGATGGCTCATTATAATGGACACTTACTTTCCTATAACGGCGCTTGTGTCACCCATCATGGCAGTCAGCAACAACTATTTAATCAGACAATTTCAAAGTCATTGAGTCAACAAATTTTAGAGCATTTGAAACAATTTGACGTAATTCCAATGATTAATGATGAAACATTTATGTATGTCAATGATGTTTTTCATAACACCTTACATTTAGAGACTGGTGATTTTAATATTATTGAATATGAATCACGGGGTGGCAACTTTCAATTATGTGAGTGGCATGATTTAGCCGCCAGACTAAACTTTCCCTTGAACAAAATTTTAATTGCTGGTGAACCCGCCTATTTACAAAAATATCATGAGGCCATCTACGCGCCTTTCAAAGAAACCGTCACCGCTGCTTTTTCCGCTCCTTTCTATTTTGAATTTACCGCTAAAAATATTGATAAAGCGCGTTCTTTAGAAAAACTAACCCTACAGTTAGGCATAACTGCTGAAGAAGTAATTGCTTTTGGTGATGGTCACAACGATTATACAATGTTGGAATGGGCTGGCACGGGGATTGCTATGGAAAACGCCGTTGACGAGCTTAAAAGCATCGCAACGGAAGTCACTTTATCCAACGACAATGACGGCATCGCTGTTGCATTAGCCAACTTTCTTTAAGATCGTTGGTTGATGCAAGCGTACGCCGTCATTTTTTATTGCCTATTCAAATGTCGTGATTTTTTCTGGTGCTAAACGAACAGATTCATAACCAGTTTCCATGCCCTTACCCACAGATAAAATCATTACTGGGACATAGCGCTCTTGATCTAAACCAAATGTTTCGGCTAATTTTTCCGCTTCAAAACCACCGATTGGATTTGTTTCATATCCGTGAGCTCGGGCCACTAACATAAATTGCATAGCTGCTAAACTCGCATCAATTTTTACGATGTCATTCATTTGTTCTCTGCTTAAACTTTCATAATGGGGAATAATGGCTGCTAATTGTTGGTCCCGCACTTCCTTAGGCATTTTACCACTAGCATAGGCTTGATTGTAAATTTCCTCTCCTCGCTCATGGCAGTTTAGATCACCAAAAATTAAGAGCATTGCAGAAGATGTTTCATTTTGACGCGTATTAAAGCGAATTAAGGGTTTTAATTTTTCTTTGCCTACTTCACTTTCTACTACGACAAAACGCCATGGCTGCATGTTAACAGAAGAAGGGGCGGTGGTCGCTTCTTGAATCATTGTTAACATTTCTTCATGAGAAATTTTATGGGTTTCATCGTACACCCGAACCGATTTGCGGCCAAAAACAATCTCTGAAAAATCATTCGTTGTATATGTTGTCATTCTATCATACCTCTTTCGTTGTAATGCTTTGATCTAGTTTTGTCAAAAGTTCTTTTAACTGGCGACAGTCGTCCTTTGTAAATGTACTGGGAATAATTTCTGTTACCGTTTGTTGCTTGGCTGTACATTGCTGTAGTTCTTGTTGTGCTTTTTCTGTTAAATGCACTAGCACTTCCCGATTATTTTCTGGATTTCGCTGTCGTGTCACATACTGTTTCTCTTCTAAAATTTTCAAATGGCGAGTGACCGCACCACTATCGATTTTTAAGTGTTCTTGAATCTCCGTTTGAAGACACGGCTGACGTTCTTTTAAAATCATCAGCAACTCATAACGAGTCAAACTCAAGCCAACTTGCTCTTCAAAAACTTTGGTAATTTTTTGATCTAATACCTTTAACTGACATAATAATTGGCTGACTTCCCGTAATGATAACGACATAGTTTCCTCCTTAAAAAGATGACTCGTCAACAATTGACTAGTCAACTATAACTGTTTCTTTCTAAAAATGCAACCTTTTTTACAAGAAAAATAGAACAATTGACAGAGAGAAACTACAGTATTCCCCATCAACTGTTCTATTTTAATCAATCTATTTTTCGGTAACAGGTTCTGCTGATAACCGCTTAATCCCTAAACCAGTAAATGCACTGACCATTGAGAAGACAGGCGATAATAAGCTAAAGAAAACAAATGGTAAGTAAGTCAACGTTGGTACGCCAAAGGTCCCCGCTACGAAGCTACCTGCAATCCCCCAAGGAATGAGGTAGTTAATAACCGTCCCACCATCCTCCAAGGTTCTGCCTAAAACAGTCGGATCCAAGCCTTCTTTTTTGTAAACTTCTTTAAAGGCATTCCCTGGTAAAATAACCGATAGGAATTGTTCACCAATAAAAATATTTACGCCAATTCCTGTTAATAACGTTGATAAAATCAATTTCGGTGTACTGCTCATTTTCTGCGAAACAACTTCCATGACCGCAGAGATCAATCCTAATTCCATTAATAAGCCACCTAGAGACAACGTTAGAATAATAAGTGCCACAGTCGGCATCATGCTCATAATTCCGCCACGACTTAATAATTGATCAATTTGTGCGTTCCCCGTTTGAGAAACAAACCCATTTTCCAACGTGTTTCCTAATGCCTGCAACGATACTTTCGGATTTTGAATAATAATCATAATTACTGCCACAATAATGTTCAACAAAATCGTGATAATCGCTGGAATTTTGCGCCAGGCACAGATTAACATTAAGGCTAATGGTAACAATGACCAAATGGAAATGGTAAAGTGGTCTTCCAATACTTGAATAACTTGAACTACTTCTGTCAGACTTGTATTCGCGTACGTTTGTCCTAAAATCATAAACAAGATTAAAGAGACGATAAATGCTGGTACAGTCGACCACATCAAGTTTTTTATGTGTTTAAACAAATCCGCTTCAACAATCGCTGCGGCTAAGTTTGTTGATTCTGATAAAGGTGACATTTTATCACCAAAAACTGAACCAGAAACAATCGCCCCCACAACTAAAGCAGGATTTAACCCTAAGGTACTGCCAATACCGAAAAAGGCAATTCCAATTGTTGACATCACTGTAAAAGCACTACCTACTGCACTGCCGACAATCGCACAGACAATAAAAACTGACGGCACAAACCATTTAACACTAATCATTTTAAAACCAAAAACCATAATCGTTGGAATAATTCCAGCTTGAATCCAAACGGCAATCAATGCACCCACTAAAATGAAAATAAAAATTGGAATAATCCCTGGCTTCAAGCCATCAACAATCCCTTTATGCATTTGATCAAATGGTACTTTACGAAACATTGCGTAGCCTAAAATCAATGCAATCACAAACAAAATAGTAATATTTGGCGATATCTTTAAGCCAATTACTCCTGTTGCAATAGCTGCCACAATAATTAATAACACGATACTTGCTTCTCGAACACTCACGGTCTTCTTTTTCTGTTTTTCTTTCATTTCGTTACTCTCCTCTAATCTTTTTTCTGAATACTCTGACATTAAAGGATCTTATGATAACGAATAACCCCTCCACAACTCATTGAAAACGCCTCCTAAAGCTACATAAAAAGAGAGATTCATCCTTAAAGAATAAGGACGAATCTCTCCGCGGTACCACCTTAATTAGAAGCTTACTTGCTTCTCGCTTATGTATTATGTAATTGTTACTACTTATTAGTGTAATTCACAAATAGACTTGATCGATTCGCAGCAACCATCGACTTTCTGAACAAAACATCTATTTCCTACTGGGCTAATAATTTATGAATCTCAATATACCAAGAAGAAACCGACTTGTCAACGAAAATAGCATAAAAATTTTTTCACACGCCAACAAAAATTACTTTTTCTTTTTGTAAAAATAGAAAAGCGCCTCCGTTCTCACGAAAGCGCCTGTTAATTAGTGGGTTGTGCCACCTTGTAGTTGAATATCTTCTTGCGTTTTTACCGCTGCTTCAATCATATAGAACAAAGAATCTGTGATTGCTTCTAATGACATAGAAGCAAACGTTGGTTTATCAATTGTTTGTTCTGGTAGGAACGGAACATGAATAAATCCGCCACGAATAGTTGGATATTTAGTGTTAATTAAGTGTAGTAAGTGATACATAATATCATTACATACAAAGGTTCCTGCTGTATAAGAAATCGCTGCAGGTAATTGATGGTCATGACAATTTTTTACCATCGCTTTAATCGGTAAATTTGTAAAATAGGCTGTTGCTCCATCTTCAACCAACGGCACATCGCTTGGTTGTTGTCCTGCATTATCCGGGATACGCGCTTCCGCTAAATTAATCGCCACTTTTTCAACAGTGACTGTTTGGCGGCCGCCTGCTTGTCCAACACAAATCACCATATCTGGTTGATGGGTTTCAATTGCTTCAGCCACTTTTTCACCACTAGTGCCAAAAACAGTTGGCACCTCAACTTTAATAATTTCAGCTCCTGCAATTTCAGCAGGTAATTTTTTGACTGCTTCAAAGGCAGGATTGATTGCTTCTCCTCCAAATGGATCAAAGCCAGTAACGACAACTTTCATTTCGATCATCCTTTCTTATTTGAATAGAATCATATAAACAATTTGGAAAATTAACATGAAAAGTGCAATCGGCAATTGATTTTTAATGACGCCGTACTTATCTTTCATTTCCAACATGGCTACAGGTACGATATTAAAGTTCGCAGCCATCGGTGTTAACAGTGTACCACAAAAACCACATGTTAAGGCAACCATCCCAACTAATGCGGGATCTGCACCTAAAGAAAAGACAAACGGCACACCAATTCCGACTGTCATCACGGTTATTGCTGCAAAGGCATTGCCCATGATAGCCGTAAAAATAACCATTCCCACAGCATAAATAATAATCCCTACATTGACATTTCCTGCTGGTACTACGGCACTAACCCCTTTTGAAATAATCTCACCAACACCAGCGCTAGTAAAAACAGCACCTAAACAAGCTAATAGCATTGGCAACGTACTAAGAGGACCGACTGTTTCTAACATTTCCGCCGCATCATCAAAAAATACTTTCGGCGTATTATTTTTAGAAAAGAACATCATGATGAAAATCGCTACAAAGACACCAACACCGACACCGACTAAAGCTCCTAAAGTAGTCAATGTGGCAAAAAGAATTGCAAAAACCCCGATACTTAGTGCGGGAATAAAAATCTTCATTCCTAATTTTTGAGACATTTTTTCCATGTATTCTTTCGAAGGTAAGCGACTTTCTCCTTTTGTCACTTTTTGAAGAATTGCCGGAATTGTCATCACAAAAATAAGTACGCCACAGGCAACTGGTGGAATAAACCGACCAAAACCGATTAAGATCCCTAAAATCCCCCAGAATAAACTAGTCCCATACGCATGTTGATTGGTTTTATCACGAAAACTACGAAAACTTGTATATAACAAGATAATACCCATAAAAATATAAAGGACTTCCAATAACTTTGCACTCAAATCAATACTTGGATCTGTGAAAAAACTCATTTCAGTCCCTCCTGTCCATAATATTTTTTACGTAATCTTTTTTCTTTTAAAGTAAAGTAAATACTTGCCGAAATTAAGGCAACTAAGGCGACTGGTACTTCCACTAAAGCCAATTTACCTAATGTCACTTCATAGCCTAAATCTTTCAATGTTGATTGAACAAGCAATGCCCCAGCCCCACCAACAAACAGAACTTGACCAAAGAACCAACAGATATTTTCCATGGCTGAAGCCATCCCTTTTAGTTCTTCTTCATACTCTGGCACCATTGGTAAATTTTTTGATTCAATTGTTCCTAACGCCATTGGCAAAATAATCGGACGCACAAAACCTGCTACCCCACCGAAACTTACGTTAAAAGCGGCGAAGATAATCCGAAAGACACCATAAATGTCAATAATCACACCAGCAGATACCTTTTTGAATCGTTTAATCAACGTAGCCGCTGACTCTTTCAAGCCATTTCTCTCTAACGTTCCTGTTGCTAACATAATAATAATAAAGATAGCCATGCCTCGATTATTCACAAAGGTTGTTCCTAGTGTTTCTAGCATTGATGTCAAACCAAGCCCGCCAGTAAAAGCCGTCACTATTAAAGCAACCATCACAATCAAGATAGCATCAAATTTCAATGCGAAGCCGACAATGACGATCAATACGCCTAATAAAGGTAATAAATCCATCAAATCTCTCCTTCTTAAAATAAAATTTCACTTTCCATTATATGCCAATTTTCGCTCATTTGTAAGACTTTTTTAATTTTTAATGTTATTTTTTCTAAAGACACAGTTTCCAACACTTTTTAGAGCTACCACTCGCACTTTTTTCTTTTTTCCGCTAGAATAAAAGAAACAATAACATTGAGGAGGATTTTTATGTTCCAAACTTTTAGAGAAAATTTTCGGCGCCATACCCTATTGCGCGACGCCGTCTTTATCGTTATCGGAAGTGCCATTGTCTTTAATCCCGGTGCTTTCTTCCAGTTCGTCGGTTATTTAATTGCTGGTTATTTGATGCTTTTAGGGTTAATTAATATTTATGATGACTACAAAATAAAAAAACAAACGGGTAGCTGGGGACTTGGTTTCGTAACAGGTTTAATCTTTGTCGTCTTAGCAGTAGCCTTTTTATTTTTTGCACCAGTGATCGTTTCGATTCTGCCGTTTTTATTAGGGATTAGCATTGTTATAAACGGCCTCGTTCAATTGACTTTTGCTTTAAATACTCGTCAAACAGGCGCGCTTATCTACAGTATTCTGGTTTTAATCGCTGGAGCTGTTTTAGTTTTCAACCCCTTCAAAAGTCTCTTAGTTTTGATGCAAGTCTTTGGATTTATCCTGATTTTCATGGGTGTCATTGAAATTATTGGTCATTTTAGAAATAAAGCTTAACGAAAGGAGCAACTTATGGATAAAGAAAGTACCAAGTGGATCCGCTTTTTAGGTGGGAAAAATTTACTTTACACATTAACTATCCTTTGTCTAATTGCTGTAACTATCTTTTTATTCAACACTGTTTCATTTATCTTTAAACCAATTTTTGTTATTTTTAGTGCCGTCTTAGGCCCGGTACTTTTTGGTATTATTCTATTTTATTTGCTTAATCCAATGGTGAAACGCCTTGAGAAAAAAATTCCCCGTGTTTGGGCGATTGCGATTCTCTATGTCTTAATTATTGCATTACTAGTGTTAGCTGGACTGCAACTTTTCCCAATTATCCAAGACCAAACGGAAGAATTAATCAAACAATTCCCAAGTTTTTGGAAAAGCACGCTCCAAACAGTACAAGAATTTATGGCTAAAACACCTTTTGCAAAAGATTTAGAATCTGCTAATGAGTCGATTAATCAGCTCTGGGGCAAACTTACAAACTCCTTTAAAGACTTTGCAGGGGATTACCTACAAACAGGCGCACAAGGTCTGGGAAGCGTCTTTTCTGCAGTTTCTTCTACTTTCCTAACCTTGTTTACAGGACCTATCATCGCCTTTTTCCTTTTAAAAGACAAAGAAAAGTTTTATCGCTTTGTAAAAGGCATCATTCCCCCAGCTTTTCGTCCTGATTTTGACGAATATAGCCAAATTGCCAACATTCAAATTGGCGATTATCTAAAAGGTCAAGTCATTGCTTCGTTGGTTTTAGGGATTATGTATTGGCCAGCTTTTCTATTAATTGGTTTACAATTTGGTAGCATTTTAGCTTTAGCTGCGGGTATTTTATGTATTATTCCTTATATCGGGCCATTTATTGCCTTTATTCCTGGATTGATTATTGCCTTTCAGGATTCCACATTTATGGTAGTTAAATTTGTTATCGTCTGGTTTGCCATCCAATTGATTCATGGTGATTTTGTTATTCCTCGTGTGATGGGCGATAAATTAAAAGTCCATCCGATTACTATTTTACTTGTCTTGTTAGTTATGGGCGAACTGTTTGGTTTAATGGGCGTTATTTTTGGGATTCCAATGTATTGCCTAGTTAAAGTGACAGTCATTTATTTATTCCGCAAATTCAAACAACGCTATAACCGCTTTTATGGTGACAACGGCGAGTATGAACACACGAATTTTACTAAAGATCAATATTTAAAATAATATAATGAAAAAGAGCGTGGGACAAAAATCACTTTGGATTTTTGTTCCACGCTCAAAAACTGATAAACGGCGGGAACAGAAGCAACTCCTTCGGAAATAAGCCGAAATTCTCCAAAAATTATAGAACAATTTTCGGAAATTCCTTCTTATTTCTCGGAGTTAAACACTTCTGTCCCGACCTCTTTTTTACCATACTTCTCTAGCAATTTCTTGAAGTAATTGAACTTTGCGCCATTGTTCTTCCTCCGTCAAACGATTTCCTTCTTCCGTCGAAGCAAAACCACATTGCGGACTAATACTTAAGTTTTCTAAAGGAACAAACTGTTGGGCTTCTTGAATTCGCGCTTTCACTTGTTCAGTCTCTTCTAATTCAGGAAACTTAGAAGTAACTAAACCTAAAACGACTTTGCTGCCATTATTTTGCCAATGTCTTAATGGTGAAAAGTCCCCTGCACGATCTGAGTCATATTCCAAGAAGAAACCATCATAATTCGTAGCAAATAATTCTTTTGCTATCGGTTCATAACCACCTGAAAATAACCAAGACGAAGCATGGTTCCCACGGCAAATGTGTGTGGTTACAGTTAAATCTTCTGGCTTGCCAGCTAAGGCTTCATTAATAATCATGGTACACACTTGTGCAATTTCTTCTGGCTGTATTCCTTTTGCTCGTAATTCTTCTTGTTTTGTCTGATCCGCTAGAAACGCCCAATTTGTATCATCAAATTGCAAATAACGGCAACCTCTCTCGTAAAAGGCCGCAATTGCGTCTTTATATGTTTGTGCTAAATCCTTATAAAAATCACCAATCTCTGGATAAATTGTTTGAATGCGCGAGGTGCCGTCGTTGGATAAAATTTCTTGACGTAAAATCATGGTCGGACTAGGGATCGTTGCTTTGGCTACCGTGCCATCACCAACTTCCACCACCTCTTTTAAAAATGAAAAGTCCTCTAAAAATGGATGTTGCGTAGGAAAAGATATTTTATCCACTACGCGGATATTATAGGCCGGAGCTGCTTTTCCATGAAAGGTTTGGTTATACCCCGTTTCTGGAATATAGCCTGTCACGCCATTTAATCCTTCTAAGAAATCAATATGCCAAAAACCGCGACGAAATTCACCATCTGTGATTCCCCGTAAGCCGCCAGCTTTTTGTTTTGCTACTAATGCTTTGATTTCTTCATCTTCAATAAGACGTAGCTCTGCTTGAGATAAAGCACCTGCTTGGACCTTTTTCCGTGCTTTCTTAATTGTTTCTGGACGTAAAAAACTTCCCACATGATCAACTGTAAAAGGAATCTGACTACTCATTTGCCTCACTCTTTCCTATTTTTATTTATAAAAAAACGCCCTTTTACTAGCCGTAACTAGTAAAAGGGCGATTATTATCGCGGTACCACCTTTTTTCGGAAAGATGACTCTTTCCCTTCAACTGACAATCATAATCAGCGGTCTTGTTAACGAAAGACATTACGTTTTTGCCTACGTTTCGACAAAAATTCCTCCTAGGCCATTTTTCGATACAGACATCTAACTTTTTTCACCAACCAAAGTCTCTCTACCAGCTGTCTTGCATTTACTTTCCTATTCAACGGAAATTATTAGATTATAATTAGAATACCACGTTTAGCAAATTTGTCAACGGAGACGGATGAAATAGTAACGAAAAAAGCAGCTTCTTTTCAGAAGCTGCTTACGTCTATTTTTATCATTGCTGATTAGGCAGAGTGTCCTACAATTGTGCTACCTGAGTAACCAAAACCGACACGTGTAATACCTGGGTTAATTTCCCAATCACGGTGACCGCTACCTGAAGCTGTTACCATGTTTGTTTCATTGTACCACGCCATGATTACTGAGTTACCTGGAGCCCACATAATTGCGATAACTTCATCTCCGCGAGACCAGTGATCATTTGGGATACCACCTGCTTCAACTTGTGCTGCACGAGCAGTTGCAGAAGCTGCTAAACCTGCATCCCATACTACTGGACGTAAACCTAATGATTGACGTAGAACGTTCAATGCATTGATTGTTGGATCAGCAGAAGGTGTTGGTGTTGGTGGTGTTGGTTTCTCTGGTTCTGGTGTAGGTGTTGGTGTAACTGTTCCACCACCAGTTTGGCCACCATTATTTCCATTATCACTTGGTGTTGTAGGTTGTACTGGTTGTTCTGATGAAGAAGAGCCAGTATTTTCTGTTGCACTATTATCTGTACTTGGTGTAGTTGTTTCAGTTGTTTGTTGCGTGCTTGATTCAGTTGCTGAGCTTGAGCTTGCTGGTGCTTGTGCTTCTGTTGTTGATGAAGAGGCAACTGGTGCTTCTGCTTTCACTTCAGCTTTAGCTGGTTTTGCAGCAGCTTGTTTGGCTTTTTCAGCTGCAGCTTTTTGTTCAGCAGCTAAACGTGCTTGCTCTGCTTCAGCAGCTGCTTTTTGTTTTTCTAAGCCAGCTTTAGAACTTTCAGCAGATGATTGTTCTAATGCTAATGAAGCTTTCATTACGTTTAATTCAGATTGTTTAGAAAGTAAATCTTGACGTTTTGTTTCTAATTCAGCTTCTGTTGCTTCAAGTTGTTTCACTTTTTTCTCGTTTTCAGCTTTTTTATCAACAACGGCTTGTTTATCTTCTTTTTGTTGTTGCATTAAGTCGTTGTTGGCACTTACGATTGTTGAAACAGCTTGAACACGGCTGATTGCATCTGCAACTGAGTCCGCATCTAAAACTGCATCTAGCATTGTTGTGCTTTGTCCATTAACTTGAACATCACGTGCTTGATTTTTGATTGCTTCGTTACGTTTTTCAATACGTTGATTCAAGTTTGTAATTTCTTGTTGTAATTGTTCTGATTTTGCTTTTAGTGTTTGCTTTTGTTCACGTAAAGCCATGCTTTCATCAAATACTGAAGATACTTCTGCTTCTAAAGAAGATACTTGTGAAGCTAAATCCCCTTGTTTTGCTTTTAATGATGAAATTTCTTGATTTTTTTCTTCAATTTTTTTATCAACATTGTCCGCCAAAGCGATGCTTGGGGTAGCAATTGCTGATAGCGTTAATGAACATAGTAATACTGATGCAAATAGACGTTTCTTCACTTGTCATTCCTCCGAATTAATTTCTAAAGTTTATTTAAAATATCTTAATCTTTTCTTACGACAAAAACATTCTACCACACCCATATTTCAATTAAGCAATAGAAATGTTACAAAAACATTTCAGATCACTCGTTCTTTCTCCATAATAGGTAAACTTACCTTTTGTAAGGCTTTTACGCCTTGTCATGACTGGTTTTCACGTGTTTTCAATTGTTAAACAATTCTTCGATTTTTTTTCATATTTTTTCTTTTTTTATTCAAATTTTGCTTCTTTTTTGTCGATATATGCTTTTTTTCGTAAAATTAATCATTTTTCCTTCTTTTTAGCAAACGTTTTTGTTACAAAATTCGTTATATTTTGGTAATGAATCAAGAAAAAGGCCGCTTCGTTGAGCCGCCTTTTATTATTTCTATGCAATGTTTTTGATCAAACTATTCAACTTATTTTTTATGGACTTATGGGCCTGTCACTAAATTCCAAGTCACCATTGCTTGATAAGTTTGATCTTTTCTACCTTGATTTGCTGGAATTTCTAATTTGATTTGATCAAAAGAAAAATCAAATTGATAAACATCACTTTCGTCAAACTGACCATTGGCAACAATATGGCTAGCTACACCGTTGGCAACTAATTGAATAGCGGTTGTTTTGCCAAGAGCAACTTTAGTTTCCGTTGGTTGATTGTACTGAATAAAACCTGAAACATTGGTTGTTCCTAACAATAACTTTGTCATTGATGATAGTTGATCCACTCTTCCTTCAAAGGGGGATAGTTCTGCAGTTAGTGCCCAATTGGGTTGTGATTTTTTCAAACGTAAATATGGATTTTCCTGACCATTTTCATAATAATCTGCTGCCTGCTTTAAACCATGTTGCTGCGTGTTGCTAGAAATGGCGACTTTACCAAAATCAAAAGTTGGTGTGCTGATAAAACCTTCCTCATCTGGTGCCACAATTTCTTGATTTTTAGGTTGGATTCTGACAGTATCAGCTGCGTGAACAGCAGAAAAATTTCCATTCATTTCAACAGCCGCTTGTAACACTTGATCTGGTTCACCTGTAGCAATTGTTGTCATCATAATAGTTGCTGTCTGACCAATAGGCACTTCCGTATTTAAAGCAATGCCCACTCGCCAATTTTCATCAGTAATAGGAACAATTTTGTTTGGTTCAGATCCAACACGAATCGTGACTTGGATTGGCCGAGCTAGACCTGGTGACCAACCAATTGCTGGCTTTAAGTTTATTTTTTTAAACGGTACTTCTCCCACATTTGTAAGCATAATCTGCCAAATTTGTATATAACCACTTGGCATGACTTTGACTAGTCCTTCTATTTGCATTTCAGCTTTTGCAGTTATTTCCTTATACACTGCTGTAATAGCGTTCATTTCATTAAAAACAGGGGAGTTTATTGGTCGTTTTGTTTTTTCTAAGTTCTCTTGTTTTGTTTTATTTTGATACCAACCTTGATATAAATAAGTTTTACCGTTAACGCTGTATTGTTGTGGCAGTTTTTTTCCAGCTAAATAGCGAAAGCCATCCGTAGTTATTGGTCGTTGGTGATCCTGAATAAAATCAGATGGTGGTGCAATTTCAACACCATTGACATCCTCAAATGTATAATTTTTTTGAGGTACCTCCTTATAGACAACAGTTAAATCATCATTGTCGTCATAGGTAATATCATAACTGGGCGTTACGCTTTTTTCTAAATTTTCAGGTCTCGTTTTCCCTTTATACCATCCTTGAAATTGATATGTTTTTGAGTCGATTTCATAGCTACTTGGCAAAAGGCCGTTCTGTTTAAAGGTGTAAGGGGCACGTTCAATAAGCGTTTGCTTTCCTTGTCTAAACCCCGGTGGCGGAGGGATTGGTTTCCCTTGAGTATCCACAAAATGTTCTGTCACTTTGCGATTGGTAACATGATAATAAACCGGCCCTGAAAATTTAAAGTAATTCAATAGCCCAGATTGATTCGATGAATCAACCTTCACTTGGTTGTACACAGGAACGATTAGTTTTTGACTCTCGCTAATGTTAAATGTTACTCCTGTTTTCTGACTATATTGTTGTGCAGATATTTTTTCCAATTCAAATTGCGAAATTGTTGTTGGATATTGGTTTCCTGATGCGTCGGAAATAGTTGGCAGCGGATAATTGGGATCAATTTCCCCTTTCTTATTGTATAAGCTTAAAGAAGTATAATATCTTGGTAAAAAAAATGTTTGATTACTCGCTGCAAGCACCGTTGACATGTCGGAATAGACGGCTACTTTCTCACTTGGAATTACCACTTCTTTTAAATTAGCCACTGTAGATGCTGTCGCTGGTTGACTTTCACCTTCCCACACATTTATGCCATTTGGGGAATTGCCTTGCCAACTATGATACTGTAGAAGGATCTCATTGGCGTTTACTGGCTGCCCCTCTTCATTAATAAATCCATAACGATAAGTTAGGTTAGGCGTCTCAATTCTTTCTCTAATCGTTTGACTTGTAACATTAGCCTCATTATCGATTAACTCACTTTTTGGCAATGCTAGTGGTTCTTCATCATGTAGTTTATCCTTTGTCTGTGGTTGTTCACTTTCGGCTTTTTCTGCTGTTAATGAATGATTGGTTCCTTCTCTTACTTGTTTTGTACTTGGTAATGTTTCTGCAAAAACAGTTGTCTGTATTAGTATGGGGAATACTAATATATGGCAGATGCCCGTTACTATCAATTCTTTCCATTTACTTCGCTTCATATTGTCCCTTCTTTCTAAAGAACAATCCAACAATTCTTAGTTAACTAAACATTAAGACACTAAACTTAGCAGAATGATCACTTACCATTTTCAGCAACAGTCTTGTCTTGTGGTATCGGTTTCATTTTTCTTTATACTTTGGATCATTCACTTGTTTCAGCGCTATTCGTCCAATACTTCTTTTTACTAACCAGTTATAACTAGTTTAGCAAAAAAGAATAATTTCTGAAATTCCGAATTTTAAACAGACAGGAGCATTTCCTGAAGATTCTATATATATCAAGGAAAATCGACCAAAAATAAACTAAAAATAAACTTTTCAATAGAGAATCATAGCTAAAACAGGATAAATTAATCATATTTTCACCTTCCTAGCTTTACCTTTATCAAAAAAAGCTCAAAATGTTAGTTTTGACAACTAACATTTTGAGCTTTTTGTTTTTTTTCTTAACGAATGATTTCGACTTTTTTGTCTGTCTTGACTGTAACACGGCCGTTTTTAATAACATATAACCGTTCTGGAATATCAATAATCGCATGTTCAACCACTTTTGTGTCTAATAAGACTAAATCTGCTTTATTCCCAACTGCGACACCGTATCCTTCTAGTCCCATCGCACGAGCAGGACTTGTTGTTACCATTGGTAGCACTGTTTTTAAGTCATCCGCTCCACCTAGGTGTCCAACAGGAATGGCTAACATCGCTGTTTGAACAATATCCCCTGTGCCATATGGTGTAAAAGCATTGCGAATATTATTTGTAGCAATACAGACATTCACGCCACCATCGCGTAATTTACGGATTGGCGTAACCGCACGTCGAACATTGTACTGATCACCACGAGCCCCTAAATGTAAATCCGTTGCTGGTAAAGCCATCACGCTAATATTCGCTTCCGCCATTTTTGCAATAATAGGCGCCAATTCTGCTTCAGGTAAGGCATGCAATGCCGTTAAGTGGCCCACTGAAACACGGCCTTGGTAGCCTTCAGCGATGGTTTTTTCACATAAATATTCAATACTCATATCATCAGCTTCATCGGCAAAATCTTGGTGTAAATCTACATCTTTATCATATTTTTTAGCAATTTCAAACACTAAATCAATATGTTCTTTCGCTGGTGCATCATTATAAGGAATACCGCCGACAACGTCTGCGCCCATATCCATTGCTTCATACATCATTTGTTCTGTTCCAGGGGCTTTAAAAATTCCTTCTTGCGGAAACGCAACTACTTGCATGTCAATTAACTCTTTGTATTCTTCTTTCAAACGCATAATTGTTTTGAAGCCAGTAAAACCTTGCGCTGGGTCAAATTCTGCATGCGTTCTTAACGCCGTGGTTCCATGAACGATTAACATTTCTAAGGCACGTTTGGCACGGTCGTAAATGTCTTCTTCGGTAAATGTTGGTTTTAATTCTGCGGTTACTTCAATTGCTTCTTTCAACGTACCTGATTTATTTGGTTTACGATCAGCGATTAATGCCTTGTCCAAATGTAAATGGCTTTCTACAAAACCTGGGATTAAAACACGACCATCTGCTTCGATGACTTCTTTGGCATCGCCAGTAATAACTGGGGCGATTTCAATGATTTTTCCTTCTTTAATAGCTACATCTTGTAATGCTTCACCGTCTTGAAGACGAACTTGTTTAATTAATAAATCCATGTTTTCCACTCCCTAAATTGTTTTTTATCCAAAGATTAAACCGATAACTAATAATAGTACAGAGGCAATACTTAACCATTTCACGTTTCCTTTAACAACATCCAAAATTGGAATTTGGAAGCCTGAAGATAAAGCTTGCATAGTAATATTAACGAAACTCATTTGACTACCTAAACCAACACCCATTGCTACAAAACCTAATGCTAACGGCGGGAAGTTCAACGATACAGCAACTGGTAGCACTAAAGTTAAAACAGAACCCACGTAGGCCCCAGCTGGAATCCCAATTAAAATCCCTGTTAAAATGGCAACTGGCACGACAATAAAGGCTGGTGCATTTTCAGCAACACCTGCGATGACAGCAAACGTTCCTGTTTGTGCAATAACATTAATAAAGGCTAAGAAAATCCCTACTTGGAATAAACGAGTCAAAATATATGTAGACCCATCTACCATCGCTTCGACAGATTTGTTCATTGAGAAATCTGTACATAAGAAAATTAAAACTAATGTTAAAATCATGTATACAAGTGGCGTAAAGAAGGCAAAACCAATTAAATCATTCACAATTGGTCCGAAAATTACAGCAAACAATAAGAAAATGGCTGGCAAGGTAATTTTAAATAATTCACCATTGCTCTTTTTATCAAATTCATCATCTGCCGACTCTTTAAAGCCAACATTTCTATGTTTCGTTCCCCAAAAGGCTAACACAATCGCTAATGCTACGAAGAATAACCAGTAAGGTCGCATGGTTGAAACATATGAACCGACACTGATATCGCCTAATTTTGAAACAATACTTGATTCTAATGAAGCGGGTGATGTTGTAAATGATACCGCAGCAGCTAAAGACATTGCTGCAATTAATTCAGGAACAACGCCAACTGCAGCAAAGGCCAATGGCGCAATAACCATCGCACTTCCGCCACCAATTCCTGACATATATGTGGCTGCGGCTAATAAGATAACAATAAAAGCTGAAACATACTCGACTTTTCCTTTTGTGCCTCGTTTGGCTAAAGTTAATGCAGCTGAATAACTACCTGCTTTAAAGACCGCCATCGCAACAGCTGAATTAATGATGGGAACGGTAATTCCTAACATCATTGGGATAGCTTCCAACATCTGTTTATTCGCTTCTTCTAGTCCAATGCCACCAATCAGCATCGCTAAGACGCCACCAATTAAACCAGCGATAATCATATCGACTTTCATAAACAATAGAACCAAAACAACAATCAATGGAATAATCACAACTAATGCCATGATTCCTGTCGGGGCAACTACATCCCCAATCTCATCAGCAAAGGCCGCAACTGGCACAAAAATACTAACTAAGAATGCAAAAATAAGTGCTACTTTTGACGATTTTTTCATTTTACTTTCCTCCAATAGAAAGAAGGCGAGAGCAACGCAGCAGCGAATACTCTCTGCGCTCCTCATTATTTGGCAAAGGCACCTTGCCCGCCATATTTATCGTAATGTACAATCTCACTAACTAAATAATCATAAATACTTTGTGGAATTTCAATGCCTTCTGACATGGCTTTTTGATAGTTTAGCTGACCAATTTCTCCTGGATAGTAAACTTGTTGAAACCCTTCTGCTGTAGGCACACTATGAAGTTCTTCCACCATTTGATTAATATTTTCTTTAAATCGTTCAGAATCTGTAAAGCGGCTTGGATCAATGACTAAAAACATCTGACCCAGATTCCGTTTCTCCGTTAAATCCGCATACATGGAGCTGACATGTTTGCCAAAAGGTAAGCCTAACAACGAACCAGCTAAGACATCGACCATCATCATTAGTCCATATCCTTTTGGTCCTGAAATCGGCAATAAACCTCGTACTTCATAAGGATCAGTCGTTGGCTGGCCTTTTTCGTCTACTGCCCATGTGTCGGGAATTTCAACATCTCTTGAACGTGCATCTAAAATTTTCCCCCAAGCCTGTACTGTCGTAGCCATATCAAACACGACTGGTTCATGACCTGCTCTAGGTGCTGCAAAAGCGATTGGATTTGTTCCAAAATAATTGCTTGTACCACCAAACGGTACCACCATTGGATCAGATTGACACATCGAAAGAGCAACCATGCCTTGTTCCGCTGCTTTTTTAACATAATACGATAACGTCCCGCTATGACTCGTTTGAGAAACGCCAACATATGCTAACCCTGATTCTTTGGCTAGGTCAACTGCAGCAGCTAATGCTTCGTTACAAACAAATTGACCCACGCCATTATCGCCATGAAAAATGGCAGTGGACGGTCCAGTTTTTTCAAATGATAATTCGGGATCAATCGTGATCCCGCCTTTTGCAATCCGTTCCGCATAATAATCCATACGAACCGCACCATGTGAATGAATACCGCTAGCATCTGCAAAAGTTAAATGTCGAGCAACTTCTTCGGCATGTTCAGAATGTAAACCAGCAGCTTCTAATTTTTGTTTCATCAGCTTTTCTAATTTCTCCGGTGTAACGACAACCATTTCTTCCATTGCGCTTGCTCCTTTATCATTAATCTTAAAAAAGGGAAAGAAAACAAGTGATTTTCTTCTTCGTCCTTGCATTTCCTCCCCTTTTTTCACTACTTATTGCTACTGTTAAAGACAGTATAGTCAATTTCATCCACTGATTTTGCAACTAGAATAGCAGAGTAAACATCTGAATTGACATTTAAAATTGTTCGTAACATGCCAACAAACCATTCGACGCCTGCAAAAATTGCAATACTCTCAATGGGTAAACCCATTTGCGGAACAATCACTGCCAGTGAGACTAAGCCCGCACCGGGAACAACTGCGTTTGCTAGTGAGACAAACGTTGCTGTAATTGCTAAGTAAATCATTTTCGTAATATCAAACTCTAGCTGATACATCTGAGCGATAGTCATTACAGTAAAAGCCATATGCATCGCTGAACCGTTACTGTTTAACGACATACCTAACGGCAACACTAAGTTAGTAATTCGCTTACTTAAACCTAATTTTGTTTCTGTTTCTTCCAAAGCTACTGGTAAAGTAATTGCTGAAGAAGTTGTCGCCAAGGCCATCACAGACATATTTTTCATGTTTGTAATTAAACGTAGTGGACTTACTTTACAGTACAATGTGATAACCAAAATCCAGATGCCCAAAAATAAAATAGTTCCTAATCCATAGACCAATAGATACTTCACTAACGGTAAAATAATTTGAAGGCCTAAGTGACTAATTGTTGAAGCAATTAAAGCAAAAATCCCCAGAGGTGCTAGATACATGACGTATCGAATGACTGTAATGATAACTTCATTAAAGTCCACAATTATTTGGAAGAGTTGTGTCTCTGGATGGCTTTGTAAGTATTTATTCAGTGCTAAACCAAAAAATAATGCAAAGACAATAATTTGAATAATCGATCCTTGAGTCAGTGAATCAAAAATATTTTTCGGAACGAAATTTAAAATCGTATCAGTGATTGAGATTTCTTGCGCTTTAATAGAAGCATCTTGGAAGCCAGTCATTTTAACACCGTATCCTGGATTAAAAATGACTGCCATTAGGACGCCCCATAAAGCGGCAGCTAAGGAGGAAATCCCGAAAACAGCGATTGTTCTACCCCCAAGGCTCGTTAATTCTTTTGGATTAATACTGCCAACTGCTTGGACAATTTGTCCTAAGATCAAGATAGGAATAGCCATTTGCATCAGTCGCAAAAAGACATCTCCAACTATTTTCAAGTAATTGCCGCTAGCAGGAATCAAGAGTCCTACGAGGATTCCTACGACAACAGCAATTGCAATTTGGGTGATCATGGACGGTTTTTTCATGGTAAACTACCCCTTTTGACTGATCACAGTTCCTGCTTCTTTATCGATGTTTTCTAAGTTTTCGATAGAAGTAATGATTGCTTTCCGTTTGTCATCACCTTTTACGAAGTCTAAGGCAGCTTCGATTTTTGGTAGCATACTACCAGCAGCAAAGTGACCTTCTTTAATGTATTCTTCTGCTTCGGCTACACTGATTTGTTCTAATGCTTTTTGATCTGGTTGATTGTAATTAATGTAGATGTTATCAACGCCTGTCAAAATAATCAAACGGTCTGCATCAACGTTTTCAGCTAAAACACGTGCAGAGAAATCTTTGTCGTTAACCGCTTCCACACCTACGTATTGTCCGTCTTCTGCTACGACCGGAATGCCCCCGCCACCAGAACAGATAGTTAAAACGTCCGCCTCTACTAAAGCACGAACCGCCTCTTTTTCAACAATTTCTTTAGGCATTGGTGATGGAACAACTTTTCGGTAGCCACGGCCAGCATCTTCCACATACGTAGAGCCATCTTTGGCTGCTTCCGCGTCAGCTTCTTCTTTTGTATAGAATGGACCAATTGGTTTGGATGGTTTTTTAAACGAAGGATCTTCTTTGTCCACACGCACTTGCGTAACTACAGAGATAACTGGTTTAGCAATGTTACGTTTTTCAAACTCATTAGTTAAAGCATTTTGTAACCAGTAACCGATGCTTCCTTGTGTCATCGCAACACAAGTATCCAATTTCAACGCTGGATTTTTTTCACTTTCGCCTGCTTTTTGTTGTAAAAGCAAATTCCCTACTTGTGGTCCGTTTCCGTGACAGACAATGACTTGTTCCCCTTTGGCAACAAATTCTGCAATATATTTGGCCGCGTGATTAACGACGGCTTTTTGGCCTTCATCTGTTGGATCCGTATCTAAAATAGCATTCCCACCTAGGGCAATTACGTTTAAACTCATTGATTGATTCGCTCCTTTTTAGTAAAGCAAAGACAAAATCTTTTCAGTATCGACGGATAAGAAATAATTTGTTTACGAAATGAAAGATTTTGTCTTGCTCATTTTGATTGTTTCAGTCATTATCGAAGGGATAATTAACCTAATTTCGGTTTACTTTCATCTTTAGCTAAGAAAGCAAAAGCTAGTAAACCAATAACTAATAGTACACAAGAAAGATAGAAGCCAACTTGCATTGAGCCTGCTGTATCTGCTAAATATCCTGTGACATACGGTGCTAGGATTGACCCTGACATCCCGATAAAATTATAGGCACTTAACGTTGTTCCTAAGGCCGCTTTTGGTGCATGTTTGGTAACAAAAGTCACCATAATTGGATCTAACGCTAATTTCCCTGTTAACCCATAAAGAATTAAAACAGAAATTAACAATGTCCGATTTGTTACAAAAGCAATCGCAAAGACAGATAGGATTGCTAAAGGTACTAATGTAAAGACTAATTTTTTCGTCGCACCTGTTTTATCATTCAAACGAGCGAAGATTAAGGCGCCTGGAATAGAGGCCCATGGTACAAGTGATGAAATGAAACCAACGCTCGCTCCTGTAAAGCCACGTTCAGCAATTAAAAATTGTGGCAACCAAGTAATAATGACAAAGTTTGCATAAATACTTGTGAAACATAAAATAAATGCGGCTAATAAATTACGATTTGAGAAAATTTCTTTTAATGAGATCTTTTCTTGCGGTCCTTCTTCAGCAGCTGCTCGTGCAGCTTCTTCACCAGGACGAATCACTTTTTCTTTCAAAATTGTATAGAAAAGAATTCCTACGATAAACGTTGGAATCGCCATGATAAAGAATGGTTTGCTCCAATGTTCACCATTTTCTAAAACCAACTTACTTGAAAGTAGGTACCCACCTGATGTACCGAAGGCCATCCCACTATTGATGATGGCATTACCGATGGTCCGTTTACTTGCTGGAATCGCTTCTGTCGATAGCGCATATTGCGGGCCATAGTAAGCTCCTTGACCAATACCAGCAATTGCACGAATGACTAAAAACATAACAAAGGTTGTCGCTAATCCACTAAAATAAGTAGAAATAGCAAGAACGATAAACCCAACAGCAATGACTAATTTCCGCCCAATTTTATCGCCAATCATCCCAAAAGGAATCTGTGCAACAGCATAGGTTAGAAAGAAGATACTATTGGCTAAACCAAGTTGTGTGTTACTTAGACCAAATTGTTCTCCAATGACCCCCATCACTGGATTAAAAATAGTTCGTGTTGCGTACATTAAAATCCAGCCTACGAAGAAAATGGCTACGACTTTAATCCAGTAACTATTGCTCACTTGCACTGCTTGATTTTTTTTACTATTCTCCATGTCTTCTCCTCACTTCTCATCTAACTCTACAGATTGTAAAGCTAGTAACATTCCAAATGACATATCTTTACCAGAGGAATGTCCGATTTGTATAATTCTGTCAATATTTTCGTCAACTCTATTATCCCGATGGTTCTCCAAATCCAAGAGTAACTGATACAACAATGAATTTACATATCCTTTAGCCGAGCTTGCAATATAGCCTTTACTAACATCTGTTGTGGATAAATTTGCTGCCGAAAGAGTAGCGGCTAACGCCGCAGCTCTTTCATCAGCAAGTATGAACAGAATTGTTTGATACGCCACTAAAATGTCATCACCACTCGGGGTTAACCCTTTGCCCCGACCAATCAGATAATTCGTTACTTCTTGCCATTCCGATAGTGTCCAAACTTTTTGTTTTTGGCTCATTTTTTTGAAAATATGCTTTGCTCGTTCGTCTAAAGGCAGGCCAATTCTACGTTCTAAGTTTCTCGCTAATAAGCGGTCTCGCAACAAGCGTAATTGGTCTTTTTCTAACTTGAAATGAGTAATGTTTAAAGAAACGACCTCGGCAGGTGTGAGTTGGATCGTTTTCACGCCGACTGTACTGTAAAAGGTCAACTGATTTTCTGTGATTTTGACTTTATTACCTTGTTGTACATACGGAAAGATTTCTTGAAACAATTGATCTGGCAAAAACATACCAAAGCTTGATAAATAATTATGGAAGTTTGCAACATTGATTAATTGATCCTGGACTTTCAGATTAAATGAACGTTCAAAAACACTGTGAATGGTTCCCATCTTGCCATATTGGTGGATAGGAAAAATGTAGTCACTAATGACTAGTTGGTTATTCAACCGTAATGCCTAGTTTCTCAGCATACGCTTCTAGGGCTTTTTCAAAACAGCCTAGAGGTGCTCTAACTGTCCCTGCACCAATTTGACCAACACCGGCATTTTTGTGTGCAATCCCTGTATTGATGATTGGTGTAATTCCTAATTCCACCACTTTACGGATATCAATTCCTAAACAAGTTCCTTGGAAATCCCAAGTTGGAATTGAGAATGTTGGGTTGTGTCCTTCACAGATTTTTGCCATTTCATTTGAGGTTGCTAACGCATCTTCAAAGCCACCTGCACCAACAAACCGTGTTACGCCAGGTGCAGCTACCATAGCCATTGCTCCAACGCCTACTGTTTCAGTAATTGCACTATCCCCGACATCAGGATTTCCGTCTTCTTCGCTGAAACCAGTGAAGTAAAGACCTTTTGGTGTATTTACTGGTGCGGTATGCCATTGATCGCCTGTTTCTGCAATCCGGACCCCAAAGTTCACGCCGTTACGAGTCATCGTTGTGACAATCGTTCCGTTGGTATCTTTACGGGCACCATCAACAATTGCTTTTCCAGTTGCCATCATGACATTTAAGAAGAATTGATCTGTGTCAGCTAAGAATTTGATTACTTCGTATTTTTGATCTTCTGGAATATCTGTTTTGATAATTAATGGAGACAATTCTTTTAAGAAGTTCAAAGATGCGGCAATATTTCTTTGGTGGAACTCGTCACCCATTGTAATAGAGCGCGCAATCAATACGTTTAAGTTCAAGCCTTCTTCAGAAAGTTTCAAGGCTTTCGCAATAGTTGGTCCTAAAACATCTTTAATCCAATCTAAACGATCAACTACTTCTTGTGAATAAGCACCAAAACGCAATACTTTACCGATACCTTCATTCAAGATACAGTATGCTTCGTTACCTTCTAAGCGATTTTCTACAACAAAGACTGGCATATTACCAGAAGTAATACCGCCCATTGGTCCTACTGCTTTTACATGGTGACAAGGAATGAAACGTACTTCGCCAGCTTCAAAAATCTTCAAAGCATCTTCTTCATTGTCTGCCCAACGTTCGAATAATGCAGCTCCGATACAAGCACCTTTCATTGGTCCAGTCATTTCAGACCATTGGATTGGTGGTCCAGCATGAAGTAATGTTTTTTGTGCATCATCATTTAATTCTGGAATCACTGATTTTGCAGGTACCACATCTACTAAGAATGGTTGTGCATTTTTAATTTTGTCTGTTACTTTGTGATTTTCAGCTTCGATTTGTTCACTGTAATCTTCCAAAGCATCCAAAATTTTAATCATTTTTTTATTGCCGTTGGCACGCGGACGCCAGTTAAATTGAACAGTTTCGCCACCGTAATCAACGATTGATTCTGTAAAGCTTTGCAACCCAACGTTAATGATTCTTGGTTTGGTTGTTAATAGTTCCATTACTTTTTCGCCTGGTTTTGGTACATCGACAGTTGGTCCGTTGTAAGCAACCACTTCTTTATCGTCTTCTGAAATTTCGATTCCTTTTAGTAATAAAGCTAATTGAACAGCTTTAGCATTGCTTTCTGCAACTAAAACGCCGCCTTCTTTCAAACGATCAACCGACGATTGGTAATTTTGCGGATCTTTCGTCGTCCCACAAACAGTTGCAACAAAGTAAAGATCGCGTCCTGCTTCTTTGGCTGTGGCACGCGCTTCTTCAATTGCTGGTAATAACGCACCAACCATGTCTTCATGAGCACCGTAGCCTAACACCACATCGAATAAGATAATCCCCGTTTTTTCATCTTGTGCGTATTCACGAATTTTTTCGATACGAACATCTGGGTCAATCATTGGGTGCGGACGACCTTGTGTATACATATCATCGCCTAAGTCAATGACTTCATAACCGTGAGATTTCAAGACATAACCTTCTGCTTTCACTAAACCGCCAAGGTCTAAAGCTTCAGAAATTAACATACCTGCTTCAGAAGCTAATGTACCACCTGAATATAAGCCTTTTACAACTTTATCTTCTGGTAATGTTGGTACAGCTGGTTTTGCTAATGCTTCAAAGTAATTTTTCTTCACGGCCACATCATTTGCTAAATCAACAGCAATTTTAGCTGTTTCTTCTAATGTATGAGCTAGATAAACTTTGCCTTCGTGACTTGTTGGTTTTTCTCCTAAGAAAATCGCAACGACTGGTTTTGAAATGCTTTGTAATAATTCAACCACTTCATCACGAACTTCTTTTGCAGGTGGTTTAGAGATGACTGTAATCACATCGGTTGGTTCGTGATTTTCTAAGGCCACAATAGCATCTTTCACTGTGATAGCGCCTACTTTGTCGCTTAAGTCACGACCACCAGTTCCAATGGCGTGAACAACTCCGCCACCTAAGCGGTCAATAATCGTTGTAACTTCTTGAATCCCTGTTCCTGAAGCACCAACAACGCCAATGTTTCCTGGAGAAACAACATTTGTAAAGGCGATTGGAATACTTGAGATAATACCAGTTCCACAGTCAGGACCCATCATTAGTAAGCCTTTTTCATGCGCTAATTTTTTCAAACGTACTTCATCTTCAATTGACACATTATCCGTGAAAGAGAACACGTGTAAATCATTTTTTAAGGCACGTTCCATTTCTGGCGCACCATATTCACCAGGAATACTGAATAGCGCTACATTCGCCTCTGGTAAAAGATCAAACGCTTCTGACCAAGAAGTCGCTGCTTGTGCTTCTTCACTAGTTCCCTTTGCTGATAAATCATCTAAGAATTCATCAATCGCTGGCATAACTTCTTCCATGATGTTTTCTTTTTCACTGTCAACCACAATCATCATGTCGTTTGCAGATGCACTATTGGCCTCATCCGTTAACAAGTTCGTGTTGTTAAGGATGTCTTTGTTGGCATCTGTTCCCATCATGATTTGACTCATGGTTACACCATCTAATGCATTGATTTTATTGGTCAATAACATTAAGTTGATGGAGTCTTGGTAATTGTTTTTCAAAATTACTGTGTGTAACATTGTTCATCCTCCTATCTATTCCTTACAATGCTATTGTATCGAAACGAGAAAGTGTTTTCATCGGACATAATTCTAAAAAAATGGTATAATTTTTATCCATAAGAGGAAAAAAGGAGAAAACGATGAAATTAAGAGAGTTATTATCGATAGGTGACTTAAAAAAAGGTAAAATTTTGACGAAAGAGATTGGTTTAGACAATGAAGTTGACTCGGCAATGGTCTTAGAAGCGATTGATATCGAGAACTGGAGTAGAAAGAATCAGTTAATTTTGACTTCTTTCTACGCATTGCATGATCTACCCGAAAAAGAGTTGGAAAATTTTTTCGTAAA
This sequence comes from Enterococcus sp. DIV2453a, assembly GCF_050533535.1. Classification (NCBI taxonomy): domain Bacteria; kingdom Bacillati; phylum Bacillota; class Bacilli; order Lactobacillales; family Enterococcaceae; genus Enterococcus; species Enterococcus sp. DIV2453a. The sequence goes on along the minus strand of NZ_CP172899.1, from coordinate 281,171 downwards.
GATGCGCCGAATTGGCATCAGCGGCTTAATTTTGAAAACAGATCGATTCATTAAAATGATTCCAGAGTGGTTTATCGAATTATGTTTCAATTATGAAATTCCTTTAATTAAAATCACACAAGACATTAGCTATGAAAAAATTCTATTTACGATTTACGAGCCTTTGTTGAATTATCAGTCGCATGTCTTACGTACGTATTACGATGTGCGCCAACGTTTCACCAAATTAGAGCGCCACTACCCAACGGTTGAGACGATTATGCAAGAATTTTATGACATCATTAAATTACCCTTCGCTTTAAAAATGTTGGATAAACATCTGGAAATTAGCGATGGCGACTTACCCCATGATGCGATTGTGCTCTCAAGAGAAAAACTAAAAAACAGTGAGTTCACTAAAAATGATTACTCTCTTTTAACACTTTATTCTCATGCCAACCCCAAAAAACAGTTGGCACTAGAAGTTTCTATTTTCAATAGTTATTCCACTAATTGTTTACTTCTGGTTTATTTACAAGATGAAAAGGTTAAAGAAACGGATTTAGTGATTATCGAAAATGCGATTGATGTCTTGCAAGAAAAATTCAATACCGAAAATTTGTTAAAAAAAGAACGGTATACTCGTTTGAACAACTTAGCGGATGCTATTTTACAAAATACACCGCAAAATCCTGACGAGCTAAACAGTTTGCTTCGTGAAGTGCAAATGCAAGAACTAGATTCTTACCAAGCGATTGCTTTTTCTACCAAAGACACCAATACACAACTCATGAAAGAACGAATTATTGCCTTACTTCGTACCCTGCGTGTGAAATCCATCTTCTTTGATCAGCTAAATTATTCGGCGGTCCTTTTTAACTTCAATGAAAGTGATGGAAAAATTACAAAGCTGCAATTAAGTCGTTTATTAGCTGAACTTTTAGAAGAAAACGACACGCTTACCGTTGCCGTCAGCAGTTTAAAATCACGAGAAGGGATTAAAGAGCTACTGATTGAATGTCTGGACATTCTGCGCTTTAATGAAACTTTTTATAACGGACCAATTGTCACCTTAGCCGATATTGGGGTATTTAAAAATTTTATCCGCGAAGACCAATTGGAAAATTTAGACGAATTAATTCCTCGCGCACTTTATCAATTAGCCGAAAACAACTACGATTTATTTGAAACTTTGTACAGTTTTTTCCAAAATAATCGCAACTATAAACAGACCTCTGAAGCGATGTTTCTTCATTCAAAAACGATTCGTTATCGTTTAAATAAAGTGGAACAACTTCTTGATATTGACTTAGCCAATCCCTTGCAATTGTTAAATTATGAAATTGCCACATACATTATAAAGATGAGGAGACGTGCACTTGAAAAACAATCAAACACTCGCTAATGGCGCAACAGTTACTATCTACCCCACTACGACTGAACCAACGAACTATGTCGTCTATTTACACGGTGGCGGGATGATTTATGGAACCAAAAGTGATTTACCAGAAGAACTGAAGGAGCTGTTTACAAGCAATGGCTATACCGTTTTAGCGCTGGACTATTTGTTGGCTCCAAATACAAAAATCGATCACATCTTAGGGACGCTAACAGAAACCTTCCAATTGTTAAACGAAGAGATTATTCAAAATCAGCCCTTTGGTTTGTGCGGACGTTCCGCTGGCGGTTATTTAATGTTACAGTTAACCAAACAATTACAAACACTAAATTTGACGCCACAATTTTTAGTCAATTTTTACGGCTATACAGATTTAGAATTTATTAAAGAGCCACGAAAATTATTAAAGCAAGCCATTTCCGCTAAAGAAATAGCTACCATCGACCAAACAAAGCCTGTTTGGGATGATCCTTTTCTTTCTCGCTATCTGCTGTATCATTACAGTATTCAGCAAGCGCTATTGCCGCACTTTTACGGATTACCAGAAAATGGGGACTGGTCTGCTTACGCACTGTCAGACGAAACATTAAAAACGTTTCCCCCTTGTTTCAGTACAGCTAGTAGCTCAGACGAAGAAGTGCCGTTCCGCTATAGCAAAAAAATCGGACGGACCATTCCTGAGAGTACCTTTAAAGCGGTTTACTATTTAGAACATGATTTTTTAAAACAAACCAAGGATCCTTCGGTCATCACTTTATTTGAGCAATTGGATAGCTGGTTGAAGAAGCGATAAGCATAACAAAAAGAAGCGAGAAATCTCGCTTCTTTTTGTTATTTTTGATAAAGTGTGGTTCCTTTTACCACACTGATTTCCACCGGTGTCTGACGAGCGACAAAAGCCGCCGCACATTCTGCTTCAGTGAGTAAGTAAGTTGCTTCAGCACCAACTTGCGGCCAATTTGCTTGCCCTTGTTCGTCTAAAGTTGTGACACCATCTGTCACTAAGCCCAATAATTGGGTTAAAGCATCTTGATCTTTCACATTAAAAAGTTCACCTAAACGAGCCAATTTTTCTTGTAATGAACCATCACCATAGGGAGACCAGCAATCGTAGATATTGTCACAACCAAGATGGACATTGACTCCATGACGTAACAATTCCATAATTGGCGGAATCGTGTTAGGTGTGATTGGCACGCTGGAATTAATATGAATTTTTTCTGCTGCTAAAGCATCATAAACTTCGTCACGTTCTTCACCAATGAAATCATTTAACCCGAAGGCATGGCTGATAAATACTTTGTCTTGTAGGCCATATTCTTTCGTTAAACGGATAATTTCTTTAATCGTTGTTGTCCCAGCTTCGTGACGGTCATGTAAATGAATATCCACACCGACACCATGTTTATCTGCTAAGCGGAATGTTTCAGCCAATGATTTTTTGTAATCACCATCTAGTGAATAAGGATCCACGCCACCAATAAAATCGGCACCTTTTGTCAATGCTTGATCAACTAATTCAACGGAATCTGAACGTAGTAAGCCGTGCTGTGGAAAGACGACAATTTCTACCGCAAATGGTTTCGTTTGGGCCAACGCTTGGACTTCATCAAAATAACGTAAGTCTGTCATCGGTTCCACGTCGACATGTGTTCTGAAAGCTGTCGCGCCATGTGGTAATTCTAAGTCAATTAAATGATTGGCGCGTTCTGTTAAAGAAAGTTCTAAACTATCTAAATAAGGAATTTCTGCTTCGACACGTTCCACAATTGACTTCGCTGGCGTCACCGGATACCACGGAACGCCTAGTTTACTTTTATCAAAGTGACAATGTTTTTCAATCAAACCTGGTAAAATCAATTGATGGTGACCATCAATAATTGTCAACCCAGGTTCTTCTACCAATTCTTCATTGGGGATGATTTTCGTAAATACTCCATCTGTTATTTCAATTGCCACTTCTTTGGTTACTGTCCCAGATAACCAGTCACCTTCTTTTTGATACCCTGTTTCAATTCGAACATTTTTTAACCAATAATTCATGCTTTCCTTCACTCCTACCTGTATTTATTTCTTCCCGAAAGGACACAATACTTAGTTGTACTGTGCTAAAATTTTACTAATTTCCGTATAACCTTTTTGATTGGCATAGTCCATTGCTGTTCGACCAGAATTGTCTTTAATGGATTGATCCGCACCATTTTCCATTAACAATTTTACAATATCTTGGTATAGTTGGTTCCCTTCACGTAACCCCACTGCCTCAATCAACGCGGTATAGCCAAAGTCATTTTGGAAATCTATGTCTTCTCGTCCATCTTCTAACAAGAGCTTCACATTGTCAATATGTCCTTTTTCAGCTGCCGGAATTAACGCATTGCCACCGTAACGGTTATGCTTATTTAAATCTGGTGTCGCATTTTTTAACATATATGCTAAAATCTCCGTACGTCCTTGCGCTCCCGCATAAAGATAGGGACTATCACTAATGCTATTTTGCAGATTAATATCGGCACCCCGATCAATCAACGCTTTTGCAATCTCAATGTCATTATTGTGCACAGCGATATTGAGCGGTGTGTTGCCTTCTGTGTCGACTTCATCCACTTGATAAGTAGTATCTTGTAAAATTTCCTTGACCTTCTTCGTATCTCGTTGATTGGCTGCTTCTAAAAGCGCACCCACTTCATAGGTCTTCATCGGTTCTTTCACTTCCTCTTTTGATGTTGTTTGAGCTACCGAACGGGTTGTACTGGTGCTTTCAGTTTTTGCACTACTTTGAGTAGTCACCGTTTGACTATTTTTTGATGCTGCAGAAGGTGTTTCTCCTCCTTGACACGCAGCAAGTAATGGAATGGTCACGACACTTAATAGCCCCATTAAAATTTTTTTGTTCATTGTGCTCAACTTCCTTTCCTCGAGAGAAATATGAGATTTGTCTCCAGTGGTTCTAATCTAACGAATCTTTTTTTATTTGTCGATTAAAACGCTTTCTCTGTTTTTCTATTTTAAAAAGAGAGAAACCAAAAGAAGTCGAAACTTTTTTTGGTTTCCATTCGTATGTTTTGTTCTTAAAAGGTAAATTCAGGATCAAAAGTTCCTTGGTATGGTTCATGTTCCACATAGACTTGGATATCGTTTCCTTCGTTATCTTTACCCATTCGTGTGTACGTAAAACGATTATCATTCAATTCTGTTAATTCTAAGACAGCGCCATAGCGATTGGTTCCAATGGACACATGGGCACGGAATTTATTTTGATTTCCTACTTTAAAGTAGCCATAGTCGCCACGGGTTTCACCCGTTTGTAAATTGAAAAATTCATATTTGCTGCTGTCTTGGTCAAATTTCGCTAAGCTAATGAAGTTTTGATTAGCCGATGTTACATCAGTGCCATCTTTATCCACTACTTTCGTGCCGTTCCATAAGAGCTCAGGCGTACCATACAACCAAGATGTTTTTCCAAGAATCTCATCACCAGGTCGATTAATATCGATTGCCCCTGTTTGCTCTGTCATCGCACGTCGGCCATTCGTAAATTCCAGTGTTCTCGGACGATTATTTGGGAAAGGTTGCGGATATCCATAGACAGGACCAGAGGTTGCTTTATTTTCTACAAAAACTTCCACATCATTTCCTGCTTTGTCTTTCCCTGTTTGTGTATACGTAAAAGTATCTTGGTACAACATTCTTGACCGGTAAACACCTTGATAATTCTTTGTTTCAGAAATAATTACTAAGTAGCTCTTATCAGATAAGCCAGCGGTCATAAAGAAGGTCCCTTCATCACCTGTGGATTTCCCAGTTTCTTTGTCAAAAAACTCATAAAAACTAGTGGTTGCATCAAACTTAATTGCATGTAATAAATCCTGATTTTCAGCGGTTAAATCGGTCCCATTTTTATCATAGACACGTTGACCTGCCCAATCTTTTTCCGATAACATTTCATCTTGCCGAATACCAATCGAGCGTAAATACTCAGGTAAATTCCCTAAATTATTGGGATTGTCTACGCTTTGAGGAACGTATGCTTCTGCCGTCAAAGCCCCTCCTGCTCCACCAACTAATAACGTACTTAAAGCCAACAATGTAATTGTACCAACGATTTTTTTCTTCATAAGCTACTACTCCCTTTCCCTCTTGATAATTTAAGGATAGCAAGTAGTTATTAACTCCACCTGTCCATAATATGAACAAATTATTAAATAATAATTATTATAATTATCTTAATAATAATAATTAATTGTAACTAATAACAATTTATTTATAGAAGAAGAGAAAACAAAAGAACGTTGGGGGACGTTCTTTTGTTAAATGAGCGAGAAGACAAGAGACTTTTAGAAAGTAAAGGCTGGATGATATGTGCCTTGGTAAGGTTCATGTTCTACAAACACTTGAATATCATTACCAGCATTATCTTTACCCATTCGAGTATACGTAAATCGATCATTGTTTAGTTCCGTTAATTCTAGCGCCGCACCGTAACGATTCGTCCCAATAGATACATGGGCCCGAATCTTGTTATTGTCCACCACTTGGAAGTACCCAAAATCGCCGCGGGTTTCACCTGTTTGTAAATTGAAAAATTCATATTTACTTGTGTTTGGATCAAATTTCGCTAAACTAATGAAATTTTGATTGGCCGCTGTCACATCATTACCGTTTTTATCTACGACTTTTGTGCCATTCCACAAGGTTGTTCCTAAAATTTTATCCCCTGATTTATTTGTCACAATTTTGCCAGTTTGATTGGTTAATGCTTCACGTCCATTTGTAAAAGCTAATTTTTTCCCATGATAAGGGATGTGTTCCACGTAAACTTCAACATCATTCCCCAGTTTATCTTTCCCTAAACGCTTGTAAGTAAATTTGTCTTTACTCACTTCGGTTAAATCCACTACGGCTTGATAATTTTGTGTCCGCGAAATTAAAATTCGTTTTGTGCCATCACCCGTCACAAAAAATGTTCCTTCGTCACCACGGGTTTCCCCAGTGTTTTTGTCGAAAAACTCATAAAAACCGGTTTCACCATCATATTTTGCTAAACCAATAAAATTAGCATTTTCTGCCGTTAAATCATTACCTGCAGCATCATAAACTCGGGTTCCTTGCCAGTCCGTGCCAGATAAAATCTTAGTCGCCTTGTCACCTCTTGTTTGGCCATTGTTTTGATGTTTGCCTAAATTTGCTGTAGCACTATTTGGATTGGCTGCATGACCTGCAAATACTGGACTTGCATAACCTGCTATAAGTAACGTACTTAATGTTACTAAAGTAATCGAACTTAATACTTTCTTTTTCATAAAGCATCGCTCCTTTTCTTTGATAAACCAATCTTAACAAACGATTCTAAACTACCACTGTCAGAAAAATGAACAATTTATAAACGATTAAAAACAACTATAAACTATTTTTTTGTTAAAAATGAAGCGGTCAAAAGAATCCTTTACTTCCTTTTGACCGCTTCATCCACTCGTGATTGACTAATTAGAACGTGAAGTCTGGCGTAAAGTCGCCTTCATACGGTTCATGTTCCACAAAAACTTTAATTTCTTTGCCGTTATTGTCTTTACCCATTCGTGTATACGTAAAACGTTTATCATTTAATTCTGTTAATTCTAATGCAGCTCCATATTTATTGTCACCAATTGAAACGTGAGCACGGATTTTGTTATTATCAATTACTTGGAAGTAACCAAAATCTCCACGTGTTTTACCCGTTTCTAAATCAAAGAATTCATATTTACTTGTTTTATTATCAAATTTCGCTAAACTAATAAACATTTTATTTGCTTCAGTAACATCGTTACCGTCTTCATCTAAAACTTTCGTGCCATTCCATAATGTGGCCCCTAAAATGTCATCCCCAGGTTCATTGGTAACAATTTTGCCAGTTTCTGTTTCTAAATCTTTACGACCGTTCGTAAAGGTTAACTTTTTATCAGAATAAGGGACATGCTCTACAAAGACTTCTACATCTTTCCCATCTTTATCTTTCCCCATTCGCTTATAGGTAAATTTATCTTTCGTTACTTCCGTTAAATCAACCACTGCTTGATAGTTTTGTGTATCCGAAATTAAGATACGCTTTTCGCCATCATCTGTCACAAAGAATGTGCCTTCATCGCCACGGGTTTCACCTGTTTCTTTGTCGAAAAATTCATAAAAACCTGTTTCACCATCATATTTTGCTAAACCAATAAAATTAGCATTTTCTGCTGTTAAATCATTATTATTTTTGTCGTAAACTTTTGTGCCTTGCCAATCAGTACTGGATAAAATTTCTGTTAATTCTTGTCCTTTTGATTGCTCTTTAGCTGCTTCTGCTGAACTAGAGACTGCAGTGCTTGAGCTAGCTGCACTTGATTTATCTGTTGCAGAGTTGGCTCCGCCAGCACAGCCTGCGATCAACAACGTACTAAGGGTTAATAAGGTAATCGTACTAAAAACTTTTTTCTTTTTCATAGTTGGTAATCCCCTTTTTTCTTTTTGATATACCTAGAATAGCAAAGCCTTATAAACTCCTACTTGCCGAAAAATGAACAAATTATAAACAAATGAAAAAAAGTTAATAACAATACTAGCTTTTTTTTGTTTACTTGTAATACACTATAAGTAAGAAATAGATTAAAACCACTAGGAGGGACGCTTTTGACCATTAAACGCCGCTTTTTTATTTCTTATATTAGTGCCATCATTATTACTTTAGCCTCTGTTTTAGCTGTTTTATCCTTAGCTTCTTACATCACATTAGGAACTGTCCCCAGTTTGCCCCAAGCTTACCGAATGATGAATAAGCAACGACCATTGACCGCTAACGAAGAAGAAAGTTATTTAGCCTTAGATCAATTGTTAAAAAAGTCACCGAAATTACTAGATACGCCTTTAAGTAAAGAATTAAAGGAAACGATTCAAACAATTGAGGCAAAAGGATTAAGTGTGATTATTCGAAAGAATGCACGGTTTCCTTATTATTCGGATAATTTAGTAGAAAAATCTTTGTCTGTACATATTCCAAACTACGAAATGAATAATATTATGCCAACTGGCACACTGGATAATGCAGGGCGTCTATATCATTATGTCAAATCCGATTTTCATTATTTAGATGGTTCTAACGGGAGCTTTATTGTCTTGAAACGCGAAAGCAGCCTTTTTGAATTCTTCACACGCTGGATTATCTGGATGATTTTGTTAATTATCCTTGTAGCAATTGCGGCAGCTTGGCTCATTAATAAGCGCTTAACCAAAACCACTATCGAGCCATTAGAAGCATTAGAAAAAGCGACTAAAACATTGGGTAAGGATGCCCAAAAAGAAAATCCATTTACACCAACTAGCCACCAAACCGTCTCAACAGAAGTCAAACAGCTCCAACTTAGTTTTGAACAAATGTGGCAAGATTTAGAAGAAGCCAATGCGGAACGCGAAAAATATGAAGCTAATCGGAAAGAATTAATTGCAAATATTTCTCATGACTTAAAAACACCAATTACTTCTATTATTGGTTACGTTGAAGGTTTGATGGATGGCGTTGCCAATACTGAAGAAAAAAAACAGCGCTATTTAACGGTCATTCATGAAAAAAGTTTAGGCCTCAATGATTTAATTGAAGAATTATTTTTGTATTCTAAATTAGACCTAGACCGTGCTGTCTTTACAATGGAAAAGACCAATTTCACTCGTTTTATTGCACATATTCTTGAAGAATACCGTTTGGAACAAGAACTCGTGATTACTTCTGTACTTCCCACCGAAGCTTTATACGTTCAAATGGATCCCACGCAGATGAATCGCGTGATTACCAATCTAATTCAAAATAGCATTAAATTTGCGGATCCCACTAAAGAACAACTAGCCTTTACGATTTCTTTAACGCATAATCAAACAGACTTAGTTTTAACCATTACAGATAACGGCATTGGTATCGATAAAAAAGAATTACCTTATTTATTCGAACGCTTCTATCGTGTAGACAAATCTCGAACCCCAACAGTTAAAGGAAGCGGCTTGGGATTAAGTATTGTCAAACAAATTATTGACTATCATCAGGGAACAATCACTGTCACAAGTAAAAAAGGAGACGGTACCAACGTGATAATTACGCTGCCGTTGTTGGAGGATGAAAAATGAAACCACATGTATTAATTATTGAAGATGATCCAAGCATTGCTGATTTGCAAAAAGATTATTTAGAAATTAACGATATGACTGTCACAATTGAACATGATGGAAAAAAAGGATTGGAAGCAGCTTTAAATGAGCCCTTTGATTTAATTATTTTAGATGTGATGCTGCCAACTATGGATGGTTTTGAAATCTGTCGTGCAATTCGGAAAAAAAAGCAAACGCCGATCATGATTGTTTCGGCTAAAAAAGAAGATATTGATAAAATTCGTGGGCTTGGCTTAGGTGCGGATGATTATATAATCAAGCCGTTTAGTCCCAATGAATTAGTCGCTCGAGCAAAAGCCCATATGAACCGTTATCAATTGTTAAGCAAAGCAGAACAACCACCACAATTACTAAAAATCAATGAAATCGCTGTCGACACTGCCGCCCACAAAGTGTTTGTTTTAGAAAATGAAGTTATTTTTACAAGCAAAGAATACAAATTGTTGGTTTTCTTGATGGAACATCCTAACCGTGTGTGGAATAAAGAAGAACTTTTTGAAAGTGTCTGGGGGTTTGATGCCTTAGATACTGAGGTTTCGACTGTCGTTGTTCACATTAAACGGATTCGGGAAAAATTAAAAAAAGCCAATCTTTCTGACTCTCCAATTGAAACACTCTGGGGAAGTGGCTACCGCTTCAATCGATAAAGAGAGCAAAAATAAGTCGGAGCCTATTTCTAGGCTCCGACTTATTTTTTATTAATTTACACGAGAAAATTTTTGATAAAGTTGGTTGAAAACAATCATAAATTGTTCAATTTCTGCCATTGTATTGCTTTCATCTAAACTAATGCGCACAGCGGAAGTCGCTAATTCCCCTGGCACATGCATGGCATACAAGGTGCTGCTAGCCATTTTTTTTCGGCTAGAACAAGCACTCGTAGTCGAAATATAAATCTGTTTTTCTTCCAATGCATGGACCAGCACTTCGCCACGAATCCCTTTCAAAGCAAAACATAAAATGTGTGGCGCAAAATGTTCATTATCTTGTGAAAAAACAGTCACATTTTGAAATTCTTCTAGCGCCTTTAATAAATAACTCCGTAATGTCGCCACATGTTGCGGCCGTTGTTGTTCGTTCTCTAAATGCAAACGTAACGCTTTGGCCATTGCCACAATTGCTGGTACGTTTTCTGTCCCACTGCGTTGGTTGTTTTCTTGCCCGCCTCCTGTTAAAAGCGGCGCTAAACGTTTTCCTTGTTTCCAATACATAAAACCAATGCCTCGTGGTCCATGAAATTTATGTGCAGAAAACGTTGCAAAATCCACCCGATCCGTTAACCACTCTGAGTAATTAACTTTCCCAATTGCTTGAACCGCGTCTACATGAAAATGAATTTTAGGAAACTCCGCTAAAACCTCGCTGATTTCTTTAATTGGTTGAATCGTTCCCACTTCATTGTTGACTGCCATAACAGAAACCAAAATCGTTTCTTTTCTAATTAATTTCTGTAATTCCTCGACTTTCACACGACCTTCTTTATCCACTGGCGCATAAGAAAGTTCAAAACCTAGTTCGACTAATTGTTCCGCTGTTTCTGTAACTGCTGGATGTTCCACTGCAGAAATAATAATATGATTACCAAATTCTCGTTTTTCGATTGCCGTTCCTTTTAAAACCCAGTTATCTCCTTCAGTTCCGCCACTTGTAAAATAGATTTCATTTGCTGAAACATTGATTAGCTCCGCAATCTGCTTCCGTGCTTGTTGTAAGAGCCGATTGGCTTGGTTGCCTAAGTCATGCAGACTAGACGGATTGCCAATAATCCGCTGACTGGTTTTTACATATGTATCTAAAGCCTGGGGGTAAATCGGTGTAGTTGCACTATTATCAAAATAAATCATTTGTCACCCTTCTTTTTTAAAATTCTTTCCCATTATATACTTTCTAAAGTATCACTTCAAGTCACCCCCACGCCATAAAAACAGAGGCTTGTCTGTCGACAAACCTCTGTTTAGTGATTGTTTAATTAAATTGCTGTTAAATTAGGGTTATTGATATTTTTAAAATAAAAATCTTCGATTCGTTTGAACGCCCCTGGCTCAACAGCTTCCAATGCCGTTCCAATTTCATCTAATGCATCTTGATAACGGAATTCTGTCGAGAATAAATACATGCTTTTATCTAAAGCCGCTCGGATGTTCTCGTGAGTATGACGATAGCGGTTTGCATATTGCATCATTTGTTCTGTCAGAGCTGCTGCATTGACTAAATCTTTTGTTTTCTTATCTAATAACTCTAAATCATCTTCGCATAAGTCACACAAACGATTGATTTCATCCATGTTAATGCGCATTTTATTTAAGGCTCGGCTTAAATCTTCAATTCGATCCGTTGCCACATAGAAAAATTCTAAGTAATCAGCAGACAAACCTGGCAATCGTTGCTTTTCAACATACCGTTTGATACTCCGTAAACGGAATTCGTATTCGTCAACTTTTTCTTGGGCGACTTTTTCGCCTTTTCTTAGTTCTTTCAATGAAGCATCGATTTCTAATTGTTGATTTTCAATATCATCTAAAATCTTATAGCATTCTTTATAGAACGCTTGAATTTCAGAGTAAGGAACGGTATGTTCTTTCATTCGAGGTTCCAAGTCTTTTTGACGGCGGATAATTTCTTCAATTTCCGTTTGAAAACCACGACTACGTCCTAGCTCGTTGTTATTTAAGGTGTAGCTTTGTGATACATGGTCCAATTCAATCATTAATTGACGGTTATTTTTTAAGGAATGAGAAATATAATCGTCAATAATTTTTTGATTGGTCACGACATATTTCTTCGCTTCAATCTCACGTTCCATCACTTCATATAATGCATCAATCGCCGTTGCTGTGTCACGGTTCGCAACCTCTACTGCGGCAATCTCTGTTTTCTCTAAATCAGCCATTGAATTCTCGACACGTTTTTTCGCATGTTGAATTTCTTCAGCAAAGTTTTGTTCAGGGAACACATAATCGTCAGCTAATAATTGGTTGTAGCCTTCTTCGATTTCTTTTAATTGATCTGGGAAAGTTTCATTTAATTCTTCATACATTGGTGGAATCCGTTTCATTAAGTCTTCCAATTCATACGTATGACGTTCTGCATCTTCTAGGACTTCTCGAGCCTCGATTGGGTCCCCCGATGTATTTAGTGTGACAAATTGTGTGAATTCAATTTCGACGTTTCTTAATTGTTTTTGGATTTCGGAGTAAGCTGGACCAAAGCTAGCTTTATCATCTTTTAGTGATTTACTTAATTCTTCATAGACATCCAAAGCTTTTTGAACTTCCAATGAATTGCGCTCTTCACTTTCACGTAATTCTTTCAAGCCATTACGAATGACTTCCACTTCGGCTTCCATTTCGGTCATCGTTTCATTCGCTTCCACGACTGCTTTCTTCGCTTTCATGAAACGGAAAATTTCATTTTGATTTTCGACTTCATAAATTTGACTCTCTAGTTCGGCGAAAGAACGCGTCGATAGTTCTACCCAGCGTTGATTCCATTCACGGAAACTATTTTGACTCTGTCCAACTAGATGCATTTTTTTAATGTCATCGATTTCTTCAAAGACTGGCAAGTCAAACAGGGCTTCTTTACGAACTTCTAATTCATCTAATTGTTCTTGATTTTTTTTGCGCATAAAATAACCAATTAAGTATAGCACCGCAGCAATAATAACGATTACTAGTACTAAAATGATAATCCAATTATTCTTCATTTTGGCTCCTCCGATAATTTTTCTATAATAAAAGAAAGGTTGTTTGTTCTCTTCACACGGTTATCTATTGTTCCTGACCCTTGAAAAAGGGCATTCTTGCAGAAATACCTATAGAAAATTATAGCACAAACTGTATATTCATTCACTAGTTATAACAAACTTTTTTAAGAAAACCCGCGATCTTCTTACGAAGGGGTTGATTCACTGCTTTCATCGATCCGATTTTCACTAATTTTTTTACAAATATCACTTAGTTGTGTTAAGAAGGCATCCGCTTGACTTTGATCCATCCCAAAGTGTTCATCGCGCATCGCCCAAACTTCTAGCCCAGCTTCTTTGGCAGAGGCAATGCCTTTTTCTGAATCTTCAATGGCTATACATTCCTGTGGCGCAACAGCTAATTCTTGTAACGTGTGCAGATAAATATCCGGCGCCGGTTTACTTTCTTCGAAATCTTCCCCACTCACGACCGCATCAAAATAACTACTTAATTGCCCCACTGTCAAAACCTCTTCAATTGCGTCTTTTGTGGAAGAAGAAGCTAATCCGATTTTATAGCCTTGTCTTTTTAAAAATTGTAAAACACGTTTCGCATTTTCATCAAGCACAGCTAAATAATCTATCGGATGCGCTTTTTTATAGGCTATGTATTGTTCATTTAAAAAAGCAATATCTAGCTCTTTTTTGTTGACTTGTTCAATCTTTTGCCATAATGAACGCATATCCGCACCGACTAATTCTGGCAAGGTTAGGCCCTCAATGGTCAAATCAAATTCCGCTAAAAATGCTTTACGTCGCTCATAATAATAAGCTTCGCTATCTACTAGGACACCGTCCATATCAAAAATAATGGCAGTTTTGGATTCTGTCATACTATTTAACTCCTTCGTTACGACTCATATCTTTACAGTTTAACAAAATTTTAAGGAAAAATGAAGAACAAATATTTTCATGATTTCCTAACTTTCTGAAAATAAGTGGTTGCTTTTCTAAATGTTTTTCGGTATCCTTTTACTAATCTACAAATGAGAAAATAATTAAAAACAGGAGTGATAAACGTGAACGTAGTTAAATTCGGCGGTAGCTCGCTAGCATCAGCACCACAGTTACAGAAAGTCTTACAAATCGTCAAGGAAGAGCCGCGCCGAACGTTTGTCGTTGTATCCGCTCCTGGAAAGCGAACCCCGCAAGATATTAAAGTGACTGATTTATTGATTCAATACTATCAGCGCTACTTAAATAATGAGGAAATTGAATCGACAATCTCTGCCATCATTCGTCGTTATGAAGATCTTTTTGATGAATTACACTTGGATAAAGCAGTTTTAGCTGATATTGCTATTTCGATTCGCCAATTAGCCACTTTACCAAAAGAAAACAATGCTTTTTTATTTGACTATTTTTTAGCTAGCGGCGAGGACAATAATGCAAAAGTTGTTGCCAGTTTTTTCAATCAGAATGGCTTAGATGCTCGCTACATTAGTCCAAAAGAATTAGGTCTCCTAGTGACACCTGAGCCAGGCAATGCCCGCATTTTACCAAAAGCTTTAGAGAAAATTAGTGCCTATCGTGAGACTCAACAAATCTTGGTTATTCCAGGTTTCTTTGGTTATACAGAAGCCGGCGAAATTTGTACTTTTTCTCGTGGCGGTTCCGATATCACAGGGTCCATTGTTGCCGCAGGTGTTCAAGCAGATTTGTATGAAAACTTTACCGATGTGGACGGAATTTATGTCGCCCATCCTGGAATTATTGAACAGCCTCAAACGATTCAAGAATTGACCTACAGAGAAATGCGGGAGTTAGCTTATGCAGGATTTGCCGTCCTCCACGACGAAGCTTTAATGCCTGCCTATCGCGCAAATATTCCAGTCGTTATCAAAAATACTAACAACCCACATCATCCTGGCACCCTAATTACCACTTCTCGCAAAGTGAAGCATGCCCCTGTTGTAGGAATTGCTAGTGATCAAGGGTTCGCAAGTATTTACATTAGTAAGTATTTAATGAATAGAGAGTTAGGTTTTGGGCGACGGCTTTTAGAAGTACTAGAAAAATTAGCCTTAAGCTATGAGCATATGCCCTCAGGAATTGATGACATCACGATTGTTTTAAGAGAAGACCAGTTAACAACTGAAATTGAAAATCGACTGATGGCCCAACTCCAAGAAGTTTTAGCGCCTGATGAGTTACGCATCACGCATCACCTTTCCATGATTATGATTGTTGGCGAAGGCATGCGCCAACGAATTGGGGTTACTGCTGAAAGTACAATGGCGTTAGCCAAAGAAAAAATCAACTTAGAAATGATTAACCAAGGATCTTCGGAAGTAAGCATTATGTTTGGTATCAAAAAAGAACAAGAGGAAAAAGCCATCAAAGCCTTATATCGGACGTTCTTCCATGATTAATAAAAAAGACGAATGAGTTTTCTCATTCGTCTTTTTCATTGGTCTCAGTAATTTTCAATTGGCGTTGAATTTCCGCTTTAATTTTAGCTTCTGGCGCAAAATCTTGTTCCCAATTTTCAGGTTTTAATACTTTATTTGTTTCCGGATCATAATGTGGCTGCCCATCTGGAAATAATTTCCCCATATTGGCTTGATGAACGATTTCAATAATTTTTGTTGGATTGACGCCCATTAAGCAAAACGAACCATAAGTAAAATACAATAAATCAACTAGTGCATCCACTTCCTCCACTAAAGGATCAGATACTGGTTTGCCTTTCGCCAAGACTTTCTGCTCTGCTTTATCGACAGATTTTTTTAATCCGTTGACCAATTGTTGAAAAAGTACTTGGTCATTATCAGCAGCACTATATAAAAATTCCACAAGTTCTTCGACTTTAAACTCTGCTCGTCGACTGGCTAACTCTGGCGAAAAAGCAGTTGGTTGCTCTGGTTGTTGTGGATTAAAAACCTCGTGGAAGGCACAAGCCATTTCATAAGGGGATTGCTTTTCAGACATTCAGCTACCTTCTTTCTCAAAATAAATCTAATTGTTTTGGATTCAAATCATCGTAACTCAAATTCAAGACTTTTTGCATCTGTAGAGCGTTTTCTGCGGCATCGCCGCCAGAATTATTATTAAAAATTACGCCCACTTCTTTAGCTTCTTGCGACATTTTTAAAACAGCTTCGCTTAAATCAGCGATTTCCTGCGTATTATAATGATAAAGGGTTCTTTTTTTTCGCCACTCTGCATCATTGGCTAACCAGCCAGCCGCATTACGTCCGTGAAACCGGAAGAGCACGAGATTAGGATTCGTTACATACGGATAAAAGGGCACTGGATTCGTAGGAATCTGCGGTTCATCTACAATCACAAGTGAAAATTGATTTTCTTTCATAAATTGCAACATTTGTTTTACAAAGTTTGGTTGATACCATGAATTATTTCGTAATTCAATGGCGATGGGTAGGTCTTTAAACCAGTGACGAATTTTTTGCAAGTAAGCGACATTTTCTTTCGTACAACCAAATGTTCCTGAAAATTGTACCAGAAAGGCAAATAATTTTTTACTTTCAATTAATGGGGCCATACTTTCTAAAAAGGAGGTGATCATTTCTTCTTCACTTGCATAATAGGTCTGCCACTCACCTTGACAACTGATTCCACTATAAACTTTCATGACAAAGCGAAAGTTTTCGGGAACTGCTTTGACCCATTCAGTTACTCGTTCTTTGGGAGGAATCCCGTAATACGCCGTGTCCATTTCAACTAGCGGTAAATGACTGGCATATTCATAAAGCGTGGCCCGTTTTTTTCCAGTTAAATAGTCGTGTTCACTAAAAGATGTTAATCCTAAGCGAATCATGTCCTCCCTCCTCTGCGTACCTTTTTATTTTCTAAATCGTCATCTTAACTTAATTTGTCCAATCGATATTCGCTTCACAATAGGTTTGACCATCAATCCGAATCTCATGGCGTGTTTTCAACTGATTTTCTTGTTCGACAATTTCGTAATGACTTTCGACTTCTTGGCCATATTCTACTTCTTTATCAAATTTCACAAGAATTTTTTTCGGTTGATGCGTTGTTAAAAAGTCATACCCTAACACATCCAATAACCAATTAAAGTAAATCGCATTATTAACGTGTTGATTGCCATCAATATCAAAAAAACGCACACGATAAGGTAAAAAGTTCCCCTCTGTGACTTTTTCAATTTTTTCATGGCGATAAATTTTAGTGATTTTTTCAGAATCAAAAGGTGCAATAATTTCTGGTAACACACTACTGATTTTCCGATTTTTTTGATCCATTAAGACAAAGGTTGATTTCACAAAGACACATTCATTGCCTTCTTCATCATGAACCCAAAAGTTACGATAACAAAAATATTTGTTATAACTCATAGCTTGCGTTGTAATTGCTACTTTTTCACCAACTTTTGGTAAGCGGTGAATCTCTATTTCATAATTGGTGATGACCCAGCCTAGACCAAATTGAGCGACATAAGCCGCATCTCTTCCTAGTAATTCTGTTTGTTCTTCGGATACTTTAATGACAACCGCTAACAAAGCCGGTATCTTCATTGCACCAGTAAAATCGCCGTCATAGTAGGCAACTTCATAAGAGGATGTATGTTTTTTTCCCACGAAATAATCTCCTTTTTCCAATGGCTACTTTCGTGTCATTGTTTCTTCTTAAAAGTATACCACGTGATTTCTTCAATTGCGATTCCGAATGAAAAATTAACAAAACTTTGAAAAACACTATTATTTATATTATTTAAAAACATTCTTAATATTACTTAAAAAATATTGTTTTATTTTTAAAAATAACATTTCTTATTATTTGTATCCGAAAGATTATTATGTTATATTCCTATCTGTAAGCGCATACAAAATAATTTTTTAGGAGGTTTTTTTCGTGAAAAAGAGTTTATTAACAATCGTCCTGGCTTTTAGTTTTGTTTTAGGTGGCGCTGCATTGGCCCCTACTGTTTCGGAGGCTCATGGTTACGTAGCAAGTCCTGGAAGTCGTGCTTTCTTTGGTAGTTCTGCTGGTGGTAACTTAAATACAAATGTTGGTCGTGCACAATGGGAACCTCAAAGTATCGAAGCGCCCAAAAATACGTTTATTACTGGTAAATTAGCCAGTGCAGGTGTCTCAGGTTTTGAACCTTTGGATGAACAAACAGCTACTCGTTGGCACAAAACAAACATTACAACAGGTCCCCTTGACATCACTTGGAACTTAACTGCCCAACATAGAACTGCTTCTTGGGATTACTATATTACTAAAAATGGCTGGAATCCCAATCAACCATTAGACATTAAAAACTTCGACAAAATTGCTTCAATCGACGGCAAACAAGAAGTTCCTAATAAAGTTGTTAAACAAACAATTAATATTCCGACAGACCGCAAAGGTTATCATGTCATTTACGCTGTCTGGGGCATTGGTGATACGGTGAACGCCTTTTACCAAGCGATTGATGTGAACATTCAGTAAAAATACTCACATCTTAAACTAAATTAAAGGAGTTCTCAAAAAATGAAGCTAAAAAAAATAATTCCTGCTTTTCTCCTTCTTTCAACCGTTGCAGTTGGCTTGTGGTTAACGCCTACTCAAGCTTCTGCAGATGCTGCGGATACGATGGTAGATATCTCTGGCAAAAAAGTGTTGGTTGGATATTGGCATAACTGGGCCTCAAAAGGACGCGATGGTTACAAACAAGGAACATCAGCATCACTAAACCTTTCAGAAGTAAATCAAGCCTACAATGTCGTCCCGGTTTCCTTCATGAAAAGCGATGGCACGACACGGATTCCTACGTTCAAGCCTTATAACCAAACGGACACTGCCTTCCGACAAGAAGTCGCACAATTAAATAGTCAAGGTCGCGCAGTTTTATTGGCACTTGGTGGAGCAGATGCACATATTCAATTAGTCAAAGGCGATGAACAAGCCTTTGCGAATGAAATCATTCGTCAAGTGGAAACATACGGCTTTGATGGTTTAGACATCGACTTAGAGCAATTGGCGATTACTGCTGGCGACAACCAAACCGTCATTCCTGCTGCATTGAAAATAGTCAAAGACCATTATCGAGCACAAGGAAAAAATTTCATCATTACGATGGCGCCAGAATTCCCTTATTTAAAACCTGGTGCCGCTTATGAAACATACATTACTTCCCTAAATGGTTATTATGATTACATTGCCCCACAATTATATAACCAAGGCGGCGACGGTGTCTGGGTTGATGAAATTATGACTTGGGTTGCTCAAAGCAACGATGCTCTAAAATACGAGTTCCTCTATTATATGTCTGATTCATTAATCCATGGCACGCGCGGCTATCTACAGATACCAAACGATAAATTAGTCCTTGGTTTACCAGCAAATCGGGATGCTGCTGGTAGCGGCTATGTCGTTGAGGCTACCCCTGTAGCCAAAACTTTTGATCAGTTAGCAAAAGACGGTAATCCTATCCGTGGCTTAATGACTTGGTCTGCAAATTGGGACGTTGGTCAAGATGTCAACGGCAAGTCCTACAACAATGAATTTGCGACACGTTATAGTAACCTCGTAAAATAAAAGCTATTTTGAGACAGAACACCGCATTTGGTTCTGTCTCTTTTTAAATTTTACTCACCTGTCTTTCAATAATCCAAACAATGTTCTCTTGCTTTCTAACCAATTAATTTTAAACCAATCACAGAAACAATGATTAAAAAAATAAAAAATATCCGTCGTAGGTCTTTTGATTCACCTAAGAGCATTCCTAAAATAGCGCCTCCTGCTGTACCAATTCCTGTCCAAACTGCATAAGAAACGCCCATCGGTAATTGTCTCATCCCTAAATATAAAAATAAGAAACTACCACTAAACGCTAGAATTAAAATTAACAATGAACGTAAGTCTTTTTTTGTTGTAAATAATTTAATTGAACCTACGCCAAAGATTTCAAAACAGCCTGCAATAACTAAGTATAACCAACTCATCTTGTTTCCTCCTCTTTATTTCCAGTTACCATTTTTAAGCCAATCACACCTATTAATAACAGCAACAGAAAAAGAACTTTTCCTATGCCCAATGGTGTGTGGAATAAAAAATGATCTGTTACAATAGTTCCAGCACTACCTAAGCCGACAAATACAGCATAGGCTGTGCCGACTGGCAATTCCTCTCCTGCTTTAATCAGCGCATAAAAACTGATAAAGATTGCGATTACTGTCCCTAAAATCTCCCACCATGTTGTACTATGCTTCATGCCAATGACCCAAATCACTTCACAAAAAGCGCCAAAAATAACTTTTAACCAAGCTTTACTCATCTTGTTTTCCTTCCCTTCCAAACAAAAAAAGTGCCAACAAACAGTTCAGCTATGGCCTAAGAACTGTTCATTAACACTTTAGTCGCAAGCATCCGGCGATGTTTACGAAAGTTTATGTATTAAAATATCTCAGGCTATTATATTCTTATTTTTTTAAAAAATCAACTAAAAAATAATAGTTCGAATTCGAGACATTTCTTTTGCATTTTTAGGACTAATCATTTAAACTTACTTTTAGTAAGTTAATTAATCAAAAAATTATTTTTCTTTTAGGAGGATTTTTATTATGAATACACAAATTTTAGGTTTACACCACGTCACTGCCATGACTTCAAGTGCTGAAAAAATTTATCACTTTTTCACCGATATTTTAGGTCTACGTTTAATTAAGAAGACTGTCAACCAAGACGATATTGAAACATATCATTTATTTTTTGCTGATGATGCCGGCTCTCCCGGAACAGATATGACTTTCTTTGACTTTCCAGGCTTACCTAAAGGAACCAAAGGAACCAATACAATTTCTCGTACTTCCTTCCGTGTAAAAGATGATGCTGCTTTGGATTACTGGGTATCACGCTTTAATGAATATGCAATTGATCATGGAGAAATTCAAGAACGTTTTGGCAAAAAGTATTTAGAATTTGAAGATTTTGACAATCAACGTTACCAACTTATTTCTGATGAAAAGAACCAAGGTGTTGCAGCTGGCACGCCTTGGAAAAAATCTAACGTTCCTAGTGAACATGCTTTAATCGGCTTAGGTCCAGCCTTTGTAACTGTCGAAAATTACGAACATCTGCAACTAGTTTTAACTGAAGTTTTAGGGTTCAAATTGATTGATGCTGAAGGTAGTTTCCATTTATTTGAAGTTGGCGAAGGTGGGAATGGTGCCAGCATTATCGTAGAGCATCGAGAAGATTTGCCAGCGGCCCAAGAAGGCTACGGCAATGTCCATCACTTAGCCTTGCGCGTTGCCGATGAGGAAGCACTACGTTTCTGGATTGAAAAAATTAATCGTTTGGAATTTCCTAATTCTGGCTTTGTGGAACGTTTTTACTTTAAATCTGAATATTTCTTGGCAGCAACACATGTTTTATTTGAACTGGCAACCGATGGTCCTGGATTTTTAGAGGATGAAACCTATGAACACGCTGGCGAAAAATTATCATTACCGCCATTTTTAGAACCAAAACGGGCAGGGATTGAAGAATTTGTGCGTCCTTTCGATACTTCAGATGCGAATGTTCAAAGAAATTAGTATTTTTTCTAGGAGGCTCCTATGATTCATTACAATAGTAACGAGTTATCTGCAAAAACAGCGTATAAATTTTTATCAGGAAGTATTATTCCTCGGCCAATCGCTTGGGTTACAACACAAGATACAGCTACAGGTGTCGTCAACGCTGCTCCCTTTAGTTTCTTTAATGCGGCGGCAGCTGAAATTCCTTTAGCAACGTTGTCCATTTTACGACCAGACAAAGCGCCTAAAGATACGGCACGAAATATCTTGGCTACTAAAGAACTTGTCATCCATTTCGTTA
The DNA here is from genome assembly GCF_050533535.1 of Enterococcus sp. DIV2453a. Lineage (NCBI taxonomy): Bacteria > Bacillati > Bacillota > Bacilli > Lactobacillales > Enterococcaceae > Enterococcus > Enterococcus sp. DIV2453a. The sequence goes on along the minus strand of NZ_CP172899.1, from coordinate 259,077 downwards.
ACGAAGACGTTCTTACTCAAATGAATCAGACTTCGGCACCTTTAGCAGCAGAGATCAGTGAAATTGACACATTTGGTATTGAAACCATTGCCAGCCAGACTGTTGCTGTTCCAGCAATCAAAGCCGCGCCGATTCGGATGGAAGCTCGCTTACATCAATATGTACCTATTGCTAACCATGAAGGTCAAATTATTACGGATTTATTCATTGTAGAAATTACCGATTTCTATTTTGATTCAGCCGTTTTCGATGAAGAACATCAGTACATTTTACCTGAAAAACTCCAACCGATTGCTCGTTTAGCAGGCAATGATTATACAACATTGGGCGAAATCCGTGAAGTTCGCCGCCCAACGTAAAAAGAAGGCCCCCGCCCTGACGGCGGGGGCCTTCTTTTTCTGTTTTATGCTAATGCGCCCATTGGATCCCAAGGTGCCAAAACAGTTGGCGCTTGTTCCCAAGCTTTTTTCTGTTCATCAGTTAATAAATCTTTGTGCACAACGATTTGATAAGTGTATTCGTCCATCCACGCATCGCTCATAACGAAGAAGCCATTTTCACCGACTTTTTCGCCCCAGCTATTTTCCACTTTCCATTTTGTTGTTTGACCATCAACGATATCAACACCTGTTAAAACCATGGCGTGTGTCATTAAGCTTTCACCAAAGTCTAAACGTTCTGCTTTAGTCATCGTAAAATCAATATCAAAAAGATCGTTCATATCGTAAACGTCTAATGCCATAATTCCTGTGTCACGTGTTGAAGATTGTCCGACATCACAACCAAACCAAACAGATTCGCCTTGTTCCAATTGTGCAGCAGCTAATTTTTTGAAAGCAGCCATTTCTACATTTAAATATTTAACTTCTTTGCCGCCGACAACATTCCCTAACATTTCAACAGTGTATGTTTTGTTGAAGGGTTTATCTTCTGTAGGAGCATTAATAATACTTACATAATCATGTAAATTAACGCCAACGTATTTTTCAAAGAATGTTTGCGGTGTTAGATTTTGATCCAAATGATAATTTTTTTCTTCGTCACGGTATTCAAAATCAAAGGTTTCTGGCGGTGTTCCTAAAGAGATTGCTAAGAAATTATAAATTTCTTGTAACATTGCTTCTTTGTTTTTTTGGACTTCTTCAGCAGAAGCGCCTTTTTCAATTAAACTACGTAAAATTGTTGCATCTTTGCGTAATTTTTTATTTAAATAGTTGTTTAAATCACGTGAATTGGAGCTGTTGCTGCTTTCAGGCATTGCCGTTTTAGGCACTACGCCATATTTATCAAAAATTGAAACGATCATATCCCATTGCCCACCATCTTGTTGTGGTGTAGCTAATAAAAAGGCCACTTTACGACTAGTCAACGGTTGATCGGCTGTTGCAATAATATTTTCATAGAAATAGTTTGATTTTTCATATTTATCCCAGAAAAATGTATAGTTTTGTGATAATTCAAAATCTTTTAATTGAAACGCATTTAACATTCTATGTCTAAATGTATTTAATGCCGCAAACATCCAGCAGCGACCGCTTTGTTTTTGATTGGCCACTTTTCCAGTAGCTAAGTCGACTGAAAAGACGGGTACGTTATTCACGGCTCCTTGTACAGATTCACCTGAAGCGCTGATACCATTTTTTACTACACTACGTTGTAAGGCATTTTGTTTATTATTGTTCAAGAAATCTTGATGGAATTTCTCTGTTAATTTTGGTTCAATTGCTGTCATATTTTCATCGTCCTTTCATTTTACGTTCTTCTTCATTATATGCTTCTCTTTAAACAGAAACAACCATTTACTCTAAATTCCTTGCTTTCCAACTCTTTTTGTATTAGTATATATAATACAGATAGCACAAATAAGACAGGAGTGATTCGATGCTTTTAGAAATAGATGAACAAAGCGAACAGCCCATCTATCAACAACTCATTGATCAAATCATTGTAGGCATTGCCAAAGGTGAACTGGTTCCCAATGAAAGTTTGCCTTCTATCCGACAATTGGCGGACGAAATCGGGGTCAATATGATGACTGTTTCAAAAGCTTATAATAAGTTAAAGCAATCAGGTTATATTGTGACTGACCGTCGTAACGGCACCAAAATTGCCGCAAAGTTACCTGCTACCGCTGTTTGGCAACAGCAATTGCATGAGCGTTTAGAACTTCTGTTGGCTGAAAGTTTTTTACATCAGCAATCCGAAGCAGAAATCCAAGCACTTATTCAGAAAATTTATCAAAATTTTGATTCGAAAGGGCGTGCATTATAATGGCGGTATTCTTTTATTTCATCCTAGTTTCTGTCGCTTTTTTTATGGCATTTACTATGGGGATTTATGCAAATCCTCACAAAAATATTATTTTGGAAAACACTTTACCAGAAGATAAACTACAAGATCCCAGCGTTCAAGCAATCCGAAAACGTTATAAAAAACGCTTGGTTCAACTAGCAGCCGTTTTTAGTGTTCTTAGTTTGCCTTTGTTATTTATTCCTTATGATTCGATTTTATTGTTCCTTTTTCTGTTACTTTTATTTAGTTTTATTGGCAGTGCCTACTATCTGCAAATCGTTTATATTCGCAAAATGGCCGCTTTAAAAATGCAAAACGGCTGGTTGCTACCTAAGCGTCCTCTCTTAATCGATACGCAATTAGTTTTAAATAAAAACCAGAAACTTATTTCATTTTGGTGGTTTTTACCTGCAATTATTCTTACTTTTGCTGGGGGCTTTTATTCCTTGCAAACGGCGATTGGTTCCTGGATTCTTTTCTTAATTACTGTTTTGATGTTAAGTTTGTTCATTGGTGGCTATTATTTTATTGCGCGCTTACCTGTCAAACCGCTAACTAGTGACTCAAAAATTAATCAGCAAATCAATGATTTATTTCGGCATCATTGGTCTGTTTTAATGGTTTTATCAGCCTTAGTTTTTGCACCGCTAACCATTTTGCCAACTTTCACAATTGTCATTGATTATACGGTTGCGATGGCCCTTACTTTTTGTTATTTTATTCTTTTGTTTGTTTATGTAGGCTTTCTCTTCTACTACCTATTTTCAATGCGCAAAAAACAAGATCAATTCGTTTTACAGGCTGGCGATTATCGCTATGGGGATGATGATCAATATTGGCGGTATGGGATTTATATCAATCCAAAGGACCCCAAAATCATGGTTCCTGATCGCATTGGTATGAATTTATCTATTAACCTAGGACGGCCTGCTGGGAAAATTATTCTAGCCGCTACTGGTATTTTAACGATTGCGGTGCTGTTCTTTGCCACAGTGCCGATGTTTATAAATGATTTTTCTAGTCATGCCTTTCAAGCAACTATTGAAAATAAACAAATTGAGTTATCTGCCCCATTAGCAAAAACAAGGTCAATTCCTTTTAACCAAATCACTGCTGTTTCTTTGATTGATGACTTACCTCAAGAACGCATCCGCACAATGGGTGCTGCGACAGATAGTTACTTAACAGGAGAATTTAAAGTCGCTGGAAAACCTGCTTATTTACTAATTTATACAAAAAGTCATCCGATTCTGAAAATAGAAACGCGGGAGAAAGTTTATTATTATACTGCGCGTGATGGTCAAGAAACGACTAAGATTTATCAGGAAATCAAAGCAAAACTTCCATAACAAAAAAACAGGGCCTACTCATGATGGTAGGCCCTGTTTTTTGTTATTCGCTGACAACCTTGAATTTTGTATCTGCCAACGTGGTATTCAGTTCATCCTGGCTTACTTCACGATCTGCTGTCACAACGGCTGTTTGATCTGCCAAGTGAACCGCAACATTCGTTACGCCGTCAATTCCACTAAATTTTTCAGTGACCGCTTGAACACAGCCATCACATTTCATCCCATCAATTTTTACTGTTTTTTCCATTTCACTTCATCCTTTTCAATTTTATTTTTGACTTCCACTAGTTTTTTTCACCGTCGAAGGTTTAAATCCTTTTAAGCGTAAAGCGTTTAGTAAGACAGAGACTGAACTAAAACTCATAGCTGCTGCTGCAATCATCGGACTTAACAAAGGTCCACCAAATAAGTGTAACACACCCATAGCCACTGGAATACCTAATGTATTATAGGCAAATGCCCAGAAAAGATTTTCTTTGATGTTTTTGATGGTCGCTTTACTTAATTCAACTGCTGTAGGCACATCCATTAAATCACTACGCATTAGCACAATGTCGGCCGATTCCATTGCAACATCTGTGCCTGAACCAATAGCAATCCCCACATCTGCTTGGGCAAGTGCTGGTGCATCATTAATACCGTCACCCACCATCGCTACTTTTTTGCCTTCTGCTTGTAGTTTTTTCACTTCTAACGCTTTATCTTCTGGTAAAACTTCACTTAAGACACGATCGATACCTACTTGTTTTGCAATCGCCTCGGCAGTACGTTTGTTGTCTCCCGTAATCATCACGGCTTCGATCCCCATTTTATGCAAACGTGCAATGGCTGTTTGACTGCTATCCTTCACAGTATCTGCTACCGCAATGATACCCGCAAACGAACCATCTTTTGCCACAAACATTGGGGTTTTCCCTTCTTCTGCCAAACGATCCGCTTGTTGAACAAACGTTGATAGCTCAATGGCTTCTTCTTTCATTAATTTTATATTGCCCAAAAGTAGGACTCGTTCGTTGATTGTCACACGGATGCCGTGACCTGGAATCGCTGAAAAATCGCTTCCTTCTACTAATGGCAATTGACGTTCTTTAGCCGCTCCCACAATTGCTTCACCTAGAGGATGTTCTGATCCTTGTTCTGCAGAAGCTGCTAATGTTAGTAACTCAGCTTCTGAAAGTGCTGAATCAGCAACTAAAATATCTGTAACCACCGGTTTGCCTTCTGTAATAGTTCCTGTTTTATCAAACACGATTGTTTGAATTTTGTGAGTGGTTTCTAAAGCATCCCCACTTTTAATTAAAACGCCATTTTCAGCGCCCTTACCTGTCCCCACCATAATCGCAGTCGGCGTTGCCAAGCCGAGCGCACAAGGACAAGCAATCACTAACACAGAAATGGTAATTGTCAAAGCGAAAATCCATGACTCTTGTCCTAAAAAGAACCAAGCCAAGCCAGAAAGAACAGCCAAACCAATAACGATTGGGACAAAAACACCCGAAATTTTATCAGCTAATTGTGCAATCGGTGCTTTTGAGCCTTGCGCATCTTCCACTAATTGAATGATTTGGGCAAGGGCCGTCTCTTTTCCCACTTTTGTTGCCTTGAATTGAAAGCTGCCATTTTTATTGATGCTAGCACCAATTACTGCATCACCGACTTTCTTTTCAACAGGCAAACTTTCGCCCGTTAACATGGCTTCATCCACAGAACTACTGCCTGAAACAATCACTCCATCAACAGGGATTTTATCTCCTGGGCGAACAATCACAATGTCATCCAACTGAACGGCATCAACTGGCACTTCAATTTCTGCGCCATCACGTAAAATATGGGCAGTTTTCGGTGCTAAACCCATTAATTTTTTTATCGCATCTGAGGTTTTCCCTTTTGAAACAGCTTCGAAATATTTTCCTAATGTAATTAAAGTTAAAATAACACCCGCTGATTCATAATAAAGAGCCATTGTAAAACTTGTGTCTCCTAAGAATATCATGACTGTGCCATATAAACTATACACAAAAGCAGCACTGGTTCCTAAAGCTACCAAAGAAAACATATTTGGATGCCCTTTAAATAACGCTTTAAAACCAACTGTGAAAAATTCTCTGCCGACATATAGGACGGGTAACGTCAAAATCAATTGAACCATTGCAAAGGTCGTCGCATGTGTCATTGGATTCAACAAATCCGGCAATGGTAAGCCTACCATGTGTCCCATCGCAATATAAAGAAGTGGCACTGTAAACACCGCTGAGATCCAAAAACGTTGCCACATCTCAGCAATATGTTTTTGTTTCTTTTCACGATCTTGGTCCGCTGTTGCACCTGCAGCGACTTCTTCTGTCGCCTGATAACCTGCATCCGTAACTGCTTTGATAATTTCAGCACTCGTTACTTGATGGTCGTCATAACTAACCACCAGTTTTTCCGTGGCTAAATTAACAATCGCTTGTTGAACACCAGATAATTGGTTCACAGCTTTTTCAATCGTTTGGGCACAGGAAGCACAACTCATTCCTTCAATCGCAAACGTTCGTTGCTGGGCTGGGCTAATCGCCTTGTAGCCAGCATCTGACACAGCTTCCTTAATTTCTTCTTCTGTGACTTCCGTCTGATCATACGTGACACTTAATTTTTCCGTAGCTAAATTGACACTTGCCTTTGCCATCCCAGGTAACTTCGCCGTAGCCTTTTCAATCGTTTGGGCACAGGAAGCACAGCTCATCCCTTCAATATCAAACGTTTTACTTTCCATTTTTTTCACTCCTTTTTAAATTAAATGACATTGGCATTGACCAGGAATACAGTTGCAAGGGACGGATTCAACCGCCGTCTTGCGCTTCTCTTTCAAGAGTTCCTCTAATCGATCCAAATCGTCATAACTCAACTGACTCTCTGTTAAAATTGTTTCTACCACGGAACCAACTTTACGGCTGCACACCTTGGCTAAAAGTTCGTCTGCCACCGTTTCAACGCTCCGACGTTCTTCTACTAGCGGATAATAAATATATTTATTGCCTGCTTTCTCCGTTCCAACTAACCCTTTATCTGTTAAACGACTTAGTAACGTCTTGACGGTCGTTGATTTCCATTCTTTCTTCTCATTTAAAAGTGTATGCACTTCACGACTCGTGGTCTTGCCTTGGGTCCAAATAACCCGCATGACTTCCCACTCTGCATCTGTAATTGTCGCTAATTTATCTTTTGCCATACTCGTTAAATTCCTCCTTCATCAATAAAAAAAGAGTTCAAGGTTTTTGACTACAAACGTAGTCGTTTATCTTGAACTCATCATATAGCTATTTTATTTTTTTGTCAACAACTTCTGCTCATCTTTTTTTATTGCAACGCAGATTCTTGTTTTTTAACAAAGTATTTCAATAAGAACGGTGCAACTAAGGTCGTTAAGATAATTACCACAATCATGCTCGTATAATACGCTTCTGAAAGTAATTTAGATTGGTAACCAATTTGCGCAATGATTAATGCCATTTCCCCACGCGAAACCATCCCAGCACCGACCATTAAAGAACTTGTATTGGAGAAACCAACCATTTTCGCTCCCCAGGCGCCGCCCAGTAATTTCGTTAAAATCGCCATAATCGTCATTACCAAAATAAAAGGTAAATCTTTTCCTAACGTGTTAAATGTCACTGATAAGCCAATGCTGGCAAAGAAGACGGGAATAAACACGGCATAGCCAATAGCTTCAATATTGAAATCAATTTCTGTTTTTGCATCCGTTTGTCCCACAGCAATCCCTGCAAAAAAGGCACCTACGACAGAACTTAAACCAACTAAATCAGCCAAATAAGCCATGCCCAAACAGATAATCAATGACATGATAATAACAGACGACCCAATGTTCATTTTTTGACTTAAACGTAGTAAATAGGGAGCAATAAAGCGGACCAAAAAGAAAATCCCAATAAAGAATAAGCCTTGTTCAATTAACTTAACAATAAAGCTGACTTCTGTATTGCCGCCTGTACTTGCACCAATCATGCCGACAGCGACACTTAAAATAATCACGACCACGATATCGTCAACGACGGAAGCCCCAAGAATCGTTGCACCTTCTTTACTACTTAAAACATTCAACTCTCTTAATACTTCTACTGAAATGCTGACCGACGTTGCTGCTAAAACTAACCCAAGGAAAAAAGCTTCTTTCCAAGAAAAAGCAAACAGCTGACCAATCAACATAGTAAAACCAACCGGTAAAACGATGCCCAAAATAGCGACCATGACACTAGGTTTCGCATATTTTTTCAATAATTCCAATTCACATTCCATTCCAGCAATAAACATCAACATAATGACACCAATTTCTGAAAAGTCATGCACAAACACATCTTGATGCACAATATTTAACATCGCTGGACCTAACACAATCCCTACTAGCAATTGCCCAATTACCGCAGGAATTCCTACTCTTTTACAAGCAACACCTGCTAAAGTCGTTGTAATTAAAATCAAACATAAAATACCTAAAAATTCCATTCTATTTCCCTCTTTCTCTATTAACCAATCATCACTGATTCTTTTGGATATTGAACTTTCGACTGACTTTCCAAGCCTTTCTTAATTAATGACAATAACACCGTGTACACACCCACACGACCGATGAACATTAGAAAAATAATCACCAGTTTACCAAAAACAGTTAAATCTGGTGTTAACCCCATTGTTAAACCGACCGTTCCAAATGCAGAAATCACTTCAAAAACGATATACTCAATCCCGTTTTTTAAAGGTAATGTTTCTGTAAACGAGAGAATAACTGAAGCAGTTACACATAAAAAAGTTGCCAAGAAGAACAAAGTAAATGCTTGGAGCACTACTCGCTCAGGAATTGTGCGTTCATGGAATTCCACTCGCTGTTTCCCTTTAAAAATTGCACGAAATTGTAAAAATAACACACCAAACGTAGTGGTTTTCAAGCCGCCAGCGGTTGATCCTGAAGTGCCACCAATAAACATCCACAAAATCGTGACAATCAGGCCTGGATTACTCATTTTCAAATAATCAACCGAATAAAAGCCAGCCGTTCTTGGTGTAACCGACAAGAACCAACTGTTGACAAGACGCTGCCAAAAAGACATGTCAGCTGGAAAATGGCGATATTCTGAAATGTAAAAAATAACGGTCCCTAAGACTAAAAAGGTGGCGGTCACCGTTAAAGCAAGGCGAGTATGAATACTAACACGGTGCTTAATTTTATTTTTATAGCCTTTAATCATTGCAAAAATATCGCGCCACACAATAAATCCTAAGCCACCAGCTATAATTAAAAAGCTAATAACTAGTAAAAGATAAGGCGAATTTTGATAAGGAACCATACTATCCCCTAGCAAATCAAAGCCAGCATTACAAAATGCCGAAACGGCATGGAAGAAACTAAAAAACAACCCTTTTTTCCACCCAAATGTTGGCACAAATTGAAAGGACAACAAGAAGGCTCCAAGTAATTGAATAATGGCCGCAAACTTCATAATATATTTCATTAAACGAAAAACTCCGGAAACTTCACTAACATTTAAAGCTTCTTGATACAACATCCGTACACTTAGTGACGCTTTTTTCCGCAGCAAACTAAAGAAAATCGTGGCAACGGTTAAAAAGCCTAAGCCGCCTAATTCAATCAAAATCATAATAATAACTTGCCCGATAGGACTCCAATGCTCCGCCGTATTCAAAGGCGAAAGCCCTGTAACACAGACGGCGGAAGTTGCCACGAAAAAAGCATCAATCCATTGCGTTTTTTGTCCAGCTTGTGCAGAAAAAGGCATCATTAATAAGATTGTGCCTACAACAATTAATAAAAAAAAGCCTAAGACAATTGTTTGAACCGGTGAAATATACAACCTTTTTTTGATCTGATGTTTCATTTTTTTCTCCTCTACCATTTCTTTGTCAATCAAAAACAACACAAACGGCTAGACAACTGTTGCTTTGTTCCTCTCGCCCTATGAGAAACTCAAAACCTTGAAAGCAACTTGCCCAACCGAATAATTATTTTTTAATTTTTGTTTTCACGTTGATAAATCGAATAAACCAACTCATTTTTTTGATAAACCTGTTTTAAACGAACTGGGATTGATTGAGCCATTGTCTCGTATAGAGCAATGCCCTCACCCAGAAACAGTGGTATTGTCGTCAAAATGAAGGTATCAATTAAATCAGCTGCCAAAAGCGGTTGAACCACTTTTGGGCCTCCAACAATCCAAATTCCCGCGCCGTCTTCTTCTTTGAGACGACGAATTAATGTGACGGGATCTTCCTTGGTAAAAGTTCTTGAAGCAGTTGATGTTTCTGGATGAGAGGTAATGATATAAGAATGCTTGTCTTCATAAAAATACACATCTGGGGACAATTCTTGTGTCACTTGATCATAAGTAGTCCGCCCCATTACCACAGTGTCTATTTTTTCATACATTTCATCGTAACTACGATCTTCTTCATCGCCACGAATATTCTCTTCTAACCAAGCAACACCGCCCGCTTTGTCCGCAATGAAACCATCAATACTCGCTGCAATAAATAAAATTACTTCCCGTGCCACATCAACGCCTCCTTTTCTCTTCTTATCTATTTTAGCTTGTTTTCACAAAAAACTCTAGGGGTGCGCATTGTTATTTTTAAAAGAAAAAAGAGAAAAACTAGGATAATTGGGCTACTTTTTGTAAAATAGGAAATAAGAAACTTTTTATTGAGTTATTTTACATTTTTTTCAAGAAAAATAAGAATTGGTTTATTTGATTTACACAAAAAAATAACATATTCAGTTTTTATATAAAGGAGGATTACTTTGTTTGATTTAGAGAAGGTTCAGACCTTGAATGAATTAGAAATGCTCGTTTACCATTATGTATTGGAACACCTGCACCAAATCCCTCAACAGACCATTCGCCAACTGGCTACTTCCTGTCATGTCTCCACCTCAACGATTCTACGATTTTGTAACAAAATGGGCTATGCTGGTTTTTCCGAATTAAAATATGCAGTGAAAGAAGAAGCCAAACAAACACAAACGTTTGAAAATTTTTATGATGCCACGGTTCACGTCGATGCTTTTTTGAAAAAATTAAACCAAGAAACCTATTACGAAATGCTTCGTCCAGCAATCCAAATGATTGTTCAAGCACGTCACGTTGCCTTTACTGGCATTGGTACTAGCGGAATTTTAGGTAGTTATGGCAGTCGTTATTTTGCCAACTTAAATATCAATTCTTACAGTATTGCTGATCCCTTTACGCCTATCCCCAAGCGCGGATTTGAAAATACATTAGCCTTGATTCTGTCTGTATCTGGGGAAACCAATGAAATGATTAAACAAATGACCGATTTTAAAACAGCTGGCGCCAAAGTGCTAAGCATTACCAACAATCAACATTCAACTATTGCCCGCTTGGCTGACTACAACATCTCCTATTATATGCCCGACGAACGTTCTCCATTTGCAGATAAATCAGTCAATACAACCACTCAAATCCCTGTCATTGCTTTAATTGAACTCCTAGCTCATCAAGCAAGTCAACTTTTAAAGGAACTAGATGAAACACCTTTCTAGTTGTTTTTCAAGAACGGCCATGTATTTTCAGAGGTTGGGACAGAAGCGTTAACTTTCTTAAAGACAAATAAAAAATATTAATTAGATGGACTCACCCATATCTAAAGAGAACCCACAATCACTAAGATTGTGGGCTCTCGCTCTAATATCATAAGTAAAGTTGACACATTCTCTCTATTCTATATCATTTAATTCATTCTTTACATTGATTCTCTTTGTGCTCAAATTATATTTTGAAAACTTATAACGAATGTATTTAGAAATCTCTTCTTCATGAGTAGATAAAATTATTTGTTTATGCCTAAAATCATTTCTTAGCAGCTCTACAAACGATGCAATATTTATTTCATCCATAGTTTGAACAGGGTCATCTATTAATAGAACACTTAATGCTTTCTGCTCGTATACTTTATTCAATGCTAGCGTGAAAGCTATCACTAATCCAGAAAGCTGACCAGATGATAAATAATTAATTACATCATGATCATTTTCCAAACCAGACACAAACATGATACTTTTTTCATAATTATCTTTTTCACGTATGAATAACCCACATCCTAATTGATAGTTTTGGATAATTTTTCCACTGTATATATAGAACGGAATCTCAATATCTCTAATAATTTTTCTCCAATGACTAGCAATCTTATTTTCGTAAATACCAATAATCTTGCTTATTTTTTTTTCAGATATAATCAACTTTCTTTCTTGTTCTTCATCTTTCTTTAAACCTTCGCTTAATTCTTTTACTTTTTTTGATCCACTACTGTAAAAGAGAAGATTAATATATTCTGCTTTCTTTCGAATATTTTCTAGCTCAACACTTCTTAACTCCGCCTCATTAGAATTAAAAATATTCTCAAACATAAACTTTTTGTTTCCATGTTCTTTGTAGTTAGTACTAATAGTTTTCTTTTTCGACAATATATATTGGGTCAATTCTTGAAATTGAGTTTCACTGTTAGTAATTTCAATGTTGTCAATATTTAGAAACTTATCGAGCTGTAAATTATTCTTTTTACACCATTTAATAAATTCCAATATCTGAGCTTTCATTTTTACTGCTGATGTTAATGAATCATAAAATCCTTCAGATACGATATTCTTACTCTCAGAAAAATAATTTTCAATTTCTTGTTTGATACTTACAATATATTTTAAATTTATATTGTCTAGTTTCTGTTCGTATAGCTTACCTTCTTTATCAGTCAACTCCTCAAATTTATTTTCTTTTTCTCGAATTGACTCTAATAAATCACTATATGAATCAAACGGCTCACCGCACAAAGGACAATCGGTATCTTCTGATCGCTTAATCTTATCAAAACTCTTCAATAAATCTTCTCTAGTGTTCTTAAATTCCTGGACTGTTTTTGAAAAATTACTCATTTTTGATTTTGTTAACTTTAAATCCTCTATATAACTTTGTATCTCTGGAATGTTTAGAGATAAGTGTAAAATTTTATCTATATCCTTAAAAGTGGATATATTTATATTTTTTTCAATTTCTGATTTTGAGAATGCCTTTTCTAAACGTTTTAATGATCTTTCTTTTATTTTTAAAGCAGTATATTCATCATATTTTTCAAGAAAATTAGAGTAATTGATTGTATTTAGAAGTAGCTCGTTTTTTTTGAGGTAATCATCTATTTGATTATTGAATTGAGTACCAAGAAAATCTTCAACATCCTTTCTTAATTTATATATTGATCTGAGCTCATTCAGATACTTCTCTCTTGTTGTTATGTCGACAGTTATATTTTCTCTATCCCATTCTAACACTGGAGTTCTATCCAAAAGTTTGAAATACGATGTATTTCCATTGTCGTCTCTCTTGATTTTACCTAACTCATTCGCTAAATCCTCTAAACGAGGTCTAGTGATTTTAATCTGTTCGCTAACAGCTCTTTTTTTATTAGATATCCTTTTTTTTGCATTTTTGATGTTTGATAACTCTCTCTCTTCTTTAGTATCAAACAATGAAGATATAGCTTCCATACGTTCTCTTCCATTTTTTTTCAAAAATAGCGTATTTTCCTCTTGTTGTACATAATAAAATAAAGTGAAAAATCTTTCTAAATCAGGAATATCCAAGATGTTTTCTACTTCTTTAGCAGGGATTTGCTGCTCATCTTCGAAAATAGACATAAATTCTGGTAATAGATAAGTTTGAAAAACATTCCAATTATCAGGTTTCTTATCACTTTGAGTAAATCGCCTTTCTGAGTCTATCCTTTTAGCTATTACAATTCTATTTTCATTATTTTCAAATTCTATTCGTACTTCTGTATCGATCTCACTCTTATTTGAGAATAAGTTATATTCATATCCCAGCCTACGGTCGATAGTATTTGTTATTCGACTGATTTTTCCAGTCATTACTAGCTCTATTGCATCAAAAATAGTAGTTTTCCCGAATCCATTTGGACCATCAAGAACAATCAAGTCATTGTTATTAAAGTTGATTTCAGCTTCATTAACATGTTTAAAATTCTTCAAATATATTTTATTAATTCTTAGTTTATTCATAGTCAACATTCTCCAAGTCAATACTTTCAACTATTTTGTCAATAAATTCTTCATCCTCTAACTCGAAGTATTGCAAAATTTTATCTCTACTTTCCATGAGATTATCCTTTTCCAAACATAGCCCAATTGTTTTAGACAGGTCAACTAAATCACTTTGTTTGTGATTCAAACTAATAAAAGGAATTTTAGTCATTAACTTTGTACAAATCTCATATAATTTCGCATCATCAGTATCCGTCCCTAGCTTATACTGATTAAATTTTTCTACATCATTAATAATATTATTGATTGTAATGTTGATATTTTCTCCGTTCAGAATATATTTTTTTGTTTTTTCAAAATCCTCATTATAGCTAAGTAAATATTTTTTAAAAAAATAAGGATCTTCTTCAATTTCAAAAATTTTTTTATACTTAGACAAACTTTCAATATGATTATTCTTTAGACAAATTAACATGGATAAATTCTTATCTATCCTCTCATCGTAACCTCTCTCAATTGTCTTAATGATATTAAAATATTCTGAAACTTGTTTTGTTATAAAGTCTTCCGTAATTTCATTCATATACACAATTAAATAGAAATTCGTTGCTGTTTTAGAATAATTTCCCCAAAAAGATATCTCATCGCTAAAAGGGTTGGGTATTGGTATGTTTTCAAAACCATTATTAGAAAAAATTTTATCAATGACTTCGTTCACTCTAATTCCTCCTTAGCTTCATCAAGCTTAATTAAACCAATTTTTTTCATTATTGTAATCCGATTATGATATTCTTCATTTTGTCCTGTGTTATTACTATTGTCCGGCTCAGGAATATTTTTATATATTCTATTTTCGTCTATAGAGCTTATTGTAATATTCTTAGTGATTATTTTTTCTACTTCTCTTAACAAATCTGGATTATCGTTATTATGTATCCTTTTTATCAATAAATCATTTCTAATGGGAGAATCATCATCAAGAATAGTAGAAGGTAAATACACAACATTTTTATAATCACTCATCCTTTTGTGGAAAACCCATTTTTTTCTATGAACTTTCTCTTGTATCTGTTTTATTATCTCAAAAAAACAATTCTCCAATCCTTGCTTAGGAAGACAGCTAGTCAAAAATTTCATCGCATTATTTGCGTCTTCATCGGTTACTTCGTTGTCAGGTGAAATTTTTAAACAAAATTCGTAGAATTCATTGTCATCTAAGGCGTATACTTCATCAAGTGTCATCTTAAACAAATCATAATTATGTCTAGATATATACCCCATATTGTATTCGCTTTCAAGAACTTCGACTACATACTGTGAAGCCATTCGTTGAAACTCATCCTTCATGTAATATATTGTATATTCTCTACTGGGCAGATCATGATTCTGTTCAACAACTTTTTTGATGTCAACAAATTTTATAGTAACCTTCTCTTTCTCTATCCCTTCTTGAATATCCTTATGTCGTTCTTTGATATTCGAATCCACTAGACCCAGTAGGCAAAGATACGCCCTATCAATTCGTTCTGCACTAGCATTATTCCCTGTAAAGGCTAGAATCTTCTCTTTTATTTTTGTCTCAATATCATCAAATGAGCAAAAGCGCATTTCATTATCTTGATCTCCATAATTATACAGTTCAAGCTTTTCAACAAGACTATCATATTGTCCCGAATCAACGACTGCTTTATAACTTTCATATGGTGATTTAATTCTAGGATTTTTTACAGGATTAACAGGTTCTTTGATACCATGTTTTTCTAAGAAATCTTCTGGTATATTCAAGCCATTCGTGGTATGCAAATAAGCTTTCTCAAGTGTGGTGAACTCTAATATTTTCAATAATAGACTCCATATGGCCTCCTTGTAACTAGACATTGCTGATGTGTTGTAAGTTTTGACTTGATGAATAGTAATATATTCACTGTTCTTTTTAATTGAAAAATCCTCAAGCCACTCTAATTCTAAAAAATACTCATTTAAGTCTTCATTTGTGTCGTTAAGTACTTCGATTTTATTTAAAGCCATAAATAAAGCTACTTTTCCCTGATAGTTGTACCCATTCCAACTAAAACTAGCATCAGTAGAATACAAAGTAACATCAATTTCCTCCGCCATGAAAGTTCCTCCTCTTTATTCTTTATCATTGAATTATTAAAACTAATTTCCTAGTTATCTTATCCTTCTAGTGTTCAATTAAAACCAGTGCTGTATTTTATAATAAGCAAAGTGTTTTTTCATCTTTAATCTTATCATGGATTTTGAATTCTAAAAAGAACAATCGATACACAGCAATAAATAATCTTCCTTTTCGCCATAGATGATGAAAAGGAAGATTTCATTTTTTACGAAATAGATTAGTCGACACAATGCCCTAAGCTTGTAGTTCGTAAATGTAAACAATATCTCACTTACTACAGGTGTGGAAATGCGAGTAAACGGCGAGACCTCTTAATAAGGCATACTAACGAATCCATTCTAGACGCCGAATGGATTACTGTCAAAAACACCCATGAACCTATTATTTTAGAAGAATTGTTTTAGAAAGCTCAATTTATTCGCAAAAAAAGCCATCGGGTTAAAAAGAGCAAATAAAAATTAACATCTTTTCTGGCTTCTTAACATGTGTAGCGAGTTATTGACAATGATCAAGTCAATAACTCGCTACACGACAAAGCAGAACGTAAAGAAAAAGGCAACTTATTATGTTTTTGTTTTTTTTCTTGGTACATGTTTCTCATTCAAGCAAAAGTCTATTTTTTCTTCAAATAACCTTATATAGTAAATATGTAAACGGATACATTTGCATTTATATTATTCTTCAAAGGAGAGATTTTTATGAACGAATGGATTAACGAGAAATTATTACCTCCAGTACTAAAATTCGTCAATACCAAAGCAATTACTGCCTTACGGAACGGGATGCTTTACACGATGCCTTTTACCATTGTTGGTTCCGTGTTTCTTCTATTAGCGAATTTCCCAGTTACAGCTATTTCTGAATGGGTTAACGCAAGTGGCCTGGCTGTTTATTTCAATCAAGCATATGGTGCATCTTTTGCGATTATGTCGTTATTTGCGGTCATCGGTATTGCCTACTCATATGTAAAAAGCGAGGGATTTGAAGGCCTCCCAGCGGGCATGATTGCCATGGTGGTTTTCATTTTGTTTATGTCATCTGAAGTCAAAGATGCGGTTTCTGGCGCAGTAGTTGGCAATGTCATCAACAAAGATTGGACAGCTGGCAAAGGGATGATTACAGCTATTATTGTTGGTTTGTTAGTCGGCGTTGTATATAGTTGGTTTTTACGTCATGATATTCGTATCAAATTACCAGAAGCTGTACCAGAAAATGTGGCCAATTCCTTTACTGCGTTAATTCCTGCCAGCGTCATTGTAACTGGTGCAATGCTAATTTTCATTCTTCTAGATAAAGTCTTCAATACGACATTCTTTGACTTTATTTACGAAGTGCTACAATCACCACTTCAAGGAGTCACAGATTCACTAGGTGGCGCATTACTATTAGGTTTTGTCATTCCCCTCTTTTGGTTTTTCGGTGTTCACGGGTCAACAATCGTTGGCGGTATCATGGGTCCTATTTTACAAGCAAACTCTTTAGAAAACACCGAAATTTTGAAATCTGGAAAAGACTTAACACTGGCTAATGGTGGCCATATTGTTACACAACAATTTTTAGATCAATTTTTAACGGTCACTGGTGCGGGCATGACAATCGGGTTAGTCGTGTTCATGGTTTTCTTTGCCAAATCAGCTCAGTTTAAGCAATTAGGTCGGCTTTCAATTGGGCCAGCTGTTTTCAATATTAATGAGCCAATTGTCTTTGCTACACCTATCGTGATGAACCCAATCATGGCTGTGCCATTCATTATCACACCGATTGTTTCTTCTGTTGTGACATATTTTGCCTTGTACACAGGACTGGTTCCTCTCTTTACTGCGGTACAAGTTCCCTGGACTACTCCTCCAATCATTTCTGGACTTTTAATTGGTGGTTGGCAAGCAGCGTTGCTTCAAGTAGTGGTACTAACGATGAGTTTCTTTATCTATTTACCGTTTGCTAAAAAAATGGATGCACTTAATTACGCAGAAGAAACCAATCAACCAATTACTGAAGAAACCCTTGAAAAAGTCGAAGCACAAAACGTATAAAAATTTGAACAAAGGACTGAAACGATATGTCAATTTTGAAAAATGATTTTCTTTGGGGCGGCGCTGTCGCTGCTCATCAATTAGAAGGAGGCTGGGACCAAGGCGGTAAAGGGGTGAGCGTGGCGGATGTAATGACTGCTGGTGCACATGGCGTTCCTCGTAAAATTACCTCAGGCGTTTTACCAGATGAACACTATCCTAACCATGAAGCGATTGATTTTTACCATCGCTATCAAGATGATATTCAACTATTCAAAGAACTTGGTTTAAATTGTTTCCGAACCTCTATTGCTTGGACACGAATTTTTCCTAACGGAGATGAAGAAACGCCTAATGAAGAAGGCCTTCGTTTTTATGATGCACTTTTTGACGAGTGTTTAAAAAATGGCATTGAGCCAGTCGTGACACTGTCTCACTTTGAAATGCCTTATCATTTAGTCACAAAATATGGCGGCTTTCGCAATCGCCAGGTCATTGATTTTTTTGTCAAATTTGCTGAAGTCTGTTTCACTCGTTACCAGAAAAAAGTCAAATATTGGATGACCTTTAACGAAATTAACAACCAAGCCAATTATGAAGAAGATTTTGCACCTTTTACTAACTCTGGTATTGCTTACCAGGAAGGAGAAGACCGCGAAGCAATTATGTATCAGGCTGCTCATTATGAACTAGTCGCTAGCGCACGTGCAGTGAAAATTGGCCACGCTATCAATCCCGACTTCCAAATTGGCTGTATGATTGCGATGGTGCCTATTTATCCTTATTCTTGTAATCCTGAGGATATGATGATGAGTGTTAGCGCAATGCAAAAACGTTATTGGTTTACCGATGTTCATGTCCGCGGTCATTATCCAAGTGCAATTCAATGCTATTTGAAACGAAAAAACATTTCATTAGATGTCACAGAAGAAGATTTAACTGATTTAGCTAATGGCTGTGTTGATTATATTGGCTTTAGCTATTACATGTCGTTTGCTGTAAAAGGTGCAGAAAAGGCCCCTACTTTTGACTACAATGAAGCAAAAGACTTGGTGCGAAATCCTTATGTAGCAACATCTGATTGGGGTTGGCAAATCGATCCTATGGGCTTACGCTATGCAATGAATTGGTTCAATGATCGGTATGAATTACCACTTTTTATTGTCGAAAATGGCTTTGGTGCTATTGATGAGCTAGAACCAGACGGAACGATTAACGACACTTACCGAATCGCTTATTTACGTGAACATATTGAGATGATGAAAGAAGCCGTTGCGTATGACGGCATTGATTTGATGGGCTATACACCTTGGGGATTCATCGATTTAGTGAGCGCTAGTACAGGCGAAATGAAGAAACGGTATGGCTTCATTTATGTAGATAAAGACAACGATGGTCACGGAACGTTGGAGCGGCGAAAGAAAAAATCGTTTGCTTGGTATCAACAAGTGATTGCTACGAATGGAGAAGAATTATAAACAAAAGGCCTTCGTCTAAAGACGAGGCCTTTTGTTTATGCTTGTAATCCCTTTTCTAAATCAGTCAACAAATCTTCGACTGCTTCAATTCCTACAGATAAACGAATGAGTCCATCTTTAATTCCCACGGCTTCACGATTTTCTTTGGGGATAGATGCGTGAGTCATAATGGCAGGTACTTCAATTAAACTTTCTACGCCACCTAAACTTTCCGCTAAAGTAAAAATTTCCAACGCTTCTACGAAAGGAACGACTTGCTCATCCTTGGCTAATTCAAAAGAAATCATGCCACTAAATCCCGACATCTGTTTTTGCGCAATTTCGTGACCAGGATGACTCGCTAGTCCTGGATAATACACCGTTGCTACCGCTGGATGCGCTTCTAAAAATTCTGCGATTTTTTGAGCATTTTGGGCATGCGCTGCCATCCGGACGCCTAATGTTTTTAAACTACGTTGGACCAGCCAACTATCATGTGGTCCTAAAACAGCGCCAATCGCATTTTGTAAAAAGGCAATCTTTTCTGCGCTTTCTGGATGATTCGTTACGACTAAACCAGAAACTACATCACTATGGCCCCCTAAATATTTTGTCCCGCTGTGAACCACAATATCAGCACCTAACGCTAACGGCCGTTGAAAATAAGGCGTCGCAAACGTATTATCGACAATGGTTAACAACTGATGTTTTTTAGCAAGCTTAGCCGCCGCTTCAATATCTGTAATTTTTAACAGTGGATTACTTGGTGTTTCCAAAAACAAGGCTTTTGTATTTGGCTGAATTGCGGCTTCAATTGTTGATAAGTCGCTGGCGTTTACAATCGTGTAGCTTAACCCATTTGCTACAAATACTTTATCCAATAAACGGAAACTCCCCCCATAGACATCATCACCTAATAAAATATGATCTTCGGGTCCAAACATAGAAATGATTGCATGGATACCAGCTAAGCCTGAGCTAAACGCAAAGCCATGGCTCCCACCTTCTAACTCAGCGATTAAGGTTTCTAACGCGTGACGTGTGGGATTACCTGAACGAGAATATTCATATTCTTTTGGCTGGCCCACGCCATTTTGTTCAAAGGTTGACGTTTGATAAATAGGAACACTCACTGCACCTGTTGTTGCGTCTTTGCTAATGCCGCCATGAATTAATTTGGTATTGAATTTCATAAAAGTTTTCCTCCTAAGAATAAATATTTTTTGATAAATAACGGTCACTACCGTCAGGAAAAATAGTTACAATTGTGCTGCCTGCTGGTAAGCGGCGCGCCTCTCTTAATGCCGCCGCAAACGCTGCGCCGCTGGAGCTTCCCACCAGCAAAGCGCTTTTCTTGGCTAATTGTTTGACCCAGAAAAAACCATCCTCGTCTGAAATGGTATAAAAGCCGTCCACAGGAATCTGTTTAAGAAAAGGCGGCACGAACTCCACGCCAATACCTTCGATTTCATGTCCGTGTGCAGGTCCGCCATTTAAAATCGAACCTTCTGGCTCCACGCCCCATAGTTGCGTCTTACTATTTTGTTCTTTGAGATATCTGCCAACACCTGCAAACGTTCCACCACTGCCTAAACCTGCGACAAAGCTAGTAATCTTCCCGCCTAGGTCTTGAACAATTTCAGGTCCTAATCCTTCGTAGTAAGCAGCAGGATTATCCGGATTTTCAAATTGTAACGGCACGTAACTATTAGGAATTTCCTTGGCTAAGTCTTGGGCACTAGTTATCGCTCCGACAATCCCTTGCTCTGTTGGCGAAGGGACAATTTTAGCACCTAACGCTTGCATCAGCTGTTGTTTTTCCTGACTAAATTTTTCTGGCACAACAAAGATTGTCTTGAGGCCCAGTTGACTGGCTGCTAATGCCAGGCCAATCCCTGTATTCCCCGCTGTCGGTTCAATAATTGTTGTGGCTTGATTTATCTTTCCCGTTTTCATTGCTTCTTTGAGAAGATGCACACCAAGCCGATCTTTGACACTGCCACCTGGATTCAAATATTCTAGCTTCGCATAAATTTTAGTGCCTTCTGGCATAGGATATTGTTCACTTGTAAATTCAAATAATGGTGTTGCTCCGATTGTGTCTAAAATTGACTGAACAATCATAGCGAATTCCTCCTTCTAATACATGTACATAAAACAAAAAGGTGCTGATCGCATCAGCACCTTTTTTGTTTATTTCTGGTTGTCTAGATTCAGAGAGGAATCGTGTTAGGCAATTTTTCAGAAATAACGGAGGTTTTCCCCATCACAAAAGAGTATGCTGCACTATTTTGCACCATACAACAACAGCTTTCCGTTTCTAAAAAAAGGCTAGCTTGTTTTTTCGTCATGGTTGATTTCCTCCTTCGTCATGTGTTGACCAAACTATACCATTTCCCATTTTCTAGTGTCAACGATTCTAACGATTGCTATTTCCTATCACACCAATGGTTTTCTTATAGGTAAAAGAATTAATAGACCAAAAAAAACAGAAGGCTAGCCTTCTGTTTTTCTGCTACTTATTTAGCACGTTTTAAATACGTACCTTCCGCAGTATTGATTTCTAATAATTCGTCTGCTTCAACAAAATCTGGAACGTTAACAACTAATCCTGTTTCCATTGTAGCGGGTTTACCAGAACCAGTTACTGTTGCGCCTTTGATTGAAGGTTGTGTTTCAGCAACACGTAAGATTACCGTTGTTGGTAAAGTTAAACCAATGACTTCTTCACCATAAAATTGAATTTTTACTTCCATATTTTCTAGTAAATATTTTAATTCTTCTTCAATTAAAGCAGTTGGTACTTCATATTGTTCATATGTTTCTAAATCCATGAAAATAGCCATATCATCTTGGCTGTATAAATATTGAACCGGTTTTGTATCGATGTGCGCTTTTTTCACTTTTTCATCTGGGCGCATTGTTGTATCTGTTGTTGAACCCGTACGAACATCTTTTAATTTCATACGCATAACCGTGTTACCTTTACCTGGTTTGTGGTGGCTAGCTTCCATTACTTTAATTAATTTGCCGTCTTGCTCAAAAGTCATACCGGCTTTTAAATCGCTTGCTGCAATCATTGTAATTTCTCCTTTTCTCTGGTTAATTCTTCATTATTGTAGCAAATAACCTAGGATTAATCTAGGAAATCACGTATCTTTTTTAGAAGTTTATCACTCCCCAGACATTGAATTGGGAAATAAAACGAGTTTAACTTGCCTTTTTTCTTGAATTACGTTAGAATTACCAAGCTTTCATCAATTATTTTCACTTTTTACATAGAAAAAATCAATCATTAAAGGGGGTGATGATATGATACGTCAAACGCTATCTTTATCAAAAACACATGGGGTTGTCTGTCACTAAACATACGTTGGTGAGACAAATTGCCTTTCAGCGTATGTACTCGGTCTATTTGAAAGGAATTTAAAATCATGAACCCAACTATTCAACCTTACCAATTTAACATAATTAAAGAACAAGTCGCTGTGTTACTAAATACCTATACGTCTGTTAACGATGCTACGACTGTCAAAACTGTCCAGGCCCTATGTGTCGAAAAAATCAATGGGTTATTTCCAGAAGAACACCCTGCTGTTACGATTTTGTTGGACAAAGTGATGGATCGTCGTTTAACACGCGCACGTGCTGAAAAATATTTAGACGAATTAAAAGAAACCGTGTTGCCCTTTAAAGAACCTTCAACACCACAAGTCACGAAAGTCTTTCGCAAAGTGAAAAAGTTAAAGATTCCTGAGTGGGAAAACATGGATTTACGGAACAATACCTATGTCGGTTGGAACGACGCTGGGACTCAGAAAAAATTTATCTTAGCTTATCGAGAAAATAAATTAATCGGCGTCCACGGCACCCTTTCACCCACCATTGTTAAAGGTGTTTGCTCCATCTGTCAAACAATCACGAATGTGTCTATGTTCCTAGCTACCACCAAATCAGGCGGCGACGGAACCTACACGAAAAAAGGCAATTACATTTGCCATGATAGCGACACCTGTAACCAACAATTAACACAACCTGAATATTTGGAAGCCTTTATGGAAAATGTTAAGGCTGTGAAATAACAAAAAAGAGCGTGGGACAAAAATCACTTTGGATTTTTGCTCCACGCTCAAAAACTGATAAACGGCGGGAACAGAACCAACTCCTTCGGAAATAAGCCGAAATTCTCCAAAAATTAAAGAGCAATTTTCGGAAATTTCTTCTTATTTCTCGGAGCTAAACGGTTCTGTCCCGACCTCTTTTTTGTTACATCTCTTTCAATTTCCCACGAAATTCTTCAATACTTTCATAACCTTTTGCTGCCATGATTTCTTGTAATTCTTTGGCTAGACGCTCAAAAACTTGTGGACCTTCTTGATGCAATTGTGTGCCGACTTGTACTAATGTCGCACCACATAAAAGATGCTCAAAAACATCTTTTCCGCATGTAATACCGCCCGTTCCAATAATTTTGATTTCTGGTTTCAAACGTTGCGCAAACGCACGAACATTGGCTAACGCTGTTGGTTTGACATATTCGCCGCCCAGTCCACCGAAGCCTCCTTTTGGTTTAATGACCACTTCTTCCTTGTCACTGTCAATATATAAACCATTACCGATGCTATTAATACTATTCACGTAAACTAAAGGGAATTTATTTAAAATTTCAGCCATTGCGTCAAAATGTGCAATATCAAAAAATGGGGGTAATTTTACACCTAATGGTTTAGTAAAAAATTGGAAAACTTCTGTTAAAAGCTTTTCTGTTAATTCAAAATCATAAGCAATTTGCGGTTTACCAGGCAAATTGGGACAAGACAAATTAAATTCTGTCACTCCTGTGTATTCACTTTCTTGCACTTTTTTTAAAATAGCGATATTTTCCTCATAATTCATACCAGATACAGATAAAAAGCGTAACTCCTCAGGAAATTCCTTTTGACGTGCAATCTGATAATCTAAATAATAATCAATCCCTAAATTAGGTAAGCCCATTGAGTTAATACTTCCTAATGGTGTATCAAAATACCGTGGTTCCTCATTGCCCTGACGAGGATTAGGTGTTGCCGTCTTAGCGACAAAAGCACCTGCTTGAGAAGCCGCTAACTCGTCCATTTCCTTAATTGTCATACAATGAATGCCTGATGCGTTCATTAACACATTCGCCAATTTATGTCCCGAAAACTCTACTGAAATATCCAAAAGAAAAACCCTCCTGTAAATTGTTTTACTCATAAGCTTACCACCTTCACATAAGCTTTTTATGATTATAGCATGTTCTTTGACTTTCAGCATGTTTTTTTGTGTTAGTGTTATTTATACACTATTGCTGACGATAATAATAGAATTCGGCAGAGTAATTTCCAGCATTTTGAGCTATCAATATCCGTGGTTTAGTAGTATCTGACTGATCACCATCAGGATTGCTAAATCCAATTTTATAAAGTCCAAGTGCCGCTCCAGTCTGTCCACTTCTAATATTTGCATAGGGGATCTTGCTAGTTACATCAGATTGAGGAACACCTGTAATTATTTGACCATCTTCTGTCGTGCCATCTTGGTTAATCACTAATACTTGACCATTTCCATTTTGCCAAATCCCCGCCAAAGTTGTAAAATCACCATTGTTGATTGCTTCGATATTTAAGTCTTCATTTGCTGAATTCACTTCATCTGAAGAAATATCTTGCCCATTGTCAGTTAAGTTATCACTTGATTCTGTACTATTTATATTACTAGATACACTAGAAATAGTTGATGTTATCTGTGTATGAGTTATTCCCGCATCTTCTACTTTCGGTGCACAACCTGTTAAAAAAATGATAAGTATTCCATTAAAAAATAACTTCTTTTTCATCTTACGCCTCCGTCTTGAATTTTTTTCTACCATAAATTTATTTTATCATACCAGAACAAAAAAAGAGCAAGCCTTCACCGCTTGCTCTTTCTAATTATCTTTTTATCGTCCCACAATAAACGTCAATTCACATTCGCAGACCTTTTTATCTTCCACGTAAGCAGTCGCTTTGCCGATGCCGACAAAGTCACGTAATTTGACGATTTCAAAATGTAATTTCAAGACATCACCAGGGACCACTTTTTGACGGAATTTGGCTTTGTTGATACCGCCAATATAGGCTGTTTCACCTTCAAATTGATCCATTTTTAAGATTAAAATCGAACCTACTTGTGCCAATGCTTCAATAATCAAAACGCCTGGCATTGTTGGATTTCCAGGGAAATGTCCTTGGAAAAACTCTTCGTTAATTGTCACATTTTTTGTTGCAATAATCTTTTCATTTGGAATAATTTCATCCACATAATCAATATAACAAATCGGATAGCGATTAGGAATCATTTCCATAATTTCTGTTGCAGTCATTACTTTTTTCATACTAGTTTTCCTCCCATTTCTTCAAGCAAATTACACCATTATGGCCTCCAAAGCCAAACGAATTACTAATTGTATAGTCCGCTGTAATGTCACGTGCACCTTCTGTGACATAATCTAAATCACAATCTGGATCAGCTACTTGGTAGCCTACTGTCGGATGAGCTTTTCCTTCTTGCAATGTTTGCACACAAGCGATCGCTTCGATACCGCCAGCCGCGCCCAATAAATGTCCAGTCATACTCTTTGTACTTGAAATTGGAATTTGCGATGCTCGCTCACCAAAGACACGCTTGATGGCCGTTGTTTCCGCAGCATCATTCGCTGGGGTTGACGTACCATGAGCATTGATATACCCAATTTGTTCCGGCGTAATCCCTGCTTCCGCAATCGCCATTTCCATCGCAGCAGCCGCGCCACTACCGTCTTTTAAAGGAGCGGTCATGTGGCTAGCATCACAGTTGCTGCCATAACCAACAATTTCGCCGTAGATAGTTGCGCCACGTTTCTGTGCATGCTCGAGTTCTTCTAAAACCAGCATTCCTGCGCCTTCACCCATCACAAAACCTTTTCGTTCTTTATCAAAAGGAATCGAAGCCCGAGTCGCATCTTCTGTTGTATTTAAAGCATTCAATGCTGCAAAGCCTGCAATCCCAATTTCACATACTGTGGCTTCTGTCCCCCCAGTTACCATCATGTCCGCTAAACCATATTTAATCGTGCGAAAAGCTTCACCAATCGCATTCGTCGCAGAAGCACAAGCAGTCACGATAGTTTGAGAAGGTCCTTTTGCACCTAGACGAATCGAAATATTTCCCGCTGCCATATTAGCAATTACCATAGGCACGAAAAATGGTGTTACGCGTTTTGCGCCTTTTTTATCCATTACCCGTACTTGGTCTTGTAAGGTAGTCATCCCGCCGATTCCACTACCGACAATCACACCTAAACGAGTCGGGTCAATCGTTGCTTCTGTTAAACCACTCATTTCCCACGCTTCTAAAGCAGCCACCAAGCCATATTGAGAAAATAAGTCCATTCTTTTTTGCTCTTTGCGTTCTAAAACAGCACTTGGGTCAAACTCTTTCACTTCGCCAGCCAAAGCTACCCCAGTATCTTCAGAATCAAATTTAGTAATTTTGCCAATTCCTAGCTTGCCATCCACTAGATTATGCCAAAATTCTTTTACGGTATTGCCTAATGGTGTTACGGCTCCCATGCCGGTTATGACCACTCTTTTCATACTGTACCTCCGAGTTTATTTTGATTATCAAACTATTATTTCATACGGTTTCCAGCACTTTTTCTTAAAAAATAAGAAAAATAGTTTGACTTTCAAAGTATTTTGGTTAATAATTCAGACATCAGGAAAAATGTCTGTTTTTTTCAAGATTAGAAAATTGAGAAGATTTTGTTATCATT
Source organism: Enterococcus sp. DIV2453a (assembly GCF_050533535.1). NCBI lineage: Bacteria > Bacillati > Bacillota > Bacilli > Lactobacillales > Enterococcaceae > Enterococcus > Enterococcus sp. DIV2453a. The sequence goes on along the minus strand of NZ_CP172899.1, from coordinate 231,927 downwards.
CTCACACAGATAATACCAGTTGAAATTTTATTCGTCAACTCAATAAATGTAACTTTTACATTTTGATGAAGAAAAGCCTATTCTATCAACAAAAATTTTTTATTAAAGGAGATTTTATATGTTTTTACAAAATAAGAATGTCGTCGTAATGGGTGTTGCCAACAAAAAAAGTATTGCTTGGGGCTGTGCAAAAGCATTAAAAGATCAAGGGGCCAATGTTATTTATACGTATCAAAACGAACGCATGAAAAAGCAAGTGGTTAAATTAGCAGATGAAAATGATTTGTTGGTGGAGTGCGATGTTGCTTCTGATGCGTCCATTCAAGCAGCCTTTGAAACAATTAAAAATGAAGTGGGCACGATCGATGGACTAGTCCATGCGATTGCTTTTGCCAAAAAAGAAGAATTGTCTGGAAACGTTAGTGACATCACTCGTGATGGTTTCCTATTAGCACAAGATATTAGTAGCTACTCTCTTTTAGCAGTCACTCATTATGCGAAACCTTTGTTAAATCCTGGTTCAGGAATTGTCACATTGACGTATTTAGGTTCCGAACGTGCGATTCCTAACTACAATATGATGGGGATTGCTAAAGCATCTTTAGAAACTGCCGTGAAATATTTAGCTTTTGAATTAGCTGCAGATAAAATTCGTGTCAACGGAATCTCCGCAGGAGCGATTAAAACATTGGCTGTGACTGGTGTAAAAGACTACGATCAATTGATTAGTATTTCTAATGAGCGGACACCAGATAAAACAGGCGTAACCATTGAAGAAGTCGGAAACACTTGTGCCTTTTTAGTCAGTGAACTAGCTAGTGGTGTGGTCGGTGACATCATTTATGTCGATAAAGGCGTTCACTTAACTTAATCATTTTTTGTCTTTATTTTCTATTTATACATTAAAAAACAGAGATTGGACAATCTCTTTCACTCATTGATTGTCCAATTTCTGTTCTATTTTGTACTTTATTCTATAATAAAATTGACAGTTCCAATTCCAAAAACAGTTGTTAGGATTTGATTGACTTGTTCAAAAAGTTTTGGTAAATCTTCCAGTTTATTTTTAGATTGGATTTTTTCAGAACCGTTATCGTAGCTTAAATGATTGTACGTTTCTTTAAAGGTTACTGCTGTGTCTTCTTTTCGATAAAGGATATATTCGTCATCTAGCATATCCATTTGTAGCTCCTGTTTAAATCCATTTCTGGCAACAACAGCAGAAACTAGATGAGCAACAGTCAAGCCATCTAACGGAATGTCCACTCCATTCATTGCTAATGTGTAGACGGTATCTTCCACTAAACCACAGGCGTTGCAACCACCACTGGTTAAATCTACTGTACTTGTTATAATTGCCTCTTGCATCGTTTCTTCCCCCATATTGTTTTTTAAAGTTATTCTTTCATTTGTTATTTACGAACGTAATTCACATCATAATCGTCAACTTCAATATAGATATAGATTTTTTTATCAGGCATTTTACTGCGAATGTCTCGTTCAATCGCATTCACAACATCAGGTGCATCTTCTTCCATTGGTTCTACCACATCAATTTTTGCCGCTACTAAAATTTCAGTTGGGCCTAAATGAACGGTCTTTACATCAATTAGTTTTTCAACATCCGCCCGATCAAATGCGGTTTTAATTTTTGCTAAATCTTTAGCGGTCACACTTTCGCCAATAATCAAACTATAAAATTCTTTCGCTAAGAAAATGGCTGCACACATTAATAGTAAACCAATCAGTAAACCACTGATAGCATCAAATGCAGCAATCCCAGTTACCATTGTTAAAAGGGTTCCCACCAAAGCTAAACACAAACCAATAACCGCACAAAAGTCTTCCGTAAAAATAATTAAAATTTCACTGTGACGACTTTCTCGCAAAAATTTTAAGAGCGATAACTTCTCTGTATTCAATTCTTTGATTTCTTTCATCGCTACACGCAAAGAGCTACCTTCCACAAGCAAACCAAAAATTAAAATACCAATGACAATAGCCACATTTTCTACTTCATGAGAGGGATGCAGTAACTTCTGAATAGCCTCCATTACGCCTAACGCGCCCCCACCAAAAAAGAGCATCGTTGCAACAATTGTACTAAAAAAGTATTTTGCACGGCCTTCTCCAAATTGATGTAACGCACTTTGTCCACGAGAAGCGCGCTTATTCCCAAAAAGTAATAACACCTGATTACTACAGTCCACGACACTGTGGATACTTTCATTCATCATAGCGGTACTACCACTTAAAGCAAAACCAACAAATTTACTAATCGCTACTAAAATATTCGCAATCAGTGCGGCAATAACTGCAAACATGCCACTCGATTTTTTTGTCTCCATAATTACCTCCTATATGTAACGTAAAACTAAGATAAACCACCCGTTTATTCATCCATCATTTTACCACTTCTGAGGTATTTGTAAAAAAGAGTTCTCTTAAAATTCAAAAAGAAATGTACTGACTGTTTTAGTTGGCCCTCATTTATCGGTGTCCATCCCACTCTTGATAAAATTCCTCCAGATAAAGTTCCATAAATTGATGACGCTTTTCCGCCAATAAGCGACCATAATTTGTATTCATTTGTTCCTTTAACTTTAAAAGTTTCTCGTAAAAATGCATAATAGCAGTATCTTCCCCATTCCGGTATTCTTCTTGGGTTAACTGTTCACGAGGTTGTTTGTGAGGATCGTGAATTAAACGGCCTTTATTTCCCGAATAAGCCATCACCCGTGCAATTCCAATCGCACCGATGGCATCTAATCGATCCGCATCCTGGACCACTTTTCCTTCTAATGTAGTAACTGTTTTCCCAGTATTTCCTCCTTTAAAGGACATATTAGCAATAATAGAAAGGATGTGATTCGTTTGCCCTGTTGATACGTTATTTGCTTCCAACCATTGTTGCACCTTTAGCAAGCCAGCCTCTTCACTTTCGTTAAATTTTTCATCGCCAATATCATGTAACAATGCTGTTAATATACATAAAAATAAATTTGCTTGTTCTTTCTCTGCAATTGTTTTTGCTAATTGTGTCACTCGATAAATATGCCACCAGTCATGGCCACTTGCTTCGTTGGCTAATTCTTGTTGAACATAACGCTCTGCTGCTTGAATAATTATTTTTTCTTCAAAACTAAGAGATTCATTTTCAAACATCCTAACACTCCTTTATTCTGGATTTAAAATTTCCACCTGGATAATCCCGCTAGCTTTCAGAAACATATTGGTGACAATCGGACCTACAAAAGAAAATCCTCTTTTTTTTAAGTCTTTTGCTACGTTATCTGACAAAAGCTGTGTGCGTGGGACTTGGTATGCTTCTTCATAAATAGATAAAACGGGGACGTTTTTTACAAATTGCCATAGATAATTGGCAAAACTGCCAAATTCTTCTTGTACTTTTAAAATTGCTTGCGCATTTTTAATGGTTGCTTCAATTTTGCGCCGATTGCGAATCATATCTGGATCAGCTACTATTTGATCGACTTCGTCAGGCAACAGCGCGGCAACTTTTTCCGGCTTCATTTGGCAAAAATTTTTCATGAATGCTACTTTTTTCCCTGCTGCTGCTTTCCAACTTAAACCAACTTGAAAAACACCCACCGTCAACAATAAAAACAGCAAATCATCCTCTCTTGTAGGTTTTCCCCATTGTTCTGTATACCATTGATAGTTGTTCATCGCCGCCTCCTTTTAAGACTGTTCAAATGTTAATAATGCTTGTTTCATTGCTAAACCACCACGGTAACCGGTTAATTGTCCCTTGCTGCCGATGACTCGATGGCAAGGAATGACCATTAATAAAGGATTTTTCCCAATCGCTGTGCCAACTGCTCGAACCGCACGTGGACGCCCAATTTTTTCTGAAATTTCTTGATAGGTCATTGTCTCACCATAAGGTATTTCTTGCAACGCCTGCCAAACTTCTTTTTGAAAGGGCGTTCCTTCGATGTCTATGGGGCAAGCAAACGTTGTCGAATGTTGGTTAAGATAACTTATTAATGCTTCTTTATAAGGCGCAGTTTTCTTTTCAGAAGCTTCTAATTGTGCTTGAGGGTACCAGTTTTTCAGCTCTTCTATCGATTGATTGGCTGAACCTACAAAAGCTAGTCCAGCGTCTGTCACACCAAGATAATAGTGATCGTTCTGCCATTCTTGTTGCGCATAATAAATTTTTTTTGCCATATTTCTACACTTCTTTCTCGTGTTTTTCTTATCTTCATTATAATTCTTTTGGCTTTCAAAATCTTGCGCTCCTATCACTTTTTACTTGTTTTTATTAGGGATTCTTTTACAATGAAGAAAACGGGAGGTGTGTTTACAATGAAAACAACGTATCGACTTACTCAGAAACGTTGGGAAGCCATTCAAAATAATAATACGCAATTTGATGGTGATTTTTTTTATGGTGTGACCACAACGAAAATTTTTTGTCGTCCTTCGTGCCCTTCCCGTGTGCCCAACAAGAACCACGTTCTGATCTTCAAAACGGCTCAGGAAGCTTTAACACTTGGTTTTCGTCCATGTAAAAGATGTCAACCAACCGGGCAAGTCGTTCCTAACGAGGAATGGGTTGCTCAAATTAAGCAATTTATTGATCGGCATTCAGCGGAACCATTAAGTTTAGACTATTTAGCGCAAGCCTGCCACGGTAGTCCCTTTCATTTGCAGCGAACCTTTAAGGAACAGACAAAACAAACCCCGTCAGCTTATTTAACAAGCGTCCGAATTAGGCAAGCCCAAGAATTGCTTCTCCATTCACCCCTTACGATTCAACAAATCGCGAAAAAAGTTGGCTTCCAAACCGCAGCATATTTTGCCACCACTTTTAAAAAAGAAACAGGCGTAACCCCCTCTGTTTATCGCAGTAAAAATGAGCCGAAAAAATAACATTTCGGCTCATCGGATTATTTATTGGAGCGTGATTGTAGCCATGCTACAATCAATTGACTGATTTCTGTTTGCTGTTGCTCGTTAGAAATTGTCGCTTTGTTGTCTCCTTTTTGGACACCGTAATTACCAAACCCTGCATGGTTACCACCTTTGATAGATGCATACTGCGTATCTTTTGGCAAAAACTGTTTGGCTTTTTGGTAGCTAGTCCAATTTAAAACACCATCGTTTGTGGCTGTTATTGACAGAACCGGCAGATCTTGCTTGTTTAGTGCACCTTTTTCGTCAGGATAGCTGGCTAAATAAATCACGCCTTTGATTCGTTGCTCATTTTCCGCTACAAAACGACTAGCCATCACACCACCCAGAGAATGCCCAGCCAAAACGAAGTTTTGTTGTGGATGATCCTTTATAATTTGTTCTGCAGCATTTGGTGCAAGCACCGCTAAATTCAAAGGAAAATGAACAATATAGACATCATAACCTTTCGTAGCAACTTCTTGCGCCCATTCACTATAACTAGCGGGCGCAACCAATGCACCTGGATAAAAAATCAGTGCTGTATCATTTTTTTGCCCGTTTGTGTAATAATCATAATTTTTTTCTTGCGTGGCACTTTGACTTATTTTTAAGGCCGAATCGGTTGCTTGATACGTACTATTTTTAATAAAAATAGTCAAACCGATGACTAATACCGCTAAAAAAAGCCCGATTCCTAGGACAATTTTTTTCCAACGTGATTTTGTTCTATTTTTCATCTCATTTCCTCCCAATGAAAAAATTCTTCTTTCTGATTCTACCCTTAATAAAAAAAGAACACAACAATAGGAGTTGGTGAAGCAATACTTCTGTTGCTTCACCAACTCCTAAATAGACTGTTTCTCTAATCCAGGGATTATTTTGTCTCTTTTTCGCCTGCTTCTAAGTAGCTGATAATAACCGTTTCAAATCATCATTTATTTTTCCTACACTTCCCTTATTAAAATAACAATGAAGCTGAAAGCAGAAATATCAACACCGAACAGATCAATAAAGCCCTGTTATTTGATAAAGTATAGTCTAAATAGATATACTCGCCAATGAAAAATACTATCAGAGCTAACGAAGCCCTCAATAAACCAACATTTTCAAAAATATATTCTTTGAAAATGAAGGAAAGGACTCCTAAAATAAGGAATGATAGTAACATTGACTTAACAATAAACCATTGCTTCCTCGCCATTCTAACACTTCTCTCTAAGGAATATTAATTGTATAGTTCCAATTCCAGCCACCGATATATTTCCCTAAACTTATTCTTCTAATTCCGTTTTCTACTGCCCATTTTGCTGTTGCAGCTGCTCCAGCTGTTATAACTGCTGCTACACCTGCACCGACTGGTCCTGCTGCTGCAAATTGCTTGGCATACCAGCCCACATATCCACCTACAAATGCGCCAGCTGCCCATGCATTCATTTTTCTTACTTTTGGTCCTAAATTAATATATACACCTACAAATCTGGATAATTGTGGTGTATTTAAATCAATTTCATTTGTAGCATCAATCATCAATTGCGCATCCGAAACTGAAATATTTAAATCCGAAGCTAAAGTCTCAACATCTGTGTTAATTACAAGAACACCATTAACAGTATCGAAATAGCCTTCTAATTTTTCACTAGCCTGCAACATTTCCTTATCTAAAGTTCCATATTCATTTTCAATATCCGTAATTGTTTCATTAATTTTATCTACTGAAACAACTCCAAAATCCAAAATACTTGTTGAGTCGGTTGCTAAAGCTCTCATAGGAATTATAGTCATTCCTAAAATGCCTAAGACAGCTACAGAAATTAAAAATTTATTTTTCATAATTTAAAGCTCCTCCTTTTACTTTGATATCCGATTTTTTAATACCTAACAACTGTTAATTTTTGCTGATCAACAAACATACTATGGTACTTTCTTCATCAATTCCCTCCCTTTCATAAATTTGTCTGTTGTAAAAAATAGTAGCATACACTATTTTAAATAGACATAGCTATTATTCTATTTTATAGGAACACATTACTAATATAAGCAAGCATAGTAACAGCCTTATACAATTTAGATAATAAATAACAACCTATTTCATTAACTAAAACAACAATAGTCATAAAAAGGACTGGTTTTTAACAGATACATGTCACAATGTTTTCATGCTATTTATTTAATAGTTGATTCACTAATTAAAAAAATAATTTCTAATTTTTACTTAATATAAATGTAAAAATACCCCATCAGAACATGCTTTTATTCAGTTAGTATAAAAACGGTCCAAAATCTAGTCAGCATAGTTATGCGATAAATCATTTTTGAGCTCGAACCACTTCTATTTAAAAATGTGATGAGGTAAGCCTTCACTTTTAATAAAAAAACAATAGGAGTTGGTGGAGCAACCCTTTTCTTGCTCCACCAACTCCTAAATAAACTGTTTCTCGACGCCTTAGATTATTTTGATTCTTTTTTGCCTGCTTCTAAGTAGCTGACATCATTGACTTTATCCAAAGTATACTCGCCATTTTTGTAATGAATCGTTGTAACACTAGCATTCTTCAAACCGCCTTCTGGGACTTTAAAATCATCAAATAAAGTTGCTAACAACGCTGAAATACTCAAGCCATGAGAGACCACTAAAACATTGCCATTCCCAGGATTGGCTGATTCTGTGGCAACAATTTTATCTAAGCCTTTTTTCAAACGTTTGGTAATTGTAGCATAGTCTTCTGCAGGCCAGTTATTCTTGCTTTCCTCGCGCTGTTGATCCAGTTTAGCTACACTGTTGGCAAAGGATTCAGGGGTCATGTTTTTCATAAATTCTTCTAAGGGAACACCTTGATCATCAGCAATATCCTGCCACATTGTCTTATTTAAATCCCCTTCATAGCTACCAAAATTAAATTCACGTAAATCTGGGTCACGCACGACTTCAAGATCTTTGCCTGCTTTATTTTGATCTAAAATAAGTTGAGCAGTTTGCAAGGCGCGGCCACTATCACTACTATATGCATTTTGAAAAGCAACATCTTTCAAACCAATCCCAGTTGCTGTCACAACTTTTTCACCTTCTGGTGTTAAGACCGCATCTGACCATCCTTGTACGCGGTCCGTCGTATTTAACATGGTTTTTCCATGGCGCACAATGTAAAGAGTTAGTTCTTCAGGTTTTGTCTCTTTTTCTTTTGTCGTTGCTTGCTGATTTTTACCACAACCAACCATTACTAAAATGGCCAGAAAAAGCATCCCCACAATCGTCAATCGTTTTTTCATTTTTTATTTCCCCTCATTTTCTACTCAGTTGTTAAGTTTTCACCATTACTAGCGATAACTTGTTTGTACCAATTAAATGATTTTTTCTTAGTTCGTTTCAAGGTTCCCTGACCTTCGTCATCCATGTCTACATAGATAAAGCCGTAACGTTTTTTCATTTCGCCAGTCCCTGCTGAAACTAAGTCAATACAACCCCATGGCGTATAACCAATTAAGTTAACCCCGTCTTCTTCTATTGCGGTTCTCATGGCGTCAATATGTTGTTTAAAATAATCAATGCGGTAATCGTCGACAATCGAGCCATCCTCTTGCAATGTGTCTACCGCGCCAAACCCGTTTTCAACCACAAACAATGGCATATTGTAACGATCTGACAACTGACACAATGAAATTCTTAACCCTAAAGGATCGACAGCCCAGCCCCATTCAGATTCTTGCAAATAAGGATTTTTAACCGCAGGCATTTGGTTGCCTCCGACATATTTTACTTCTTCGGGATAAGCAGTCGAAACGGTCGACATATAATAACTAAACCCGATATAATCAACTGTTCCTTTTTGAATAATCGCTAAATCCTCTGACTCCATTTGAATTGTCATTCCTTCACGCTCAAATTCTTTGAGCTTATGCGCTGGATAATAGCCCTTAGCCTGGACATCCATATAAAATTCTTGCTCTCGGTTAAATTGAACAGTTGCCATCACGTCCTCAGGTTTGCAGGACAAAGGATAACTTGGAATATAAGCCACCATCATACCAATTTGGAAATCTGGATTGATGGAATGTCCTAATTCAACGGCTTTCGCACTTGCTACAAATAGATGATGCGCTGCTTGATATTTACTTTGTTTATCATTATTGTGAATCCCAATTTGCGTCCAACTTCTTAAAAAATTAATTTCATTAAAAGTCATCCAATACTTCACTTTATTCTGATAACGTGTAAAAATGGTTTCGCAAAAGAAAACAAAGAAATCAATCACTTCACGATTTTTCCAACCATCATATTCATCGGCCAAATACATCGGAATATCAAAATGGTTAATCGTCACAACAGGCTCAATTCCATGGCGCAGCAAAGTATCAAAAACTTTATCATAAAAGGCTAAGCCTTCTTCATTAATCTCTTTTGTTCCATTTGGGCAAATCCGGCTCCAGGCGATAGACAGCCGAAAACATTTGAAACCCATTTCTGCAAATAAGGCGATATCTTCTTCGTAATGATGGTAAAAGTCCGTCGCTACATGACTAGGATAGTATAACTCTTCATCGATATAGCCAATCGCTCCTTCGGGTAATGCTTGATCGCGCGTACACGAAGCTTTTTGGCCCTCTTTAGTTAAATACGTAATCCGTCGCGGTTCTGTTTGACTACCACCAGTAATTGCATCTAATGTACTCAGACCTTTGCCTCCTGAAAGGTAGCCACCTTCATATTGGTTAGCAGCTGTTGCGCCGCCCCATAAAAAATTTTCTGGAAATCCCATAAAATCCCTCTTTCCCTCTGTTTTTAGGCATAACAAAGAAACCATCAAGGGAATTGAGGCTGGCAGAAGAGTCCTTGTTTTTTCTGCCAACGTCAAACGCCCTTTAATAGTTGCTAATTTTATTAATTACTTAAATCTTCACCATTTGTTGCGATTACTTTTTTGTACCAATCAAACGATTTTTTCTTGCTTCGTTTTAACGTACCATTTCCTTCGTTATCGCGATCCACATAGATAAAGCCATAGCGTTTTTTCATTTCACCAGTTCCAGCTGATACTAAATCAATACAGCCCCAAGTCGTATAGCCTAACAAGTCGACACCATCTTGTTCAACGGCATCTTTCATCGCTTGAATATGCGCCGCCAAATAATCGATACGATAATCATCGACTACATAACCATTTTCGTCTGGTGTGTCTACCGCTCCTAAGCCATTTTCAACAATAAATAGTGGTTTTTGATAACGATCATATAAGTCATTCATCGTAATTCTCAAACCAAGCGGATCAATTTGCCAACCCCATTCACTGGCTTTTAAATAAGGATTTTTCACAGAGGCAAAGATGTTACCAGCTGTTTGTTCATTAATTTCTGGATCTGTTGATGTGACACGAGAAGAATAATAAGAGAACGAAATGAAGTCCACCGTATGTTCTTTTAAAAGTTCTTCGTCGCCTTCTTCCATTTCAATTTGAATACCTTTACGGGCCATTTCTTTTAAAGCATACGCAGGGTATTCCCCACGTGATTGGACATCAATAAAGAAATAATTTTCACGATCTGCTTGTCGAGCAGCGAAAACATCTTCTGGTTTACAAGTATAAGCGTAGTTGGAACCAGCCGCTAACATACAACCTACTTGGTTTTCAGGATCTACCTCATGAGCAATTTTTGTCGCAATTGCACTTGCTAGTAGTTCATGATGAGCCGCTTGGTATTTCACTTGTTCTTTGTTTTCGCCTTCTTCAAAGTATAGACCTGCTCCCATAAATGGTGCATGTAAAATCATATTAATTTCGTTAAATGTTAACCAATATTTGACTAATCCTTTATATCGGTTGAAAATTACACGGCAAAGATTTTCATAGAAACCTACTAACTTACGACTACGCCAAGCGCCATATTCTTCCACTAAGTGCATTGGGCAGTCAAAGTGTGTAATCGTTACTAGTGGCTCAATCCCATATTTATGACATTCTTTGAATAAGTCTTCATAGAACTTCAAGCCTTCTTCATTTGGCTCTGTTTCATCTCCCATTGGAAAAATTCGACTCCAAGCAATGGATAAACGGTATGTTTTAAAACCCATTTCACCAAACAAGGCGATGTCTTCTTTATAGCGATGATACATATCAATCGCCTCTTGTGCAGGATAGAAATGTTCTTCATCAAAGTTAAACATTTTCTTTTCACCAGTGATTACTGGAAAACGATCTGGACCAGTTGGCGCTAAATCGACGTTTGCCAAACCGCGTCCACCTTCGTTATAGCCACCTTCACATTGATTGGCTGCTGTTGCGCCACCCCATAAAAAGTCTTTTCTAAATGCCATAAATTCTCTTCCTCCACATCTTTTTATATTAAAGCGGTCAGCAAATCATCACTTGTTGAAACTTCATTACTGCCGACTTCCAAAATATCTAAATAATCCGCTGTATTCGTCACAACGATTGGAATTTGTGTACTAAACCCAGCTTTTTTTATTCCTTCTAAATCAAAGGTTACTAATGTTTGACCTTTTTTCACGCGGTCACCTTGTTTTACAAAAGCTTCAAAGCCTTCGCCTTCTAATTGAACTGTATCAATCCCAATATGAATCAATAATTCTGTGCCGTTATCTGAAATCAAACCTAATGCATGTTTTGTTGGGAATAGTGTGACAATCGTTCCATCAAAGGGTGCAACCACTTTACCTTCCGTTGGTTCAATCACGACCCCATTTCCTAAAGCTCCATTTGCAAAAGCAGGATCCTCTGCATTTTTTAAAGATAACACTCGTCCTTTGACTGGACTTGTAATATTTTCTTTTTTAATCGTTGTTTTATCAATAATCACTTCTTCTTCCTCAACTGTATTGTCTTTCCAGAAGAAGAATGTTAGACCAAAACCAACGACCGCTGCAATGGCAATTGCAATAAAGGACTGGATCATCCCACTTGCATCATCACCATTGATAAAGTTTAGCACACCGAAAATTCCTAAACCACCCATTGTATATGCTGTCACATTATTGATCATCAAATATAAACCACCGACAGCGCCACCAATCATTGAATAAATAAATGGCCATTTTTTCGGTAAAGTGATTCCATAAATTGCTGGCTCTGTTACACCAAAAATACCAGAGATAATTGCTGGCGGACACAAAGCTTTTAACTTTTTATCTTTCAATTTGAAGAACATCGCTAAAACAACCGCTGTTTGCGCAAAACTAGCTGCAAATGATCCCGTTAATACTTGGCTTGAACCTTCTTGTGTCACTTGCATAATGGCTAATGGCACAACGCTCCAATGTAAACCAAAAATAACTAAGACTTGCCAGAAGAAGCCAAGAATCAAACCATACAAAGCTGGTGAGAAACTCATTAATGCTGTAAAGCCAGCGCTTAATAAATCTGTTAGCATGCTAACGATTGGCCCAATTACTAAGAAACCAATTGGTAAGGCAATCAACAAGACGAAAAACGGTACTAAGAACGTTTGAACAACTTCTGGAATAATCCGTTTAAACACTTTTTGAACTTGTGCCGCAAAAGCAATAATGAAGATGATTGGTACGACACTACTTGTATAGTTCGCACCGACCCAAGGAATCCCCATAAATGTATTATAGGCAGGTAAGCCGAATAAATTATACGGTGCTGCGGCTCCGGCTCCCGCTGTTGTTTCAAAGGCCGTTTGTAATGCACTTCCTTGAATCGTTGGGTAACATAAAGCTGCGCCAATCACGATCCCTACCATCGGATGCAACCGGAATTTTTTAGCTGCTGTATAACCTAAAATAACTGGCATAAAGTAGAAAATTGCATCGCCAATCCCATTTAACATGGTATAAGTCCCTGACGTAGCCGTATAGAGCTTTAAGAAAACCAATAAGGCATTTAACCCTTTGACCATCCCAGCCGCTGCTAACGCCCCTAAAAAGGGTTGGAAACAACCACTTAAAATATCTATTAAGCGATCAAATAAATTCCCACTGGAAGCTTCTTCTTCACGTTCTCCTGACAAGCCTGCAATACTAACTACTTCTTCGTAAACGGCTGGAACATGGTTCCCAATAACGACTTGGTATTGTCCACCGCTTTTCATAACAGTTACCACACCGTCCATATTTTTTAAGACATCATCATTCGCTTGACTCTCATCTTTTAATTTGAAGCGAAGACGTGTGATACAATGTGTCAAACTATTAATATTCTCTTGCCCACCGACATTTTTTACAATTTTTTCTGCTAGTTCATGATATTTTCCCATCTTTTTTTCCTCCAAAAATTTATTTTCATTTGAAGGTTTAGCCAACTGAATGTCACTATCCAAAGTGGTGCGTTTATTGTTCCGTTGTTTGTACAATTCGTGCAATGTGAATCGTTAGGTACAAGCGTTCTTCATTTGAAACTTGATAGTCATAGTTCTCATTTAAATACAAGCTGATCTTTTCCACGCAACGATAGGCGTTGAGATATTTCTTTTTAATTACCGCATACAGTTCTTCATCATCATTTTCGACAACTTCACGTTGGTGTAATAAGCGATAACAGAAAAATTTTAAATGTGTGCTAAATCGATAAAAGTAGACAGAGTCTTCATCAAAACTTACCTTAAAATAGTATTTGACGATATTTGTAATCTCTTGCATCAACTTTGTCAATTCGTAAATATTACCGACTTCTTCCTCCATCTCCGCATTCACCAAGTGCAATGCGATAAAACCTGCCTCATCCGTTGACAATTCCATTCCTACGCGCTTTTGTACCATTTTTAAAGCATTTACTCCTACTTCGTACTCTTCAGGAAAAAAACGTTTAATATCCCATAATAATAAATTCTTAATTGCAATTCCTTGTTTTTTTCTTTCTAAAGCTGTGTACAAATGATCCGTCAGAGAAATATAAATGGTATCATTCAAACTCTTTTTCAACGTTGATTTTGCATAAACAATAATGTCATCCGAGAGTTTCATCATCTCTAAAGGAATATTTCCTAACAATTCTTGAAACTTAAGTGATGTTTCTTGATTGGCTAAATAAAAAACTTGATCAATACTTTCATCAGGAACCCAATCCCCAATGCGTTTCTTAAAAGCAATTCCTTTGCCCATAACAATTTGCTCTCGTTTATCATCATCTAATGTAATAACCACATTATTGTTTAAAATTTTGTGAATAATCAATGCCCCACCTCCTTTGTGTTTCGTTGAAAAAAGAAAAACCCAATTTCTTCAAAAAGAACGACACATATGTCGCTTCATGAAAAAATTAGGTTTAGCTTGTCTTTAAACAATCACTATCCATCTATTTACTTATCCCTACATCCAAAGAATAACATATTTACAACAAATGTCAACGCTTTCAACGACATTTTTTTGTAATAAAAATAAAAAAAGCATACAAACAATGTTTGTATGCTTCACTATGACCCGTACGGGACTCGAACCCGTGTTACCGCCGTGAAAGGGCGGTGTCTTAACCGCTTGACCAACGGGCCATTAAAAAGAAAAAACGGAGAAGGAGGGATTTGAACCCTCGCGCCGGTTTCCCGACCTACACCCTTAGCAGGGGCGCCTCTTCAGCCACTTGAGTACTTCCCCAAGAAATAAATGGGCCTAAATGGACTCGAACCATCGACCTCACGCTTATCAGGCGTGCGCTCTAACCAGCTGAGCTATAGGCCCCAAATAAGAAAAAAGCGGGTGACGAGAATCGAACTCGCGACAACAGCTTGGAAGGCTGTGGTTTTACCACTAAACTACACCCGCAAATTTTTCTTGGATGGCGCGGGACAGAATCGAACTGCCGACACATGGAGCTTCAATCCATTGCTCTACCAACTGAGCTACCGAGCCAAAAACGGTCTGGACGGGACTCGAACCCGCGACCTCCTGCGTGACAGGCAGGCATTCTAACCAGCTGAACTACCAAACCAATTCGTTTTTGCTTTATGCAAATGTATGCTTTAAAAAATAAAAGCAATTGCGGGGGCAGGATTTGAACCTACGACCTTCGGGTTATGAGCCCGACGAGCTACCTGACTGCTCCACCCCGCGATAATTAGACTAAGGAAACTTAATTCCTAAGAAAGGAGGATAAGGGATTCGAACCCTTGCACGGTTTTACCCGCCTGACGGTTTTCAAGACCGTTCCCTTCAGCCGGACTTGGGTAATCCTCCGTAACAAAACTATGACCCGTACGGGACTCGAACCCGTGTTACCGCCGTGAAAGGGCGGTGTCTTAACCGCTTGACCAACGGGCCATTTTATAAAATTATGGGCCTAAATGGACTCGAACCATCGACCTCACGCTTATCAGGCGTGCGCTCTAACCAGCTGAGCTATAGGCCCAAAAAGAAAAGCGGGTGACGAGAATCGAACTCGCGACAACAGCTTGGAAGGCTGTGGTTTTACCACTAAACTACACCCGCATGGCGGTCTGGACGGGACTCGAACCCGCGACCTCCTGCGTGACAGGCAGGCATTCTAACCAGCTGAACTACCAAACCATACTTTTCTTTTTATGTGCTTTTGAAATCAAAAGCAATTGCGGGGGCAGGATTTGAACCTACGACCTTCGGGTTATGAGCCCGACGAGCTACCTGACTGCTCCACCCCGCGATAATTAGACTAAGGAAATTTAATTCCTAAGAAAGGAGGATAAGGGATTCGAACCCTTGCACGGTTTTACCCGCCTGACGGTTTTCAAGACCGTTCCCTTCAGCCGGACTTGGGTAATCCTCCATGATAAAAATAAAACTATAAACAACGTCACAATGGACCTTGTAGGACTCGAACCTACGACCGGACGGTTATGAGCCGTCTGCTCTAACCAACTGAGCTAAAGGTCCAGGCTCTTCCAAATGTATAATCGCGGCGGAGGGGATCGAACCCCCGACCTCCCGGGTATGAACCGGACGCTCTAGCCAGCTGAGCTACACCGCGAAACTCTTATATTAAAATAAGAATGGAGCCTAGCGGGATCGAACCGCTGACCTCCTGCGTGCAAAGCAGGCGCTCTCCCAGCTGAGCTAAGGCCCCATGAAAATTATTATCGGGAAGACAGGATTCGAACCTGCGACCCCTTGGTCCCAAACCAAGTGCTCTACCAAGCTGAGCTACTTCCCGTATATAACTAATGCACCCAAAGGGAGTCGAACCCCTAACCTTTTGATTCGTAGTCAAACACTCTATCCAGTTGAGCTATGGGTGCTAAATATAAAACAATGCCGAGGACCGGAATCGAACCGGTACGGTGATCACTCACCGCAGGATTTTAAGTCCTGTGCGTCTGCCAGTTCCGCCACCCCGGCGTAATGAATTGGCTAAGCGGAAAACGGGGTTCGAACCCGCGACCCCCACCTTGGCAAGGTGGTGCTCTACCACTGAGCTATTTCCGCAAAATGGTGCCGGCTAAAGGACTTGAACCCTCGACCCTCTGATTACAAATCAGATGCTCTACCAACTGAGCTAAGCCGGCTAAATATGCGGGTGAAGGGACTTGAACCCCCACGCCTTGCGGCGCTAGATCCTAAATCTAGTGCGTCTGCCAATTCCGCCACACCCGCAAATGAAATATGAATATGAGCCGTACAGGGCTCGAACCTGTGACCCTCTGATTAAAAGTCAGATGCTCTACCAACTGAGCTAACGGCTCAAAAAATGGAGGTTAACGGGATCGAACCGCTGACCCCCTGCTTGTAAGGCAGGTGCTCTCCCAGCTGAGCTAAACCTCCAAAAACAACAATTCGCGTGGCGACGTCCTACTCTCACAAAGGGAAACCCTTCACTACAATCGGCGCTAAGAAGCTTAACTTCTGTGTTCGGCATGGGAACAGGTGTATCCTTCTCGCTATCGCCACCACACTGGGTGTTGTTTCTTATTGAGTTGAATAGTCATTCACTCAAAACTGGATTGAAGTTTGAATCAAAATAACCAAGTTGCTTTTACTTATCCATTCTTTGGTTAAGTCCTCGACCGATTAGTATTGGTCCGCTCCAACTATCACTAGCCTTCCACTTCCAACCTATCTACCTGATCA
>NZ_CP172899.1:0-212500 GCF_050533535.1 Enterococcus sp. DIV2453a | reverse complement strand
AACTATACTAACAGACTACCATATTGGAGTCCTACAACCCCAACAAGCAAGCTTGTTGGTTTGGGCTCTTCCCGTTTCGCTCGCCGCTACTCAGGGAATCGAATTTTCTTTCTCTTCCTGCAGGTACTAAGATGTTTCAGTTCTCTGCGTCTACCTCTAATCAGCTATGTATTCACTGAAAAGTAATATCCTATAAAAGATATTGGGTTCCCCCATTCGGAAATCTCTGGATCATAGCTTACTTACAGCTCCCCAAAGCATATCGGTGTTAGTCCCGTCCTTCATCGGCTCCTAGTGCCAAGGCATCCACCGTGCGCCCTTATTCACTTAACCTTATCAACCTTACGGTTGGGTCTTGATCACTTCTTCTAGCGATAGAAGGTTAATCAATAAATAAGCAATTGAACTTATTAAAAAACTCATTCAACGCGGTGTTCTCGGTTTGTTTTGATTCTTTTTACTTCAATATCCAGTTTTCAATGAACGAATCTGATAGCAAAAGCTATCAATGGAGCCTAGCGGGATCGAACCGCTGACCTCCTGCGTGCAAAGCAGGCGCTCTCCCAGCTGAGCTAAGGCCCCGAAGTTATTTGATTGAGAGTAGACCTCTCAAAACTGAACAAAGTAAAGACGAAATGTGTAATTCCGTAATATTCCTTAGAAAGGAGGTGATCCAGCCGCACCTTCCGATACGGCTACCTTGTTACGACTTCACCCCAATCATCTATCCCACCTTAGGCGGCTGGCTCCAAAAAGGTTACCTCACCGACTTCGGGTGTTACAAACTCTCGTGGTGTGACGGGCGGTGTGTACAAGGCCCGGGAACGTATTCACCGCGGCGTGCTGATCCGCGATTACTAGCGATTCCGGCTTCATGCAGGCGAGTTGCAGCCTGCAATCCGAACTGAGAGAAGCTTTAAGAGATTTGCATGACCTCGCGGTCTAGCGACTCGTTGTACTTCCCATTGTAGCACGTGTGTAGCCCAGGTCATAAGGGGCATGATGATTTGACGTCATCCCCACCTTCCTCCGGTTTGTCACCGGCAGTCTCGCTAGAGTGCCCAACTAAATGATGGCAACTAACAATAAGGGTTGCGCTCGTTGCGGGACTTAACCCAACATCTCACGACACGAGCTGACGACAACCATGCACCACCTGTCACTTTGTCCCCGAAGGGAAAGCTCTATCTCTAGAGTGGTCAAAGGATGTCAAGACCTGGTAAGGTTCTTCGCGTTGCTTCGAATTAAACCACATGCTCCACCGCTTGTGCGGGCCCCCGTCAATTCCTTTGAGTTTCAACCTTGCGGTCGTACTCCCCAGGCGGAGTGCTTAATGCGTTTGCTGCAGCACTGAAGGGCGGAAACCCTCCAACACTTAGCACTCATCGTTTACGGCGTGGACTACCAGGGTATCTAATCCTGTTTGCTCCCCACGCTTTCGAGCCTCAGCGTCAGTTACAGACCAGAGAGCCGCCTTCGCCACTGGTGTTCCTCCATATATCTACGCATTTCACCGCTACACATGGAATTCCACTCTCCTCTTCTGCACTCAAGTCTCCCAGTTTCCAATGACCCTCCCCGGTTGAGCCGGGGGCTTTCACATCAGACTTAAGAAACCGCCTGCGCTCGCTTTACGCCCAATAAATCCGGACAACGCTTGCCACCTACGTATTACCGCGGCTGCTGGCACGTAGTTAGCCGTGGCTTTCTGGTTAGATACCGTCAGGGGACGTTCAGTTACTAACGTCCTTGTTCTTCTCTAACAACAGAGTTTTACGATCCGAAAACCTTCTTCACTCACGCGGCGTTGCTCGGTCAGACTTTCGTCCATTGCCGAAGATTCCCTACTGCTGCCTCCCGTAGGAGTCTGGGCCGTGTCTCAGTCCCAGTGTGGCCGATCACCCTCTCAGGTCGGCTATGCATCGTGGCCTTGGTGAGCCGTTACCTCACCAACTAGCTAATGCACCGCGGGTCCATCCATCAGCGACACCCGAAAGCGCCTTTCACTCTTATGCCATGCGGCATAAACTGTTATGCGGTATTAGCACCTGTTTCCAAGTGTTATCCCCCTCTGATGGGTAGGTTACCCACGTGTTACTCACCCGTCCGCCACTCCTCTTTCCAATTGAGTGCAAGCACTCGGGAGGAAAGAAGCGTTCGACTTGCATGTATTAGGCACGCCGCCAGCGTTCGTCCTGAGCCAGGATCAAACTCTCATAATAAAAGTTAGAACAATCTTGCGATTGTTAAGCTCAATTTGTTTGCTAGCATATTGCTTGCTTGTTAAAAATGTTTGTTGTCTTGAATTGAATCAAGACGCCCTACACATTTGGTTCGTCTATTCTTTGTTCAGTTTTCAAAGGTCTACGTTACCTCGCAGCAACTTTTATATCATAACAAACTTTCGTTTGAATGTCAAGAACTTTTTTTAAAAAAGTTTTTTTAAGTTGTTTTGCTCGGTTGTTGTTGTCTGTTGTGACAACTTCTATATCTTATCATCTCGCTTGTTATTTGTCAACAACTTTTTTGTTGTTTTTTCAAACTTTTTTCGAGAGATTTGAAATCAAGAATTGTTATTTAATTATTGATTTCTGAATCGCTCAGCTGTGTGACTCGCCTTGCGACATGTAATAATATACCAAGATTTCAAGCATTGGTCAATCATTATTTTCACTTTTTTTAAACTTTTTTTCAATACCGATTGTTCTTTCTTATTCGATAGATAAAGTTCGTTTTTTTATCAGATTACCCATTCTTTTTATTACTCATCTTCGATTTTTTTAGAAAAAAAGAATTGGTTTCAATTGTTTTTTATTTAATTTTTTGCGAATACAAAAAAAAGATGCCCTTAAGGCATCTTTTTTTATCTCATTGTTGGGAATAATAATACATCACGAATTGATTGAGCATCGGTTAATAACATAACTAGTCGATCAATCCCAATACCTAATCCTCCGGTTGGTGGCAAGCCATATTCTAAGGCTTCGATGAAATCTTCATCTACTCCGTGTGCTTCATCATTTCCTTGTTCCCGTTCTTTTTCTTGTTCTTCAAAACGTTCACGTTGGTCAATCGGATCATTTAATTCTGTAAATGCATTAGCAAACTCTTTTCCGATAATAAATAGTTCAAAGCGGTCAGTGAAACGACCATCTTCTGGATTTTTCTTCGCTAATGGTGAAACAGCGACTGGGTGACCATAAATAAATGTTGGTTGTTGCAATGTATCTTCTACAAATGTTTCGAAAAATTCATTAATGATATGACCGACTGTCATAGCATCTGTAATTTCAACATTATGTTCTTTAGCCAACGTACGGGCTTCTTCTATCGTCATCTCTTGCCAAAAATCTACGCCCGTTTGTTCTTTGACCGCATCTACCATGTGTAGACGTTTGAAAGGACTGCCTAAATCAACCGCTTGACCATCGTACGTGATATCAGTAGTTCCTAAGACTTTTTCCGCAGCATTACGGATAATTCCCTCTGTTAAATCCATCACATCTTGATAATCAGTATAAGCGGTATAAGCTTCTAGCATTGTAAATTCTGGGTTATGAGTGGTATCGATTCCTTCATTACGGAAGACACGACCAATTTCATATACTTTTTCCATGCCACCGACAATTAAACGTTTTAAATGTAACTCTAGTGCAATGCGTAAGTATAAGTCCATATCTAATGCATTATGGTGTGTGATAAATGGACGAGCAGCAGCTCCTCCTGCTTCGTTATGCAAGACAGGCGTTTCTACTTCGACATAGCCATTGCCATCTAGATAACGACGGATTTCGCTAATAATTTGACTGCGTTTCATGAAACGATCAAAGCTTTCTTTGTTACTGATTAAATCCAAATAGCGTTGACGATAGCGTTGTTCCACATTCGTTAATCCATGGTATTTATCTGGCAACGGACGCAAAGCTTTAGTTAATAACGTAATTGTTTGAGCTTTAACAGTAACTTCCCCCGTATTGGTTTTCATTACTTGACCTGTCACACCAAAGAAGTCGCCTAAGTCAGCATGTTTAAATAGTTCATAGGCTTCGTCTCCAACTTGGTCCTTCCGAACATAAATTTGAATTTGGCCTTCACGGTCTTGCAAATGGGCGAAACCAGCTTTTCCTTTACCACGTTTTGTCATCATACGTCCAGCAACGCTGACTTCTGTATTCATTTCACTAAGTTCTTCTTTTGTATGATTATCATATTGTTCATGAAGTTCTGCTGAATTATGAGTGCGATCGAAACGTTTACCGAAAGGATCAATCCCTTCTTCACGTAAAGCTTCCATTTTTTCGCGGCGCACGAGCATTTGATCATTTAAATCCTCTAAATGCGCTTGTTGTTCTTCTGCCACTGTTGTTCCTCCATTCTTGATTTTAACCTATCCTAATAATGCCACAGTAATTCGAAAAAAAGCAAGCCGAATTTTACTTTCGGCTTGAATTTTTTATTCTTCTATAGTAGTTACAACAACTTTGGAAATCTTCTCTACAAAGGCATCAAGTAAATCGACAACTGCTTGTTGTGTTTCAACTTGGTTAATCGCAACTTTTACTTTGGCCGCTCGCGAGATTCCTTTTAGATAGTAAGAAGCATGTTGGCGAAACTCACGGACCGCAATTTTTTCACCTTTTAAATCCACTAATCGTTGTAAATGAACTTTTGCAATGTTAATTTTTTCAGCTGGTGAAGGCTCAGGCATCAATTCGCCCGTTTCCAAGTATTCTTTCGTCCGTTGAATCATCCAAGGATTGCCCAAAGCAGCTCGACCAATCATCACACCATCCGCTCCAACATATTCTAACATGCGTTTAGCATCTTCAGGCGTTTTGACATCGCCATTTCCCATAAAAGGAATGGTTAAATGCTTTTTCACTTCCTTTAAAACGTCCCAGTTGGCTGTCCCTTCGTACATTTGGACACGTGTCCGACCATGCATAGCAATTGCCGAAGCGCCTGCTTGTTCGGCAGCCAAAGCGTTGTCTACAGCATATAGATGATCTTCATCCCAGCCTGTTCGCATTTTTACAGTGACAGGCAAAGAAACTGCCGAAGAGACTGCGTGAACCATCTCATGCACTTTATTCGGATCCAGCAACCATTTCGCACCAGCTTCAGCTTTAATTATTTTATTGACAGGGCAACCCATGTTAATATCAATAATCGCCGCTTGCGTATTTTCTTCAACAAACTTAGCAGCTTCCACTAATGTTTCTTTATCTCCACCAAAAATTTGTACACTTAAAGGATATTCTCGCTCATCAATATATAGCATTTCTAAGGTTTTTTTGTTTCTTAATTTAATTCCTTTGTCACTAATCATTTCACAAACGACTAATCCTGCGCCAAATTCTTTTACAGTCACACGAAAAGCGGCGTTACTAATACCCGCCATCGGAGCTACGACAACACGGTTGGGGATTTCAACGTCTCCAATTTTCCACATAGTCTTTCCTCCTACTTTTGTTTCGTATTGCGAATCGCTTCATCGCGAAGTTCAATTAATTCTTCTTCACTATAGTGATATTTATTGTTACAGAATTGACAAACTGCTTCTGCTCCATGATCTTCATCAATCATCGCATTTAATTCATCGATCCCAACAGCAATCAAAGCGGTCGCAAATTTTTCTTTGGAACAGTCACATTTAAATTGTACAGGCATTTTTTCTAAAATTTCTACTTCGTCTTCTCCCAATAAGCGATACAAGACTTGTTCAGGTGTTTCTCCATTTTCTAGTAATTGTGAAATTGGTGGCACTTCCGCTAGACGCTGTTCAATAAAATCAATGGTACTTTCATCGGCACCTGGCATTACTTGAATCATAAAACCACCGGCTGCTTTCACAGATTCATCCGTGTCCACCAATACACCTAAACCGATAGCTGAAGGAACTTGTTCAGAGACCGCCATAAAATATGTAAAGTCTTCACCGATTTCACCAGAAACAATAGGTGTTTGTCCAGAAAAGGTTTCTTTTAATCCTAAATCTTTAATGACTGTGAAAATTCCTTCGTTACCGACAGCGCCACGTACATCAATTTTACCTGTTGCATTCAACTTTAAGCTGACATGTGGATTTTTAATGTAGCCTTTTGTTTCTCCACGGCCATTACTATCGACAATAATAGCGCCAGCTGGGCCATTTCCTTGTACTTTTACAGTTAATTTATCGTCACCTTTTAAAGTCGCTCCTAGTAAAAGGGCTCCAATCAATGTGCGCCCTAACGCTGCGGTAGAAGAACTCCATGTATCATGTCTTCTTTGCGCTTCGCTAACAGTTTCAGTGGCACTGATGGCATATGCTCGAATTGAACCTTTATAACAAAGGGCTTTTACTAAATAATCTTCCATTCTTTTTCCTCTTCTCTTGGTGCTTTTTTGTCCATTAGTCAGATAATACTAGGAATCAGGTGTTTTTTCAACCAAATAATCTTCCTTCTATAGAATATCTTAATATTATAGAAGGTGCAGTATTCGTCATCTCGACAAATACTGCACCTTCTACTAATTGGTTATTTATAACGATCTTCGTAGTTATTGCGATCATATTCAGAATTGGAATCTGAATCTTTTTTCTCTTCAGATTGGACTTCTTTTTCTGTTTGTTCGCTTTCTACTTTGACTTCTTCTGCTTCATCATGTAATTCTTTTTTCGCTTCTTCAAAGTCTTGTTTTTCTTCAACTTGTTTTTGCGCTTCTTTTTCTTCTAAAGCACGTTTTGCTTCTTCGAATGTTTGCGCTTCTTTTTCACTAGGATAGTCGCTGTCAGCACCTTCAGGCATTTTACCTGTTTCAAATAATGATTTGATTGCTTTTGCATCTAATGTTTCATATTCTAATAGTTTTTCAGCGATTAGTTTATGTTGTTCACGGTGCGCTTCGATAATTTCATGCGCTTTTGTATGAGCATCCATTAAGATACGACGAACTTCCTGATCGATTTCAAACGCCACTTGTTCTGAGTAAGCTTTTGTTTGACCATAATCACGACCGACAAAGACTTGATGGTTTCCTTCATATTGAACAGGTCCTAATTTGTCGCTCATTCCATATTCCGTTACCATGCTACGGGCAATCCCTGTTGCTTGTTCAAAGTCATTTGAAGCCCCTGTTGATTGAACGCCAAAGATAATTTCTTCTGCTGTACGTCCACCAAGTAAGCCAACGATTTGTTCAAACATATCTTCTTTAGTCATTAAGAATTGATCTTCTTTTGGTAAAGCAATCATATAACCGCCTGCGCGACCACGAGGGATAATCGTTACTTTGTGGACAACACGAGCACGGCTTAAGACTAAACCAACAATTGTGTGTCCTGCTTCATGGTAAGCCACCATTTCGCGTTCTTTCTTATTAATCACGCGATCTTTTTTAGCTGGACCAGCAATTACGCGGTCTTCGGCTTCATCCACATCAGAAGCATCAATTTTTTTCTTGTTACGACGAGCGGCAACTAAGGCTGCTTCGTTTAAGACATTTTCTAAATCAGCACCAGCAAAACCTGGTGTTTGTTGTGCAACAACTTTCAAATCAACGTCATCAGCTAACGGTTTGTTTTTCGCATGAACACGTAAAATCGCTTCACGACCTTTGACATCTGGACGTCCTACCAAGATTTGGCGGTCAAAACGACCTGGACGTAACAACGCTGGGTCTAACACGTCTGAACGGTTCGTTGCAGCAATTACGATAACTCCTTCATTGCCATCAAAACCATCCATCTCAACTAATAATTGGTTAAGGGTTTGTTCACGTTCGTCGTGTCCGCCACCCATACCAGCACCACGTTGACGACCAACTGCATCGATTTCATCGATAAAGATAATCGCAGGCGCGTTTTTCTTCGCTGTTTCAAATAAATCCCGGACACGGCTAGCACCGACCCCGACAAACATTTCAACGAAATCTGAACCTGAGATTGAGTAAAATGGCACACCTGCTTCACCTGCTACGGCTTTAGCAAGTAACGTTTTACCAGTCCCTGGAGGTCCTTCTAATAGTACGCCCGCAGGAATCCGTGCGCCTAATTCAGCGAAACGACGTGGATCTTTTAAGAATTCCACTACTTCAACTAATTCTTGTTTTTCTTCTTCCGCACCAGCTACATCTGAGAAGCGGACACGGTTAGCTTTTTTATCGGCTTCTTTGGCTTTGGATTTACCGAAGTTCATCACACGGCCACCGCCGCCACCGCCACCGCCTTGTTGGCTCATCATCATGTAGAAGAAGAAGAAAATAATCACTAATGGTAAGAAACTAAACAACAGTGACAACCAAGCACCACTTGTTGATTGTTCTTTGACAACTAGCTTCACCTTGTTATTTTGTGCCGCATCTTGAATGCCAGCTAAGGTTGTATCACTAGGTAAAACGGTTGTTGTGAAGCCTTTTGACGACGCTTGCGTTGAGCCCCACAATGACAGACCACCTGTGTCTTTCACTTCTTGTTTTTCTTTATACTGACCTTCAATCCGGTAAACCCCATTGGTTGGTTGAATGGTCATGTCTTTGACTTTTCCGTCTTCCAATTGTTGTTGGAAGGTTGAGTAATCGATGTCTGGCGATTGTTGGTTGTTATTTCCAAAAATGAAATAGACAACCATGACCATGGCAAGTACTACTAAGACGTAGTATAAACCATTTTTCATGCCATTATTCTTTTTGTTCATGCCTGTCCTCCTTATGCTCATCATTACAATTCATGTTATTCTTTTATCAATCCTGACCTTTACATTGTAACACAATTAATTCCTTGATAGATATTAATTTGATTCGTAAACTTCAGGTTTTAAAACGCCAATATAAGGCAAGTTGCGGTACGTTTCTGCATAGTCTAATCCGTAACCGACCACAAACTCATTGGGCACATCAAACCCTACGTAGTCAGCTTTAATGTCTACTACACGGCCTTCTGGTTTATCTAATAAGGTAACAATTTTCACAGATGCAGCTTTACGGTATCTAAACAAATCTACTAAATACGCTAATGTACGACCACTATCGATGATATCTTCTACGATTAAAATATGTCTACCTTCGACATTTGTGTCCAAGTCTTTGACAATTTTTACTTCGCCTGAAGAAACTGTCGCGTTGCCGTAGCTAGATACATCCATAAAGTCCAATTCTAAATAAGTATTGATTTCACGAGTCAAATCAGCCATAAATGGTACTGCACCTTTTAAAATACCGACCACTAAAGGATTTTTCCCTTGATATTCTTCTGTCAGTTGCTTGCCAAGCTCTGCAGACTTCGCAAGAATTTCTTCTTTGGAGATTAGGACTTTCTCAATATCTTTTTCTATCATAGTGCGCTCCTTTCAGCATTACTCCTTTGTCTTAAAAAGGAGTCTGTAGTGTATTTTATCAGTTTCTAAAGGAATACTCAAATAGGAATTTGCAAATTTTGGTACCCAAATGATTTCCTCTTGCTCATCCGTAATGACCCAAGCACTCTCTCTCGCTTCATTTGGCACTTTTTGATCAATAAAAACTCTGCTTAATTTTTTCGTAAACCCTGGTTTTAATGTAATCCGATCACCACTTTGGCGATGACGAACGGTCAAAGGTGTGGCTGTTGTCAACGGGATTGCTAACAACTGACCCGTCCATTGATTAATCTCTTCAGGAAGAGGAAACGGTTTGTCTGTCGCAATTAATCCTAGCCACTCGGTTTCCGATAAATAAATCCCCGCACCAGGTACTAATAAATGTGTAACTTCTTCTCGCAGTGCAGCCTGTTTTTGTTCTAAGCATAGCCAATCATAACTTTTAGCTAGTTGCCATTGGTGTTCTAACATAACCGAGCCTTGCGGTTGCCGTTCATCATTCAAAACTTTTAAAATTTGTGTCATCTGGCGTTGGTTTAACGAAACCCCTAATGGCACTAATGTTTTTTGGAAAAACGCGGTTAAAAAGAAGTGCTGGTACGCAGGCGTTTCTTTTAATAATCTCTTCAAAGGAATGCGCCAGCCTTGTTTGGTTGGTTCTACGGCTTCAGATAATTGAGGCTCAATTTGTTCTTGAATAAATTCTTGGGCAAAACGTTGTTCATTACTAAAAGAAGCAATCTGATCTAAGAATTGCGGATTTTCCTGCTTTAATAGCGGCAAAACCTGATTTCGGAGCCGATTTCTTAAATATTCATTGGTTTGGTTCGTTTCGTCCTCAAAATAAACGAATGCTTGGCGCTGTGCAAATTGATACAATTCTTCTTTTGGATAAATAAGTAACGGACGAATCAATTCCCCTGTCGCAAAAGGACGTCTCTCTTTGATGCCCGCGGAATGGGAAAAATTAGTTCCTCGAATCAGCTTCATTAAAATCGTTTCCGCTTGATCGTCTAGATGATGTGCCGTCATTAAGACCGCCGCACCTTCAATTTCCATGACTTCTTTAAAAAATTCATAACGAAATGTGCGCGCTTTTGCTTCTAAATTCCGTTGCTTTTCAGGGTCTTCCCAACGCGTTTCATAATACGTCAGCTCTCGCTGCTGACAATAGGTAGCGAGATATTGCGCTTCCTGTGCCGACGCTTCTCGCAATTGATGATTGACGTGTGCAACAACCAATTGTAATTGTTCTTTTTCTGCCACCTGTTCCATTAACGTCAAAAGGGCCATGGAGTCTACACCACCAGAAACGGCGACCACGATTGTTTGATGCGGTTGCCAAAATCCTTGTTCTTTTCCTCGTTTATAAAACTGCCAAAACATTGTTCGCCCTTCTTTCTTCCTTAGAATAAAAGAGGAACCGAGAAATAACCCATTCGTTATCCCCAGTCCCCCTATTTGTTTGTGCTTAGCCGCGACGTCCGCCACGTCCGCCACGTTTGCCTTCAGTATTACGTTTTAATGAAGATAAACGGTCATCACTATCTTTCAAGAAAGAGCTCATCAATGAGTCAAAATCTTGTTTATTGTTATTGTTATTTGCTTGTGGTTTATTGAAAGGCTTTTTGCCCCCTGCGCGTGGATTACGGTCACGATTCTCATAATTGTTTTCACGACGTTGAAATTCACGTTTTGGTTGTTGCCCTTCTGCTGGCTCTTGCGCTTTACGGATCGATAAGCCAATTTTGCCGTCGTCACCAACTGAGGTTACTTTCACTGTTACTTCGTCACCTACTGTTAATACATCATGAATATCTTTAACGAATCCATTAGACACTTCACTGATGTGTACTAACCCAGTTTTTCCTTCTCCTAAATCAATAAATGCACCAAAGTTAGTAATCCCTGACACTTTTCCTGGCAATTTAGCTCCTACTTCGATTGACATAAAAAAATTGTTCCTCCTATTTTTTCCCTAATTATAATTGCAGTTTATTCAGCTGAAGACTTAGTTGTTTCAGTTGAAGACTGTGATTGACTATTTTTTTCTGAACTGCTCTTGCTTTCTTCCGCTCCAGAAGTCTGTGTTTTTTTCATTTGTTCTGGTGTGGGATAAATCTGTTCGCCTTCTTTTGAGAGAAGGAAACGGCTACGTGCTAATTTTGCCACATAATCATCATCTTTTAACAAAGCAACGTCTTTTTTTAAATCCTTGACCTTCTTATCAACTGCTACGGATTCAGCAATTGCATCTGCTCGTTCTTGTTTGAAAGCACCTAAGCGATGATAATCTTTCATCAATTGGATGCCAGAAAAGGCAAAAATAATGAAGGCCACGAGAAAAATCGCTGCCAAGCGTCTGCGTCTAAAAATCAATTGTTTCTGTTGTTTTTGGAATTCGACATACTGTTCTTTCGTGTAGTCATTTTCCAATGCCGCAACTTTCTTCGAGTTTTTTTCATTCTTTCCCATCGTCTCGCTCCACTCGCTTTGGATTGTCCGTTTTATTATACCAACATCTAAGAACCTTGTCTAATGTTAATTTCAGAGAAGTTAAAGAAAATCAAGCTCTTTTCTAAAATATTCTTTGCTTTTGAAATAACAGCGGTTGATTTATTAATTTTTTTCAAAAGCGGCGCGTCTGTTTCATTAAAACGCTGAAAGGATGAAGCACTTGGAATATTCATCTTTTCAATGAACTTGCCAAGCGCTCCATCCTCACCTGTTTATTCTTCAGAGACACGTGTTTCTGATTTTATCTCATACATTTTTGTGGCATCTTCTTTTTTCGTAGAGTCATTTAGTTGCAGGACTTCTACTTCTAAAATTCTGTTCCCAAATTGAATTTTGACAAGGTCACCAATCTTCACAGTACTAGAAGATTTGGCTAAGACTCCGTTGATTTGAATCCGACCTTTATCAGCGACTTCTTTGGCAACTGTTCTTCTTTTAATAATGCGAGAAACTTTTAAAAATTTATCTAACCGCATCACATTCACCTCTTTTATTTTTTTTGTCTCATCCGTAAAATTTTTGCGCCATACGGTAAACTTAACCATTCACGTATCGTAAATAATTCTAACTTAATGATGGTGCTAATAAAAACTGTACCACCCACTGCAACACCTAAAACTGTAACGAAAAACGCTTGACTTCGGTGATGCACACCTTGGAACAAGATGGAGATAATTCCTTGATAGACCAGTAATGACAGCATCATGATTGCTAAACTAAGCAACAGTTTTTTCAAAAAGCTTCGTTCTCGAACAAAACAATTAATCGCTGCATCCGATTGTCGGACTAAAACGAATAACGTCGCTAGTAACCCAAGGATGGTAGACCAACTAGCACCTAATGTTCCCCAACGAATGGTGAAAAAGCCCGTTGTCAGTAACTTCACTAATAAGCCCACACCAGCTGCCACTAAAGGACCTTTAAAACGATTGCGACTTTGTTCAATACTTTGGTAGGCCTGAATAATGGCCATAAAAGCGATGGATAAAACATACACCCCTAAAACATCGTTGCCTTTATAATCTTTAAAAAGCGTAAAGTTCATGTACGGCAATAACATCATCAGACCAATCGAAGCCGCCGATGCCAAGGTTGTGGTAAGACGCAAAAAGATTTTTGCAACTTGTAAAAATTGTTGACGGTCTTTTTTCATAAAATATTTTGTCAAACCTGGTAAAAAGGTTGAGCTTAAAGCTAAAGCAATTACCAATCCTAATTGAACTAGTGGTTGTCCTCTATCATAGACCCCTTTGTCCACTTTTGCAGCTAAATCAGAGAGCCCGAAAAGCATGAGGGCATTTTTTACTTTAAAGGAATCAATTAATTGAAATAGAATCAGAAAAGCACTATATAAAGAGACCAAACCACCCTCAATCATTAAACGTTTAAATAGTCCTGTGGTTTGAGGCATAATCTTCCATTGATGCAAGTATTCCGTACTTCCACTAAGAATTTTTCGATTGTAGTACCATAAGACAAGTACCGCTAAGATACCGCCAGCCAACGCACCACTCATGGCCACCGTCCCCGTTTGGTAAATGGAGCCACCAAAGTAATGATAGGACAACGCAGCTACTAGAATAACCCCGACACGCACAAACTGTTCCATCACCTGTGAAATACCACTAGGCACCATCAACAAATGACCTTGAAAATTCCCACGATAGAAAGAAAGAATTGGAACGAGTAAAAAGGTAAAGGAAACAACTTCCATTAATGGTTGGAGTGCAGCATCCCCCATACTAATAGCAATTTCTTGACTACCAAAGAAAAAGAAGGCCCAACAAGCAATCGCTAACCATAACACATAGGGATATAGTTGGCGCAACACTTGTTTTTGACTCCGAATATCTGGTTGTTCAGCAACAATTTTGGAAATAAATTGCGGTAAACCTGACAATGCTAATGTCATCGCAATCCCATAGATTGGATAAACTTGCTGATACACGTAAAATCCTTCATCCCCTACAAAGTTCTGAAAAGGAACGCGATAAAACGCACTCAACACTTTTGCAATGAAGGAAGCAATGGTTAACACAACGGCACCTTGCATCATTCGCTGCATTTCTTTTTGTGCCATCTTCTAGGCCTCCTTTTAAAGGGAATCCGTTTCTTGCGAATGTTTGTATTTTTCTTGTCGCAATGCGGTTGTAAAAGTAGCAATTTCTTGAATCCAAACAGCTTCTTTACAATCTTTCGGCAACTTCAAGGAAATAGTCATTTGTTCTTTCTCAACTGCTAGATCCGCTTTTAAGCTGGTTGCCGATAACGCTTCAAACAACTGCTCCACAGAGTATGTTTTTGTGCCAATTTTACTTAACACAAACTTGACTTTTTGGTCGCGTTTACGAATACTTTCTAACAAGGCACGGTCGCCATCCATTTTGATACGGCCAGTGGTTAATAAATGCGCCACTTCGTCAGGATACTCTCCAAAGCGGTCTAACAAGTCCGCTTCTAATTCTTCGTACATATCCATATTTTCTAATTGACGAATCCGTTTATAAATTTCAATTTTTTGTCGTTCGTCTGTAATGTACGTTCCTGGAATATAAGCATCAATGCCCAAATCAATTTCAACAGACGTTTTTTGGTCTTGGATATTTTTTCCTTGTTTACGAGCAACTGCCTCAGACAACATCTGTGAGTACATATCAAACCCAACCGAATCAATGAAGCCATGTTGTTGGGCACCAAGAAGGTTTCCGGCCCCTCGAATGGAAAGGTCACGCATCGCAATTTTGAACCCAGAACCTAATTCCGTAAAGTCTTTAATTGCTTCTAAACGTTTCTCACTAACTTCGTTTAGGATTTTTTGCTGTTCGTACATAAAATAAGCATAGGCCACTCGATTGCTACGCCCCACACGACCACGTAATTGATACAACGTAGATAAGCCCATATAGTCCGCATTTTCTACAAACAAGGTATTAGCATTAGGAATATCTACTCCTGTTTCAATAATTGTTGTAGTGACTAATATATCATATTGTCCTTCAATAAAATCAAACAAAGTATTCTCCAGTTGTACTTCTGTCATTTGACCATGTGCATACGCAATTCTTGCATCTGGAACTAGCGCTTGTAACTCTTCAACTTTTCGTTCAATCGTATCTACTCGATTGTATAAATAAAAGACTTGACCATCTCGAGCCATTTCTCGCTCAATCGCTTCCCGAATCGCCCCAGGATTATTTTCCATGACATACGTTTGGATCGGATAACGATTCTCTGGTGGGGTTTCGATGACAGATAAATCACGGACACCTAACATCGACATATGAAGGGTCCTTGGGATTGGCGTTGCTGTTAACGTCAAGACATCCACTTGTGAACGCAATTGTTTTAGTCGTTCTTTATGTTTCACTCCAAACCGTTGTTCCTCATCAATAATCAACAAGCCTAAATCACTAAAATTAATATCTTGCGACAATAAACGATGGGTACCAATCACAATATCTACTTGGCCATGTTTAATTTTTTCAATTGTTTCATTTTGCTGTTTTTTCGTGCGGAAACGACTTAATAAACCAATTTCTACAGGAAAGCCCTCAAACCGCTCTTGAATCGTTTCGTAATGTTGTTGCGCTAAAATAGTTGTTGGCACTAAAAAGGCAACCTGTTTATTGTTGCTAACAGCTTTGAAAGCCGCTCGTAAAGCCACTTCTGTTTTACCAAACCCTACATCGCCAACTAACAAACGATCCATTGGTCGAGATTTTTCCATGTCGTGTTTAATTTCGGCAGCACTACGTAATTGATCATCTGTTTCAGAATACGGAAAAGCCTCTTCAAATTCTTTTTGATACGCATCATCTGGCGGAAAAGCATAGCCTTTTTCCGATTCTCTTGTCGCATAAAGTAAGATTAAATCATCCGCGATATCTTCAATTTTTGAAGCAACTTTTCGTTTAGTTTTCGTCCATTCACTGCCGCCTAGCTTGTTAATTTTCGGCGTTTTAGACTCGGAAGCAACGAACTTTTGAATCAAGTTCAATTGTGTTACTGGAATAAATAACTTGTCATCATTTTGGTACAAGATAGTCATGTAATCTTGATGGACCCCATCAACTTCTAAGGTTTCCATACCAATATATTTACCAATCCCGTGATTCGCATGAACGACATAATCGCCCGTTTTTAAGTCGCTATAACTTTTCAAACGTTCCGCATTAGAAATTGTTTGACGACGTGCCCGTTTTTTGGTCGTTGTATGAAAAATTTCTTTTTCCGTAATCGCCACGAGCTTGTTTTTAGGTAATTCAAACCCTGTTTGTAATGCCCCTTGGACAATTTGGACATGCCCATCTAACAA
Organism: Enterococcus sp. DIV2453a; assembly: GCF_050533535.1. Classification (NCBI taxonomy): domain Bacteria; kingdom Bacillati; phylum Bacillota; class Bacilli; order Lactobacillales; family Enterococcaceae; genus Enterococcus; species Enterococcus sp. DIV2453a. The sequence goes on along the minus strand of NZ_CP172899.1, from coordinate 196,330 downwards.
CTGATCCCAATTGCTTACTACGCTAGGTATGTCAAAGTCCTGAAATAGCTCTTCGACTTTTTGAATCCGTTCTTTCGTAGGAACAAAAACAACGACCGTTTGGTTTTGCTTTTGCCAACGGTCCACTTCCGCTTTTAGCAACGGCATTTGACCGAAGAATTGTTGCATTGAACGATATTGGAAATTATGGACTTCTTGGAAACGAAGATTCCCCATCCCTTTTTGAAAAAGTGAAAAGAAGGTCGTATTTCGTGCAGTTTTTCGCAATTGATCATGAAAGTCTACACCAAAAGTTTGTTCAGAAAACACGCGCATTTCTTCAATTTTCAGGGTTTGCCATTCCGCTTCCTCTCTAGCGATTTCTCGCTCCGTTTCCATCATACGAGAATAATCATCCACAAAAAGCAAACTATTTTCTGGTAAATAATCTAACAGCGTAGTTTTTTGTTGGTACAGAAAATCTGTATAATAGTGAGCATTTTCTGTAGGAATCCCTTGTTCCCAAGAAGACAGCAACTGACCAAAATATTCTTCTAAAAAATCGGTCTCCGTTTGATCTTTAGCTGTCGCTAAACGTTTTTCTAGAGCATCTTGTAACCTCGTCATGCCATGATTCATATCTGCCTTTGAGAATACTAAATCAGTCATTGGTGAAATCGTTACTTCTTCAAGATTTTCTAATGAACGTTGGGTATCTGCTTCAAAATAACGGATTGAGTCAATTTCAACATCAAACAGTTCCACCCGAACAGGGTATTCGGCATTTAGCGGATAGACATCAACAATGCTTCCGCGAATACTAAATTCGCCGGGCTTTCCGACCATCGATTGGCGTTCATAGCCCATTAACACTAAGCGTTGCGCGAGGATTTCAGGTTCTACTTCTGTCCCGATTTCCCAATGAAGTTGCGCATTTTGCCACGTTTCTTTCGTTGGCAAATATTTTCGTAGTCCAGCTACTGGCACGACCACGATTCCTGCATTCGCTGTCATCAGGAAATTTAACGCACTCACTCGATCTGCGCGCGCTTCTGGTGAAGAAAAGGCCATTTCGGCGGATAACACTTCATCTACTGGAAATAGATGAACTTGTTCTGAAGGTAAAATATTTAAAAAATCATCTACTAATTGATTGGCATAGTATAGGTTTGGGACCGCAATAACAATTTTTTGATGCGTCTTTTGTAAAGCGCCTGCCATCAGTAATGTTTTAGCAGAGCCTGATAACCCAGTAATTAGTTGGCGCGTTCCTGTTGTCATTAGTTGACTGCGCCATGATTTAGCAATTTCTGTTTGGCTAATTCGTTCGATAATATTCAAACAAGGGCCCTCCTTTCTGCTATTTTCCATTAAATTGATTCATTGTTTCAACAAACGTATGTCCTTCGCATGCATATAAAGCGGCATCGGCTGCTTTTTTTACAGCAAGTAACATCTCTTCGTGTGTTTCTTTGGGAAAAGTACTTAGTACATGGTGGATAACTGTATCATTTTTTGAGGGCCGACCAATGCCAATTTTAATTCTAGGAAAGACATTTGTGCCTAAATGGGCAATCAGACTTTTTATCCCATTGTGGCCGCCAGCACTACCTTTTTGCCGTAAACGAATTTTACCGACCTCTAAGTCTAAGTCATCATAAATAACAATCAAGTCTTCCTCATCTACCCCAAAGTAGGTCAACAACGGACCAACAGAGCGACCTGATTCATTCATAAATGTTAATGGTTTCACTAACAATACTTTCTCAGTCCCTATAAAAAACTCTGCAATATCTGCTTCAAAATTACTATTATTAAACGAAACATTTTGCCGATACGCAATTTCATCTAGCGTAATAAAACCAATGTTGTGTTTTGTTTCTTTGTATTTACTACCGGGATTTCCCAGTCCTACGATTACTTTCATCTTTCATTCTCCTTGGATTATAAGCTTGCCAACACAAAATGGCTGGGAAGCGTATGCGCTACCCAGTTTTATTCATTATACCATAGAAATAAAAAAACTCGCAGTCTTTGAAGATTAAGAAAGATGTAAAAAAAATTTTTTAGAAATTTAAATATGCATAAGATAGTGAAATTACGCACATGTAAGAGCTACCATTTTGAAACAGGTCTGAAAACTGTATCATTTTTACAATCAAAGTTCGTGACATTTTTTACAAACCATGTTACTATCACTTTAGCAACAGGAAATAAAAACTCGTTGCTCACGAAAAAGAATGTAGAGGAAGGAATGGTACACATGACTGCAGCCGCAGGGAATAAAGATCACCAAAAAGTAATTTTAGTCGGGGACGGTGCCGTAGGTTCTAGCTATGCCTTTGCTTTAGTAACTCAGAATATTGCTCAAGAAGTTGGGATTATTGATATTAATGTACCAAAAACTGAAGGAGACGCGTTGGACTTATCTCACGCATTAGCATTTACTTCTCCTAAAAAAATCTATGCTGCTACTTATGACGATTGCCATGATGCAGACTTAGTTGTCTTAACAGCTGGTGCGCCTCAAAAACCAGGCGAAACTCGTTTAGACTTAGTTCATAAAAACTTGAAAATTAATAAAGAAATCGTTACAACAATTGTTGATTCTGGTTTCAACGGTATCTTCTTAGTTGCCGCAAACCCAGTTGATATTTTGACTTATTCAACTTGGAAATTCTCTGGCTTCCCGAAAGAACGAGTAATCGGTTCAGGAACTTCACTAGATTCTGCTCGTTTCCGTCAAGCAATTGCCGAATTAGTTGACGTTGATGCACGAAATGTCCATGCCTACATCTTAGGTGAACACGGAGATACAGAATTCCCAGTTTGGTCACATGCAAATGTCGCTGGCTTACAAATTTACGAATGGGTGAAAAATAATCCTGACGTCGATGAAGAAGCAATGGTTAATTTATTCTTCAACGTACGCGACGCTGCTTACACAATCATCGAGAAAAAAGGAGCTACTTTCTATGGAATCGCGGTGGCACTAGCGCGTATCACTAAAGCTATCCTAAACGATGAAAACTCTGTGTTACCATTATCTGTTTATTTAGAAGGTGAATATGGTCAAAACGATATTTATATCGGTGCACCAGCGATCATCAACCGCCAAGGAGTTAAACAAGTCATTGAAATTCCATTAACAGATGCTGAACAAGAAAAAATGGAAGCTTCTGCTTCTGCATTAAAAGAAGTTATTGAAACAGCTTTTGCTAAATTTGAAGCAGAAGAAGCAAAATAACTCCTTCTATAATAGTCGAAAATTGAAAATAACCAAGAGTGACCACTATTGTTACTCCGCTTTAAAGCCTGGTACAAAAATCCAAAGTGATTTTTGCACCAGGCTTTACTTTTAATCTGTTTTACTTTACTCATCACTCAACTTTTTAAAAAAATTATTGTTTTGTTTAGCTCGAAAAATAACAATAACCAAAAATAAGTTTGTTATCTAAAATTCACTACACTACTTAATACAGCCCATCTGCTTCTTCTTTTGTCACAATGTAAATATTTTTCATTTGCGTATAAGCATCTAGCATTGATTTATGCGTTTCTCGACCAATTCCTGATTTTTTATAACCGCCAAATGGCGCGCCCGCAGGCAATTGATTGTATGTGTTGACCCACATCCGACCTGTCCGTACACCACGAGCAACCCGTAATGCCACATTGATATCTTGAGAAAAGACGGCACCACCTAGACCATATTCAGAATCATTAGCTAAACGAATGACTTCTTCTTCCGTTTCAAATTTAATCACTGTTGCAACAGGACCAAAGATTTCTTCTTGGGCCACGCACATTGTATTCGTGCCATTCGCTAATAACGTAGGTGCTAAAAATGCCCCCTTGTCTAGCCCATTTTCTGTTAAACGTTGCCCACCAGTAATCAGTGTAGCTCCTTCCTTCACACCAATTTCGACATATTTTAAAATTTCTTCCAATTGATGCTCATTGATCTGAGCGCCCATTTCAACATCTTTTTCCCACGGGAAACCAACGTTCACTTGTTCAAATTTTTCCTTTAAAGCTTCTACAAATTGATCATAAATACCTGACTGAACGAACACACGAGACCCAGCACAACAAACTTGCCCTTGGTTGAATAAAATTCCTAACTGCACACCTTCTAATGCTCGTTCCCAATTGGCATCTTCAAAAATAATGTTGGCTGATTTTCCACCAAGTTCTAAAGTGGCTGGAATTAGGCGGTCGGCCGCGGCTTTAGCGACAGTGTACCCCACCTCTGTTGAGCCTGTAAAAGCTAGCTTATCAAAACCTGGATGTGCCAACATATAATTTCCTGAATCAGAACCACGACCGGTGATTAAATTCACTACTCCTTTCGGCAAGACTTGATCAAAAATCTTAAACAATTCCAACAGACTTAATGATGTGCTCGAGGATGGATGAATCACAACCGTATTACCTGCTGCCAACGCTGGCGCTAATTTCCAAGCGCCCATTAATAAGGGGAAATTCCACGGAATAATTTGACCCACAACACCAATGGGTTCTTTCACAACAATGGATAACGTATCCTTATCAAATTCTTTGACAGACCCTTCTTCTCCACGAATCACACTAGCAAAATACCGAAAATGGTCTGCACTGGCAGGGACATCAATTGATTGCGTTTCCCGAAGCGGTTTTCCATTATCTAAAGTCTCCACCATAGCCAAATGTTCTTGATTTTCTTCAATCAAATCAGCAATTTTCAATAAAAGATTGCTTCTTGTTACAACATCAACATCTTTCCATGTCTGAAACGCTTCTTGGGCTGCTTCTACAGCTCGATCCACATCTGCATTTGTGGCATCTACAAATTCTGCTAATTTTTCACCATTACTAGGATTGTAACTAGCAATCATTTTGTTACCACTACCTGTTGTCCACTCTCCATTAATATACAATTGATAGCTACTGGCAACTACTTGATTTATTTCTTTTTTACTCATTTACCCACCTCTTTTTTTATTTTTGTATCCGCTTACAATTATAAGACATCTTCCACCTAAAAGTAAATGATTCTACCTAAAAAAAATATAGCTCTCAGCGACTGTTGCTAACTCATCCCGACCTGAAGCCTCCTGGCAATAACTGAATGTATTAAACTTTATTGGAGAGAACTTTTGCCACAAAAAAAAGCTAGCACTGAAGAATTAAAATTGCTTCTTCAGTGCTAGCTTTGATTTTTCCAACTCATTCGTTCTTATTGACAAAGAGCTGATTTTTTTATTTATCTTTTGGAACGATATAGTTCATTAAATGTGTTTCATCGGCTGAGATTGTACGTGTCGAAACAACGTTTAATCCCTTCACGTTCATTTCAGAAATTAAGATGCTACCATCTTTAAAGACTTTTTCCACAAATGCGACATGACCATAAGTATTGTCTGCGCCTAAAACGCCAGCTGGGAAGGAAACCGCTGCGCCTGCTTTTGGTGTACGACTTACTTTGTACCCGCGTGCACGACCTGTTTCGCCCCAATCTTGACCATTCCCCATTGTTAAGTCCACACGTTTACCTAATTGCGTAATACGGTTGTAGACATATTGTGTACAGTTGCCCCAAGCATAACTATTAAAGGTGTCATAGTTTTTGCCATTATAGGCTGGGAAATTTGATTCCATTGGTTCAACGGTTGCTTTTTCTTTATCATAATAAGTTAAATCGTATGTTTTAATTAACGCATTTAATTTCTTATGGTAATCTTTGTCCGTTGCGTATTTTCCTGTTAGGAAACGTGTCGCTTCTTTGTATGATTTGGCTTCCGTTTTCCAGACACCATGATAGAAATCTTTATTGGAATCTAAACCATTTTTCAATAATTTCGCATAATCTTCCATTGATTCTTTATACGTTGGATATTGACGGAATTTTGCTTCTACTGTGTATAGGTTACCGAAACCATTGTCTTCATAGGTAATAAAAGAAACAGATTGACCTTTGTAATCGCCTTTAATACCAAACAAATTGTAGTTTGGTTTCTGGCTTAATTTACTATTGCCGCTGCCACTTTCTAAAATTGCTTGAGCAATCATCACACTAGCATATAAGTTTTTGTCCTTGGCCACTTTCCGAGCAGATTCACCGATTTCTTGAATAAACTCTTCTGTCTTCTTCGTTTTGCTGACCGTAAACGTCTCATCGTCTTCCACTAACCCAACCGTTTCATTTGTAACCGGTGGGACTATTTCGGGCTGCGGTGTTGACGCTGCTGGTTGTTCTACTGGCTTTTCAGCTGGCGCTGTTGGTGTCACTGGTTTCGCCGGCTGTTTTGATTCAGAAGTACTCGTGCCAGGTTTTGGCTGTTCTTTAGAAGAACTTGGTGTAGTCGTCGGCGTGGTACTTGATTCAGTTGTACTTGTTGACGTAGAATCTGTGGTTGACTCTGTTGCACTCGTTGAGGTGGAGTCAGTAGTCGATTCTGTCGTACTTGTGGATGTTGAATCCGTTGTGGAATCTGTCGTTTCGGTTCCTGTCGTTTCGGTTCCTGACGTTTCGGTTCCTGACGTTTCCGTGGACTCCGTGGTTGCAGATTCACTTGATTCGGTTGAACTTTCTGTTTCAGTTGTTGATTCTTCTGTCGCTTCTGTTGTTTCACTAGTCGCTGTCGTTTCAGTGGCTTCAGCAGTTGTTGCTTCTGCGGTTGTTTCTGCAACAGAACTATTTTCAGCTACCAAGTTATTACCTTCTGCAAATGCACCTACTGGCATTGATGAACCTAAAAGTAATAAGGTAGAGAACAGGGCAAATTGTTTTTTCATACTCATTCTCCTTTTTTATTTTTCTCCATTTATTTTTATGTACCAACATATATAATTGACATAGTTATTGTTTAAATGGCTCCTTTTTTAATAGTATACTGTTTCATAAAAAATTTCTAGCAAAAAGTTAAAAAAATAGAAGAAAATTCACAAATTCTTCTATCTTTTTTTGGTAATTTTCTAAGAAAAAAAAGAAAGGGCTTGAACAAACATCAATGTCCTCTCTTTTTCTCGTTATCCTTCAAACAAAATACTTTTTTTTCGAAGTGCCTCTTTGATTTCTTGGAAAGTTTCTTCGTCTGCACAGCGAATAGTATGCAGATGGACGCCTCCTGTTAAAACTGATAGTAATGTAGCATGCTCTTTTTGATACTTGTCCATAAATTTATCAATATCTTTCTCTGATTGAATGCGCAAACTGCCAATTAATTCCCCATAAAGCGGATGTGCAATACTCACATCTACCACTTCTCCACCTTTGGCAACAATGACTGACAATTCTTCTCTCGTTTGTTCAGGTGTATGTTGACAAGCAATTTTCCGTTCAATTCCTTCTAAAGGTTGTTCCAACATATACCCTCGAGCTGTTGCGACAATTTCGACCCCTGTCGCCCGTAATAGAGCGACATCTCCTACAATAATTTGTCTGCTGACATCAAAAGCTTTTGCAAAACGAGTGGCACTAATTGGCTTTTCGGTCTCTCTTAATCTTTTAACAATCTCTCTTCTTCTGATTTCTCCATCCACGACCTTCGCCTCACTCTCCTAAATGTTTTTCTTGGAAACGTTTAGAGGCGTCCATAATTCCCTGGAAAGTCTCAGATAATGTTTCTTCATACTCGGCATTTTCAACATGATTCAGAATAGTTTCTAATACTTGTTGTTCTCTTTCAGAATCAAAAACCGCATGACCTGCTTTCTTTTTCACTGCAGCAATCTCTGCGACGACGTCCATCCGCTGTTCTAACAAACGGACCAGTTCCTTATCGATTTGGTTAATCTTTGCTCGTTGTTGTTCTAAAGAAGTTGTTTGGGCGTCATCTTCAGTCAATTCTTTAATTATCCGTGCTGGATTACCTGCGATCACACAGTTTTCTGGGAACGATTTAGTCACAACAGCACCTGCTGCCACCACTACATTATCGCCTAATGTTACGCCAGGAAGGACAATCGCTCCACCGCCAATCCAAACATTGTTGCCAATGATAATTCGTTTCCCTGATTCCATTCCGCTATTACGCTTAGCCGCTTGTAATGGATGCTCGGCTGTATAAAGTTGCACATTGGGGCCAAACATACAGTTATCGCCAATTTCAATTGGACAAACATCTAAAAAAACGTTATTAAAATTGGCATAGAAATTTTTTCCCACAGAAATGTTGTAGCCGTAATCAAATTGAATCATCGGTTCGATGTACGTCCCGACACCCACTTTTCCAAATGTTTCTTCTATTAATTGACGACGAATATAAGTGTCTGGTTGTTGGTTAATTAACGCCATTTGTTCACGGGCTTTTTTGCGATCAGCCACTAATTCAGGATCTGAGGCAAAATATAGTGCACCTGCGATCATTTTTTCTTTTTCTGATTTAAATTCTTCCATTCCGTTACTCCTTTATCGTTAATTCTGCAAATATCGTTTCGGCTTTCGCTTCTAAAAAATAATAAGGTTGTTGTAAAAATAGCGGCGTTTGATTAATGGCTAAAATAGCTGCCGTTGGTTGTTTATAATGAATCAAATCGCAAAATGGATGCACTTGAAAACTCGTGCCGACAATCACGATTAAGTCGGCAGAAGCAACGGCCTGAATGGCTTTTTCGATTGCCTCTTCGGATAATCCTTCTTCATACAAAGTAATAGCTGGACGGATTTGTCCATGACAGTCTGCGTGCCGATCACTAAGTAAATAGTCTTGCCAAGGAACCGTTGTACCACAAGTTTGGCAATAACATTCATATAAATTACCGTGAAAGTCCACCACTTCTTGGCTACCTGCTTTTCGATGAAGCCCATCAATATTTTGTGAAACAATTTTTCCCCGTTTCATTTGCTCTAATTGTGCCATTTTCTGGTGAATGATATTAGGTTGTGCGTCTGGATGATAGAGCGTTTTAACGAATTGATAAAACTTTTCTGGCTCTGTTTTTAAGCAAGTCCGGCTCAATAAGTATTCCGGTTGCTGGATTCCTTGATAGACACCTTTTAAGGAACGATAATCTGGCACACCTGAGGCTGTCGAGATACCCGCACCTGTTAAAAATGTGATTTTTTGTTGGGTTGCCAACCAATGAATTGCCTCGGCTTGCGTGATATCTTGCATATCGATTCAGCTCCTAATCTTCTATATTATAACGTATTTTAACATTAGCACCAAAAGTTTTTCCACTTTTTGAAAACTTCTTACCTATATATTGATTTATCTTGAAAGAGTTTGTGACAAATTTCTCAACTCGTGGTAAAATATGCATGAGTAAAAGTGAGGTGAAACAACAATGGTCGCATTTATTATTTATTGGGCTGCAATTATTGCCTGCATCGCTTGGGGCGTTTTAAGCATTTGGTTCTCTGTTTTTTATCTTTCTCGTAAAGAAAACGGAAATCTTTGGGCTTTTGCGTTCTTCAACGTTATCGCTATTATCGCCTTAGCAATTGTTTTATTAGTTTACAAAACTTGGGATTTCGGTATCTTAACTTACTCAAGTCTAATTTATACAATTTTAGCTTCTTTAGGTGTATTGACTGTTCTTCAAGCTATTTTAGGTCGTGAACCAAAAGCTGTCAAAGCTTAAGTAAAAAGCAACTGTTCCTTTAGGAATGGTTGCTTTTTTCGTATTAGTTTCTATTTCGTAGGGAAAATGTTACGCTAATTTCATGGTGTTTGTGTCCTCTTGATAAATTCCTTTGCTGGAACATATTGACTTTCTTCTGGATTTATCCTAAAATTAATAACTGAATTTAATAACTGAATAGTGCCTCAAAAAAGAGGTAGAGGTCGCGATTTTTATTACGCTTGTGGAGTGAGAGGACACTGGGAAGCAAGTTTAGGATCAATCGCCGAAATGCATAACGGAGCCTCTTCTGTTGTGTGTTGGGACGTAAGTTAAGAGCTTGCGGACTGTCTTAGTAGTGATGCTAAGTTGTGCTATGTTTCGTTGAGGAATTTTTTTCGACATTACCTAGCAACCTTACATCTGTTTGGTTGTTTTTTTGTATTCAAAAATAGGTTGTGACAGAAGTATTCTCCTTTAAAAAGACAGAATCGCTTTTGCTCAGCTGATTATCAAAGCTTGTTGATTGAAAAAAGACAAAACGATCAATCAGACAAGAAATTTAAAGGAGAGAAAAAGATGAACAAAAAAGTTTTTTCATTCAGTCTACTACTTGTCACGCTATTTTCGTTACTTGGCATGACAACCAACGCTTCGGCGGAGGAAAATGGTGAATTTCGTGTCGGCATGGAAGCTGGCTACGCCCCTTTTAACTGGTCACAGAAAAATGACGCACATGGCGCAGTGCCTATTCAAGGCAACTCTTATGCAGGCGGCTATGATGTTCAAATTTCTAAAAAAATTGCCGATGGTTTAGGTCGTAAATTAGTAATCGTCCAAACCAAATGGGATGGCTTGGCACCCGCCTTACAATCTGGAAAAATTGATGCCATTATCGCCGGAATGAGCCCAACCGCTGAACGAAAAAAAGAAATTGCTTTTACAAACCCTTATTATGAATCACAATTTGTCGTAATTGTAAAAAAAGATGGCAAATACGCTAATGCAAAAAGCTTGAAAGATTTAGCTGATGCTAAAATTACAGCTCAACTAAATACATTCCACTACGGATTAATTGATCAAATTCCAAATGTCAATAAACAGCAAGCAATGGATAACTTTTCGGCTATGCGAACAGCACTTGCTTCTGGCATGATTGATGGGTATGTTAGTGAACGCCCTGAAGGCATAACAGCAACTAGTGTCAATAAAGAATTAAAAATGTTAGAATTTCCAAAAGAAAATGGCTTTGATGCTAGCGCTGAAGACTCACAAGTAGCAGTCGGCATGCGTAAAGGCGATCCTGACATTGAAAAAGTAAACAAAATTTTAGCAGGTATTTCTCAAGATGAACGGACAAAAATTATGGACCAAGCAATCAAGGATCAACCTGCAGCAACAGATAGTGATGAACAAAAAACAGGACTTATTAACGATTTCAAAAATATTTGGAATCAATATGGCGACATGTTTTTACGTGGTGCTGGTTTAACGCTATTTATCGCGTTAATCGGGACGGTCGTCGGAACAACCCTTGGTTTACTAATTGGTGTCTTCCGTACAATTCCAGATTCTGAAAACCCAGTCGCTCGTTTCTTCCAAAAATTAGGAAATTTAATTCTTTCTATTTATATTGAAGTTTTCCGTGGTACACCAATGATGGTTCAAGCAATGGTTATTTTTTATGGTTTAGCTCTAGCTTTTGGCATCTCTTTAGACCGAACAGTGGCCGCACTATTTATCGTTTCTGTGAATACTGGTGCTTATATGTCTGAAATTGTTCGCGGAGGTATTTTCGCAGTGGATAAAGGACAATTCGAGGCAGCACAAGCGATTGGGATGACCCATGGACAAACAATGCGTAAAGTCGTTATTCCCCAAGTATTACGTAATATTTTACCTGCAACAGGGAATGAATTTGTCATTAATATCAAAGATACGGCCGTGTTAAGTGTTATCGGTGTCGCAGATTTATTCTTCCAAGGGAATGCTGCTTCTGGCGCAAACTTCCAGTTCTTCCAAACCTTTACAATTGTCGGCATCATGTACTTGGTAATGACTTTTGTGATTACACGAATCTTACGTGTTGTGGAACGTAAAATGGATGGCCCTTCTGCTTACGTTAAAGTAGAAGAATTAACTGAAGAAGGAAAAGAAAGCTAGGAGGCAAACAAATGAGTGCAATTATTGAAATTGAACATTTACGAAAAAGCTTTGGCGAAAACGAAGTATTAAAAGATATCAATATGAACGTCAACAAAGGAGAAGTTGTCACCATTATCGGTTCTTCTGGTTCTGGTAAATCAACGTTACTACGTTGTATTAATTTGTTAGAAAAACCAACAGATGGCAAAATCATCTATAATGGTAAAAATGTTTTAGAACGTGGTTATAGTTTGCCCAAATATCGGACCCATTTAGGTATGGTTTTCCAATCATTCAATTTATTTAATAACATGAATGTCTTAGAAAACTGTACTTCTGGTCAGATGACTGTCCTAAAAAGAAACAAAGAAGAAGCCAAAAAAATTGCCTTAGAAAATTTAGAAAAAGTTGGCATGGCTCGTTTTATTGATGCCAAACCTGCTCAATTATCTGGTGGACAAAAGCAACGGGTAGCCATTGCTCGAGCATTATCAATGGATCCAGATGTTTTACTTTTCGATGAACCAACTTCTGCATTGGATCCTGAAATGGTTGGCGAAGTGCTAAAAACGATGAAAAATCTTGCCCATACAGGGCTAACAATGGTGATTGTAACACATGAAATGGAATTTGCGCGGGACGTATCCGATCGTGTTATTTTCATGGATAAAGGTGTCATTGCCGAAGAAGGGACCGCTGAAGATATTTTTGTCCATCCAAAAGAAGCTCGGACAAAAGAGTTCTTACATCGGATTCTAACGAAAAACTAGTAAAAAAGAGGCAGTCATTCTGGTTAGAGTGACTGCCTCTTTTTTTATTTTTTGTATTGACGAATCATTGGCGGTTCATAAGAATCAATAAATGCACCAATTTCTTCTAAGGAATCTGAAATGAAAATTTTAGCTCGATCCGCTTCTGTTAAGAAACTAGTTTCTACCATTTTATCAAAAAAGGCAGCTAATAAGTCATAGTAACCATTCACATTGTATAAAATACACGGATTCATATGTTCACCGACTCGGCCCCAAGAGATCACCTCGCTAATTTCTTCGAGTGTGCCGGGACCACCGGGTAAAGCTAAATACACATCTGCCAATTCAATCATTTTTTTCTTACGCGCATGCATATCACTGACTGTATGCATCTTTGTAATGCCATTATGTGCAATCTCCCGCTCCATTAAAAAAGTGGGCATGACACCAATTACCTCTCCACCTTCTGCTAAAAGCGTGTCAGCCACCGTACCCATTAGACCAACATTGCCACCGCCATAAACTAGATCATAGTGATTTTCTTTCATCCAAGCGGCTAACGCTACTGCAGCTTGCTGATAGATTGGCTCATTTCCCAGACTGGCGCCACAATATACTGCCATTTTTTTCACAAACATACCCTCCATTTAGATAGATTCTTTTTTACCATCTATCCTCTGGTAGCTATGGTAGCATATTTTGATTTTCTCGAAAAGGTGCAGCCACTTTTTTTTCGTTTTAAAAGTATTTGAATTTTCAGACAATAAATGCTATAGTCTTTTTATATTTTAAAATTTCAGAAAAAGGAGCCCTATTATCTTGTCTACCTCACTCACTATTCGCTTAGTTGCCGAAGTAGATTGGCCCGCATTACATGCCTTGGACCAAATCATTTGGACAAAAAAGAATACCCCTGCCGAGATACAACCACTCTCGCTTGCGGCATATCAAGAAAAAATGAAAGATGAAACGATTTTTGTTGCCATCAGCGAACAACAACTCGCTGGATTTATTGAAGTCCATCCGCCCACTTCGTTAGCAGCTCATCAAAAGCAATGGCTACTAAGTATTGGCGTTTCGCCAGATTTCCAAGGCCAAGGGATTGGTGGTACTTTGTTGTCGTATGTCAAAGATATGGCCCAGATAAGCGGGATTCATAAGCTGAGTTTGCGAGTAATGGCTACCAATCAAGAAGCCATTCGATTCTATGAAAGACATGGTTTTGTGCAGGAAGCACATTTTAAAGAAGAATTTTATATAAATGGACACTATTGTGATGATTATCAGTATGCTTATTTCATAGAAAAATAAGAAAACCAATGTTTTCTATAAAAACTGGTTGCTCTCTGTTTCTTCTTCTGTTATTTTAAATAATAAGACAATATTAAGGAGTGTGAATCTATGCAAAAAAAGTTAGTTTGGCGTGATTATCTATACGTTGGTTCAATGTTATTCGGTTTGTTTTTCGGTGCTGGAAATTTAATTTTCCCTGTACATATGGGACAAGAAGCGGGGGCTTCCGTCTTTTTAGCAAACTTGGGCTTCTTAGCCACTGGAATTGGCTTACCTTTTCTTGGTGTCATTGCTATGGGTGTTTCTAAAAGTTCAGGTGTTTTTGACTTAGCTTCTCGGATTAATCGTCGTTATGCTCTTATTTTTACCTTACTATTATATTTAACGATTGGTCCTTTCTTTGCTTTACCAAGGTTAGCAACTACTTCTTTTGAGATTGGTCTTGCACCATTTGTTCCTAAAGACTTGCAATGGCTGGTTCTTGCTGGTTTTTCCGCATTATTTTTCTTAGCTGTTTGGCTCTTCTCTAGAAAGCCAAGTAAAATCTTAGATTATGTGGGTAAATTTTTAAATCCGTTATTTTTAGCATTGCTAGGAATTTTGATTGTTTTAGCCTTTGTAAAACCATTAGGTCATGTGGCCAGTGCCGCTGTTGGTGAAAATTATATTTCAAGTCCTTTCTTTAAAGGATTTACAGAAGGTTATAATACGCTGGATGCTTTAGCTTCATTAGCTTTTGGGATTGTTGTCGTTTCCACTTTACGAAATATGGGCGTCGAAAAACCAGGAGATATCGCTAAAGGAATGATTAAATCAGGTGCTTTCAGTGTTGTATTGATGGGGGTTATCTATACCTTACTTGCTTATATGGGAACAATGAGTATCGGGGCTTTTCCAATCAGTGAAAACGGCGGGATTGCCTTAGCCCAAATTGCCAATTACTATTTAGGCCTACCAGGGAGTATTTTACTGGCTTTTATCGTAGTTCTTGCTTGTTTAAAAACCGGTATCGGCTTAAGCACAGCCTTTTCTGAGACTTTTGAAGAAATGTTTCCGAAAGTTTCCTATCAAAAATTCTTGGCAATTGTTGTTATTTTACCAGCTATTTTTGCAAATGTCGGCTTAACCAACATCATTCAATTTGCCGTTCCAGTCTTGATGTTCCTTTATCCATTGGCGATTACTTTAATGCTTTTGGTAATCATCAGTCCTATTTTCAAACATCGACGGGAAGTCTATCAAGCAACGACCTATATCACATTGATTGCTGCTGTTTTAGATGCATTAAATAGCGCGCCTGCCTTTATCAAAGATACGGCGTTTGTAACAACGCTTTTAGAAAAAGCCGGCCAATACTTACCATTGTTCACTATTGGCATGGGCTGGGTCGTTCCAGCAACGGTTGCTTTTCTAATTAGTTGGGTTTGGGTCATGATTTCTAAAAAAGATCCTATTCTTGATTAATTCTTACCAAAACGACACTAGAAAAAATGCGGAAGCGCATCTTTTCTAGTGTCGTTTTTATGTATATTCGTTGTACCAAACTCTTGACTATGGTAAATTGAAGTTACCAACAAGTACTGGAGGAAATTGCCCATGTTAGTTACAACAACCGAGAGAATTAGCGGTCAAGAATATGAAATTATTGGAGAAGTTTTCGGGTTAACCACACGTTCTAAAAATATGTTTAAAGATTTAGGTGCTGGACTAAAAAGCGTAGTTGGCGGTGAAATCAAAGGTTACACTGATATGCAACGAGAAGCACGCGACCAAGCAATCGAACGTTTAAAAGCAGAAGCCTCTAAATTAGGTGCAGATGCCGTTGTGATGATGCGTTTTGATTCTGGCACAATTGGCACAGACATGCAATCTGTCGTGGCTTACGGAACAGCTGTTAAATACATCTAAATTTTGCAACTAAAAAGACGTAGACCTTTTCTTGTAAGGTCTACGTCTTTTTAGTTTTCATATTTCACTTCTGCTAAATACAATCCTTCTGGATGAGCAGTCGGACCTGCTAAATTTCGATCTTTGGCTGCGATAATTGCTGGAATCGCGGTTGGTTCCAGCCGCCCATTGCCGATTTTCAATAGCGTACCAACTAAAATCCGAATCATTTTGTACAAGAAACCATCGCCCCGAAAAGTGAATGTTAATTCATCCCCCGTTTCATTGACATGAACACTGGCTTCATGAATAGTTCGGACTTTATCTTCTACTGAACTTCCTGAGGCACAGAAAGAGGTAAAATCATGGGTACCTAATAAATCAGGTAAAGCTTGTTGGATTTTTTCGAGATCAATGGGATACGGAAAATAACTGGCATAAAAACGTCGAAATGGACTTCGCGGTTTGCCAATATCCACTTTAAATTGATAGGTTTTTTCGATCACGTGATAACGTGCATGAAAGTCTTCTGAAACACGTTCCACGCTTCGCACAGCAATGTCTTCGGGTGTTTGTGTGTCTAACGCAAAGCGCATTTTTTCCAACGGACGTTCCTGCGGATAATCAAAGTGAATCACTTGGCCCATTGCATGAACACCTGCATCTGTTCGTCCTGAACCAAAAACCGTCACGGAGCGTCCGTTATTCATGCGTGCTAACGTTTTTTCTATTTCTTCTTGAACGGTACGCTCATTAGGCTGCTTTTGAAAGCCATGAAAATGAGTGCCATCATAGGCAATGATTGCTTTATAGCGGGGCATAATTTTTCTTCACCTTTTCTAAGTTCTTAATACAAATAAGCCAATGGTTAACAAGACAAAGCCAAACATTACTATTGTATCTCGTAGGTGCCAATGAAGAATGCGGTATTTCGTCCGTCCTTCACCGCCTTGATAACCTCTTGCTTCCATGGCAGTCGCTAAGTCTTCCGCACGATTAAAACTACTTACGAAAAGCGGAATCAAAAGTGGAACAATAGCTTTCATTTTTTGAAGTAAGTTTCCTTCACCAAAATCAACACCACGGGCACGTTGGGCATTCATAATCTTTTCCGTTTCATCCATTAATGTTGGGACAAAACGTAAGGCAATTGATAACATCAATGAAACTTCATGAACTGGAAATTTCACCACACGAAGTGGGCGTAACAAATATTCAATCGCATCTGATAACTCTAATGGTGCCGTCGTTAAAGTTAATAACGTTGACATGAAAATAATTAAAACAAAACGACAGAAAATAAATAGCCCATTCGTCACACCAAACTGGGTAATGGAAATAATTCCCCACTGAAAGTACACTTCCCCCCCTTGTGTAAACAAGGTTTGAAGAGCCACAGTAAACAGAATTAGCCATAATAATGGCCGAACACCGCGGATAAAGAAGCGGGCGCTGATTTTTGATAATGAAATAGCAAAAGCAGTAAAGGCTGCTATTAAAACATAACTCTGCCAATTATTTGCTAAAAAGATAATTCCAATAAAATAAAAACTAGCTAATAATTTTGCACGCGGATCTAAACGATGGATAAAAGAATCGCCTGGAATATAACGCCCAAAAATCAATTTATTCATCATTTTGCCTCACCTGCTTCCTGCATTTTTTTCAGAAGCTGATCGGCTAATTGATCGGCCGTTAATGGTAATTGCTCAAAAGAAAAGCCTTTTGCCACTAATTTTTCAGCAAATTCGGCTGCAGTTGGCACGCCTAATTGTTTTTCTTTCAGCCATTGTGTCTCTTGAAACACTTCTTGTGGTGCTCCCGCTCGGACGATTTGTCCTTTTTCTAAAACAATCACATGATCTGCGTAATTAGCCACGTCATCCATCAAATGTGTCACTAAAACGATGGTCATATTATGTTCCTTATGCAGACGGCTAAACATCTCCATCATTTCTTTACGACCCTTAGGATCCAAACCAGCAGTCGGTTCATCTAATACTAAGACTTCTGGTTCCATCGCTAGCACACCAGCAATTGCGACACGGCGCATTTGACCACCTGATAACTCAAACGGAGAATGTTGTAAGTATTTTTCATCTAAGCCGACTAAATCAAGCATTTTCTTAGCTAATTTTTTCGCTTCTTCGTCTGAAACACCAAAGTTTTTCGGTCCGAAAGCGATGTCTCGCTCCACTGTTTCTTCAAACAATTGTGCTTCTGGAAATTGAAAAACGATCCCAACTTTTTTACGAATTGGTTTTAAATTCTTATTATCAGTTTCTGGCGTAATTACACGCTCTCCAATTGTCACTTGGCCTTTAGTTGGTTTCACCAAAGCATTTAAATGTTGCAATAGCGTTGATTTGCCACTGCCAGTATGACCGACAATCGCTGTATAAGAGCCGTCTTGAATCGTTAAATTAATATCGAATAATGCCCGTTGCTCAAAAGGAGTATTGGGTTGGTAAGTAAAATCTACTTGTTTAAAACGGATGTCCATAACCAATCCACCATCCCTTCTTCTGTTAAATAATTCGTTGGCACAACAACGCCACGCTCTTTCAAAGCTACTTTTAATTTTTCAGGAAACGGTAAATCCAAGCCCATTTCAACAAGCGCTTCTCCTGCAGAAAAAATCTTTTCTGGTGTTCCCTCGTTTGTCAATTGTCCTTGGCGCATCACTAAAATACGATTCGCATTAGCCGCTTCATCAATATCGTGGGTAATAGAAATAACTGTTAAATTGCTTTCTTCTTTAATCTTTTGAATGGTAGCAATTACTTCTGCACGACCTTCTGGATCTAACATACTTGTCGCTTCGTCTAAAATAATAATATCTGGTCGCAAAGCAACCACACCAGCGATAGCTACTCGTTGTTTTTGGCCGCCAGATAGCCGAGCAGGTTCTCGCTTGGCAAAATCTAACATACGAACCCGTTCTAATGCATCGTGAACACGTTCGACCATTTCATCACGCGGAATACCTTGATTTTCTAAACCAAAAGCCACATCGTCTTCGACTGTTGAACCGACAAATTGGTTATCTGGATTTTGAAAAACCATTCCTACCATACGCCGGATATCCCAGACGTTTGCTTCATTTAATTCTTTGCCGCCAACTTTGATAGTCCCAGCAGCTGGCAGTAACAGACCATTGATCGTTTTGGCTAACGTTGATTTACCAGAACCATTATGGCCAATAATAGCGACCCATTCGCCTTGTTGAATGGAAAAAGACACATCTTTTAAAGCGGGAGAAGCATCTTCTGGTTGATAATTAAATTGGATATTATTTAGTTCAATGATTGGTTGCATCGCGTACTCCCTCAATCTATTTATTCTTTCTAACACTACCAAAAAAGTAGCGTTTTTTCAATCATCTGTTCTGATTCTTCACACTATTTTTTATTATACCAAAAGAACGGTCATTATGGGAGCTCTTATCTGTCTTGACAGGTCTATTTTTCATAAAAATAACTTCTTGTTCTCATAAAACAAGAAGTTACTGATTTTCTTTTAAAAATGTGTCTTCAAATATTCAAACGCATATTGGGCATATAACTCAGCACCCATTGCCATCGCATCTTCATCAATATTGAAACGACCATGGTGATGTGCCCATTCCGTATCTTTCTCCGGATTACCACTTCCCACTAAGGCAAAACAACCAGAAGCATGTTCAGTATAATAACTGAAGTCTTCGCCACCGGTTGTCGGCTCTTCTTGTCTTAAGGCCGCTTCACCAAAATTTTCCTTAATTAGTGTTTGAGCAAACAAGGCATCTTGCTCATCATTAATCACTGGCAACGTTCCATATTGATAATCTAACGAAGCCGTCCCACCGTAAATAGCGGCTGTTTGTTCCGCATAGCGTTGTAGCGCCTGTTCTACTCGCTTACGCGTTGCTACACTAAAGCAACGAACCGTTCCTTCTAAACGTGCATTCTCAGCAATCACATTAAAACGGGTCCCCACATCCATCCGTCCAATCGTGACAACTACTGGATCTAAAGGATCTGTCTCCCGAGAAACAATCGTTTGCAGATTCATCACGAAAGAAGAAGCTATGACTGCCGCATCAATACAAGCGTTTGGCATGGCACCATGGCCACCACGGCCTTTAAAATCAACAGAAAAAATATCTGCGGATGCGAAACTTGAGCCCACTCGACACGAAGCGGTTCCTACAGGCATTTGTGACCAGATATGTAAGCCAAATACATCATCAACACCGGTCATTGCGCCTTGCGCAACCATTGCTTTAGCACCTTGCGCATTTTCTTCAGATGGTTGAAAAATTAACCTTACTGTTCCCTGAAGTTCTTCTTGGATTTCTTTTAATACTTTAGCTGCTGTTACTAACATCGCGGTATGGGAATCATGCCCACATGCATGCATCTTGCCAGCTTCTAAAGATTTATAAGCTAAATCTTCATTTAATTCCTGTACAGGTAAGGCATCCATATCCGCCCGCAGCGCAACCACTCGGCCTGGTTTGCCGCCCACAATTTCAGCAATTAAACCCGTCGGTTCTGTTTTGCGATAAGTAATTCCTAATTGATCAAGAACTGCCGCGACTTTTTCTGTCGTTCGAAATTCTTCAAATTGTAATTCTGGATGTTGGTGTAAATCCCGTCGAAAAGCAATCATTTCTTGTGCATGCTGCATGATTAGTGCTTTGATTTTTTTCATACTTACGCCCCGTTTCTACAAACTTAATAAAATACTTGAAAAAATACCCGCTAAAATAACCGAAACAATGGTGACTGTTACGAAACCTGCCACTAACATCGGTGGCATTAAATGGCTCGTTAAAGCCGCCTGTTCTTGTTCATCTTCTGTCAATGATTGAATCACTTCATTAGTAATAATATAATCGGCTGGAAAGCCATATAAAGCTGTCAACGAAACAGCGAATGCCATCTCTTTACTCACACCTAATACACGACCAACAATTGCTGAAAAGATGTACATCCCGATAACACCAATCACAATAATCCCAATCATTGGTAAAAATAAATCCATCAACATTTCAGGTGTGGCTTGCTTTAAGCCATCAAAGACAAAAAGCATTAACCCTAAAATCGCAAAACCAAAGCTATTTGCTTTCTGTAATGGTTGCTTTTCTAAAAAGCCTAAAGACGTTGCAATCACGCCAAAACATAAACACAGCACAAAAGGACTAATCGTCACAAACGGTGCCGTCCACACAGAAACATAATAAGCAAGTGTGGCAACTAAGGCTAAACGTAAAATTCGTGAATAATCTGTATGATATCGTTTGGGTACTTTTTCAAATAGTTTAGGCACATCTGGTTCTGCTCCTGTTTCTTGCCCCTCTTGTTCATGAACCGGCTGCCATGTCCCTGCTCGATATTCTTGAAGCTTCCGCTTTCCTTCTTTTTTTAGAACAATTGAAGTTAAGGGATAACCTGCAAACCCTTGAATGACATAAATTAAAATTGCCAAAACCGAAAGTGAGGCTAAACCAGCTGATTGAGCCGCTTCTGACATTACTAATGAAGAAACTAAACCTCCTACTAACGGCGGGATTGCAACTAAAACTGTTTTTAAGTCAAAAACAAAAGTCCCTACAGCTAACAACAAGGCAATAATGCCCAGAATACCTGACAAAGCAATCACAATCGTTTTCCATTGATTAACCAATTCTTTAACAGAGAGCAGAGTACCCATATTAGTAATCAACAGATACATTAATAAAGTGGCAACCACTGTAGGAATCCCTGCCACTTCCACAATATTTTGTGGAAAAATAGTCCAATAACCAAGAATAAATAAAACACCACAAACAAAAACGGATGGAATCCAAGCTTTTGTTTTGATAGAAACTACATCACCAATGTATAAAATAACCATCAGCAACGAAAAAGCAAACATTTGCGACATATAATTCCCCCTTCTACTAACTCAGATGTTTAATTATCTGAAAATTCCAATTAATAACCAGTATAACAAACCGGAAAAGCTTCTGCAATGCTTTTAAGAAACAAAAAAGCTTTGAGAAAACAGCGTTTTCCCAAAGCAAAAAAAAATCACCTTTATATGATGAGTGCTCCCCTGCTAAAGCCATCTTTAACAGGGAAAGCAGAGCTAGACTCGGAGTCGCCTCCAACATCATAACACTCTAAAAGAAACATCTATAAAGTGATCGGTTTATTAATTATTTAACAAATTCGATAACTACCATTGGTGCTGCATCGCCGCGTCTTGGTTCTGTCTTCAAGATACGAGTGTAACCACCTTGGCGTTCCGCGAAACGAGGTCCTAAATCGTTAAATAGCTTTTGTAAAGCTGATTCAACAACGATAGACTCATCTTCTTCACGAACACTAGCAACTTCATTACGAACGAAAGTAGCTGCTTGACGACGTGCATGAAGATCTCCACGTTTACCTAAAGTAATCATTTTTTCTACAGTTGAACGTACTTCTTTCGCACGAGCTTCAGTAGTTACGATGCGTTCGTTGATGATTAAATCAGTTGTAATATCACGTAGCATAGCTTTACGTTGGCTTGATGTGCGTCCTAATTTACGGTAACTCACGTTGGGTTCCCTCCTTCGTTTCTGTTCTCACGAGCCACTGCTGTTAAGCAGGACTGGAAACTTCGTAAAAGTCTTAATCGTCCTTACGTAATCCTAATCCTAGATCATGCAATTTAAGTTTTACTTCTTCAAGAGATTTACGACCTAAATTACGTACTTTGATCATTTCTGGTTCAGATTTGTTTGTAAGTTCTTGTACAGTATTAATGCCTGCACGTTTTAAACAGTTATATGAACGAACTGATAAATCAAGTTCTTCAATCGTCATTTCTAGCATTTTCTCTTTTTGAGTTTCTTCTTTTTCCACCATGATTTCAGCGTTTTTCGCTTCGTCAGTAAGGTTTACAAAGATATCTAAATGCTCAGTCATGATTTTCGCAGCTAAACTTAGTGCTTCTTGAGGAATGATTGAACCATCTGTCCATATTTCCATTGTTAATTTGTCGAAATCATCACGACGACCAACACGTGTATTTTCTACTTGGTAGTTAACACGACGAACGGGTGTGTAGATGGAATCAACTGGAAGTACACCGATTGGCATATCTTCTTTTTTGTTTTCGTCTGCTTGAACATAGCCACGACCAGGTTTCACTGTTAAGCGAGCATGGAAAGTAGCTCCTTCAGCAACACTACAGATAACTAAATCTTTATTTAGGATCTCAACATCACTGTCCACGATAATATCGCCGGCAGTCACGGTAGCGGGTCCTGTAATATCGATCTCAAGGGTTTTCTCTTCTTCAGCATATAATTTCAATGCTAAGCCTTTAATATTCAAAATAATTTGTGTTACGTCTTCTCGTACACCTGGAATGGTTGAGAATTCGTGTAAAACACCATCGATTTGAATATTCGTAATTGCAGCTCCTGGTAAAGAAGACAATAAAATACGACGTAGAGAGTTACCTAAAGTAGTTCCGTAACCGCGTTCTAATGGTTCAACGACGAACTTACCATAATCTCTATTTTCATCAATTTTTTCGATTCTTGGTTTTTCAAATTCAATCATTCTTATCTATACCCCTTTCAAAACGAAAAGTGTCTTGTTCAATGACGTTCCTAATTCAAACTCAGAATGAGTGGCGCTCATTAAACACGACGGCGTTTTGGAGGGCGGCATCCATTATGAGGAACTGGAGTCACGTCACGAATTGCAGTCACTTCTAAACCTGTTGCTTGTAATGAACGAATTGCTGCTTCACGTCCAGAACCAGGTCCTTTAACTGTTACGTCTACAGTTTTAAGTCCATGTTCCATTGCCACTTTAGTTGCGGCTTCTGCAGCCATTTGAGCGGCAAAAGGAGTTGATTTTTTGCTTCCTTTAAAGCCTAATGATCCTGCTGATGACCATGCTAATGCATTACCATGTGTATCAGTAATCATTACGATTGTATTGTTGAATGTAGAATGGATATGTGCTACACCTGATTCTATATTCTTTTTGACACGGCGTTTACGACTAACTTTTTTTGCTGCCATGAAGTTCTAACCTCCTTCACTTAGGAATTATTTTTTCTTGCCTGCTACTGTTTTAGTAGGGCCTTTACGAGTACGTGCATTATTTTTCGTGTTTTGTCCACGAGTTGGTAATCCACGACGGTGACGGATTCCACGGTATGAACCGATTTCCATCAAGCGTTTGATGTTTAAGTTCACTTCACGACGAAGATCCCCTTCAACTTTTAACTTATCAATTTCCGCACGAATCGCATCTGTTTGTTCGTTTGTTAAATCACGTACACGAACATCTTCAGATACGCCAACGTTTGCTAAAACTTTTTTAGCTGTAGTGTTACCAATACCATAAATGTAAGTAAGAGAAACTACTACACGTTTGTCACGAGGGATGTCTACTCCTGCAATACGAGCCATTATTCGTTACACCTCCTAATTATCCTTGACGTTGTTTATGTTTTGGATTTGCTGGGCAAATAACCATAACACGTCCTTTACGGCGAATTACTTTACAATGTTCACACATTGGTTTTACTGATGGTCTTACTTTCATGATAATACCTCCTGTGGTTTTACGGAGTACAATTATTTAAAGCGATAAGTAATACGGCCACGCGTTAAATCATACGGTGATAATTCAACTGTTACTTTGTCACCAGGTAAGATACGGATGTAGTGCATACGGATTTTACCTGAAACAGTAGCAAGAACTTGGTGTCCATTTTCTAGTTCGACTTTAAACATTGCATTCGGCAAAGTTTCGACGACTGTACCTTCGACTTCAATCATATCTTCTTTTGCCACGCACAGTACCTCCTTGTACTTGTTTCGCGTTTTCACACGATAAAACGGCGGAAACTCCAGCTCCCACCTAGAAATTCTCAACTAACTTCGTTATTCATTTTGATGTCACAAAACTGTAGAAGTCGGACTGATATATTCTACCATATTTAGTTATGTTTTGGCAAGAGAAACTGAATACAACAACAGGGTTAAACTGCGGGCAATTGGAAATTAGTTTTCGTCAATGATTTTTTTCACATCAGAAAAAACAGTATCGATTTCGCGATTGCCATCGATTGTATGCATCAAGCCTTGTTCTTTATAGAAAGCTAAGATTGGTGCGCTACTTTCAATGTTGACTGCCAAACGATTTTTAACCGTTTCGGGCTTATCATCTTCTCTTTGGTAGAATTCATGTCCGCCACAGCGATCACAAGTGCCTTCAACTTTTGGCGGGTTGAATAATTTATGATACGTTGCGCCACATGTGCGACAGATGAATCGTCCAGCTAAACGCTCGATTAATACATCTTCTTCTACATGGATGTCAATGACAGCATCAATTTTTTTGTTTAATTCTTTAAGCATTGTATCTAATGCTTTTGCTTGATCCAGTGTACGTGGGAAACCATCTAATAGGAATCCTTTGTCTGTGTCTGGTTCAGCAAGGCGTTCTTTAACAATTCCGTTTGTTACTTCGTCAGGAACCAGTTCACCTTTATCGATATAAGATTTCGCTTCTAGGCCCAAGGCAGTTTCATTTTTCATTGCTGCACGGAACATATCTCCAGTAGAAATATGTGGAATGCCATACGTATCAATGATTTTTTCTGCTTGGGTGCCTTTACCTGCTCCAGGTAATCCCATTAAAATGAGGTTCATATATTCTCCTCCTAATTTTAAAGACCGGCTTATGAAGCTAGCCATATGTGAGAATGGTGCTGAGGTAAAACCTCAACACTCGATTCTTACTTATTGATAAAGCCGACATATTGACGTTTCATCATTAATCCTTCTAATTGTTTCGTTGTTTCTAATGCAACCCCGATAACGATTAGTAAACTTGTTCCACCTAAACCGATTGATTGAGGTAAGTTCCAAACCATTTGCGCAATGATTGGAAGTAAAGCAACAAGTCCTAGGAAAATTGAGCCGACAACACTTAATCTCATTAACACGCCAGATACATATTCTTCTGTACCTTTACCTGGCCGCACGCTTGGAATGTAGCTTCCTTGTTTTTGTAAGTTTTCCGCTAATTTCTCAGGGTTTACTTGAACAAATGCATAGAAGAACGTAAACGCAACGATTAGGACAGTATAGATGATTGCCCCTGGAACTGTGTTATAACTGAAGATTTTTGTCATAATGTCATACCAATTTTCACCAGCGAATTTTGATGAGAAAGCTTGTAAAATGGCATTTGGTGTTGCAATTAACGAGCTGGCAAAGATAACTGGAATAACCCCAGCAGCATTTACTTTTAACGGTAAATAACTACTTGTTGGTGCACCAGAAACACGTTTTGTATATTGGATTGGAATCTTACGTTCTGCTTGTTGGAAGAACGTTACGACTGTAACAATCACCAAAATAGCAATAACTAAGATTGCAATGAAAATAACAGATTGCCAAATACGAGAAGACTCGATATTGACGAAGTAATCTTCATAGATTTCTTTGACTGCTCCTGGCAAACGAGAAATAATCCCGGCAAAGATAATCATTGAAACACCATTTCCGATTCCTTTTTCTGTAATTTGTTCACCCATCCAAGTCACAAACATCGTCCCAGCAGTTAAAATAACTGCAATCATCACAAAGGTACCTAAGGTTGGATTGTTGACAATCCCAGTTTGACTTAAGCTATTAAAACCAGCAGTGATCCCCATTGACTGAGCCACACCCAAGACAATCGTTAGATATCTTGTTGCTTGATTTAATTTCTTACGACCAACTTCCCCTTGTTTTGACCACTCTACAAATCTAGGTACAATATCCATTTGCAATAGTTGAATAATAATAGAGGCTGTAATGTATGGCGAAACCCCCATCGAGAAGATAGAGAAGTTTTGCATGGCACTACCACTCACCATATTCAACATATTCAAAAAGGGTAAGCTACTTAAATCAGACAATCCCTTTGCATTCACCCCGGGCACAGTAATGTGCGCACCTAGGCGAAATACAAACAAGATTAAAACTGTAAATAAGATTTTTGATCTAATGTCTTTGACTTTAAAGGCGTTCTTTAATAGCTTGAACAATTAGATCACCTCGATTGAACCACCAGCAGCTTCGATAGCTTCTTGTGCTGATTTCGAGAATTTAGCTGCTTTCACAGTTAATTTTTTCGTTAACTCACCATCTGCAAGAACTTTGATTCCCGCTTTTTCGTTTTTAACGATTCCTGCTTCTTTTAGGACAACAGGAGTTACTTCTGTTCCATCTTCAAAACGGTTTAAAGTATCTAAGTTCACAACAGCGTAATCTTTACGATTGATGTTTGTAAACCCACGTTTTGGTAAACGACGGAATAATGGAGTTTGACCCCCTTCAAATCCTAAACGAACACCACCGCCTGAACGGGCTTTTTGCCCTTTTTGTCCACGGCCAGCTGTTTTACCATTACCAGATGAAGTACCACGTCCAACACGGTTACGTACTTGGCGTGAGCCCTCAGCAGGTTTTAATTCATGAAGTTTCATAGGTTTGGCACCTCCTTAAGCAATCTTCTATTACAAATCTATAAATCTTAAACTTCTTCTACGTCCACTAAATGTGAAATAGTGTTAACCATACCTTTGATTGCTTCATTGGCAGGTTTTGTAACAGTACTATTCACTTTACCTAAACCTAACGCTTTAACTGTAGCACGTTGGTTTTGAGGACGTCCGATAACACTGCGTTTTAAAGTAATTTTTAATTCAGCCATTATTTTTGTCCTCCTTAACCGATAATTTCTTCTACAGATTTACCGCGAAGTGCTGCCACTTCTTCGGCACGTTTTAATTGTTTTAGACCTTCAACAGTTGCGCGAACAACGTTAATAGGTGTGTTTGAACCTAGTGATTTAGATGTAATATCTGCTACACCAGCTAATTCCAATACGGCACGAACTGGTCCACCAGCAGCTACCCCAGAACCTTCTACTGCAGGTTTCATAAGGATACGGCCGCCACCGAATACGCCAATTACTTCGTGCGGGATAGTAGAACCAACCATAGGCACTTCAACTAAGTTTTTCTTCGCGTCTTCGATTGCTTTACGGATAGCTTCAGGTACTTCTTGTGCTTTACCAGTACCGAAACCAACGTGTCCGTTTTTGTCACCGACAACAACTAAAGCTGCGAAACGTAAACGACGTCCACCTTTAACAACTTTTGTTACACGGTTGATCGCTACAACGCGGTCTTCTAATTCCAAATGTTTTGGATCAATATAAACCATGAATGGTGTTCCTCCTTCTCCTAAAATTCTAGTCCATTTTCACGAGCAGCTTCAGCTAAAGCTTGCACGCGGCCATGGTAAAGGTATCCACCACGGTCGAAGACTACTTTTTTGATGCCTTTTTCAGCGGCACGTTCAGCAACTAGTTTACCAACAGCTGCAGCTGTTTCTGTTTTTGTTCCACCTGAAATTTCTTTATCCAAGGCAGAGGCACTTGCTAGCGTCACACCCGCTACGTCATCAATGACTTGCGCGTAGATGTTTTTGTTAGAACGGAAAATGTTCAAGCGTGGGCACTCAGCAGTACCAGAGATTTTGTTACGTACACGACGATGTCTCTTTTGACGTGTTTTGTTTTTATCTGGTTTTGTAATCACAATTTTCACCTCTTTGATTTAATGTTTACTACTAATATTTCAAGCAGTCAGCAGATTACGGAAAAGAGAAGCTGGCAGACAAGACAAAAGCATTTTATTGGAAAAATCCCATAAAATGACAGTTGCTTGTTGTTGACTTCTGTTTTCTACACAGCTGTTATTATTTACCAGTTTTACCTTCTTTACGGCGTACAAATTCACCAACATAGCGAATCCCTTTGCCTTTATAAGGTTCTGGAGGACGAACGCCACGGATGTTAGCAGCTAATTCACCAACAACTTCTTTGTTGATGCCTTTAACGATAACTTGTGTGTTCGCAGGTACTTCAAATGTTACGCCTTCTGGTGCTGTCATTTCGACAGGATGAGAATAACCAACGTTTAAAGTTAATTTGTTGCCTTGTACTTGGGCACGGTATCCGACCCCGATAAGTTCAAGTGCTTTTTGGAAACCTTCAGAAACACCAACAACCATGTTGTTGAAGTTTGCACGAGTTGTTCCGTGGATTGTTTTCATTTCTTTTGAATCGTTTGGACGAGTGAATGTCACTTCGTTTCCTTCGATGTTCATTTTGATATCAGAAGAAAATTCGCGTGTTAATTCACCTTTAGGTCCTTTAACTGTAATGTTGTTTCCGTCTTGCTTGATTTCAACACCAGCAGGAAGAACAACAACTTTATTACCAATACGGCTCACTTAGAGACACCTCCTTGTGTATTTTTTAGAATTACCATACGTAGGCGATTACTTCGCCGCCGATATTTTTCGCTCTAGCTTCTTTGTCAGTAATTACACCCTCTGATGTAGAGATGATTGCAATTCCTAGACCGTTTAATACTTTTGGTACTTCGTCAGCTTTTACGTATGCACGTAAACCTGGTTTAGAAATACGTTTTAAGTTTGTGATAACACGTTCTTCGTTTTTACCATATTTTAGGAAAACACGGATTACGCCTTGTTTGTCATCTTCGATGTATTCTACGTCGCGGATAAATCCTTCACGTTTCAGGATTTCTGCGATATCACGTTTGATTTTTGAAGCAGGTACTTCTAAAGTTTCATGTTTAACCATGTTCGCATTACGAATGCGAGTTAGAAAATCTGCAATTGGATCTGTCATGACCATTGAACTATTTACCTCCTTTATGCGAGTTTACTTGTTTACCAGCTAGCTTTCTTCACGCCGGGAATTTGACCTTTATAGGCAAGTTCGCGGAAGCAAATACGGCAAAGATGAAATTTACGATAAACTGAATGTGGACGTCCACAACGTTCACAACGAGTATAAGCTTGTGTTGAATGTTTAGCAGGACGTTTGTTTTTAGCAATCATTGATTTTTTAGCCACGTAGTTCGCCTCCTTATATTATTTTTGGAATGGCATACCTAATTGTGCCAACAATTCGCGAGACTCTTCGTCAGTGTTCGCTGTTGTAACAATTACGATGTCCATACCGCGTACTTTATCTACTAAATCATAATCAACTTCTGGGAAGATTAATTGTTCTTTAATACCTAAAGTATAGTTACCACGACCATCGAAAGCTTTTTTGCTGACACCGTGGAAGTCACGTACACGAGGTAAAGAAACTGTTACTAATTTATCTAAAAATTCGTACATTCTTTCGCCGCGTAGCGTTACTTTCGCACCGATTGGCATTCCTTCACGTAAACGGAATCCAGCGATAGATTTTTTAGCTTTTGTGATAAGTGGTTTTTGACCAGTGATTAATGCTAATTCTTCAACAGCTTTGTCTAAGTTTTTAGCATTTGATACTGCATCACCCACACCCATGTTGATAACGATTTTATCAACTTTAGGTGTTTGCATAACTGAGCTGTAATTAAATTTTTCCACCAATGATGGTGTTACTTCTTTAATATATTTTTCTTTCAGGCGGTTCATTCAGTAAGCCCTCCTTCCGCAATTTTTATTTATCTAAAACTTCACCTGTTTTTTTAGAAACGCGGACTTTTTTGCCGTCGACTTCTTTAAACGCAACTTTAGTAGCTTCTCCGTTTGAAGGATCAATCACCATTACATTAGAAACATGAATTGGCGCTTCCACTTCAAGGATTCCACCTTGTGGGGCTGCTTGGTTTGGTTTTTGGTGTTTTTTAACGACGTTGACACCTTCAACGATAACTTTATCTTGTTTAGGAAACGCTGCTAAGACAACGCCTTCTTTGTTTTTATCTTTACCAGTGATAACTTTTACTTTATCGCCTTTTTTAACAAACATTACTGTTTCGCACCTCCTTTAACGTGGGCTCGAGATTATAATACTTCTGGTGCTAGAGAAACGATCTTCATGAAGTTGTTTTCACGTAATTCACGTGCAACTGGTCCGAAGATACGTGTTCCGCGTGGGCTTTTATCGTCACGGATAATTACCGCAGCATTTTCATCAAATTTGATGTAAGAACCGTCAGCACGACGAGCGCCAGATTTTGTACGAACGATAACGGCTTTAACTACTTCACCTTTTTTAACAACCCCACCTGGCGTTGCTTGTTTGACAGTAGCAACAATAACGTCACCGATGTTAGCAGTTTTACGACCAGATCCGCCTAGGACTTTGATCGTTAAAATTTCACGTGCGCCAGAATTGTCAGCGACTCTTAAACGACTTTCTTGTTGGATCACGATGTGTATCCCCCTTTCAGATTTTGTGCTTCAATCTATTAGGAAATTCTCGTTTTATTAGATAATAACTGCTTCTTCGACTACCTCTAGTAAACGGAAACGTTTTGTAGCTGATAATGGACGAGTTTCCATGATTTTTACGATGTCTCCAACTTTCGCTGTGTTGTTTTCATCATGCGCTTTATATTTTTTAGAATATTTCATACGTTTGCCATAGATAGGGTGGTTTTTCTTTGTTTCAACGACAACTGTGATTGTTTTATCCATTTTGTCTGATACCACACGACCTTGGTAAACTTTACGTTGATTTCTTTCTTCAGTCATACGCGTTTGGCCTCCTTCCACTATTAGTTAGCTTGTTCACGCAATACTGTTTTGATGCGTGCAATCGATTGACGTACTTCTTTAATACGTGCAGTGTTTTCTAATTGACCTGTTGCTAATTGGAATCTTAAGTTGAACAATTCTTCTTTTAATTGTTTTTCTTTATCTAGCATTTCGGCAGTGGTTAATTCTCTGATTTCTTTAACCTTCATTCGATTCACCACCCATTTCCTCACGTTTTACGATCTTAGTTTTTACCGGCAATTTGTGAGATGCAAGACGAAGAGCTTCACGAGCTACTTCTTCAGGAACGCCTGCGATTTCAAACATGATTTTACCACGTTTAACTGGTGATACCCAGCCTTCTGGTGCCCCTTTACCTTTACCCATACGTACGCCGATAGCTTTACTTGTGTAAGACTTGTGAGGGAAAATTTTAATCCATACTTTCCCGCCACGTTTCATGTAACGAGTCATTGCAATACGGGCTGCTTCGATTTGACGGTTAGTAATCCAGTGAGATTCAGTTGCTTGTAAACCCCATTCACCAAATGCTACTTCTTTTCCGCCTTTAGCTTCACCGCGCATTTTTCCGCGGAATTCACGACGGTGTTTTACACGTTTAGGTACTAACATGATTATTTCCCTCCTTTCTCAGTGTTTTTTTTCGTTGGAAGAATTTCTCCACGATAGATCCACACTTTAACTCCTAGTTTTCCGTAAGTAGTGTCCGCTTCTTCCCATGCGTAATCAATGTCCGCACGTAATGTGTGAAGTGGTACAGTTCCTTCAGAGTATCCTTCTGAACGAGCGATATCCGCACCGTTTAGACGACCTGATACTTGAGTTTTGATTCCTTTAGCACCAGCACGCATTGCGCGTTGGATAGCTTGTTTTTGAGCACGACGGAAAGCAACACGGTTTTCTAATTGACGTGCAATTCCTTCGCCTACTAATTTTGCATCTAAATCTGGTTTTTTGATTTCAACGATGTTGATGTGAACTCGTTTGCCAGTTAATTTGTTTAATTCTTTTCTTAGGTTTTCGACTTCAGATCCGCCTTTACCGATAACCATACCTGGTTTAGCTGTGTGAATTGAAATGTTAACACGGTTTGCAGCGCGTTCGATTTCAATTGTAGATACAGCAGCATCAGCAAGTTTTGTTGCGATAAATTTACGGATTCTTAAATCTTCGTGTAAGAATTCAGCATACTCTTTTTCAGCATACCATTTCGCATCCCAGTCGCGGATGATGCCTACACGCATTCCAATTGGATGTACTTTTTGACCCACTGATTGTCCCTCCTCTTAAATGTTTAAGCTCTGTTTTCATAAAGAAAACAGCCTATTTCATGAGACTTATTTCTCTGTTACAACTACTGTGATGTGACTAGTACGTTTGTTGATTGGTGAAGCTGAACCTTTTGCACGAGGACGGAAACGTTTCATTGTTGGTCCTTCGTTAACAAATGCTTCAGATACGACTAAGCTTTCAACGTCTAAGTCAAAGTTGTTTTCTGCGTTAGCAACTGCTGACATTAAAACTTTTTCAATGATTCCAGCAGACTTGTTCGGTGTGAATTTCAAGATTGAAATTGCATCCGCAACGCTTTTCCCTCTGATAAGATCGATTACTAAACGTGCTTTACGAGGTGAAGTGCGAACTGTTTTTGCAGTTGCTTTAGCTGATGTAATTTGTTCTGACATTTGCATATCCTCCCCTCAAAATTAGCGTTTAGTTTTTTTATCGTCAGCAACGTGGCCACGATAAGTTCTAGTTGGTGCAAATTCACCTAATTTATGTCCTACCATGTCTTCTTGAATGTAAACAGGGACATGTTTCCGTCCATCATATACAGCGATTGTGAAACCTACGAATGATGGAAAAATTGTAGAGCGGCGAGACCAAGTTTTAATTACTTTTTTCTTTTCGGCACCTTGTTGTGCTTCGACCTTTTTCATCAAATGATCATCGACGAAAGGTCCTTTTTTTAAACTACGACCCATGGTGAACCTCCTCTCAAAATGTACGACACATGGTCAAAAAAATTATTTAGTACGACGACGAACGATAAGTTTGTCTGATTTAGCTTTTTTATTACGTGTTTTGTATCCAATTGCTGGTTGACCCCATGGAGATACTGGCGCTTTACGTCCAATTGGTGTTTTACCTTCACCACCACCGTGTGGGTGATCGTTAGGGTTCATTACGCTACCACGAACAGTTGGGCGTTTACGCATCCAACGAGAGCGGCCAGCTTTACCAATGTTGATTAATTCGTGTTGTTCGTTACCAACTGAACCGATTGTTGCACGGCAAGTTGCTAAGATCATACGAACTTCGCCAGAGTTTAAGCGGATTAATACGTATTTGCCTTCTTTACCAAGTACTTGCGCGCTTGTTCCAGCTGAACGGATTAATTGTCCACCTTTACCAGGTTTCATTTCAATGTTGTGGATAACTGTACCAACTGGAATGTTTTCCAATGGTAATGCGTTACCTACTTTAATATCTGCTTCTGGACCAGATACTAGGCGCATGCCTACTTCTAATCCTTTTGGTGCTAAGATGTATGCCTTAACCCCGTCTTCGTAATGAACTAACGCGATGTTAGCAGAACGGTTTGGATCGTACTCGATCGTTTTAACAACCGCTGCGACGTTATCTTTATTACGTTTGAAGTCAATCACACGGTATTGACGTTTGTGACCGCCACCTTGGTGACGAACCGTAATGCGACCGTTGTTGTTACGACCGGCATTGTTTTTTAATGGCTGTAACAATGATTTTTCTGGTGTTGAAGTTGTGATTTCAGCGAAATCAGAACTTGTCATGTTACGACGGCCATTTGTGGTAGGTTTGTACTTTTTAATCGCCACGTCTTATTTCCCTCCTACGTTGATATTGTTCAGGACTGCTTATTCAGCAGCTTCGAATAATTGAATTTCTTTTGAATCTTCAGTTAATGTAACGATCGCTTTGCGACGTTTTTTTGTATAACCTGCATATTTACCCATGCGTTTGAATTTTGGACGCACGTTTAAGATGTTTACGTTTGCTACTTTAACATCGAATGCTGATTCAACAGCTTGTTTTACTAAAGTTTTGTTTGCGCGAGTGTCCACTTCGAAAGTATATTTCTTTTCGTCCATAGCTAACATGGATTTTTCAGTGATCACTGGGCGTTTGATTACGTCTAGTAATTCCATTATGCAAGCACCTCCTCAATTTGAGTAAGAGCTGTTTGTGTTGCCAAGACTTTGTTAGCTGACACAACATCTAACACACTAACGTTATCAGAAGTTACTACAGAAACGTTTGGTAAGTTACGAGCTGATAAAGCTGCAAAGTCGTTACCATTTTCTAAAACAACTAATACTTTAGTATCGATAGACAAGTTAGCAAGAACTTGTTTGAATTCTTTTGTTTTTGGTGCATCGAAGCTTAAACCTTCTACTGCTACCAAGTTATTTTCAGCAACTTTGTCTGATAATACAGACTTCATTGCTAAGCGACGAACTTTTTTAGGAAGTTTGTAGCTGTATGAACGCGGTGTTGGTCCAAAGACTACGCCACCTCCACGCCATTGTGGTGAACGGATTGAACCTTGACGAGCACGACCAGTTCCTTTTTGACGCCATGGTTTGCGGCCACCGCCACGAACAGCGCTACGGTTTTTAACTGCGTGTGTTCCTTGTCTTAATGAAGCACGTTGCATGATGATTGCATCATAGACAACACTTTCATTAGGTTCGATTCCGAAGATTTCTTCATTTAAAGTGATTTCACCGTTTTGAGTTCCATCTTGTTTGAATAATGCTACATTCGGCATTCCTTAGTTCCTCCTTTCCCTACACTTATTTAGCTTTCACAGCTGATTTAATTGTGATTAAAGATTTTTTCGCTCCAGGAATGTTTCCTTTGATTAAGATAACATTTCTTTCTACGTCCACTTTAACAACTTCAAGGTTTTGAATTGTTACGCGGTCGCCACCCATACGGCCGGCTAGTCGTTTATTTTTAAATACACGGTTAGGCGCTACTGGACCCATTGACCCAGGACGACGGTGATAACGAGAACCATGAGACATAGGTCCGCGGCTTTGGCCGTGACGTTTGATTGCCCCTTGGAATCCTTTACCTTTCGTAGTACCTGTAACATCAACAACGTCTCCTGCTTGGAAAACATCTACTTTGATTTCTTTACCTACTTCATATTCTCCTAGCTCAACATTCTTGAATTCTTTAATGAAGCGCTTAGGAGCCGTGTTTGCTTTTGCAACATGACCTTTCGCAGGTTTGTTTGATAAAACTTCACGTTTGTCTTGGTAACCAACTTGGATAGCTTCGTATCCGTCAGTTTCAACAGTTTTTACTTGTAAAACTACGTTTGGCGTAGCTTCAACTACTGTTACTGGAATTAATTCACCAGACTCAGTAAAGATTTGTGTCATTCCCACTTTTTTCCCTAAGATTCCTTTGGTCATGAGTACACCTCCATCTTAATTTTATAGTTTGATTTCAATATTAACACCAGACGGTAAGTCAAGCTTCATTAGAGCGTCAACTGTTTTTGGTGTTGGGTTCACAATGTCAATTAGACGTTTGTGAGTACGCATTTCGAATTGTTCGCGAGAATCTTTGTATTTATGAGTCGCACGAATAACTGTGTAAAGTGAGCGTTCTGTTGGTAATGGAATCGGACCTGATACGTCAGCTCCAGTTCTTTTTGCTGTTTCCACAATTTTATCCGCTGATTGATCTAAAATACGGTGTTCATACGCTTTTAAACGGATACGAATTTTTTGTTTTGCCATCTTGTTCCCTCCTTCGCCTATTTTAAAAGTAGACATAGCTCCACGAAAATTTATCCGGCATGCTCGTTCATGGCAAAGCGTCCGAGCGTGTCGCAACCTCTCGCTTCACAGCCGGCAAATCAAATCGTTGATCTACCAATGCTTTTTACACTCCTGTAAACAGCACCTTTTTGATTATACTATGAAAGGATAGTGTTAGCAAGGATTTTCTGCGTTTTTTTGAAAGAATTTTTTCTTGTTTTGAAAAGCATTTGTTTTGTTTTTCAATTCTTTTCATCCTATTTTTATAAAAAAAGAATTTGAGATTCCTTTTTTACCAGAATCTCAAATTCTCTCTTTTTTATTCTATTAACCAATCCGGCGCATTGGAATATCATTGTTATCTGGATGAACCAATAAATATTGAATAACATCAATATTGCTTGCTTGGAATGAGGCTGCACATGCTTGCAAATATAAGTCCCACATTCGATAGAAGCGCTCGCCTTTTTCGTCAACAATTTCTGTTTCTATATTATGGAAGTTTTTTGTCCAATGTTCCAACGTCAATTGATAATCTCTGCGCAAACTTTCCAAGTCAATCACTTGCAAGTCGTTTTCTGTCATATGGCCGACTAGCTCAGTGACACCAGGAATATAGCCACCTGGGAAAATATAACGATTAATCCAAGCATTTTTAGCCCCACCTTGTTGGCGACTGATTCCATGAATCAACGCCGTACCTTTAGGCGCTAAGTTTCGTTGAACGACGTCAAAATATTCATGTAGATTTTCCGCACCGACATGTTCAAACATCCCAACACTCGTAATATGGTCAAAAGACTCTCCTTTTAAATCACGATAATCCATCAATTTGACAGTCATTCGATCTTGTAGACCTTCTTTTTCTATAATATGGCGAATATGATGAAATTGCTCTTCACTTAATGTAATCCCAGTTGCTTTGGCTCCATATTCTTTCACCGCAGTTAAAATTAACGTGCCCCAGCCGCAGCCAATATCCAGTAAAGTGTCGCCCTCTTTGATAAACAATTTATCTAAAATATGATGCACTTTATTCACTTGCGCTTGTTCTAATGTATCTTCAGGCGTTTTAAAATAAGCACATGAATACGTCATTGTTTGGTCAAGCCATTTTTTGTAAAAATTATTTCCTAGATCGTAATGGCTGTGAATATCCTCTTGCGAGCGTTTTTTTGAATGACTTTCTTTAGGAAGCCATTTAATAAATTTAGCATTGTGTAAAAAGCTATCCTTTTGGTTATACACATCATAAATCAGTGCTTGGATATCGCCTTCGATTTCAATTTTGCGATCCATGTAGGCTTCCCCTAAAGTTAACGAAGCGTTATTCAGTAAATCCTTCACAGGAATTTTTTCATTGAATACAATTTTAAAAACCGGATCCCCCGACCCTTGCCCATACTCTTTGACGGTACCATCCCAGTATGTGACTTGTGTCTTTTTTGAAAAAGACCATTTAAACAGTTGACTGTACGTTTCTTTTTCTAACATTGCATACCCTCCATTAAATACCATTTGAAGCCAAAACAAAAAGAAGTCGCTTTCCGGTAGTTCGTCAAAACAAACACCACAGTCCGTTCTAAACTGAAGCACAGAAAAGTTAACACCCCTTCTATGTTCCGCTTCTTTTTTTGCAATTACAGTTCTATTCTACTCCTCTTTTAAAAATTTGAACATTCTTTTAACGTAATACCTACTATTGTTATTCTTTATCACAAAAAAACTAGAGCCAGTCCTTGACAGACTCCTCTAGTTCTAAATATTATGCTTTCTTACACATCCGTTGTTCCGCATGAGTGTATGCGCCATGCCATACGTGCCCCACATAAGGATTAACTTGAATACCGTGTTTAATCGCCGCTGCTACAAATTTTTTCGCTAAAGTTACTGCTTCTAACACCGAATAACCTTTCGCCAAGCCAGCTGTGATTGCCGCTGAAAAAGTACAACCTGCACCATGATTATAATCAGTAGGATATAATTCATTTTCCAAAAGATGCGCGGTGTGACCATCGTAAAACAAGTCCAGTGCTTTTTCACCAGCTAAGCGATGTCCCCCTTTAACCACGACATGTTTGGCTCCCATTTGTACAATTCGTTTTGCCGCTTCTTCCATCTCCGCCACGGAAGAAATTTCGCCTAAACCAGATAAGATGCCCGCTTCAATTAAATTAGGCGTGGCAACTAATGCTAATGGCAGTAAATCGTTTTTTAGGCCTTCCACACTTTTGGGTTGCAGAATTTGTGCCGTTCCCTTACAAGCAATGACTGGGTCAATCACGACTTTTTGAATTTTTTCTTGTTTAATGTACTTACTAGCCATTTTAATATTTTGTTCATTACCCATCATCCCTGTTTTCAAAGCCGCGACTGGACCGCCTGCAAAAACCGAAATCAATTGTTTTTCTAAGAGCGTTTCTGGCAATTCAGTTACTTCATGTGACCAACCTGTCGTAGGATTCATCGTCACAATCGAGGTTAAACTTGAAAACCCAAAAACTCCATACTCTTCAAATGTTTTTAAATCTGCTTGAATCCCTGCCCCTCCAGTTGAATCGGAGCCTGCAATCGTCAATACTTTTTCCATTAAATCACCTAACCTTTTTCTCCAAGTATACGGAAGAAACAAGACTGCTAAAACAGCCAATTGGCTTATTTTTTAGCCAGCCAATTTCTAAACAAAAAAAGACCAGAGAATAAATTCTCTGGTCTTACGTCCGAATACCCCAGTTTTTTACGCTGGTTAAAGCTATAGTTAAAAAGTTAATTATTTAACGATTTCAGTAACAACGCCTGAACCTACAGTACGTCCGCCTTCACGAATAGAGAAACGAGTTCCGTCTTCGATAGCGATTGGGTGAATTAATTCAACGTCCATAGCAACGTTATCACCAGGCATTACCATTTCAGTACCTTCTGGCAATTCTACAACACCAGTAACGTCTGTTGTACGGAAGTAGAATTGAGGACGGTAGTTAGTGAAGAATGGAGTGTGACGTCCGCCTTCTTCTTTTGATAATACGTATACTTCAGCTTTGAATTTTGTGTGTGGAGTGATTGTAGCTGGTTTAGCTAATACTTGTCCACGTTCGATATCTTCACGTGCTACACCACGTAATAAAGCACCGATGTTGTCGCCTGCTTCAGCGTAGTCTAATAATTTACGGAACATTTCAACACCTGTAACAGTTGTTTTAGATGTTTCGTCTTTAATACCAACGATTTCAACTTCGTCACCAACGCGAACTTCACCACGTTCAACACGGCCTGTAGCAACAGTACCACGTCCAGTGATTGAGAATACGTCTTCGACTGGCATCATGAATGGTTTGTCAGTATCACGTTCTGGAGTTGGGATATATTCGTCAACTGCAGCCATTAATTCTAAGATTTTTTCTTCATAAGACTCGTCGCCTTCTAAAGCTTTCAAAGCAGAACCTGCGATAACTGGAACATCATCGCCTGGGAAATCGTATTCTGATAATAAGTCACGAACTTCCATTTCTACTAATTCTAATAATTCTTCGTCATCAACCATATCCATTTTGTTTAAGAATACAACGATGTATGGTACACCAACGTTACGTGATAATAAGATATGTTCACGTGTTTGAGGCATAGGACCATCAGCAGCAGAAACTACTAAGATAGCTCCGTCCATTTGAGCAGCACCAGTGATCATGTTTTTAACGTAGTCCGCGTGTCCTGGGCAGTCAACGTGTGCATAGTGACGAGTTTCAGTTTCATATTCGATATGAGAAGTGTTGATTGTGATTCCACGTTCTTTTTCTTCTGGAGCGTTATCGATAGAATCGTAGCTTTGTGCTTCCCCGCCACCGTGTTTTGATAATACAGTAGCAATTGCAGCTGTTAATGTAGTTTTACCATGGTCAACGTGTCCGATAGTACCAATGTTAACATGGGATTTAGAACGGTCAAATTTTTCTTTTGCCATTTTGAATGTTCCTCCTAAAAATATAAATTTTATTGTTTGTTTTATATGTGATAGACGTTACTAAAAATCGTCTGATCATCATAAGCTATTTTACACGAAATCTTGAAAAAAGGATAGTTCTAAAAACAAACCTTTTATTCTCAAGGAAAATTATGCGTTGCCGCCGTTTTTCTTGATGATTTCTTCTTGAACAGACTTAGGTACGTCTTCATAGTGGTCAAATACCATCATAAATGTACCGCGTCCTTGTGTTGCTGAACGTAATGTTGTAGCATAACCAAACATTTCAGCTAAAGGTACCATCGCATTAACGATTTGAGAGTTACCGTGTGCTTCCATACCTTCAACACGTCCACGACGACTTGTTACGTGTCCCATGATATCACCTAAGTAATCTTCAGGAACAGTAATTGTAACTTTCATCATTGGTTCTAAAATAACTGGGTTTGCATTTTTAGCCGCAGCTTTCAATGCCATAGAAGCAGCTACACGGAAGGCCGTTTCATTTGAATCGACATCGTGGTATGAACCATCGTAAAGTTTTGCTTTGATATCAACTAATGGATAACCAGCAAGAACACCGTTGTTCATAGAGTCTTCTAACCCTTTTTCAACTGCTGGGATGTATTCACGAGGAACCACACCACCGACAATTGCGTTTTCAAACTCGAAGCCTTTACCTTCTTCATTTGGTGTAAATTCAACCCATACGTGACCGTATTGTCCTTTACCACCAGACTGACGAACGAATTTACCTTCTGCTTTAGTCGCAGCACGGAATGTTTCGCGGTAAGATACTTGAGGAGCACCTACGTTAGCTTCAACTTTGAATTCACGTTTCATACGGTCTACTAAAACGTCTAAGTGCAATTCACCCATACCAGAGATAACTGTTTCACCAGTTTCAACGTTTGTTTCAACGCGGAATGATGGATCTTCTTCAGCAAGTTTTTGTAGAGCCACGCCCATTTTATCTTGGTCAGCTTTTGATTTAGGTTCAACAGCGACTTGGATAACTGGATCAGGGAATTCAATAGATTCAAGAATAACTGGTGCATCTAATGCACATAATGTATCACCAGTTGTTGTGTCTTTCAGACCAACAGCAGCAGCGATATCACCAGAGTACACTTTGTCAATTTCTTGACGAGTGTTGGCGTGCATTTGTAGGATACGACCGATACGTTCTTTTTTGCCTTTTGAAGCGTTCAATACGTATGAACCACTTTCAAGGACACCAGAATAAACACGGAAGAAAGTTAAACGACCTACGAATGGGTCAGTCATAACTTTAAATGCTAATGAAGCGAAAGGTGCTTCGTCATCAGCTGGACGAGTTGTTTCTTCGTCTGTTTTAGTATCGATCCCTTTGATAGCATCGATATCTAATGGAGATGGTAAGTAATCAAGAACAGCGTCCAACATTAATTGAACCCCTTTATTCTTGAATGCTGAACCAGCTAATACAGGGAAGAACTCAACGTTGATTGTTGCTTGACGGATACCAGCGACTAATTCTTCTTCAGTGATTTCTTCACCTTCAAGATATTTCATCATTAAGTCTTCGTCAGTTTCAGCAACAGCTTCAACTAATTTTTCGCGCCATTCTTGCGCTTTTTCTAAATAATCTTCAGGAATATCAGTTTCTTGAATATCTGTTCCCAAATCATTTGTGTAGATTTCAGCTTTCATTTTAATCAAGTCAATGATTCCAGTGAAGTCTTCTTCAGCTCCGATTGGAATTTGAATTGGATGAGCGTTTGCTTGTAAACGATCATGTAATGATTCTACTGAATAGAAGAAGTCCGCACCGATTTTATCCATTTTGTTACAGAATACAATACGAGGAACTTTATATTCAGTCGCTTGACGCCAAACAGTTTCTGTTTGAGGTTCTACACCTGATTGAGAGTCAAGAACTGTTACCGCACCATCTAATACGCGTAGAGAACGTTGTACTTCAATTGTGAAGTCCACGTGTCCTGGAGTATCGATGATATTTACACGGTAGCCTTTCCACTGTGCAGTTGTCGCAGCGGATGTAATCGTGATACCACGTTCTTGTTCTTGTTCCATCCAGTCCATTTGTGAAGCACCTTCATGGGTTTCACCGATTTTATGGATTTTACCAGTGTAGTACAAGATACGCTCAGTTGTTGTTGTTTTACCAGCATCAACGTGGGCCATGATACCAATGTTACGAGTTTTTTCAAGTGAAAATTCTCTTGCCATTTTGTATGTTTACTCCTCTCTTTATTTAAATCGATTGTAAATTGACTTTCTGCTGCCACTTTACGCGACAGACAGAGAGGATCTTACCAACGATAATGAGCAAATGCGCGGTTTGCGTCTGCCATTTTGTGTGTGTCTTCGCGTTTTTTAACAGAAGCGCCAGTGTTGTTAGCAGCATCCATGATTTCTTTCGCTAGACGTTCTTCCATTGTGTGTTCACCACGTAGACGTGCGTAGTTAACTACCCAACGTAAACCTAAAGTTGTACGACGTTCTGGACGAACTTCAACTGGTACTTGGTAGTTAGAACCCCCAACACGACGTGCTTTAACTTCAAGAACAGGCATAACGTTTTTCATTGCTTGTTCAAAAACTTCCAATGGATCGTTACCTGTAGATTCTTTGATGATATCAAATGAATTATAGATAATGTTAGCAGCAATCCCGCGTTTACCGTCAACCATTACACGGTTGATTAAGCGAGTTACTAATTTTGAGTTATAAATTGGATCTGGTAAAACATCACGTTTTGCAACAGGACCTTTACGAGGCATCCGTAACTCCTCCTTCCGAAATATGATTTTTCAAGTTGTTATTGTCTTATTATAATTAAGCTTTAGGACGTTTTGTACCGTATTTAGAGCGGCTTTGTTTACGGTCGTTAACACCGGCAGTATCAAGCGCACCACGAACGATATGGTAACGTACCCCTGGTAAGTCTTTTACACGTCCACCACGTAATAATACCACGCTGTGTTCTTGTAAGTTGTGACCGATACCTGGGATATAAGCTGTAACTTCGATTAAGTTTGACAAACGAACACGGGCATATTTACGTAAAGCTGAGTTCGGTTTTTTAGGTGTCATCGTACCCACACGTGTACAAACTCCACGTTTTTGCGGAGAGTTAACGTTTGTTTGAGTTTTCTTAAAACTGTTATATCCTTTGTTTAAGGCTGGTGAATCAGATTTTTCTACTTTAGATTTACGAGGTTTACGTACTAATTGGTTAATTGTAGGCATTCCTTGTTCTCCTCCTTCCTTACTTCGCTTCTAGTTCCACACATCCAGGTGGTTCTTTTTTCGCGATAAAAAATAATGCAATCTCTGCACTCTTTATCAAATATGCTTTGATAGACAGTCAGCACGTCCCTATAAGGAACCTGTAGATAAAGCACCTTTGTTAGGATACCACGATAAGTATCAGCTGTCAACCCTCTTCTTTCGCCTTTCGAAAAAAAGCTTTTCCTTCTATTTAAACGCACTTTTCCTTTAAAAATTTTTATGACTTTTTCAAAAACTTTCTATCTTTTTTAGTTAATTAACGGTACAATATCTTTGACTATTGAAGGGGGCGGAAAACAGCGATGAATCTGAAACAAATGGTAGGAATCGAAGCTGCAAAATATGTAGAAGACGGCATGATTGTCGGTTTGGGTACTGGCTCAACAGCAAAATTTATGGTAGACGAAATTGGTCGTCGCATAAAAGAAGAAGGATTGTCAATCGTGGGGGTTACTACTTCAAAAGAAACAGAGAAACAAGCCTTGGCCTTGGGCATTCCTTTAAAAAGTATTGATGAGGTTCCGTATGTGGATCTTACGATTGATGGCGCCGATGAAATCA
Organism: Enterococcus sp. DIV2453a; assembly: GCF_050533535.1. NCBI lineage: Bacteria > Bacillati > Bacillota > Bacilli > Lactobacillales > Enterococcaceae > Enterococcus > Enterococcus sp. DIV2453a. The sequence goes on along the minus strand of NZ_CP172899.1, from coordinate 152,464 downwards.
GCGCTGATTTTCAAGGAATCAAAGGCGGTGGGGCTGCCTTACTTTTTGAAAAAATTGTGGCCACTTATTCAAAGAAATGTATTTGGATTGTGGATAAATCAAAAATGGTGGACGATTTAGGAGCTTTCCCACTTCCAGTTGAGGTTGTTCCTTATGGCAGCCGCCAACTAGTGCATTTATTTGAAGAAAAAGGCTATCACCCAACACTTCGTTTAAACGCTGCTGGCGAAACATTAATAACAGATGGAGGCCACCATATCATCGATTTGCATTTAGAAAAAATTACAGATCCAGAAGCTTTGGGTTCTTATTTAGACAACTTGGTTGGCGTCGTTGAACACGGCTTATTTTTAAATATGGTTTCTATGGTAATCGTCGGTTATGAAGATGGACCGAAAACCTTACATGTTCCCGCACGTTAAGAATGTGTGAAAAAAGATTATTTATATAGGAAGGATAATATATGAAACGAATTGGTTATGCACGCACAACTATTATTGAAGACGATTTAAAAAATCAACTAACCACTCTCCAATCGTTTGGTTGTGATGATATTTTCCAAGAGACATTTGATCCTCAAGCGGAGATCAGTGTCTTAGACGAAGTCGAAAAACTTCTTTCTGCTGGGGATACACTTATTGTTTGTAAATTGCACCATTTAGGTAAAACAACCCGCCAATTAACAGACTTTATGAAAATGTTAAAGGAAAAACAAGTTGATTTTGTCAGCATTTCAGAAGGAATTGATACTCACCTTCCAACAGGTGAAGCCTATTTCCAATTAATGGAGAGCTTATCTGCGATGGAATGTGCACTAATTAAAGAACGAACACTCGTCGGGCTCCACAAAGCTCGTGAAAACGGAAAAGTAGGTGGACGTCCAAAAATTGATGGACGCACCGTCCGCAAAATCCGTGCATTATATTATGAAAACAAAGAAACAATCCAATTTATTTCTAATAAATGCGGCGTTTCGGTGGGCACTTGTTATAAATACATCAATTTACCTGAGACAGATGTCGAGCGGCTGTATTCCTAAGAATAAAAAAGAAGTCCTTCAGATGGGGCTTCTTTTTTGATTCGATTTCACTCTAATTTTTCAGCAACTTTCACGTTTTTTTACTATTTTCCATTGGAAATCTTGCGCAAAACGGTGTACAATAAACGTGGAAATCTTATTTTCAGAAAACTAAACTCAAAGGAGAGCTTATACATGCCAAAATTAGTTTTTTCTCGTCATGGACTTAGCGAATGGAATGCCTTAAACCAATTTACTGGATGGGCTGACGTAGATTTAGCACCTGAAGGTGTTGAAGAAGCAAAAGAAGGCGGCCGTAAAATTAAAGAAGCAGGCATCGAATTCGACGTTGCTTATACTTCTGTTTTAACTCGTGCCATCAAAACTTGTAACTATTTACTAGAATACTCAGATCAATTATGGGTACCTCAAATCAAATCTTGGCGCTTAAACGAACGTCACTATGGTAAATTACAAGGACTAAACAAAAAAGAAACTGCTGAAAAATACGGAGACGAACAAGTCCACATCTGGCGTCGTTCTTACGATACTCTTCCTCCATTAATGGAAGCAACAGATGAAGGTTCTGCAGCAAACGACCGTCGTTATGCAATGTTAGACCAACGCGATATTCCTGGTGGCGAAAACTTGAAAGTTACTTTGGAACGTGCATTACCATTCTGGCAAGATGAAATTGCGCCAGCTTTAAAAGACAACAAAACTGTCTTAGTAGCGGCTCATGGTAATTCATTACGTGCTTTAGCTAAACACATCGAAGGCATTTCTGATGAAGATATTATGGATCTTGAAATCCCAACAGGTAAACCATTAGTTTATGAATTAAACGATGATTTAACTGTGAAAGAAAAATACTACTTATAAGAACTTGTTTCTTATTAACAAAAGCGGTTTGCCAAGGCAAACCGCTTTTTTATGGATTAAATAAATTGACTTTCGGTTAAACAATCTTTATAAATCGCTACTATATCCGCTGCATCCAATGGTACATAAGCCTTTTCGGCAATTGCACTATGGGCCACAGCTTGTTGTGCCATTTCTTCAAATTTATCTGCTTCGATGCCAACTTCTGGTAATGTCATTGGAATGCCACAAGCCACAAAGTAATCATATAATGCTTGAATACCTTTTTTCGCTGCTACTTCCTCTTCTTGTTCGACTATTCCCCAAACATTTCGAGCAAATTGCGCAAACTTGCCTACGGTTTGTTCAGACAAAACGTAATTCATCCAACGAGGCGTTAAAATTGCTAAGCCAATCCCATGCGTAATGTCATAAAACGCACTTAATTCATGTTCCATTGGGTGACAAGACCAAACACCTTGTTTGCCGCGCCCTGTTAAACCATTTAAGGCTAAACTACTTGCCCACATTAAATTAGCACGTGCATCATAATCTTCTGGATTTTCTAAAGCAATAGGACAATTTTTGATAACCGTTCGCATTAAGCCTTCTGACACAAAATCTTGGACGTCCGTGCCTGTCGAAATACTAAAATAGTTTTCAATCAAATGACTGAAAATATCCGCTGAGCCAGCTGCTGTTTGATTTTGAGGAACCGTAAAAGTATTCGTTGGATCCAAGAACGAAACTTTTGGAATCATATTCGGACCACCAAAGCCTAATTTTTGATTGGTTTCTAAGTTAGAAATGACAGCACCTGCGTTCATTTCACTACCTGTCGCTGCTAAAGTCAAGATGGTCACGATTGGTAAAGCAGGACCTGTATACCCTTTTCTGGCTGCAATGACTGTCCAGATATCTTCTTCCGAATAAAAGCCCGCAGCTATTGCTTTGGAACAGTCAATGGTTGAACCACCGCCAACTGCTAAAATAACATCGACTTGGTTTTCTTTACACAACTCAATTCCTTTTCTAACGGTTTCAATGCGCGGGTTTGGTTCGACACCGCTCAACTCAATCAATGTATGCCCGTTTTTTTGGGCCAAATCAGTAATTTGTTGGTACAAGCCATTACGTTTGATACTACCGCCACCATAAACAAGTAAGACATTTTTGCCAAATTGATCTAACACAGCAGGTAATTCGTCTAAACGATCTTTCCCAAAACGGATGTCTGTTGGTACATAAAAATTAAAGTTTTCCATTCTTTCATCCTCCATTCAATGCTCTTACGCATTTATCATACTATTTTTTCAAAAATCCGCCAATCAAAAAGCCGAGCAAATGACAGTTGCTTTCACAACGACCAATTGACCCAGCTTTTGATTCTTTTTTATAACGAATCGCTTGTTTTGATTAACAAATAAAGAAAATAAGGCGCACCGATGATCGCAACAATAATCCCTGCAGGCATTTCTCCATTGCCAGGCAATAGCCGACCAATCGTATCACTAACCAATAAAAGTAAACTCCCAAACAACGCCGCCAATGGCAATACCTGTTTTTGTTGCGTAAAACCACATTTGCGAGCAATATGTGGCGCAAGTAAACCTAAAAAATTAATTCCCCCTGTAACGGAAATCGCTGATGCCGCCAACATCACCGCTAACAGCAACGAAACGATTCGTTCTTTTTTCACAGCAATACCTACAGAAATAGCTGTTTCGTCCCCCAATTGTAAAATATCCAACAGACGATGACGCTTCATCGCAAAAAAGAACCCGATGACTAGCCAAGGCAACAAAGCGCCCACAAAGAACCAATTACTACCCCAGATACTGCCTGCTTGCCACATTGTAACAAAACGGTACTTTTCAGTGTCAATTTTTGATGTAATTAATAAGGTGAGTGCTGAAATACCCGTACTCAAAATGACACCCGATAAGACCATTCGAACTGGCGTCAATCCTAAACGATGATGATACGCGATTACTAAAATCCCAACAGCCGCTAGCAAGCCGCCAACTAAGGCCACGAGCGGAAGTGCAAACGTTGTGATACTTGTCGTCTCAACAAAACTAATAAACAAAATCACTGCCAAACCCGCACCCGCATTAATGCCTAAAATCCCAGTATCTGCTAACGGATTCCGAGTAATCCCTTGAAGAATAGCACCGCTTAAGCCTAAAGCTGCGCCCGAAAGGACCGCTAGCACAATCCGTGGTAACCGAAAATCCCAAACTAACAGTTGTTTGGCCTGACTTCCCTGTCCCAAAAGAAGGGCTTTTAAATCCATGACGGAAACAGATAATTCCCCTTGCGTTAAACTGATACAAGCAGTTAGGATAATCCCAACTATTAAGACAGCCACCCAACGGGACACTTTTTTCTGTGTCATCCTAGTTGCCCTCCTTTACGAAATAAATAAAGAAAGAATGGGATGCCAATTAAGGCCGTGATAATCCCAAATGGTGTTTCAAAAGGCGGATTCACCATTCGAGCGATTAAATCTGCCACCAAAACGAGGAGCGCACCGCCTAACGCCGAGAACGGAATCAAGCGACGGTAATTTTCTCCAGAAACTGTTCGCATCACATGAGGCACCACCAAACCAACAAAACTGACCGAGCCAACCAGCGCCACAGACAATCCTGATAAAAGCAAAATCGTTATACTGGCAAACAACCGAATACGCTGCGGATTTCGCCCCAAACCAATTGTTGCATCATCGCCAAACCGTAAAATAGTCATCGACGGACTAATCAGAACTGCTAATGCAAATGCGCCCAGAAAGATCGGGACGACTATTTTTAATTGTGCCCAAGAAATAACGCTGACGCCGCCAAGAAACCAAAACGTTAACTCTTGACTCAAATTGAACTGAATGGCTAAGAATTGACTAAATGATAAAAAAAGGGCACTAATACCAGCCCCCACCAAGGTCAGACGCATGGGGCTTGCTCCTCGAATTGAATGATTAGAAAGATAATAAATCAGTGCCACACTCACGCCGGCACCAAGAAAAGAAACAACTAAAAGCCACCAATAACTTGCCTGAGGGAGGAAAGCAAAAACAAGCGCTAAGCCCAAGCCAGCCCCAGCATTGATACCCAGCAAGCCAGAATCTGCCAATGGGTTTTGCGTAATCCCTTGCGCTAACGCCCCACTCACCGCTAAACTTGCCCCCACAAAAGCGGCCCCTAAAATCCGCGGCAACCGAACCGTTTGGATGACTTGATGCGCTTGATTGGTCGCATCGAAGTGCGTAAATGATTCAATAATCGTTTGAATCGAAACCGACGTCGCACCAAACATCAGCGACAGAAGCATTGTCCCCAGTAGCAAAAAAAGACAGACAAGTAACACTTGCCATTGGTGTCTATAAAATCCGCTTATGCCTTTCATCCATCCAGCTCCATTTCCATCAACTCATAAGAAAGCACTAGTGGCCGCTGTGTCTGACTATGGTAACTAATTTCTGCTTGAATAGCGAAAACATCTGCTAAGCCAGTAACAGTAATCACTTCTTGCGGTGTTCCTTCATTGATAATCTTTCCCTCTTTCATCGCAATCACGCGATCAGAAAAACGAGAAGCTAAATTAATATCATGAATCGTCATCACGATAGTTTTTTGATGTTCTTGATTAATTCGTTTTAACACATTTAAAATTTCTAGCTGATGCGCTGGATCCAAATAGGTGGTCGGTTCATCTAAAATTAAAATATCTGTATCCTGCACTAGCGCCATAGCAATCCAAACCCGTTGACGTTGTCCACCTGATAAAATTGCCACAGACTCTCTAGCTAACTCAGTTAAGCCTGTTAATTCTAATGCCCATTGTATGTACTCTTGATCTTCTTTGGTGACACTTTTCCAGCCCGATTGATAAGGATATCGCCCGAAAGAGACGAGGTCAAAAACAGATAAATCGATTGTATTTTCTGGCGTTTGTGATAAGATCGCTAGTTCTTGCGCCACTTCTTTTGAAGAAAAATGTTGAAGTTCTTGGTTCTTAATGAACACCTTGCCTTTCTCAGCTGGCAAAATACGCGCAAGTGTTTTTAACAAGGTCGATTTGCCACAACCATTTGGTCCAATAATACTTGTAATAGTTCCCGCTTCAAATGAACAGTTCAGCGCTTCACTAATCACTTGACGACCATATCCTGTAGTTAAGTCCTCTGCCTCTAAATAATTCATAACCATTCCTCTTTAATTTTTCTGTCGTTATTTTACATTTATTGAGAATCGTTCTCACTCATTGTTCCTTGATTATAAAAGACCCTTCCTTAAAAAGCAATGTTTCTTCCAATCAAAAAAACGAATTATCTAAAAATGCAACTTATTTGCTCAAAAAAACAAGCGATGATTGACAAACGGTCGTTTTTAATTGATAATGAGAATCGTTATCAACTAAAAATAAAGGAGTTACACAATGAAACTTTTAAAAAAGACGGTCCTAATTGGTACCACCCTTCTTCTTGGTTCATTCTTACTCGGAGCTTGTGGTAATACGAATAAAGAAGCCAATAACGCTGACAAAACACATGAAGTAACAGATACCTTAGGCAATAAAGTAACCGTCCCCGCGAAACCCAAACGGATTATTGCGAGCTATTTAGAAGATTATCTAGTTGCACTAGGAGAAAAACCAGTGGCACAATGGACAGTTGGACAAGGCAGCATTCAAGATTATTTAGCGAAAGAATTGAAAGATATCCCCACTATTTCCTATGACTTGCCATATGAAGCGGTTCTAAAATTTGAACCTGACTTATTATTAATCAGTTCATCTGCTCTAGTTGAAGGTGGTAAATACAAAGAATACAGTAAAATTGCGCCAACTTATGTAGTCAAAAACGGCGAAAATGTCACCTGGCGTGATCAATTGGAAGATATTGCCACTGTTTTAGATAAAAAAGAACAAGCGAAAAAAGTGTTAGAAGATTATGATACCTTAACCAAAGGCGTCCAAGAAGACCTTGGCAAAAAAGATGCTGGCAAATCTGCGGCAGTCTTATGGGTAACCAACAACCAAGTCTTTATGGTTAGCGATAATCGCTCAAGCGGAACCGTGCTCTATCAGGACTTAGGCCTCCAAGTTCCAAAATTAGTGGAAGAAATTTCTAAAAATGCTACTGCGGATTGGAATCAAGTTTCTTTAGAAAAATTAGCTGAGCTTGACGCAGACCACATTTTCCTTGTAAACAGTGATGAATCAGCACCTCTTTTCCAAGAAGCAATTTGGAAGAACTTACCTGCTGTGAAAAATAACCAAGTTCATACCTATGATAAAAAAAGTAGTTGGTTATACAACGGACCTATTGCGAATACTCAAATTGTTGAAGATGTAAAAAAAACGCTCTTAAATTAAAAAAATGCTTGGATGAAAATAATCATCCAAGCATTTTTTAATTAGCAATTGCCGTTTCTAAACCAACTTCAATCATTTCATTAAACGTCGTTTGGCGTTCTTCTGCCGTTGTTTCTTCGCCTGTCACCAAGCTATCACTCACCGTCATAATCGCCAATGCTTCTACATCAAATTTTGCTGCTAAATAATATAACATTGCCGCTTCCATTTCAATCGCTAATACCCCGTATCGACCTAAACGAAAGACATCATCTAAGCTATCTTTGTAAAAAACATCATCTGACAATACGTTACCAACATGGGTAGTAAAGCCTTTTGCTTTAGCAATTTCGTAAGATTTGAGTAAAAGGTCGAAGCTCGCAATTTGTGGAAAATCATATTTAGGAAAATCATTGCGAATCGCGGAAGAAGGCGTCGCTGCTGCTTGTGCGATAACTAATTCACGAACGTTGACTTTTTCTGAAATAGAACCACACGTACCAACACGAATTAACTTCTTCACATCGTAAGAGTTAATTAACTCATGGGCATAAATACCTGCTGAAGGCATCCCCATCCCTGTTCCTTGGACCGAAACACGCTGTCCCTTATACGTTCCTGTGTAACCTAACATTCCACGAACTTGATTATAGCAGACAGGATTCTCTAAAAAAGTTTCCGCAATATATTTTGCTCGGAGGGGATCCCCTGGTAGTAAAATTTTATCGGCAATTTCACCTGGTTTTGCTTCGATATGCACACTCATTCTGGTTTACTCCTTTTTTTATAAAGCTGCTAGTGTTGCTTTCACTAACTCTTTGAATTGTCCTTTAACGCGTTCAGTTGTTTCAACTACTTCTGCATGATTTAAACTACTTTGCATACCAGCTGCTAAATTCGTAATACAAGAGATGCCTAGTACTTTCATGCCACTATGCACAGCTACAATGACCTCCGAAACAGTTGACATGCCAACTGCATCTGCACCCATCGTCCGTGACATCCGAATTTCTGCAGGCGTTTCATATGTCGGGCCAGAAAAGCCCATATACACGCCTTCTTTTAAATCAATATTTTGTTCCGCAGCCACTTTTTTTGCCACTTCCCGATATTCTTGCGTGTAAGCATGACTCATATCTGGAAAACGCGGCCCGATTTCTTCATCATTTTCACCAATTAACGGATTATCGCCTGTAAAATTAATGTGGTCATTGATTAACATCAAATTCCCCGGTGTATATGTTTCATTTACGCCACCAGCTGCGTTGGTTACAATCATTGAATGAATGCCTAAAGCAGCCATCACACGAACGGGATAAGTGACCGTTTGCATCGAATGTCCTTCATAATAATGAAAACGTCCTTGCATCGCCAAAACTTTTTTTCCAGAAAGCGTTCCGTAAACTAATTGTCCAGCATGTCCAACGACTGTTGAAACAGAAAAATGGGGAATTTCAGAGAAAGGAATAGCAATCGCATCGGTTATTTCATTAGCTAATTCACCTAACCCAGAACCTAAGATTAGACCGAAGTCTGCTTGTTGCACCCCTTTTTCTTTCAAAAACTCAGTTGTTTCGTTTAAATGGTTCGTTAACGTTGTCATGTGTTGCCTCCTCGAATTATTGTAATTGATTTAAAAAGCTTTGACCGTTTTCCGTTGCAGGAACTTCAAAGTTTTCAGCAATCGTTGCTGAAATATCTGAATAAAATCCTTGTGGCAAGCTGCCTTGTTTTGTCATTTTTTTACTATAAGCCAATAAAGGTACATATTCACGTGTGTGGTCTGTTCCTGGGAAAGTTGGGTCATTCCCGTGATCTGCTGTAATTAAAAGCAAATCATCTTCGGCCATAGCTGCCATAATCTCTGGCAAACGACCATCAAAATCTTCGATGGCTTTTGCATAGCCCTTTACATCACGACGGTGGCCATACAGCGCATCGAAATCCACTAAGTTAGTAAAACTTAAACCTGTGAAATCTTTGTTCATGACCGTTAATAATTGATCCACCCCATCCATATTGCTCTTCGTGCGGATAGCTTCAGTAATTCCTTGTCCATTAAAGATGTCGTTAATTTTCCCAACAGCGATCACATCATTGCCGTTTTCTTTCAACGAATCTAAAACAGTATGGCCAAAAGGATCTAAAGCATAGTCATGACGGTTACTGGTTCGAGTGAAATTACCTGGTTCACCAACATACGGGCGAGCGATAATCCGACCAATCATATAAGGTTCGTCTTTCGTAATGTCACGAACATATTGACAAATTTTATACAATTCTTCTAATGGAATAATGTCTTCATGCGCCGCAATTTGTAAAACAGGGTCCGCTGAAGTATAAACGATTAAATCCCCTGTTTTCATTTGATGTTCGCCGTAATCATCAATGACTGCTGTCCCGCTATATGGTTTGTTACAAACAACTTTTCGCCCAGAAAAATCTTCAATTTGTTTCAGTAATTCTTCAGGAAAGCCGTTTGGGAATACTCGAAAAGGTTTTTTGATGTTCAAGCCCATAATTTCCCAGTGACCGGTCATAGTATCTTTTCCAACAGAAATTTCTTCTAATTTGGTGGCATAGCCATCGTGGTCTGCCACTGCTTTGACACCTGTTAAAGGAGCAATAGTTCCCAATCCAAGTTTTTCTAAATGAGGAATGGTTAGTCCCGCTTCTTTGGCAATATGACCTAGTGTATCACTGCCGACATCTCCAAATTTTTCAGCATCTGGTGCTTCACCAATACCGACTGAATCTAGTACGATTAAATGAACACGTTTAAACACACTTGCTTCCTCCTCTAAGGTCGTAAATACGTCAAGAATGACAATTATTTTACGCTAGCCTTTTAAATAGTCTCGAGAATCAAACAGAATAATCTATTTATTCTCAGCTCTTCAATTATACCATGAATCCGCTATTATTGCCTGAAAGAGCATTAAAATTTTCACTGATTCCTTCGATTTTAGCAGGGCTTAAAAATTGAAAGAAAAAAAGTCTCCCTCCGTAATTAGGAAACTTTTTTATTGTTTTTTTCGAATAGCCTGCTCTTTAAAAAGAACACGACTCTTTATACAATCGAAACTTTTAACACTCCAAGCGGTCTCCCTCTTTTGGCACATTTAAATACCAGATAACCGCTTCTGATAAAATCACACCAATGCCAATGGGCGGATAAAAATAAATGCCGATATATCCGATTGCGAAAAGACAAAGATGAATGATTTTTGTTGCCTTACTATAAGATTTCGATTTTCTTAACTTAGCTGCACCTTGTGGATCTTTCACTACATTGTCTTCATAAATGATCCTTGTTAGCAAGAAGTAGGCAAAATCCCAAACCGTATACACAACAAGATAAAAATAAACAGGTGCCCGCATCCACCAAAATTCACTCACCCAAGCAGTTGCTACCGGAATGAAGGCCATGGAGAATAACCAAAAATTATTTGCCCAAAACGCTTTTTTAGAAAACCAATGAGTTACGGACATTATGTAATGATGATTGTACCAAGCGATACAGATAAAAATAAAACTGACAATAAACGATAAAAAATATGGGATATTTTCTATCAAACCTGCCAAAACACCCACTTGAGGAGTCTTAATTTCTAAAATCATGATGGTCATGATGATGGCAATGACTGCATCACTAAATGCTTCTACACGTGTTTTATTCATTGAACGTCCTCCACTTTTCCTATTCTTACTACAAACAAAAGTATAGCAGAAAAACCAACGATTTTTGAAAAAAAAGCTGCTAGACTTGTTGGTTTTTTTCAAAATTTCGACACTTCCTTCGAATTGTAAAAAACAGCCAAAAGAAAAAAGAAAAGTTACCTTTATCAACTCGCTTTTTTGCAGTGAAGCAGTACCTAATGTCGCTTGTGTTCAACTGATTATCCTAAGAAAAGAAATGGCCCCCCGTCGCTTTGACGGAGGGCCTATTTCTTTTCTTATTTCGTTTTGACGTAATTTTTCCCGTTCGCTTTTGGTCCCGATGATTTTCCGAAGAACACAACTAGGACTAAAATGGTCAATACGTATGGTGCTGCTTGTAGATAAACTTTTGGAATTTCTGAAATAATTGGTAAGTTTTCCCCAGCAATACTTAAGTTTTGTGCAAAACCAAAGAATAAGGCTGCGCCCATTGCCCCAAGTGGATTCCATTTACCAAAGATCATTGCGGCCATTGAAATAAACCCTTGTCCTGCAATTGTGGTAATCCCAAAACGACCCGCAATACTTTGAGCAAAGACAGCTCCGCCCATACCGCCTAAGAAGCCGGATAGCAAGACGCCAGAATAACGCATTAAGTAGACATTAATTCCCAATGTATCTGCCGCTTGTGGATGTTCTCCCACAGAACGTAACCGTAAGCCAAAACGTGTTTTATAAATGACAAACCAAGCTAAAATCGCAATCAAAATTGCTACGAAAGCTGGCAAAGAGGTTTTTGCAAAGAATAGTTCACCAATCACTGGAATTTTTGACAATCCTGGGAAAGAAAAATAACCAAATGATTGTGTAATCATATCTGTTTGTCCTTTTTGATAAATAACTTTTACTAGGAAAACCCCTAGCGCCGGTGCCATCAAGTTAATGACAGTACCACTGATAATATGATCTGCTCGTAAGTTAATAGTTGCAACGGCATGTAAGAGAGAAAAGACAATCCCGACAACGCCTCCTACTAAACAAGCAATCCATGGTGTCGCCGCGCCAAATGTATCAGCAAACGTCAAGTTAAAAACGACCGAACTGAAAGCGCCCATTACCATAATACCTTCCAAACCAACGTTAACCACACCACTTCGTTCTGAGAACGTTCCGCCTAATGCTGTCAAGATGAGCGGAGTTGCATACACTAATGTTTGCGTGATGATTGAGGAAATTGTTGCTAAATCCATTAGATGTCTCCCCCCTCTTGATTGTTTTTGTCTGGCGCCGCTTCAATTGTTTCTACAATCGCTACTTCTTTTTTACTACCAGACGCTTTCGCTAACAAGAAACGAATTAAATAACTAATTCCCACAAAGAAAATAATTGCTGCAATAACAACATCAACTAATTCGGTTGGTACACCAGCTATCAACGGCATTCCTTGTCCACCAAGTTTTAACATTCCAAACAGTAATGCGGAAAGTAAAATCCCGATTGAGCTACCTGCTCCTAATAGAGACACGGCCATACCATCGAACCCAATGCTCAACGATGTGTTTTGAATAAAGAAGTTTTGGAAAGTCCCCAATCCTTGGACCGCACCACCTAAACCAGCCAGCGTTCCTGAAATCATCATGGATAAAATAATCGTTCGCTTGCTGCTCATTCCAGCATATTCAGAAGCAAATGGGTTTAACCCCACCGACCGAATTTCAAAACCAAGCGTTGTTTTTTTCATCAAGAACCACACAAGAATAAGGAAAATGAAGGCCAAGAAAATGCCGATGTTCAAACGAGAGCCATCACTGATACTTGTTAAAAACGGTGAGCGTAATGATGCATTCGCACCAATCATTTTGGTAATCCCTTTATTCGCCATAATACTTGGTTTCATGACATTATTAGCAATATGATTTCCTGTGTATAATAAAATATAATTCAACATAATCGTAACAATAACTTCACTCGTCCCAAAATAGGCACGCAAGAAACCTGGAATGGCTGCTGCTAAAGCTCCTGCAACTGCCCCAACAATAATCGCCACCGGCAACGCAATCATCCGGGGTGCATCAGGCATGGATAAAGCGACCCAAATACTAGCCACCCAACCACATAAGGCTTGTCCAGAAAGCCCGATATTAAAGAATCCAGCCGAATTAGCCACCGAGAATCCTAAAGCGGTAAAAATCAACGGTGCTGCGGTGACAAAAATCTCACCAATACTTTTCTTTCCTTGGAAAGCTGTTTCAAACATCGCTTGATACCCAGCCACTGGGTCATAGCCAAAGATAACCATAATAATTGCCCCTAAGAGGAAACCCATAATAACAGATAACACAGGGACTAAAATATTTCTTATTTTTTCAGAACGATTATTCAACAGTTTCACCTGCCTCTACTTTTGATAACTCAGCACGGGCTTCTTCCAATGAGTAGCCAGCCATTAACAAGCCCAATTCATTTTCTGTCGTTTCTTTCGGATCAACAATTCCGACAATTTCCCCCGCATGAATAACAGCGATACGATCAGAAACGTTCAAAATTTCGTCTAATTCAAAACTTACTAATAAAACAGCTTTATTTTTATCTCTTTGTTCAATTAGTCGACGATGAATGTATTCAATAGCTCCGACATCTAAACCGCGTGTTGGTTGAGAAACAATCAACAAATCTGGATCGCGGTCAACTTCTCGGGCAATAATCGCTTTTTGCTGATTCCCACCTGAAAGCGCCCGAGCTGGTACTAATTCATTAGGAGTCCGTACATCATATTCTTCAATTAATTCACGGGCGTGTTTGTTAATCATTCGATAGTTTAAAATACCTGTTGAACTGTATGGTTTTTGGTAATACGTTTGTAGGCCAATATTTTCAGCCAATGTCATCTCTAATACCAAGCCATATTTATGTCGGTCTTCAGGAACGTGGGCGACACCCATTTCCGTAATTTCACGAGGTTTGCGATTAGTAATCTCTTTTTCATTCAAATGAATGGACCCGTTTTCGACTTTGGTTAATCCTGCCAAGGCTTGGATTAATTCTGTTTGTCCATTGCCATCAATCCCCGCAATTCCAACAACTTCCCCTGCTCGGACATCTAAGCTAAGATTTTTCACCGCATCTAAGCCGCGGCTTTCTTTCACTACTAAATCTTTAATTGATAAAATTGTTTCTTTCGGTTGCGCTGGTTTTTTCTCTGTTTTGAAAGAAACAGAACGGCCCACCATCATATCGGCTAACTGTTGCGAAGAAACGTCTTTCACATTGACGGTGCCAATACTTTGCCCCCGGCGAATGACCGTACAACGGTCCGCTACTTTTTTAATTTCATCTAACTTATGTGTAATTAAAATGATCGATTTGCCTTCATCGGTTAGTTCTTTCAAAATAATCATTAATTCATCAATTTCTTGTGGCGTTAATACTGCGGTTGGTTCGTCAAAAATTAAAACGTTCGCACCACGATATAAGGTCTTTAAAATTTCAACCCGTTGTTGCATACCTACAGAAATATCGCGAATATAGGCATTGGGATTTACATCCAACCCGTATTGCTTAGACACTTCTTCAATCTCTTTTTTCGCTTTTTTCCGGTCTAAAATACCGCCATGGGTAGGTTCACTACCTAAGATAATATTTTCAGTCACAGTAAAGGCTTCAACTAACATAAAATGCTGATGGACCATTCCGATTCCTAAACGATTGGCTGCAGTAGGACTTGTAATGTTGACTTTTTCGCCATTCATATAAATCTCACCTGAGGTCGGTTCCAATAGCCCTGATAAGATATTCATCAAGGTCGACTTGCCTGCACCATTTTCACCTAGCAGTGCGTGGATTTCACCAGGTTTTACTTGTAAATCAATTTGGTCGTTGGCTTTGAACGTCCCAAATTCTTTGGTGATTTTACGCATCTCAATTACGTTTTCTTCTTGAGACAAGGTCTATTCACTTCCTAACAAAATTATATTGGCAATACTTTAGAGGGTAATTTTGACCCTTAACTAAGTAGTTGAAGAACCTCAACTATTTAGTTAAAAATCCAAACATCATAAAGGGTTTCCTTGGCAGCCGTCGCTGCCAAGGACCACTTCATTTTTAGAAGGAACAATAATGAGCCCTTCTTTTTTCATTTAGGAGCTTAAATTATTCTGGTTTTTCTGGGACTTTTACGTCACCTGAGATTACTTTATCTTTTGCTGTTTTAACAGCTTCTTTTGTTTTGTCGTTTAAATAGCCGTCTGTTAAGTCAACGCCACCATCTTTTAATCCATAAACTAAATGTTCGCCACCAGGGAATTTGTCTTCTAACGCACGGTTGGCAATATCTTGAACCGCTGTGCCGACACCTTTAAGCGTTGAAGTTAACGTGAAGTTGTCTTCTTTGCCGTCTTTTGTTTTGTACTTGCCATCAGCATCTTGATCGCGGTCAACACCGATTACCCAAACTTTGTCGCCAGAACCTGATTCATTCAAGTCTTTTGCTTCTTGGAAGACCCCTTGTCCAGTCGCACCAGAAGCATGGAAGATGATATCAACGCCGTTTTGGTACATTGCAGCAGCTAAAGCTTTCCCTTTGGCAGGATCAGCAAATGAAGCCGCATATTTTGTATCAACAGTAATTTCTTTACCTAATTCTTTCGCAGCATCAGCCACACCTTTTTCAAAACCAGCTTGGAAACGGTCAATTACGACCCCTTCTTCACCACCAACAAAACCGACTTTGTTCGTTTTTGTTTCGTTTGCAGCAGCAACACCGGCTAAGTAAGCTGCTTCATTATCTCTAAATGTTGCAGAAACGACATTCTTTTTGCCATCGATTTGATCATCGATTAAAACAAAGTTTGTATCAGGGTTGGCATCTGCTGCAGAAGAAATTGCATCTTTTAGCAAGTAGCCAATACCAAAGATTGTGTTGAATTTACTTGATACCGCTTGGTCAATATTTGTTGTATAGTCAGCTGCATCATTCGATTGAATATATGCATACCCTTTTGAACCTTCTGGTAAATCATGTTCTTTACCCCAAGCTTGCAATCCTTCCCAAGAAGATTGGTTGAACGACTTGTCATCCACGCCGCCTGTATCTGTAATGATTACAGCACTATGCGCTGCATCCCCTTTGCCACCGCCGCTTTCAGCGGTTTTGCCTTTGCCACCACCACATGCTGCAAGTGAAACTGATAAACCTAATGCAATCAAACTAAAACCGAATAATTTTGCTTTTTTCATTTCTGTAAAGCCTCCTAAAAATAGTTTAATGTATTTAAACAACTAAGTTGTTTCTAAGGTTGGTCTGGGACTTTTACGTCACCAGAGATGATTTGTTCTTTGGCTTCTTTAACTGCCGTTTTGGCTTGATCGCTTAGGGCTTCTGTTGTTAAATCAACACCGCCATCTTTCAATCCATAAGTTAAATGTTCGCCGCCAGGGAATTTATCTTCTAATGCAAGATCAGAGATTTTTTTCACAGCAATATTTACCCCTTTAATGGTTGAAGCTAACGTTAAGTTATCATCCTTGCCATCTTTGGTTGTATATTTACCGTCTTCGTTTTGGTCACGGTCAACACCAATCACCCAAACTTTATCTTTTGAACCTGTTTCATTTAGCGCTTTGGCTTCTTGGAAGATTCCTTGTCCTGTAGTCGCCGCTGCGTGATAAATAATGTCGGCACCTGCTTGATACATAGAAGAAGCTAAGGCCCGTCCTTTTGAAGCGTCTGCAAATGTCCCTGCATAAGTAGACGTAATTTGAATATCTTTTCCTAATTTTTTGCCAGCATCTGCTACACCTTTTTCAAAACCAGCTTGGAAACGGCCAATAACAGGTCCTTCAACCCCGCCGATAAATCCTACTTTGTTGGTTTTCGTAGTGTTAGCTGCTGCCACACCTGCTAAATACGCAGATTCATTATCTCTAAATGTTGCAGAAGCGACGTTGTTTTTCCCATTAACTGTATCGTCGATTAGAACGAAATTCGTTTCTGGGTTGGCGTCCGCTGCATCTACTACTGCATTTTTTAGTAAATAGCCAATGCCAAAAATCGTTTTAAATTGACTTGAAATGGCTTGGTCAATGTTTGATGTATAATCAGATGCTTCATTTGATTGAATATACGCATACCCTTGAGGTCCTTCTGGAAGTTTGTGCTCTTTGCCCCACTCTTGCATTCCTTCCCACGCAGATTGGTTAAAAGATTTGTCATCAATGCCGGCTGTATCTGTGACCATTACGACACTATGTTGTGGATCACCTTTTGTGTTGGCGTTCTTTTTGCTATTGCCACCACATGCAGCTAACCCAATGGTTAAGGCAACTGCCGCCAATCCTAGACCTAAAAATTTTGCTTGTTTCACTTTCCGAAAAGCCCCCTACTATTTTATCTATTATTTCATTCGCATTTATGCTATTGAAATCTACTTTGAGCCCAACGAAACCTTATGTCCTTTTTTTAAAAATCTTTATCTGTAAATGAATAGGGCAATAATGCCTCAACTGTCATTGTTTTAGTCGCGCCATCTTTACCAACTAGCGTGACCGGCATTTGTGGATCAAAGAATTCAGCCATTACTTGACGACAAGCGCCACATGGAGAAATGGGTGCCTCTGTATTACCTGCTACAACTAAATGTTGGAAGGTCCGTTCATCTTCTGAAATGGCTTTAAAAATCGCCGTTCTTTCTGCACAATTTGTTAAACCAAAGGAGGCATTTTCAATGTTGACTCCTTGATACATTTTCCCGTCTGCAGTCACTAAGCAAGCGCCCACAGGAAAGTTAGAATACGGTACATAGGCGTGTGCCAATGCTTCTACGGCACAATCAAGCCATTCTTGTTTTACTGTCATCTTTTTCGCCACACCTTCGTTTAATTTGAAATACGAATTAATACCCTTCGCCAGTTGCGCCAGAAACAATTGCTACACCCGTACTTGCACCGATACGTGTTGCCCCCGCTTCAATCATTGCTAGCGCTTCTTCTGCATTATGCACGCCACCAGAAGCCTTAACGCCCATGTCAGGACCAACTGTCTCACGCATTAAACGAATGTCTGCTACTTTAGCGCCGCCTGTTGAGAAGCCAGTAGATGTTTTAACGAAATCGGCACCTGCTTCTTTGGCTAATTCACAAGCTTTAACTTTTTCTTCGTCTGTTAATAATGCTGTTTCAATAATCACTTTGACTAACGCTTTTCCTTTGGCTGCATCTACTACGCCTTGAATGTCTTGACGTACGTAATCGTATTGTTGTGATTTTAATGCACCAATATTAATCACCATATCCACTTCATTCGCACCATTTTTAATTGCATCAGCTGCTTCGTATGCTTTAACTTCTGGTGTATTTGCCCCCAAAGGAAAGCCAATAACGGTACACACAGCGACGTCGGTATTTGCTAATTGCTCGCTAGCGAAAGCGACCCAACAAGGATTGATACATACAGAGAAAAAGTTGTACTCCTTAGCTTCGTCAATAATTTTTTGGACAGCGGCTTCTGTCGCTTCTGGTTTCAAAATAGTGTGGTCAATCATGCGGTTTAATTCCATGATGAGAATTCCTCTTTTCTTATTGTTTTATTCCGTAATAATATCGTGAATCAAAATAGGCTCTTCGCCGGTTGGTCCAATTTCAATGTTTTTATAAAGCAATTGTTCGACTTCTGTCACGTCTTCACGATTGGCATAAATAGTTAGTAATGATTCGCCTTTTTCAACTGGGCTCCCTACTTTTTTGTGAAGTTTCAAGCCAACTGCAAAATCAATCGTATCTTCTTTCGTAGCCCGACCAGCGCCCAGTAACATTGCGGCAACGCCAATTTCATTGGCAACGATTTTTTGTACCACGCCTGTTTCTTTGGCAGGTAAATCAAATTGATAAGTTGCGGTTAATAATTTTTCTGGCTGGTCAACAACGGAACTGTCGCCGCCTTGATTTTCAATCATTTCTTTAAATTTTGCGAGCGCTCGACCGCTTGTTAATGCTTCTTCTAATAAAGCCCGTGCTTCGTCTAACGTCTCGGCTTTTTTAGCTAAAACAACCATCTGACTTCCTAAGACATAGCACATCTCCACTAAATCTTCTGGCCCATTTCCTTGCAAGGTCTCGATTGCTTCAACGATTTCTAAACTATTTCCGATAGCCTCCCCTAAAGGTTGTGACATGTCTGAAATTACTGCCATCGTTTGGCGATTTGCCAGTTTCCCAATGCGAACCATTGTTTCCGCTAATCGACGAGCACTTGCTAGGTCTTTCATAAAGGCCCCTTCACCAGTAGTCACATCTAAGACAATCGCATCTGCCCCTGCGGCAATTTTTTTACTCATAATGGAACTTGCAATTAATGGAATTGAGTCAACAGTGGCGGTCACATCACGTAACGCATAAAGTTTTTTGTCTGCTGGTGCTAGATCACCTGACTGACCAATCACTGCCACTTTTGTATCGTTCACCAATTGAATAAAACGTTCTTCTGTCAATTCAACTTTAAAACCAGGAATCGCTTCTAATTTATCCAACGTACCGCCCGTGTAGCCTAAGCCACGACCAGACATTTTTGCTACATTGACCCCGACACTAGCAACTAATGGCGCTAAAATAAGCGTCGTAGTGTCGCCTACGCCACCTGTAGAATGCTTGTCGACTTTGATTCCTTCTATAGAAGAAAGATCCACAATTTCGCCTGAATGGACCATTGCTAACGTCATTTGTGTAATTTCTTCGTCTGTCATATCTTGGTAAAAAACAGCCATTAAAAAGGCACTTACCTGATAATCTGGAATTGAACCATCTGTGTATCCGTTGATAATAAATTGAATTTCTTCGCTTGTTAGTTGATGC
Organism: Enterococcus sp. DIV2453a; assembly: GCF_050533535.1. Taxonomy (NCBI): domain Bacteria; kingdom Bacillati; phylum Bacillota; class Bacilli; order Lactobacillales; family Enterococcaceae; genus Enterococcus; species Enterococcus sp. DIV2453a. The sequence continues at coordinate 132,726 of NZ_CP172899.1, read as the reverse complement.
CCGTCACGTTTCTTTTCAATAATGTCTACCATTCTCATGAATTCGTTCCCTCCGATTTCCCGATAATGTATTATACAACAAAATCGTTCAGCTTTAAACCATTTAGTAAACCAGTTTACTATTATTTTTTTCTTTTGAAAACGTAAACAACACGAACATTCCATTTCTAAGCTGTTTTTTAAATCGGTTTTGTGCTTTTTCTAGCAATAAACGTCGCATCAAAAACTTTATTTGGAACTTTCCCTGTTGGATCTGCAATAGCTTCCACCAAAAATTTTGCTGCATAATAGCCAATATCAAAACTCGGCTGATAGACGGTTGTTAAACTCGGCACCAAATATTCGGAAATTTCCAAGCCATCAAAGCCAACCACCGAAATATCGTCAGGAATTTTCTTGCCTGCTTCTTCAATGGCTTGATAAGCTCCCATCGCCATTTCATCATTACCACAAAAAATTGCTGTGATTTCTTCATTTTTCAAAACTTCTTTCGCCGCAGCATAGCCGCCATGCAAGTTCAATTCCCCAGCACAAACATAATGCGGACGAAAAGGTAAATTGTTGTCCTGTAACGCATGCTGATACGCCGTCACTCGTTCCGTCAAACGATAATAGCCGGCACTTTCACGCAACATGCCAATATGCTGATGCCCTTGTTGAATCAAATGATGGACCGCTTGATAAGCACCTTCGTACTCTTTAACGATTAATCGTCCACTATCTCGTGGATTAATCCCACGATCGACAAGAATGACAGGAATCGGATGTTCTCGTCGGTCTTTTAAAATATGATTTTCTGGCAAAACATTCGGCGTGGCAAAAATAATGCCATCCACCGACCGATGAATCAACTCGCTAACATATTGCATCGCTTGCTCGGAATCATGCTTTGAATTGCATAACAAAATCATGTAGCCTAACGAATTTAAATATGTTTCTACACCTTCAATCACTTTTGAGAAAAAGAAATCCGTCACATCTGGCACAATCATACCAATGGTTTTGGAATGACGGTTGATTACATTCGAAGCAAAGTAATCTGGTTTGTAATGATTTTCAGCGACTACCGCCAACACCTTGTTGCGGGTTTTTTCACTGAAACGACTCCCTTTATTATTCAGAATTTGTGAGACGGTTGTGACAGAAACACCAGCCATATCAGCAATTTCTTTAATCGTTAGTTTCATCGCGCCCCTCCCAACGTCTCCTTTTGCATTGACAGACATTTGTAGACGTGTTACAGTCTTCAAAATACTTATCGAATCTTTTACATTTTAACAAAAAAAAGACAAAAGAAATAGACTAAAAAGATTAAAAAACAAAAGAAAATGGAGGCTATTTTTTCATGGAAGAATCCCGTGTCCGTCAATTACCAAAAATCGAGCTGCACTGTCACTTAGATGGGTCGATTCGACCAACCACTTTACGCACCATTGCTGAAAAACAAAACATTCCATTACCCCAAGACGAACAAGCCTTGAAAGAGTTAGTGGTTGCCCCTGAAAAATGCACCGATTTGAATGATTATTTAACTCGGTTCGACTTCGTGCTAACCTGTCTACAAACGGCCGAAGCTTTGCAAGCAGCGGCGTATGACGTGATTAGCCAAGCTGCAGAAGATGGCGTGGCTTACATAGAGGTGCGTTTTGCGCCTTCCCAACATACAGAAAAAGGCTTACGGTTACCTGAAATCGTGACTGCTGTTTTAACTGGCTTAAAACAAGGCGAAGAAGATTTTGGTGTAAAAAGCAATGCACTGTTATGCGGCATGCGACATGACCAACAACAAGCCATAGAAAAAATCGTTCACTTAGCGCATGATTTCAGAGAAACAGGCGTTGTCGGATTTGATTTAGCTGGCAATGAAGTCGATTTTCCTCCATACACATTTGAAGACGTATTAGCTTTAGCCAACCAATTGTCAATTCCATTAACACTCCACGCTGGGGAATGCGGCTGTGGCAAAAATGTCGCTGATGCTGTCACTTTAGGTGCTACTCGGATTGGTCACGGTATTGCTTTGAAAGATACACCCGAATACTTGGCGCTCTTAAAAGAAAAAAAGGTTCTTTTAGAAATGTGTCCAACTAGCAACTTCCAAACAGGCACCGTCAAAACATTGGCTGAATACCCTTTTCAACAATTTATCGAGGCTGGCTTAGCCGTCTGCATCAATACCGATAATCGCACTGTTTCAGATACTACGTTAACGAAAGAATTCATGAAATTGGCCACTTGGTATCAATTAAGTTATGACGAAATGAAGCAACTCACTAAAAATGCGCTTGCAGGTGCTTTTTTATCGCCAGACGAAAAAAAACTGTTGAACCAAAAAATTGATCAAGCATATCTATTCTAAAAAAGAACCTCCACTAAAGTGGCGGTTCTTTTTTACTCTGCTTCTTTAACACTTCGTAAAATATAATAGCCTTTGTCTTTTGTCACAATTTCAACATTGCCAAATACTTCAGCCATTTTCTTTTCTGCACTAGGTGCACCTTGTTTCTTTTGAATAACCACCGTTAGTGTGCCACCAACTTTCAACAACGGAAAAGCCCCTGTTAAAATGCCATGGACAACTTTTTTGCCTGCACGAATGGGCGGATTGCTAACAATCGCCGCGTAGGTCGTTTCGTTTAAGGTTTCATACACATTGGAAGAATGGATATCCACAGTAGTAATTTGGTTACGTTGGGCGTTCATTTGAGCTAGCCCAACCGCCCGTTGGTTGACATCCACCATTTCCACCAGTCGACCAGTCGCCGCTGCTAAGGACAACCCAATTGGTCCATAGCCACAACCAACATCTAACAAACGGCCTGCTGGTAAATTTTCCCATTCAAAGGCATCAATCAACACACGAGAACCATAATCCACTGTTCCTCTTGAGAAGACCCCGCTATCGGTCGTAAACTGAAAGGTCCGACCACGTAATGGAAAAGACCAGCTTTCTAAATCATGTGCTAATTCTGGATTTTCTGTATAATAATGATTCGCCATTTTGTTCTTCCTATCTATGCTTGTTTTGGTTTTAGTCTACCTTTTATTTCTCGAACAATCAAGGCACCTAATAATTCATAGCCCACTTGTGAAAAATGCAAACCATCCGCTTGTAAAAATTCATCCGTTCCAGGATAAACAGTCATCGCTTTATACAAATCAATAACTGGCAAGTTATGTGCCGCTCCGACTTCTTGTGCAACCTTGACCAATTCCTTGATACGCGTTTGTGGACGTTCTGGACGTCTGCCACTATCCGCATATGGTGGCGTAATTAAAATCACCTTTTCTGAACCAATTTCGTGAATCATTGTTTCAAGATTTTCTCTAAACGTGGCTACTGTTATATTTCGATCCAGTGACGCATCATTGGCGCCAAAGAAAATCACCACTTCATCAGGTTTCTCAATTAGTACTTCTTTATTTAATCGTTTTAAACCATCCTCTGTTGTATCGCCAGGCATTCCAGCATTAATAACAGCCACTTCTTCTAGACCCATCGCAGCAATATCCCGTTTCACTAAGTCAACAAGAACAGGTGAGACGGCTTCGTCTAAATAACCAGCAGTAATGCTATCACCAAATAATACAATTTTTCTCATGGCTTTTCCCCTCTTTTCTAACAGTTTTCTCTTTTCATGATACCATTTTCATCATAAATTGGCGAAGAAGGGAATTCTTTTGTAAAATCCTGTGTTTCCCTTGTGAAATTATGGTAAAATGTACAAAGATTGAACAGGGTTTGGTGGAGGAACAATGGACGATAAAATGAATTACTACCCAATTTCCAGAGAAGAATGGCATGGGTTTTATCATGACGGCAAAGCACCGTTAACCGAAGCAGAATTGGATAACATTAAAAGTGTGAACGACCAAATTTCACTAAAAGATGTACAAGAAATTTATGTACCCTTAACGCATCTTATTCATTTGTACATGAAAGAATTTGAATCGCTAACACTTAGCAAAGGATTATTCCTACATGAATATGTCTCTGTACCACCATTCATCATTGGAATTGCCGGCAGTGTCGCCGTTGGTAAAAGCACCACCGCTCGTCTTTTGCAAAGAATTCTGGCCCGAACGTTTAAACGAAGAAACGTTCAACTCATTACAACGGATGGATTTTTGTATCCCAATAAAGTGTTAGAAGAACAGGGAATGATGGACCGAAAAGGGTTTCCTGAAAGTTATGACATGGAAAAGCTAATTAATTTCTTAAACGAAGTCAAAAGCGGCAAAGACGAAATTAAAGCACCCGTCTATTCTCACAGTGTCTACGATGTTATCGAAGGCGAATATGAGTTGATTCAACAACCAGATATTCTGATTGTTGAAGGCATTAACACCTTACAGTTACCCGCCAATCAACAAATTTATGTGAGTGATTTTTTTGATTTTTCTATTTTTGTGGATGCCGATCCAGCCTTAATTGAAAAATGGTACCTAGAACGTTTTGGGGCCTTATTAGATACGGCTTTCTTAGATCCTAATAATTATTATTACCAATATGCAATTGGCAAACGAGAAGATGCTTTCGCCATGGCACGGAATGTTTGGAAAACCGTGAACTTGCCGAACTTGGAGGAATATATCTTGCCAACGCGCGGACGTGCGGACATTATTTTGCATAAAACGGAAAATCATTTGATTGACCAAATCTATCTACGTAAATATTAAGGGTTGACGAGCTAAGAAATATCCTGTATCTTTTGTAGAAATATCCTTGAAAATTTTCAGCAGAATGCATGACTTTCAAGGAGTAAAATGTTTTAATAAGTATAGCTAGACAAAGAAGAGTACGGAACAAAAGTGAACCACTTTTTAACCGCCTTTTCTTTAGATAAATTTAAATGGATAAGGGGTAATAGACGTGACTAACGTTGCCGATTTGACATCTGTCGAAAAAATTATTGTTTTAGACTTTGGTAGTCAGTTTAACCAATTGATTACTCGTCGTATTCGTGAATTTGGCGTATTCTCTGAGTTATTAAGCCACCGAACTACGGCAGAAGAAATTCGCAAAATCGCGCCTAAAGGAATCATCTTCTCAGGTGGACCAAACAGCGTGTATGACAAAGATGCTTTTAGCATTGATCCAGAAATTTATGAGTTAGGAATTCCCATTCTTGGCATCTGCTACGGTATGCAATTAATGACTCATAACTTAGGCGGAAAAGTAGAACCTGCCGCAAACCGTGAATACGGAAAAGCAGAATTAGAAATCCTTGGTGAGGCGACATTATTCCAAGGAACACCTGCGAAACAAACCGTTTGGATGAGCCACGGTGATTTAGTAACAGAAATCGCTCCTGGATTCGAAAAAGTTGGGACAAGCAACGATTGTCCAATCGCTTCTATCGAAGATGCCAACCGCAAATTCTACGGCGTACAATTTCACCCAGAAGTTCGTCATTCAGAATATGGTAACGACTTATTACGTCACTTTGCTTTTGATGTTTGTGGCTGTACTGGTGACTGGAGCATGGAAAACTTCATCGATATGGAAGTCGCTAAAATCCGTGAACAAGTAGGCGATAAAAAAGTCTTACTTGGTTTATCAGGTGGCGTTGACTCAAGTGTTGTCGGCGTACTTTTACAAAAAGCCATTGGCGACCAATTAACTTGTATCTTCGTTGACCATGGATTATTACGTAAAGGTGAAGCAGAGCAAGTAATGGAAAGTTTAGGCGGTAAATTTGGCTTAAACATTATTAAAGTAGATGCGAAAGAACGCTTCTTAAGCAAATTAGCAGGCGTTTCTGACCCTGAACAAAAACGTAAAATCATCGGTAACGAATTTGTGTATGTTTTTGATGACGAAGCAACTAAACTTGCTGGGGAAGAAGGCGTTTCATTCCTAGCACAAGGAACTCTTTACACAGACGTCATCGAATCTGGTACAGAAACTGCGCAAACAATTAAATCACATCACAACGTTGGTGGTCTTCCTGAAGACATGCAATTTGAATTAATTGAACCTTTAAATACATTATTCAAAGACGAAGTTCGTGCCTTAGGAACTGAACTTGGCATGCCTGATGCAATCGTTTGGCGCCAACCATTCCCAGGACCAGGATTAGGTATTCGTGTGCTTGGTGAAATTACAGAAGATAAATTACAAATCGTTCGTGATTCAGATGCTATCCTACGTGAAGAAATCGCAGCAGCTGGCTTAGATCGTGACATTTGGCAGTACTTTACTGTCTTACCTGGCATCCGCTCAGTAGGCGTTATGGGCGATGGCCGTACCTACGATTACACAGTCGGTATCCGTGCTGTGACTTCTATCGACGGCATGACCGCTGACTTTGCCCGTATCCCTTGGGATGTTTTACAAAAAATCTCTGTGCGCATCGTGAACGAAGTTGCACATGTAAACCGTATCGTGTACGATATTACTTCAAAACCACCTGCAACTGTGGAGTGGGAATAACAATCAACCCGCTAGAAAACCTATTTTATAGGTGTTTCTAGCGGGTTTTCTTTTGTGTTATCACACTTCCCTCCCACCATTCTCCATTTTTCCTTTGCTCCACCGCCCTCAAAGTCCTATAATTTAATCATAAGAATAGTGGCTATTAATAAAATTCATCAATTAAAAGGAAGCGATTTCAACATGTCAAAAGCAACTTTTCTTAAGTATGGTTTTGTTGTCCTCTTCATAGGAATTTTTTTACTTCGTGCCCAAAAATTTATTTCTGAGCCCCTTTCGTACCTTTTTTCGGGTATTCTTTTGCTTATTGTTGCGTATTTAATACTCGTGAAAAAAATGAACTTTTTCTCAAGTTTGCTCACTGTTACCGATCAACCTTCTTCTACCCAACAACGATTAGGTCAACTTTCTGGTCTTGTCAGTTTATTGATTGGTTTACTTCTAGTAATTTTTTCAGTCATTTTATAGACACTTTTTCACTATTGTTCTTATAAAAACAAGACGTTCTTGTTTGGCCTTTGACGTTGTCGTATACTATAAATAATAAATAAGCTATGAAGGAGTAAATTAATGAAAAAAAGTGTTATAACTAGTTCTATGTTAGCGGTTTTATTGTCTGGATTTCTCGTTACCCCTATTTCTGCTTACGCTTTGGAACGCTCTAAGGGAACTACTGAAGAAACGGTGGCTTCAGAAACATCTCTAACGGAGCAACAAATGAGTAGCGGTGTCACTGAAGAAATGAATCCAAGCATCATAAATTCTCAAGAGGAAACAGAAACAACTTCCACTTCCTCAACCTCCGATTCTACCACTGAAGTTTCTACATCAGAAGTAACAACTGTTAATGATACAGAAAATAGTAGCGACGATACTGAAACTACTTTGGAAACATCACAAAGTAATGAGGACACACCTGTAGCACCGGCAAAAGCAGAAGAAAAAGTTCCTGATATTAATTATCAGACACATATCCAAGACATCGGATGGCAAGGGGTTGTCAAAAACGGGGAAATATCTGGGACTAGCAGACGCTCTTTACGTCTTGAAGGAATTAAAATGAATATTTCAAATTCAGATTTGGCTGGATCTGTAGAATATAGAACACATGTCCAAGAAATTGGGTGGCAAGGATATGTGAAAGATAATCAATTGTCTGGTACAAGCGGAAAGTCTTTGCGGCTCGAAGCGATTCAAATTCGCTTAACTGGAGAAATAGCTAACGCATATGATGTTTATTATCGTGTGCATATAGAAGATAAAGGTTGGTTGAATTGGGCAAAAAACAGTGAGTCCGCAGGTAGTCAAAGCGCCGCTAAAAGATTAGAAGCCATTCAAATTAAATTAGTGAAGAAGGGCGAAGCGGCACCTGAAGGATCTGGAAAAGCCTTTTTAATTGGAAATGAAGCAAAACGTCCAGATGAAATCAAACCAAATGTCAATTATCAAACACACGTGCAAGAAATCGGATGGCAAGGGTTTGTTAGAAATGGTGAAAGCGCTGGTACTAGTGGAAAAAAACTACGATTAGAAGCGATTAAAATCAATCTTAGTGATGCTGCTTTAGCCGGAAATATAGAATATTCGACACATGTTCAAAGTATTGGTTGGCAAGAGAAGAAAAAAAATGGTGAGTTATCTGGTACTAGTGGGAAAAAATTACGTTTAGAAGCGATTAAAATAAACCTATCTGGAGATGTTTCCAGATATTATGATGTCTATTACCGTGTTCATATCCAAGATAAAGGTTGGTTGAATTGGGCAGCTAATGGCGCACCATCTGGGAGTCAATCTGCATCTAAACGATTGGAAGCTATTCAAATCAAAATAGTTAGAAAGGGTGAAACGGCTCCTAAAGGATCTGGAAAAGCTTTTTTAGTTGGCGATGAAGCTCGCACACCAGCAGAGATAGCAAACAGATTACGTGCAGAAAGATTAAAGAAAAAACCTTATTATTATTCTCAACGTGACCCACAATGGATTAATACTTATATCGGAAACTATACCATTGGCGCAGCAGGATGTGTTCCAACAAGTTTATCTATGATTTTAAGAGGCTCTTACGGTTATAATGTAAATCCTGTCAGTGTTGCAACAAGAATGGCTTCTTATGGCGGGTTAAATCAAAGATACTTTGGCGCTTCTGCAACTGATTTAGTGATAACAGCTCAATCATATGGCCGTTCGATCAAAGTTATTAATGATGTAGCTACATTGAACGCCTATCTTTCTGAAGGATATCCTGTTATTTTATATCAAAATGTTGGGATTGGACATGCTATTGTTGTTCATGAGTACAAAAATGGTTACACTTTAACCTATGATCCGTATGGTCGCCAGTTTTACTCAGGTTGGGTGTCAACACAAGCACTTTGGAATACCCCGTCAAATGATCCAATTGATTGGACAGAAGGCCGACCATGTTTCGTTATTTTATAGGAGGATATAATGAAAAAAAAACTTATTGTACTATTGTTAGCCTTATTTTTAACGGCATGTAGTAATAATACTGTGGAAAAAAATAGAGATTCTTCATCTACTGAAGTATCAACTAAACAGCAAACTACCCAGTCTTCTAAAAAAGATAGTAGTAATCCGGACACAACACCAACTTCTACATCATCTATAACAATTGAAACAACCGAGAATTTAAAGAATAGAGAATTGAATCCAACAGATGATGTTTCAAAAACTAGACGACAATTGTATGAACAAGGAATTAACAGTTCAACAATTACGGATAAAGAACTAAAGGAATATATATCAGAGGCTAAAGAACAAAAGAAAGATGTCATTGATTATATTAAACAAAAAATAAATCAATAGAGTTATCTCATATTGATTCCCCCTTGACTCTCCCTTCACTCTTGGCTATGATTACCTTAGCAAGTACAATGGTGTACTGTGAACAGTCGAGCAACGGCGCTCAAAAAGATTGGCTTTCGTGCATTCTTTTTGAGGGCTTTTTATTTTTAGAAAGTAGGGAAATTGAATGGAAAAAATGTACCGCAGTCCGTATGAAGCGTACCCGTATCTATCTTCTAAACCAGAAGATTTACGATGTGATTTTGAATTAATGACTGATGAATTAGCCTCGATGACAGGTCTTCTACGAGGATATGTGCAACAATTAGACGTCCCTGAACAGCCTGCACTAACAGAAGAACTAGCCAAAATTTGCGAGTTAATCTACCATGTCAATCCAACGACTCGAACAAAATTAACAGTCACAGAGGAAGAAATAGCCTGGCTTTTGGAACGTGTCAATGCTATGAATGAACTGACATACGAAGAAAATCGTCCTTTTGTTTTACCGATGGGCACAATCTGTTCCTCTTATGCACACATTTTAAGAGCCAAAGCCAAAGATATTGTTCGTTTACTTTATCGCATGGACTATGGTGGTAAAAAAATTGATCCGCAGCTGTATGATGTAGTCAACTTACTCTCAGGTTACTTTTTCATGTTAGCTTTGTATCTAAATAAGCTCGAAAATGGTGAAGAAGTCCCCTTTGTTTCTCGCAACTATTCTATTTAAAAAGTACACCGATCGCTAACGACGAATTGCTAGCGGTCGGTGTACTTTTATACAGGCAAGTAAGCTTCCCCTTTTGCAAATAGTTTAGCAGTACCACCAATAATGACTCGATCTTCTTTCACTTCACAAGTTAAAAAGCCGCCTCTTGGGGACACTTGATAGGCCGAAAGGGTCGTTTGATTGAGCCGTTTTCCCCAATAAGGAATTAAATTGGCGTGCGCAGAACCACAAACTGGATCTTCGTTAATTCTTAGTTTCGGGAAAAAAGTCCGTGAAACAAAATCCACCGAGTCTCCTGGTGCCGTTACAATGACTCCTACTCCTAAATCCAATGCTTTTAATGCAGAAAAATCTGGTGTGATTTTTGCCACTGTCTCTTCGTTTTTTAAGACAAAAAATAAATCGCGGCCTAAATAAGCTTCATAAATTTTCGCGCCTAAAGCGACTTCATACTCTGGCAAAATTGGAATCCTTTCCGGTAGGATATAAGGAAAATCTAGATAATAGTATTCCTCTTTTTTGGTCACTGCGAGCGGTCCACTTTGACTAGTAAAATGGAGTGTTTCTTCCGCAACGGAATAATAGTTAAATAACACAAAAGCCGTCGCTAATGTAGCATGTCCACAGAGATCGATTTCTCGTTCCGGCGTAAACCAGCGCAGGGCGTAACTTTGTCCCACTTTGACTGTAAAAGCAGTCTCTGACAAATTATTTTCAATCGCAATGTTTTGCATCACCGCTTCTGGCAACCATTTTTCCAAAACATAAACAACTGCGGGATTGCCTTTAAAAACTTCCTCCGCAAAAGCATCGACAATATAATAGGAATAACTCATTTTAATTCTCTCCTTGTATTTTTTGATAAATGTATTCCGCGCAACACAAATCCTCAACTGCTAAGCCAACTGCATCAAAAATCGTGCGGCCTTTCTGCTCCGCCTTTAGTTTAACTTTGCCAGTCACTAATTCGCCGAGAGAACCTACAATTTTTTCAGCTGAAAAGGCACCTTCTGAAATCGGAATTAAAAGATCCCCGCTTTCTTTTAATGCAGCCGCATACTCATCTACAAACACTTGACTGTTTTTAACAAGGTCGCTTGTTAATTCTCTGGAAGTCGGCGTGAATGTACCAATTGCATTGATATGGGCATTCGGCAAAACGTCTTTTTCTTCTAAAAATGCGTCCTGACTGGAAGTTAGTGTACAGATAATTTCCGCTTCCTGGACGGTTTCTTGGACAGAAGAACAACCAATAAAGGTACATGCGGGGTAATTGTGCTGTTGCTTAGCGATTAATTTTCGTGCGCGTTCTGCTATTCGGTCATATATAAAAACCTTTTCAATCGCCCGAACGCTTTGTAGCGCTGCGAGATGAGACGAAGCTTGTTGACCTGCACCAATCAAAGCGATACTTTTTGCCTCTGGAGCTGCTAAATAATCGGTTGCCAAAGCAGAAACAGCTGCTGTGCGAAGCCACGTAATCGCATTGGCGTCCATCATCGCAACTGGTCTTCCAGTAGAACTATCAAACAATAAAATTTGACCAAGATGTGAGGCCAAATTTTTTTGTGGATTTTCTGGAAAAGCTGTAATGATTTTTGCCCCAAAAAAGCGATTTTTTCCTAAGTAAGCAGGCATTAATGCAAAAAGATTCTGATTTTCCCCATCTGGTAAAACCTCTACATGGCGCTCACTTTGCGAAATTTTTCCTTTTTGCAACTCTGCAAAGCAACGTTTCATCACTTGAATTGCTTCGGAAAACGACAATTGTTGAATGACCCTCTCATAAGAAATAATGTCCATCTGAATTCCTCCCTTTGCGCTATCATAAACCAGACAAACAATACACTCAATGCTATAATTGTATGGAATACAATTTTATAGAAAGGAAATTCCCCTCATGCCGATTAATTCCTATGAGAACTATGCGTTGTCATGGCGCCCTGTTAAAGAACGTTTAACAAGACCTTATTACCAATCATTGGTTCAACAATTAGAAGCGGATATCTTATCTGGTGCACTTCAAAAAAATGTGAAATTGCCTTCGCAAAGAGAATTAGCTGATTACTTGGATCTGAATTTCACGACGATTGGTCAAGCTTATAAACATGCTATGGAAAAAGGCTTACTTTATACCAACATCGGTAGCGGCACTTTCGTTTCTCCCAACGCGTTTCACTCAATTACAATCTCTACCAACCAAGTAGCGGACCATCTAATTGATTTAGGGCTGGTTAGTTCCTTTGATATGTGTAATCAGCGGATTTTACCTTTTATTGAATCCGTTAGTAAAAATGCGGCCCTTAACAGTTTGCTAAATTATCGCGATCCTTTAGGTACGCACTTTCAACGAGCAACCGCTGCCGAATGGCTTCAGACACAAGGCGTTCGGACCAATGCCGAAGAAGTTGCCATTGTATCTGGTGTCCAGAATGGGCTGGCCGTGACGTTAGCCGCCGCTTTTTCTCCAGGTCAGCGGATTGCCGTAGATCGATACACGTATTCAAATTTTATTGAACTCGCCCAGCTTTATCATTTAGAAATCGTCCCGATTGGCTATGATTCCGAGGGGATGGACCCAGAGCATTTACTGCAAGAATGCAAAAAGAAAAAAATACACGGTATTTTCTTAATGCCCGCATGTAATAACCCGATTGGTTTCCAAATGTCTAGCGCCCGCCGAATGACTTTAGCTGAAATTATTCAGCAAGAACACTTATGGGTAATTGAAGATGACATTCATTCTTTTTTAACAACTTATGCACAGCAAGCAGTTTTACCAACGTTTCAAGAACTCTTACCTCAACAAACGATTTACTTAGCGGGGATGACAAAATTTGTCTGTACAGGCTTACGCGTTGCATACCTTGTTTTCCCTCCGCTTCTTCGCCAAGAAATAGAGCGTGCGATTTTTAATATTAACGTTAAAACTTCTGGCTTTGATGCTGAAATTGTCACCCAAGTCTTACGCTCACCAGTTGCAGAAGAATTAGTGATAGAAAAATTGGCTTTAACAAAACAAGCCAATGACTTATTTGATACCATTTTTGGGTTAGCTAGACCTAGCAATCCTTTGCCGTACTACCGAACTATTCCCCTTTCTACCGAAAAAACGGCGCCGCAAATTGAACAAGAATTTCTCCAAAATGGGGTACGTCTTTTTCACTCGAGCCGCTTTACTGTGCAAAATCAGCCAGATGCTTTTTTACGAATTTCCTTGGCCTCCAATCAGCTTGAGGTATTGGCGAAAGGATTAACCATTATCCAAGAACTCTTACCGACGTTAAACGAAAAGAAAGGACATTCCCTATGAATTCATTGCCAATACTTGAAAAAGCAGTGGGCGCGATCACCCTGCTTTCCGAAGAAAAACAAAATGCCGAATATGAAGGCTTTTTATGCCAAGTTAATGAATCGCAACAACTTATCCGCAGTCGCTTAGCCAAAAAAACGCCGAAAAAAGAAGGCTATTTTGCAGCCTTCTGGGAAAAAAATCAACAAAATCAGAACGAAGCCTTTGATGCTACGGAAGCCCCTGAAATGTTAGCAATTGTCATTGCTGATCAAGAAAAGCAAGGTCTCTTTCTTCTGCCGAAAGAATGTTTAATCCAACAAAAAATTCTCAAAACGCACCAACAAAAAGGCAAAATGGCGGCCCGTTTTTATCCTTCTTGGTGCCAAAACCTTAATCAAACCGCAAAAAAAACACAAAAATGGCAACTAACTTACTTTACTGATTTATCTAAATACTAAAAACGTCAGTTGGCTTCAGAAGCCAGCTGACGTTTGTTTATTTTACTGTTTAGCCAATTGGTGGCGTACCTTCTGCGTTCCCAGCAATCGCTTCGATTTGAATCTGGGCACCTTTTGGTAAATCCGTCACACCAATCACTCTTCTGGCAGGCGTGCCTTCAGGGAAGTACGTTTGGTAGACGTCATCTACTGCCGCCAGCTCTTCAATCTCTTTCACAAAAATATTCACTTTCACCAGATCAGCTAAGCTGTGATCCACACTTTCAATAATCGCTTTGATGTTTTCTAAGCATTGCGTCGTTTGTTCCTTGATTCCGCCAGCGACTAACGCATTTGTTTTAGGGTCCAATGGTAGCTGAGCTGATAGATGGTTGTAATGAGAAAAAGCAACAGTTTGTGTCGAAAATGGACACTTCGGTGCGTGCTCTGTATTATTTGCTTCAATAATTAATCCATGTCGATCTTCAATCGCTTGTGGTGGCGTACCATCCCCATGAGAAACCACCGCTTCTACTTGCACCGCCGCGCCCATTGGTAAATCAGCAACAGCAATCACTGTTCGTGCTGGCATATAATTGACCGTACGCGCAATTCCTGAATCTGGGAAAAAAGCGGCATATACTTGATTGACAGCTTCTAGCTTAGATAAATCTTTTAAATAAATATTGACCTTCACAATATCATCAAAAGGCACATCAATACTGGTTAAAATGGCTTTTATGTTTTTCAAACATTGTTTTGTTTGCGTTTTAACACAGTCAGCCACAACTCTGCCCGTTTGAGGATCTATAGGCAATTGTGCAGACAGATTGTTATAGTGAGAAAACGCGACCGTTTGACTGGCTAGAGCATCAATTGGTGCCTGAACAGTCTGATTTGTTAATTTAATTAAATCCCCAGCTTGAGGCGCATTAGGGATAGTTCCTTCCCCATTTGAAACAAGTGCCTCCATTTGAACGGAAGCGCCTAACGGCAAATCTGTGACGGCGACCACTGTTTTAGCTGGATAATAATGGGTAAAAAAGGCCGCATAGACCTCCTCAACTGCGGCAGCATCCCGCATATCTTTGACAAAAATGGTCATTCTGACAATGTCACTCATCACATGGTTGATACTTTCAACAACCGCTTGGATATTTTTCAAACATTGTGTCGCTTGGGCCCGAATGCCACCTTCTACCAATTGTCCAGAGGTTGGCTCAATAGGTAACTGTGCTGACAAATGATTATAGTGGGAAAATGCGACTGTTTGGGCTGCGAGAGGATGCTTTGGTGCACGCTCTGTATTTCTTGCTAAGACGATATTTTCATTACTCATAACTCTACTCCCTTTTTTAGCATTTCAACAAAAATGATTCCGCTTACATTTTCAAGCATTAAACTTCCAACAAGATCCTTTTTATTTTCCTGCTTTTCTATTAATGGTGATAGCTTTCCACCACCACTTCTTTCAGTCTACAATAAGAACAGGAACATTTCAATAAGGCATTCCTAAATTGATTGTTGGCCCTCAAACAAATCTTCTTCCGTTAAAGAAGGCTGAGGTCGGGAAAGAACCGTTTAGCTCCGAGAAATAAGAAGAAATTTCCGAAAATTGCTCTTTAATTTTTGGAGAATTTCGGCTTATTTCCGAAGGCGTTGGTTCTGTTCCCGCCGTTTATCAGGTTTTGATCCTGGGACAAAAATCCAAAGTGGTTTTTGTCCCAGGATCAGTCTTTATAGATACCTCGTTAGCTTTAACTAGTTTTATTTAACCACCATATACTCACGATAATTTTCCGAGAACGTATCCATTAGCGTATAAATTCGTTCAAAATCATAGTCACGACTAGGGTCATCATACCAAACACATTGAATACTTCCAATAATTGGAAGATTTGGGCTACCTGCTGGCACATCTGTAAATGCTTTTTTCGACATATTTGCTAAAGCATCATCATATTGATAAATGCCAGAATCAACATTGCCAGCGACCCAATACCACGCATCATTGGTATTAAAAATTTTGTGTCCTTTTTGAACAAAGTACTCAGGTTTGGCTACGTCATATCCGCTCCAACCGGCTGTCCAATAAGAAATAATAATCTCTGGGTCAAATGTACCGAAAGAATCGTCGCTGTTGTAATAAATGCCATCATTGAAGCTCATTGGCTGCATGCCCGCATCTTTAATTATTTTAGCTAAATCATTCGCATAAGCGACAAAATCCTTGTAGCGCCCAGAAGATTGCAGTTTCGCCCAACCGCCTGTGTCGACATCATTTGCATACTCATCGCCACCAAAATTGAAAATTTCACTATGCGCGGAAAAATAAGCCACGTACTTACTGATAATCGCCTTTGTGAAATTCACTGCCTTTTGGTTCCCTAAATCTACTGTTCGTTTTGAGCCATCAAAAGCGGGATTTTTAATCGCTAGTTTTTCCATGGCCACTAACAAGGCATCCATATGTCCTGGACTGTTAATCACGGGAATGATGTTGATGTTGCGCTCTTTCGCAAAAGCCAACAACCGATCCATTTCTTTTTGTGTTAACGCGTTGCCATTAGGATCATTGTAATACGCGTTGTTGCCTCGTTGGATTGCTTTTGAAACCCGGTTGTGGTTGTATTTTTTACCATTCACATTGACCGACATATCATCCAAAATAAACCGTAAGCCATCATTTCCTAAAATTAATTGGACATCTGTGTACCCATTTTGACTGGCTTTGGCCACTAATTCTTCCAGTTGCTCCACGGAAAAATATTTTCTTCCCGCATCAATGGAAAAGACACTTTTTAAAGGTTGTGTTTGTTTCTCTTTTAAATTATCCAAAGCTGTTTGGACCTCCGTTTGCCAAGTAGTCACTTGCGCGGCTGTATACGTTTTTCCCGCAAGTTCTGTTGCGACTGTCTCTTTTGTTGTTTGTAGTGCTTGAATCGTTTCTGGTGTATAGCTTTCTGACTTTTCAATGGCTGTAACTGCTTGATCCAACACACGATATAAAGTGGTTAAGTCAATGGCTAACAGGCCTTTTTCTAATTCAGCATCATAGGTGTTTGAAATCCCTTGGCCATAATCGCCACCTAAAATAGCTTTATTCACATCATAAAGCGTCGTTGCTTGTGTCACTGCTTCTGCGGCTTTATTTTGTGCTTCAAGGTCTGTGTTGGCGTAGCTAATTCGTTTTAAATAGTGCTGCGCAGCCGCTTGCATCTCTGCAAGAGAAACGCCTTTACTCTCTGCAATGGCCGTTTTTGTCCAAAGTAAATTAGAAGGTTTTATCTGATTTAAATCGTCTTCATTATAGGTGCGACCATCGCGATCTAAGGCATAGAGGAACATGCCCCCTAAATTATTTTCATAAGAATAACGAGCTACTTTATACATGTTACTTTCCATATACGGCTCTTTTGTGTCATACCAGCGGTTGCGATCTTGCTCTTCTGGGAAAGTTAATCCTGGAACAAATCGTTCCCCATTGAGAACCGGACTTAAATTATTTAATGCTCGTTGCGTGCGTTGGTCATCGCTACCATACTGTTGATACGCGAGAAAATCGAAACAGTCACTGACATCTTGTAAAGGTGGTAAATATTCTGCATTGGTATCATACAAAAATGGACGATCCGTTCCCGACTTTGGTCCAATGTATTTTGATAATGCACGAATGACACCATTAGATAGCACAATATCTTTTTCACTTGGACGAGTTTCCATGTCAATATCTAACCCATCAATTCCTAAATCATCGACAAATTTGGTTAACAGCTCTTTCGCATAAGCATCAAATTCTGCTTCTGTAGGCGTTGTTCCTGCGTAAGGAACTTTTAATAGCTCGCTGTAATCAATCCCACGAACTAAACGAACACCTCGTGCATGTAATGCTGGCGCATACTCATTTTTTAACGTATCATAAAATGGCTGTGCAAGTGCTTCTTGTCCTTTTGGCACATAACTAAAGACATTCACAATGTCAATACCATAAGGAATATCGTGCATCGTTAGCCAATTTTCATCTGGCAATGTTGTATTAACTCCTTGCATCGTTTTGTCACGCCAAGCCCGATAGTAAACCATAAAATGTTTCTCTTGGTCCGGTTCATTGGCTTGGCTGACCATTGGTTGATGAAACAGACTAAATAAGATAAACGCCAAGCCAACCAATAACGAAAGACCTAGCCAACTGACAATTGTTTCTCTGTTTTCTCCTCTTCTTGTCGATAAATTGTTCCCCACTTTGAACACCATTCCTTTCTGCACTCCGTTCATTTTGGTGTATCCACCTAAAAAGAAAGCGCATACACAACCATCAATAGAATAACAAAAAATAACGAATTTGCAAAATAGAAACTGGAAAAATGAGGATTTTCTATAAAAATCTTTTCCCGCCTAAAATCACTTTTGTTAGACGGCGTTTAAATGTAAATTTTGAGACATGCAAGAAAAACAGGCCTATTTTTCTTGCATGTCTCCTTTACTTAGTCGTGATCAACATCGGCGATTTTCACAACAATTTTCCCTTGTGCTCGTCCTGTCAGTGAATAATCCACCGCTTCTTGAATTTGGCTAAAAGGAACGACTCGGTCAATTATCGGCTGTAATTTTCCCTGTTCAATGAACTCAGTGAGTAAAGCTAATTGCTCGCCATCGGGACGCATAAACAAAAAATGATAACTAACATCTGTGGCTTGCTCCAAGCGATGAATCTTGCGAGTAGCTATTTTAAAAGCCCATTGTTTCCAAAGCGGCAAGCCATACTCTTTAGCAAAACGTTCGTTGGGAATGCCTGACAATGTAACGACTTTTCCCTGAGGTTTAACCACTGAGAAAGCTTTTTCTAAGATTGTCCCCCCCATTGTATCAAACACATAATCGTAGTCGGATAAAACTTCTTCAAAATTTTGTGTCCGATAGTCAATCACTTCATCTGCTCCCAACGCTTGAACCCATTCTTTATTTCTACTACTCGTTGTGGTGGCAACGTAAGCGCCTGCTAGTTTTGCTAATTGAATCGCAATGGTTCCAATCCCTCCTGAACCTGCTTGAATCAGGACTTTCTGGCCTGGCTGCACATTCATAATATCATGTAGCGCTTGATAACTTGTCAAACCGACTAACGGAATGGCCGCAGCTTCTTCAAACATTAAATTTTTCGGCTTCATAGCTACATCCGCTTGATCCACTGCAATATATTCAGCAAAAGTTCCCACGCGATTTTTGGGTACTCGCCCGTAAACTGCATCGCCCAGCCTAAAATTTTGAACTTTTTTTCCAACAGAGACAACAATCCCAGCAAAATCACTGCCTAAAATCAGTGGCATTTGATAATTTAAAAGCATCTTTACTTTGCCATCTTTTGTTTTTAAATCAATCGGGTTGATACTGGCAGCGATAATTTTGACCAAAACATCGTTGTCATGAATGGTGGGTAAGGGCACCTCCTCGATTGCTAATTCTTTTTGTCCGTATTTATGAATTAAAGCGGCTTTCATCATTGAATCTTTCCTCTCTTTACTATCCTTTTTATCGGTTTAAAAGTTTAAACCTTTAATCAATTAGTATCTTAACGAAAAATGGGATCCACGTCAAGTTTCAGCCCTCAGCGTATTTTATTGACAAAAAACACGAAAAATGGTTTAATCGTTTAAAAATACGAACCAAAGAGGCGAAAGATTATGAAAGAATTAGAAGGAATTCAAACAGAATTTACTGCGCTTAGTGATTTTTTAATCGCATTGGGTGATGAAAAACGCCAAGCAATTATTATTGCACTGCTAGAAGACCAGGCCTGTGTTGGCCGTCGTGTCACTGAGTTAACAGAGGCGACACAACTCTCACGCCCCGCTGTTTCTCACCACTTAAAAATTTTGAAACAAGCCAAATTAATTGATTGTCGCAGTGAAGGAACTAAAAATTATTACTCACTTTCTCACGATACCACCAAAATTGAGCAACTCCAACAACTATTGACCCACATTACGTCGATTATGCCAGGGAGGAAGCAAGCATGAAAAAAATTCTCGTGGTCCTCACAAACGTCTCCCGTTATCACGGCACCGAAGAACCAACGGGCCTCTGGCTAGGTGAAGCCACGGAGTTCGTGGAAGAAGTAACCAAAGCAGGATTTTCAGTTGACTATATTAGTCCCCAAGGAGGCTATGTCCCTTTGGATCCCCGGAGTATGAAATATGTAGATTCATCCATTATGGCGGTTTATGAAAGTGCCGATTTTCAAGAACGAGCGCTAGCGCATTCCCTCTCTCTTGAAGAAATTGAGCCAGATGAATACGCAGCGATTTACTTTACAGGAGGCCATGGCGTTATGTGGGACTTTCCTGATAATCCTCAGTTGCAAGCAATCACTCGTAGCCTTTACGAACAGGGCAAGTACCTAACTTCTGTTTGTCACGGAATTGCTGGTCTTTTAAATGTCAAAGATGCGTCAGGAAATTATTTGATTGCAGATAAAACCATTACTGGCTTCACTACTGCAGAAGAAATTTTAGCCATGAAAAAAGCAGTTGTTCCTTTCTTAAACGAAACAATTGCCAAAGAACATGGTGCTACTTTTGCGAAAAAGCGTCCCTATAAAGAATTTGCGTATCAAGATGGCCGTATAATCACTGGGCAAAATCCTTTTTCTGTCCGCGCTGTCGCAAGATTGTTAATTCAACAACTATCAAAATGAAACAACAGCGACTACTTTTAGGTAGTCGCTGTTGTTTCATTGCTTCTTCTTTTTTCCGAAAGCCGAAGCCCTAACATAAAAAATTTTTGATTAGCTAAAGAGTAACATCGCGCCAATTAAGATAATTAGGTTAATTAAGCCTAAGACAATCATTGGTTTGGCCATGAATTTTGTCCAAGTGGCATATTGAACTTTGGAAATTTCCAAACCACCCATTACGACACCAGATGTTGGCGTGATCAAATTAATCAAGCCACAACCTGAAGCAAAAATCATAACCATCACTTCTGGACTTAAACCAATGTTTTTAGCTAACGCACCCATTACAGGAATAGAAACGTACGCTAAACCAGAAGTTGAAGGAATTAGGAAAGATAAACCTAAGTATAAAACAAAGGCACCGATGACAAATAAGACTGGGGAGAGTCCTTGTAATAAGCCTGCCGCTTTATCAAGGATAAATGAATCTAAATACGTTTTAGACATCAAAACAGATGCCCCGCGAGCAACTACGATAATTAAAACAACGGATAACATATCTTTGGCACCGTCGATAAATGCTTCAATGGTTTCTTTTTCAGTAAAGCGACCAATCAAGGCAGCAATGATCCCTAAAAGGAAGAACCACATCGCTAAGTCGCCAAAGTACCAGTCACCGAAACTGTTGCCTGTTAAAACAGACGTCCAGCCTTTGAAAATCGTCACTCCAAAGTCGTTCCATGGAATTAAGGAAACAATCATAATGACAAAACAGAAAGCGAATACCATTAAGATTTTTTTATGACGATTCGTAAATGGCATTTCTTTCGACGCTGCTTGTCCATACGTTTTTTCCATATCCTCTTGTTCTTGTAAAGATAAAATTGTTGAACCTTTGTCAGCCTTCACTTTTTTCGCATAACGCATCACAATGAAAATAGAATAGCTGGTAGAGGCCGCCCACAAAATAGCACCGACAATTAAAATAATTCCTGTATTCGGCTGAATGCCAATACCTCGTAACGCATCCATCGCTACCCCTGTGGAGAAAGGGTTAACCGTTGAACCGATAACACCTGATCCTGCACCCAATAGCACAGTGCCTACTGCGACAAACGTATCAAAACCAGCGGCGACCATGGTGGCACTCAATAAACCATAAAAAGGAATTGTTTCTTCTGCCATTCCATAAGTCGACCCACCAATAGAAAATAAAATCATTAAAATCGGAATGATTTTCAATTCGTTCCCTTTTAACTTTTTAACGACTGATTGAATCCCTGCTTCAAGAGCCCCAGTTTGTGTCACAATATTTAAAAAGCCACCAAGTACTAAAATAAAAATATTAATTTCAATGGCATCTTTAAACCCATTGAATGGAGCCATGATAATATCCGATAATTTGGCCCCTACCACGTGATCAACCATTTTGCCATCAATTTCTCTTGGGGTAAATGGCTGGCCATTTAGCAAGACCGTTACGATACCTAAAACAATTAAAATAATAAATAAAATACTAAAAGACGAAAGCTGTTTTTTGTTTTTCTTCTTTTTTTCTGCCATATCCTTTTATACAGGAACCTACTTTCCTGTATCTCCCTTCTCTATGATTAATTACTCAATCGATCAATAAAGAATGGCGTATCTAGAAAAGTTAAGAATTTATGACTGTAGCTAATACGGTTCATTTGGACTAATTTTTTCATAACACTGCTTGCTGTTTCCCGCGTGGTTCCACTCATTCGTGCAATGTCATTAATGGTAATTGGACAAGCAATTGCAACGCGTTCCCTGTTGTCAATTCGTTCTCCTAAATCATTTAATAACATCGCCAGTGATGTCACAATCCGTTCACATGCATCATTGGTTGTTCCTTTTTGGATTTTGATCATACTTTCTTTTAAAAGGACCGATTGTTCTTGAATCCAATGAATCAATTGCTGGGGATTATTTTGGAGAAAACGCTCAAACAGTTTAACTGGCACAAACACAACCTCAATATCCGTATAGGCAATCGCGGAGTCGTAATGAACCTCATCTTGAAACAGTCCGATTCTCGGAAAAAGAGCCTGCTTTTTCATAAAATGCAGATAGGAAAAATTACCACTGCGATCATTTTTTTCAATTTTAATGACACCCGAAACCAATAAAATCAAATGATTTCTCGGATCACCTGGATAAAAAAGGACTTGGCCTTTTTTATAGGAGCGAACGAAACTCTCGTTGCGCAATTCTGTTAGTTCTGATTCAGAAAAGTATTGAAAATCTTGATTATTTTTAGTGATTATTTTCTCTATCATCATCTTAATTCTCCTAAATACTATACTTTATTTTGTCACAACCGTTCCTACGATTTCATCGCCGCTCATACTTCCTAAGTTTTCCAAAGAAGTGATAATTGCTTGTTTATTGGGTTGGCTTTCTACAAACTGAATGGCGGCTTCAATTTTCGGTAACATACTACCTGGTGCAAAATGACCCGCTTGTTTGTATTCTTCCAACTCTGCTACAGTGACATTGGTTAATTGTTTTTCATCTGGTTTGCCATAATTAATACACACATAATCCACGCCAGTTAAAATAACTAGTGCATCCGCATCCACTAATTCTGCCAGTTTTTCAGAAGCAAAATCTTTATCGATTACTGCTTCGACACCTTTTAATTCTTGTCCTACGACAGGGATGCCACCACCACCACATGAAATGGTAATTATATCATTTTTTATTAAGGTATTAATAGTCTCAGCCTCGTGGATGTCAATTGGCTTAGGACTTGGAACGACTTTGCGCCAGCCACGTCCTGCATCTTCTTTAAAAATAGCACCTGCTTGCATTGCTTCTTTGGCTTCAGCTTCTGTTAAAAATGGACCAATCGGTTTTGTTGGATTTTTGAATGCCTCATCTGCTGGATCTACGACCACCTGTGTTAAAACAGTAGCCACTTGTTTCTTGATTCCTGCTTTGTTTAATTCTTGATTAAGCGCATTGGACAACCAGTAGCCGATACTTCCTTGTGTCATAGCAACACACGTATCTAGCGGCATCGCTGGATTTTTTTCAGAATCAGCTGCTTGTTGTTGCAATAATAGATTTCCGACTTGTGGACCATTGCCATGTGAAACAATCAACCGATGCCCTTGTTTAATTAAATGAACTAAATAGGCAGATGTTTGAACTAATGCTTGCTGTTGTGCATGTGCGCTAGCATCATTTGAAAGGATGGCATTTCCGCCTAGTGCAACGACCATTTTTTTCCCCATTACAAATCCTTCTTTCCTATCATAATAAAGAATAGGCCGCCCTTCAAAAGAATCTCTTAAAGGGCGAAACGACTATTCTTTTTTCAATGTTTTTTCAGTTGCTTCCTACACACGAGGAATGAATAAGTTGCCTAAAGTAGCTGCCATGATCGCTTTAATAGAATGCATTCTGTTTTCTGCTTCTTCAAATTGACGACCATATTTACTGCGGAAGACTTCATCCGTAATTTCCATTTCAGTAATGCCAAATTTTTCAGCAACCATTTCACCGTATTGTGTTTTCGTATCATGAAAGGCTGGCAAACAGTGTAATACAATTAAATCGCCATCCATGTTTTCGGTTTTTTCTAACATAGCCATATTAATTTGATAAGGTTTCAACAGATTGACACGTTCTTCAAATTTATCTTCTTCACCCATGGACACCCAAACGTCTGTATATAACACGTTGGCTCCTTTAACACCTTTAGCAACGTCGTCTGTAATCATTAATTCTGCACCAGATTCTTTCGCAAATTCTTTTGCATAATTAACGACTTCATCAGAAGGGAACAATTCTTTTGGTGCACAAATGCGAACATTTACGCCTAAAATAGCACCTGTCACTAACAAGCTGTTTGCCATGTTGTTACGGCCATCGCCGACATATACTAAAGTGATTCCTTCTAAACGACCAAAGTTTTCTTTCACTGTCATAAAGTCCGCAATCATTTGTGTTGGATGCCATTGATCCGTTAAACCATTCCAAACAGGAACACCAGAATATTTCGCTAAATCTTCCACTACTTCTTGACTAAACCCACGGAACTCAATCCCGTCAAACATACTACCTAAAACAATCGCTGTATCTTCAACAGATTCTTTTTTACCTAATTGAATATCGTTGGCGCCTAAATACTCAGGATGTGCCCCTAAATCAATCGCTGCTGTCGTAAACGCAGAGCGTGTCCGTGTCGAAGTTTTTTCAAATAAAAGAGCGATATTTTTTCCTTCTAAATAGTGATGTGGAATCCCTTTTTTCTTCAATTCTTTTAAGTGAATACTGAAGTCTACCAAATACTCTAATTCTGCTCTTGTAAAATCTTTTTCTGCTAATAAACTACGTCCTTGAAATACTGAATTCATGATGATTCCTCCTATTTTTGGGTGTTTTTTAAAGATCTTCACGGTAAAGTGGCATACTCATACAACGAGGGCCACCACGGCCACGTACTAGTTCACTTCCTGGAATGTAATTCAATTTCACGCCTGCTTCTTCTAGCGCTTTATTCGTAATCGTATTCCGATCATAAACAACAACTTCCCCAGGGGCAATTGCTAATGTATTTGAACCGTCGTTCCATTGTTCACGGGCTGCTGCGGTTAAATTTCCAGCACCGCAACGGATTAATTGAACATTGTCTAAATGCAAGTATTTGCATAAAATGTTATCTAATGTATCTTTTTCTTTTGTAATTTGGATGTCTCCATCTGCTTTTTCAGTGATCGAGTAAACAACCAAACCACCTTCGATTTCTGGATGAATCGTAAATTTATCATAGTCAATCATGGTAAAAACGGTATCTAAATGCATGAATTTACGATGTTCACCGATATCAAAAGCCAAGATATTTTTGAATCCTAATTTTTGTTCAAAAATATTTCTCGCAATTTTTTCAATTGACGCGGCATCCGTTCTTTGAGAAATCCCAATGGCCACCACTTCTTTTGAAAGAATTAATTCATCGCCACCTTCAATTCTGGTTGATTCTGAACGATCATAGACTCTAGGAACCTCTTTTCCAGCAAAACGAGGATGATAATCAAAAATGTATTGCCCAAAAATGGTTTCCCGTTGTCGAGTTACTGAATACATATGATTTAAAGAAATCCCGTGCCCCATTGTCGCAAAGTTATCACGCGTGAAGTATAAGTTAGGCATTGGATCAATAATGAATGGATAATCCGCTTCAACCATATCTGTTAAAAATTCTTGCTCATATTTAGGTAATTCTTGTTTTTGAATGCCAGCAATCGCTTTTTGAATCAGTTCTTCGTTGTCGTCAATTTCTAACATTAACTCTCTAACTTTTTCTTTTGCTGATTCACTGCGAATATTGGCTTCTTCTAAGAATTGGTCAATAAATTGTCGGCGGACCTCTTCATTAATCAACGCTTCAGCAGCTAAGTCCTCTAAATAGACCACTTCGATATCTTTTGATCGTAACAACTCTGCAAATGCATCATGTTCTGCTTGTGCTTTTTCTAAAAACGGAATATCATCAAACAACAATCTCTCCAGATAATCTGGCATTAAATTTTCTAATTCCTTACCTGGACGATGTAACATCACTGTTTTCAATTTCCCGATTTCAGAAAATACATTAATTGGATGACTCATGTGAAATAACCTCCTCAACTTAATTACAAACACAGAATAACAGACCTGATTAACCTAGGACGTGAGCCATTTGCCAAACAAAATACCAAATATACAACGGTATTCTTTCTTATGCATATTTTCAACCTAAAAGAATGCGCTTTCATAGATATTCTAAAAAAATAATGCATAATTAAATAAAAAAAAATGCATTTATTCAAAAAAAATTATTTCTCCATACACATAATAAAGTTATAATCTTATAGAGGTAAAAGGAAGGGAGCCAGAAGTCAAAACGACTTCTGGCTCCCTTCCTTTTATGCGTTACTTTTTGACAAAGGTGTTGGCTGAATAAATTGTTGAAAATACTGCTCTAGTTCTTGTGCTTTTTCCTCGGATGATGAAACAATAATAACAGTGTCGAAGCCAGCGACAGAACATTTCTTTTCACACAAAGACACTTCATCAAGTACAGCTGAAAACAATGTTGCGTTGTCTGGTAATGTATGAACCACTAGTAAAAAGGCGACACGTTCAACTTTGGTCACTACCTCACGAATTGCTTGTATCAACTGTTCTTTTTTTCGTTCTTCTAAAGAAGTGAATTGTTCAAAAATCGTTAACCGCATCTCGCCAGACTCATCCAATGCTTTGACGACTTTTAATTCCCATAAATCCCGTGAAATCGTTGCTTGTGCGACATTTATCTCGCGCTTTTTTAATTCTCTTAACAACTCATTTTGACTATGAATTACAGTTGTTTGAATGATTTTTTTAATCAAACTTTGGCGTGTTTGCTTATTCACAAATAACACCCTTCCTCCAGACATTTACAAAGCAATACTAGCAGAATCTCTCTAATTAGAATAGAAAAAGGGTCGTTTAGCTAAAAGGTTCTCATTGATTTTGTCGGATATTTCGCATTCAAAAAAGTGAGACTTGCACAATTTAGTAAAACGTTGTACAGTGATTTTAGGGAATTACTGGCACCGTTTTAAATAACAGCAATGATGTTTTTTTGCATGATTAACTGAACTGGAGGAAAGTAATGAACCGATTAAAACGCCAAACGATGATTAAGCGATTGGTCACAGAAAATGAAATCCATACACAAAGTGAATTACTAGCATTATTGGAAAAAGAAAATATTCACACCACACAAGCAACTATTTCTCGTGACATTCGTGAGCTGAATTTAAACAAAGTAGACAATGGTCAAGGAGAAGCCTATTATCGTATCTTGAATAATTCTGCCCTTCGTCCAAAATATAAAACAGATGAAGAACGTCTTGTTGACATTATTATTGAAACTGGTGTTTCTTTAACACAAATAGAGTTCACAAATCTTTTAACCGTCTTACCTGGCAACGGGCAAGCCATTGGGGTTTTAATTGATCGCATACGTATCCACAACCCTCATATCTTGGGCTGCATCGCTGGGGATGATACCATCTTAATTCTTTCAAAAAATAAAGAAGATGCCCTTGAAGTTAACAACTATTTCCAGCAGTATTTGTACCACCCATAATTCATCACTTAGTAAAATCGACTATTTTTTGACATCATTGCTATTTTTATTAAAGATAAATAAAAAAAGGCGTCTCAGTGAAAGCTGAGGCGTTTTCTCATGAGTTTTTCTTTTGAACACCGTCTTTTTTTTGTATAATAATCAAAAAGCAAAGAAAGGGTTTCTTATGACTGAACAATTCATACTCACTTCAAACGATCAACAAACTCAGCTCAATGTACGTCATTGGCCCTGCCCTTCACCCAAAGCCGTAGTTCAATTGATTCACGGCATGGCAGAGCATATCCAACGTTATGATGAATTTGCTCGTTTTTTAAATCAATTAGGGTTTGCCGTAATTGGGCATGATCATCTAGGTCATGGCGAATCTGTACAACCAAGCGCACCGATCTATGGTTTTTTTGGAGAACAAGGGCCTGAAAATGTCGTTACAGATATTCATCAAGTGAAACAATGGGCTATGAATCACTATCCACAATTGCCCTATTTTATGATGGGTCACAGCATGGGGTCTTTCGCCTTGCGCAACTATCTGCAAGACTATCCTGTGACTATGCAAGGAGTCATTTTCATGGGCACTGGAACAAGTCCGTTACCTTTAACCGCAGCATTGCCTTTTATTAAAAAAATGGCCGAGAAACAGCCGAAAAAACCAGCTCCGTTCATTGATAAGCTGGCATTTGGTTCTTTTAGCAAAAAATTTCCTGAAGCAAGTTCCTTTAATTGGCTTTCTAAAAATCAAGCCAATGTCGCTGACTATGAAAATGACCCATTAATGGGCTTCGTATTTACCAATAATGGTTTTGCTACCCTTTTTTCGCTTGTTAAACGAGCCAATCAAAGGAATTGGTACCAAGCGATCCCAAAAGAATTGCCTATTTTAATCATTAGTGGCGCTGAAGACCCAGTTGGTGATTTCAGCAAGGGGCCAGCGAAAATTCAAAAGCAATTAAAGCATGCAGGTTTTCAGCATGTGACGTTACGACTATTTCCCACATTGCGTCATGAAATTTTATTAGAAACGGAAAAAGCTACAGTTTTTCAAGAAATTGGGCATTGGTTAACGGATTTAACGAATTAAAAAAGAAGGTTGATGTTGTGACATCAACCTTCTTTTTTAATCTATTTTCGTTAAACCGCCCATATAAGGACGTAGAACTTCTGGAATCGTTACGGTGCCATCTTCATTTTGATAATTTTCCAAAATGGCAGCCACTGTTCGACCAACAGCAAGTCCTGACCCATTAAGAGTATGGGCATATTGAACATGACCTGTTTTATCACGATAACGAATCAACGCCCGACGTGCTTGGAAGTCTTCACAGTTTGAACAAGAACTAATTTCTCGATACGTTTTCTGTGCCGGAATCCAAACTTCTAAATCATAGGTTTTCGCTGCCGAGAAGCCCATGTCACCTGTCGAAAGAGTAATCACTCGATAAGGGAGGCCCAATTTTTCTAAAATGTCTCCAGCATTGTTGGTCATTTTTTCTAATTCTTCATAGGAGTGTTCTGCATCACTAAATTTAACCATTTCTACTTTATGGAACTGGTGTAAACGAATTAATCCTCGGGTATCACGACCTGCACTACCCGCTTCCGAGCGAAAAGAAGGACTTAAAGCAGTAAAATAAATCGGTAACTCTTGCGCATCTAAAATTTCATTATTATAGTAGTTAGTTAACGGGACTTCCGCTGTGGGGATCAGCGTCAAATCACTTTCTGCAACTAGGAAGACATCTTCTTTGAACTTAGGAAACTGACCAGTGCCAAACATTGCTTTACTATTGACCAAATAAGGAGGAATCACCTCGGTATAACCATGTTCATTAACATGTTGATCTAACATAAAATTATAGACCGCTCGTTCTAAACGAGCCCCTAAGCCTTTGTAATAAAGAAAACGGCTACCAGATACTTTCGCGCCTCTTTCAAAATCTAAAATTCCTAAGGCTTCACCGATTTCCCAATGTGGTTTCGGTTCAAATGAAAAAGTTTTCGGCGTACTCCACCGCCGAACTTCTACGTTGGCGGCTTCGTCTGCGCCAACAGGCACACTCTCATGAGGTAAGTTAGGCAGACGTTCTGCAATTGCTGTGCATTGTTCTTGCAAATGAACAACTTCTTGGTCTAAAACTTTAATTTGCTCGCTAACTTCTTGCATATTTAGCAACTGTTGTGAAGCATCTTTTTGTGCACGCTTTAATTGTGCAATTTCTCCTGATACCTGATTACGGTGTTTTTTCAATTCTTCAACTTTAACAAGTAACGCTCTCCGTTCTTCATCTAAAGCCAAAAAGCGTAATAAAACTTCCTCGTCCACACCACGTGTTTTTAACTTTTTCTGTACCACTTCTACATTTTGGCGAATTTTTTTCATATCCAGCATCTTATTTCCCTCTTCATGATTAAATTTTAAACAATGGTGAATTTTACTTTTTCAAAAATTTCATTCTTCATTCGTTGGCCAGTCGCTGTGCCAGCTAAGCCACCTAAACCCGTTTCTCTCAATTCTCGTGGTAATTGACGGCCGACTTTATTCATGGCTTCCACCACTTCATCTGCTGGTATTTTATTTACAATTCCAGCTAAAGCCATATCTGCAGCGATTAACGCATTGCCTGCACCTACTGTATTTCGTTTGACACAAGGAATTTCGACTAACCCAGCCACTGGGTCACAAACTAAACCTAATAAATTCCCTAAAGCCATAGCAAAAGCTTCAGAAGATTGGCGTGGTGTTCCGCCAGCCGCTTCAACAGCTGCAGCGGCGGCCATCGCTGAAGCACTGCCTACTTCGGCTTGACATCCACCAACAGCACCAGCAATCATCGCATTGTTGGCTGTGACCATTCCAAATAAAGAACTGGTAAATAAGAAACGAATTTGTTGATCACGCGTTAAATTCAAGGTATTTTTAATCGCTGTTAAAACCCCTGGTAAGGTGCCACTTGCACCAGCGGTTGGCGTTGCGCAAACAACGCCCATTGCTGCATTGACTTCATTAGTACCTAGTGCGGCTTGAACTGCAGACATCATTAAATCACCTGATAACGTTTTGCCAGCTGCGCGGTATTTTTTTAAACGTGCCGCATCACCGCCCGTTAACCCAGTAGGAGAAAAAACGCCTGCTCCTTCTTGCGAGCGTTTGACAGCAGCATCCATAACATCCAAATTTTGACCCATCTGTGTCCAAATTTCTTCATAGCTTTTTTGGCTACGCTCCATTTCTTGCTCAATCATCAAATCAGAGATTTTTTTTCCTGTTTTTTCAGCTTTATCGATAAATTCTTCAATCGAAAGGTACATATGTCAAACTCCTATCATAATAAGATTATTTTCGATGTGTCATCTAGTGAAAACAGTTGTTCTTTCACCGAGGAAATTGGTGCCGAATCTAAGTCAAAGATGAATAAAATTTGATCCCCTTCCACATAACGAGACACCGCATTCACTTGAATATTATTTTTTTGTAACGTATCTTTAAAAGCTTGCATCGCCTGCTCTTCTTGATTAATGACTAACAAAATAGGTAAAGGACCATGTAGTTGGACATTGAAACCGTCTAATTCAATGTATTTCACCTCGATAGTGCCGCCACCTACAGAAATTCCTGTTAAATGGATTTCGTGCGTTGCATCACTGAGTGTCACACATGCTGTATTAGCATGCTTCACTGGACTTTCTTCACTCATTTCTAAAAATTGAATCTCAATTCCTTGTTCTTCCGCAAGTTCAATGGATTGTGTTACGTTGGCATCATCTGCTGCTAGTCCAAGAATTCCGCCAATAATTGCAAAATCAGTCCCATGTCCTTTATGCGTGTCTGCAAAAGATTCATAGTATTTAATCACAATTTTTTCTGGCGTTCCGCCGAATAACTTTCTTGCCGCTAAGCCAATTGCTAAGGCCCCAGCTGTATGCGAACTAGAAGGACCAATCATAATAGGACCGATAATGTCAAAACAACTTTTGTAGTTCATTACTTTGTTCACTTTTTTAGGTTTATTGATGGCCATAGCTGTGTTCATACGTAACTCCTCCTTTGGTTTTTACTGCTTCTTTTTCTTTTTCACTGGTTACTTCCGTCGTTCCTTCAAATTCTGGTGTATTATCCACCGCTTCAATTCTGTAACGTTTAAAGACCAGCGCACCTAAAAATCCAAACATCAGACTGACCACTGTGATAATCGCTACTGCTAGTAAAGTCGTTTGAATGGCATTGTTACCTAATGTCACAAGTAAACCAGCCCACGGTGTTGCCATTCCTGTCACAGGTACTTTTAAGCCAAAGAAAGTCACTACAATACCACTAACCATTCCTGAAAATAAATTCGTTGCGTAAATAGGTATTGGATTGGAGCTGATGATATCGACTTGTGTTAATGGCTCAATTGCCACAGCTAACGGAGTTGAAGCTGTGCCTAGTTTTAACTTTTTAAATAGCGCCGCATTGACAATGGAACTGCCGTAACAAGTCAACGCACCGACAGCCATTGGTACACCAGTCAAACCAATCAAGGCAGTTAAAACCATTGAACTTAACGGTGTCATACCAACAATCGGGATAATAGCACCTAAAATTGCGCCCATCACATATGGATTGCCATCTACTGCACTTAAAATCGTGCCCCCAATAACTTCTAGGACACCTAATACAACGGGTTGAATAAAACCAGCAACTAACGAAGCAGCGACTGGAATGACTAAAATAACGACTAATAAGTCAATCCCTTCTGGAATACGTTTTTGCATCTGCTCAACAACAAAAGATAAAAGATACGCGGTAATAAAAGCTGGTAACAAGCTGACTTTAATCAATGACAGACCTAAAATAATTGAAAAAACTGGACTAATCCCGAAAGCCAGCGGCACAAGAGCTCCAGCTGCTAAACCACCTAGACTACCCATAGTTTCACCAATTTGCGACACATAATCTAAATGAAAAACGCCGCCTACTGCATACCGCAAAAATGCCTCTGGTAGAAAGGTGGCACAAGCTGCACCAGACAAAGCACTTAAAGATTTTTTCCCTCGCGGTGCTTTAAAAGAGAATAGGGACATGCCACATAAAACTAAGACTAACATCAAGATTCCTGATAACGTTTTCATTTCTTTGCCTCCAACTATATTTTTTTATAACGGATGGTACTCCTGAATAAAATTTTTATTGCTCAACAAGTGAAAGAATGAGCGAACATTCCGATGAACTAAAGTACAATGAGTAACAAAAATTTCATTCCACATTCAGAGTATACGACTAAACAAAAGTTTAGTCAATGTATTTTTTTAACGTAAAGAATCTTATTGCTTTTCCATTAAAAAAGTATTACACTAAAATTAATTTCAGTGTAGGGGAGGATATCACTTGGAGTCATATTTACGTTTAAGTGAAGTAGATAAACAAATCTTACATTCACATGCCTTAATGCTTGATGGATTAGGGAACTTCTTTGGTAGTACCCATGAAGTCATTCTTCATAGTTTAGAAAATTTGGAAAGTTCAGCTATCAAAGTCATCAATGGCCATTTCAGTAACCGCAAGGAAGGTGCCCCCATTACTGATATGGCGTTAAAAATGTTAAGTCAAGTAGAGTCGGAACATGATTACGCTGTGAAACCCTACTACAATAAAAATCAAAAAGGGGTTATTTTAAAATCTTCCACCATTCCAGTTATCGGTGAAAATGATCGTATTATTGGATTGATCTGTATCAATATGCATTTAGAAATGCCATTAATTGATTACTTGCAAGACTTATTACCTTCAGGACAACAAAATGATATGTCCCAAGAGCTTAAAAATTCTGAACATTTTTCTGACAATATTGACGAATTAATCACTACTTCACTGACAAAAGTAAAACAAGCAGTAGAAAGCGATCCAAATGTATCACATTTGAATCAAAATAAAGAAATTGTTATTCGTTTATATGATCAAGGAATTTTTAATCTCAAAGATTCTGTCATAAAGATTGCCGATCGATTAGGTATTTCAAAAAATACCATCTATTTACATATCCGCAATCATAAAAAAGAAGAAGCTTAAAACATCAAAGCCACCAACGCTAACTAGCGTTGGTGGCTTTGATCACTTCTCTTCTATTTTAATTTGGTAAATCAAACAAGTAAGGTGTCCCTATTTCTCCATTTAACGTAACATCTAAGCGATTTTTTGTGCCGGGAACTAAATTACTGGCTGTGAAATTCCCTTGGGCATCCGCAGTAAAACTTGCTAAAATCACCCGCGCATCATCTGCACGTGACACTAAAATAGTTGCATTCGGTGCTGTTTTACCAGAAATTGTTCCTTGTTTCGGATCAATCGTAATATTGCTAAAAGAAAGCGCTGCTTCTTGTCCTGAACTTGGAATGTCAATTTGGACAGGTGCACTATTCCGTTGATCAACGGTTGCGATTAATTGAGTAGTCGCTCCCGCTCTGGGACTAATTACTGTAAAATTGCCATTGGCATCCGCATAAAAAACACCTGCTTGTGCAGAAGCATCACCGACTACCGTTGCTGTAATGGTTGCATTAGGTAATGTAGTACCATTAATTTCATTTCTTTCAGGATTGAAAACAACATTGGTAATTGTAATGTTTGTATCAGGTGCTTGGTTTTGAGGGACTTCATTCGTTCCATCAGTTCCTGCAGAAGGCTGCGTGGCATTTTCTGACGGATTTTCCCCTGTCACATTAGAATTTTGACCCGTGACAGACGAATGACTACTTTTCATTTCTTGTTGACTAGAGGATTTCTGCGTGGCTTTCTTTGTTTCTTGCTTTGGCTTAGAATCATTTGTGCTTGCTGTTTTTTTGTTTCCACATCCTGCTAGACTTAAAGACAATACACTGAACGTTAACATACTGAACAAAGCAATTTTTTTCATTTTTCGTTACCTCCAGAAATCTTTTTGTAACATTAATGTAACATTGTTTTAAAAATCTAGCAATAATTTTTCAACCGTTTTCCTTTTTGTTTAAAAAGAAAAAACCTGCACAAAGGCATTTAGCCTTTGTGTAGGTTTTTATCTGCTAAATGGATTTAATGTTTGCGATAGCTTAAATAGTAAAAGCCAGAAACAAAAATGGCACCACCAATGATATTACCTAAATAAACAAAAATAAAATTACGGAAAAAATCCCCCCACTGAACGCCGCCTTCAAAAATTGCGGCTGGAATGATGAATGCATTCGCCACACTATGCTGAAAGCCAATTGCAACAAAAATCATTACTGGAAACCAGATGCCTAATAGTTTCCCCGCTGCATCTTTCGCACCATAACAAAGCCATAAGGCCAGACCTACGAACCAGTTACAGCCAATACCTGAAATAATTGCTTGAAGCCAAGTTGCTGCAACTTTATGTTCTGCAAGAGAAAGAACCTGATTTAAATAGGCGCCGCTACTGGTTAAACCTAAATAATGGCCAAAAAAATAGGCAACAAATAGGGCGCCAACCATATTTGCCAATGTAATTGTGACCCAGTTCACGAGTAATTCTCTGAAAGAGACCTTTTTAGCAAACCAAGCCGTACTCACCGCCATCATATTTCCTGTGATTAACTCACCACCAGCCATTAAAATAACAATTAGACCAATTGGGAAAACCGCAGCTCCCACTAAAGCTTGAACACTGGCTAAATCTGCTGGAATAGAGGCGGAAACACGCACATAAGCCAAATAGCCGAGGGAAATCATAGCCCCGCCGATAAATCCTAAAATGAGTTTTGCTACCAAAGGCTTTTGAATTTTTTTCTGACCATTTTCAATACTGATACTTAAAATTTCATCTGGTGTATACAAACATTTCACTTCCTTTGTTTTTTGTCCTCCTTTACTTTACCCTTATATCACAGAAATTCAAGTACTTTTGTGTATTTTTTCACTAAAAACTGTAGTTCTTTTAATTTTATATGAAAACATCCTGAAACAAGTCCTATTTCTTGTTTCAGGATGTTTACTTATCCGTTTTTAAAGAGTTATCTTTTCACTTTAAAACAATAGGTTGCTATGGCTAACGATAAAAAGCTCAGGCCTAGGAAGCTCCCAACTGCTGAAGATTGTTCCCCTGTTTTGGGGAATTTTTTCTTGGCAATTTTGGTCGTATTATCCGCTTTTTTGACTGTTCCTGACGATTCTTTATTTGTCTGTATCTGTTTAGTTGCTTGGTTTTCTGCTACTGATTCCTTTGTTTGACTAGCCTTGGCAGAGGGCTTTGAATTACTTTGAGCGTCATTAGGATCTTGATTAGACTCTACCGCGTAAATGACAGAATTCTGGCCTTTGCTTTGACTGTTTTCGTTTACAGTTCTTGGGGTGCTACTCTCACTTGTACTGTTGGTTGCGCTGGTCGTACTTGAAGCACTACTTTCGCTGGTACTACTGGTTTCGCTGGTTGTGCTTGGCGTGTTGCTTTCACTCGTACTACTGCTCTCACTTGTCGTGCTTGGCGTGCTGCTTTCGCTGGTATTACTGGTTTCACTTGTCGTGCTTGAGGTGCTGCTTTCGCTGGTATTACTGGTTTCACTGGTTGTGCTTGAAGTGCTGCTTTCGCTGGTATTACTGGTTTCACTTGTCGTGCTTGAGGTGCTGCTTTCGCTGGTATTACTGGTTTCACTGGTTGTGCTTGAAGTGCTGCTTTCGCTTGTGTTACTAGTTGTCTCTGTTGATTTTTCAACTAACAGAAGTAACGCCGTTTTTATGGTTTGTGTTAATTGGTTAATACGCTTTTGTGCATCTGCAGGCGTTTTAAAGCCACCAAGTGTTGGCTCTAATAATTCTTCATCTGACCAAGCAAGCAGTTGTTGTAACTGCTTATAGCTTCCTTCGCCAGTTGTTGTATCTATTAAGGCTTCTTGCATGGCTTGCCAAGAGTCTTTGGTATATACAGATTCGTCTAATTTATGAACGCTTGCAAGTTCATTTTCTGCTTCTGTACGCTCTAGCGTGATATCGGCTTTTTTGACTAATACTTTCATTGCAGATTGCAAATTACTTGTTAACTGATCCACTTGCTCTTGGGTTTTGTCCTGACTCTCCTGACCTTCTGCTAACAATTGTGTCGCCTGCTGATAATAGGAAGGAACAATTGTTTTAGGCCCAATGGCAGTGAATAGCTGCCAAGAGTAAACTGTATATTGGTTTGCTTCACCAATCGAAGCATAAACGGTTTGTAGCTGGGACAAATCAAGCTTTTTTGCCGGAGCCTCTACCGTCACCGGTACGTTCACTGTTACCAATGAACCTGTTTCATAAGTTAATTGAACAGTCACTTTTTGTTGGCCGATTTCATTTAAGACCTCTGGATTGACGATTTTAGCGGCTGGGACTGCTTCATCCGCGTCATTTGTATTAGCAACCAGTTGCTGCGGATCGATTGATTGTCCTTGCACAATCGTTGTAGCCACAGGGGTTGCTAAAGTATTTCTAACCGGAATTGGCGTATTTTTATATTGCTCGTAAAGTGTTGGTGAAACCAACGATTCCCATGTTGCTGGCATTAAGCGATAGTCCTCCTCTGTCCAATTTTCTACCAATAATTGGCCGTTTTTAAGGCCATCATCTCGAGTATTGTCTTTCACAAAACTCGTTTCTGGTCGGAAACCACCGCCACTAGCGATTAACAATTCCCGACGTCGATTTTGCGGAATATTATGGTAGTTAACAAACTGATTGTTGATAAATACGCCATTGAACACATTGTTATTTCCTGTATGTCGATTGTATTCCATCCCAATTGCATATTGATTGTCCCAATACTTCCAATCAAAAATGTTATTAGCCACTAGCCAGTTGGATAATTCTGAAATAGCTCCCTCTGCTTGCGTTTCTGCCAAACCAATCTCTGGTGTTCCATACATAATGAGGCCTGTATTTCGCAAATAATTATTCATAATCGTAATATTACGACCTGATTTAAACTTAAATCCGCCAGCTGGACCATTTTGTAGTCCACGTAAATGATTCCCCACCACCGTGATGTTTTGGGCGCCACGGAAATAAATTGCATGATCTCCCACTAGACCATTCAAGTTTTCATTATCATAGGGTGAATAGAAAAAATTATGTTGGACAGTTACATCCTTCAACATATTAAAAGAATTAACCCCGGTGGATAGATAATTTTGTTCATTAGGTACTGAAATAGCACCGGCTTCAATGGCTGTTTGCAAACGTGTAATAGTCGCTGCTAAGTCTGAACGACTGGTACTTTTAATCGCATCTAATTCTGTCACTTTTAAACCAAATAGATTGTCCACGATGTCTACATCTGACATATACTGGAAGCGACTTGGCGTTGAATAACCACCAATGTAAATCGCTCGGTTAAAATCACCTCCCGATTGCATATGTGCCGTGTCTCGCATGAAAATATTACCTGAAATTTTAACGCCAATATCTGCATTTAAATTGACCACGAATCCTTTTAATGGATTATAAAAGATATTGTTTGCTAGCGTTAATTGATTCGTCAATTTTAAGGTCACATTGATGCCGTCAAAAGCAATATTTTGAAGTCGTACATTGGTTTTCGTCCCGTACGTTGTGTCTGTTAGCTGAATCGGTGCACCTGTAGCATTATGTAAAATAGTGGCTCCTGTTGTATCGCCAATTAATTGATAATTTGAAGAAATCACAATATCTTTTGACAGAGCATAACTTCCCTGTGGTAAAAATAATGCCCGTCCTTCCCTTGCTGTCTGACTCAGCAACGTCTGTAACTTCTCTGTTTGATCCTCTGTGCTATTAGGCACCATCGCTTGCGCACCAAAAATCGTTGTATCTGTTGCGTTAACTGGTTCAACCGCTTCAGTCACCATTGGTAGACCCACCACTGTCAATAAACCAAATAGAAGAATGAGCATTGTTTTCTTCATGTGTTTCCCACTTTTCATTCCGTTACTTCCAACGGCTTATTTTGTAAAAGTTGATACAGCGTAATAACACGACTGTCTTCGTATGCATAAATTTTTTTAAATTTTGGATTCATATGTAAGATACTTGTTACCTTTAACAAGTTTTGATTTGTGACTTCTAATTCTAAAGCCTCAACCAATTCCTTTAAGCGAACACCGGCACTATTTTCTTCACAACTTAAAATTTCTTCAATTTGTTCCATCCGTTTTTTCATCTCATCCCGCCTTCCTTCCCTTGCTCTTTCTATTATATAGAAAAATTCTTGTGAGAACCCTCAATATTTTTTAACTGACTGTTAAAAAAAGTAGTAGTTCCTTTGCTATCAATAGCTAACCATCTATTATTTACGATAAAAAAAGCAAAAAAAGTACCTTTTTGACATAATTTTCAGAAGAATTGACGCAGTATTTATTAAAAAACAACGAGAAAACGTCAATAAGTAGGTAATCAACACCTACTTATTGACGTTTTCTTCTTGTCTTTTTTTACTTTTTAGAAAAATTTTTTTACAATTTATCGGACATATGCATCAAAAAAGCCCATTTTTTTGATTTTTTATTAAAGTGACGTGGTTCTTTTCTCGTTAATTTTTACTATTTTTTGGTTCAAACGATTATATTGCTCAAACGTTAACTCACTTGAAAGTAAAAAGATCTCTGGATGGCCCGTTTCTACATCTGCCAAAGAAGTCACTAATAGTAAATCAATATTTTGCCATTCTTCTTTGCTTGCTTCACTGTATCGTAAAACTTCCAATGCATAAAACCGACGAAAATTATTTTCAATCGAAAGTTTCACCCGTTCTTCTTCCAGTACTGGCAAGCCTGATTTTAACCCTAAAACAATTTTTTGTTCACGATGAATTAAATCATTAGAAAGCGCCAAAACACTAGAATAACGCAAAGCCAAAAATTCTTTATTTGTAAATAATTCATTGCCTGTTTGTTCGTAAAGTTGATTTAAGCCTTGGCTTAATTCTTCTAAAAGAACCGGATATTTTTCTTTGACTTTATTCCAAAAGACATTATACATTTTCACATTTTGGACATAGTAAAGTTCGGCAAATAAATGTGTAGCAAACAAATAATAAAAAATTTGCGGACGAATTTTTTCCAATTGCGGCGTCATTTGTATTTCTTCTAATAAGAAATGCTGGACTAAATGAGTCAACATATAAACAGGCGCTTCAGACTCATCAAAATGCGCTAAAATTGCTTGTGCAGTGGCTTCATCTTGATAAAATTGGTCATTGGCTAACAAGAAAAAGTACACAAAAGTTAAATCGTTTTTGTTAAGGAAAAGGGTTGTAGCTGTCATCTCTTCTATAAAGGCTTGGTAATGTTTATTACCTTCTAAATAAGTTTCTTGCTCGGCTGAAGGTCGATATTCGGCGCCTTGCGCACTACGGACTTTTGAGATAGCGACCATATATTTAACTCGGCGTATCACCGTTTCCGCAACTTCTACGTTGAAAAAAGCCATCATTTTTTGGACAGTTTGTGCGACTTCCGTTTCTTGTATATAGTCAAAAGGCCACGTATCACGGATTAAGTCCATAAAAATAGTGTAAGCAAAATGGCGCAAATACGCTTCATTGCCTTCAATTTTCCATGTGCTTTTATTAATCACTAACCCCAATGGTGCTAAAATTTCTGTAAACCCTTTGAGCAAGCGCCGAATCGTGGCATCACTGGTATGATATTTTGCTGTCGCTGGCACAATCCCATTAAATCGACCCCAGAATAAATCTTCCATTACTTGATAAGTTAAACTATCCCGAAAAATTGCTGTATAAAGTTTCTGGAACGCTTGGCTAGACGCCAAGTTCAAGCGATAGCCATGCCCCTTTTCAAAAGCCAAAGAAGCATCATTATCCACAGCATAATACGTAATGTCATCTTTTAGGAGTTCTACGTATTTTTTGACTGATTTTTTGTTTAATTGTAATTCTTCTGCTAACTCATTGATGTCAATCCAGCCTTCATTAATTGGCAAGTTTCTTAAAATAATAATTTTAGAAACGACATCTGTATCGAATATATCAACATATTCATCCCATTTCACTGTTCACTCAACTGCCTCTCTTCTGTTCTATTGTACACAAAATGAGAAATCTATTCCACGAAAAAATAACAGTTGTTTCTTTTATTCTTTCGTAGATGTGGACGTTTCAGGAACAAACACGTTGAGTCCCCCAGCTTCCACCGTTACTTTAATCGGTAAATCATCGGTAGGATCGCCATCTGTTCGTGTTTGGACTTTCTTGTCTTTTTCGCCCCTAATTTTAAATTGACTCCCAGAGAAATACACGACACCAGGAATTTCATTTAATTGTCCTCTGATAATTTTAGGTAAATAATAGACAAACTTGTAAAAAACTAACTTAGGCAAAATGATAATGTGCACTTCGCCGTCATCTGGCGTGGCATTGGCATCGAAATTGGTAAAGCCGCCAGCAGAATTCGTCATGGTCATCGTTAATAATTGGGCTTTGCCATGCCAACGTCTTTCATCGCCATCAATTTTTAGTTTGTACTTTTTCTTTTTCATTAATAAGCGGAAAAATTGCTTTGTAAAGGCTAAAGGACCATATTTTTGTTTCTCCTGTTGGGTCACATTTGCTGCTGTGTCCGCTAATAGTCCAATCGTTAAGGTCGAAATCATCACATCTTGATTTACCATTCCAAAGTCAACTGGCGTGGTCTGTCCTGCCAAAATGGTCTCAAAGGCGTCTTCTTCTTTCAAAGGAATACTTAACACACGCGCAAAATTATTGACTGTTCCACCTGGAATAATCCCTATTTGATAGTCACGAATGGTGTCTTTAAAATTTTGAACGGCATGATGAATGGTCCCGTCACCACCAATGACGACCAAGACACCCACTTGATTTTCTTTGGCATTTTTCCGCATTTCTTCAGGATCAATGTCTGGATTGGAAGGTTGCAAAATAACCGCTTCCCCTTTCGCTTCTGCAGCTTTTTTAAAGCGTTCTGCAATCTCTTTACTTTCACTACTTCCTGAAGTTTCGTTGTATAAAACCATCATCTTTTTCATCATTCTATCCTCATATCTCTAACTAAATTTCTTGCACATGTAAAGTGTACAATATTTTAGCCAAAATACCTAAAGATAGCATCGAAAAACAAAGGCTGAGGCACAAGCGATTTGCTCCAAGAACTCAGTAAGTTCTGTTCAAAGGCTAAACTGCGATGAAGGCTTACCTGAGAATGTCAATAAGAAGGAGCTACTTTTGTTCAGTTGATTAGCTTAAGATGAAAAAACAGGCCATCCGTCGAAAGGACGGATGGCCTGTTTTTTTATAGCTTTTGCTTATTTCTTGCTCTTTTTATAGAAGAGCCAACTTGCCAAACTGACCAACAGGAGGCCGATAAAGACAAAGAAGTAATTGACTTGTGTGTTGGTTTTCGGTAAACCAAGCCAACCTGTCTCTCTAGCTGCTTGTTTCGTTGTTGGCTGATTTGGTTTTGTTTTTTTGGATACAGGTTGTTTCTCGTTAACAAACGTGCCCGCATCCACGAGTTCAGGTTTGTCTTTCGCTGTTGCCGCAATAGTGAATGCGACTGCTTGCTTAGACAGTTGGTAACCATCCGGTGCTTTTGTTTCCACAAAGGTATATTTTCCTGGTTGTAAGTGGTTCACTTGAACTAACCCTTGGTTGTCAGAACGTAATGAACGAGCGACAGTTTGCCCTGTCTCTGCATCTGTCACTTTAAATTCAGCACCTGCTAAGGCATTCTTTTGCTGATCAATTTTCACCAGCTTGGCAGCACCTTGGTAATTAATA
Organism: Enterococcus sp. DIV2453a; assembly: GCF_050533535.1. Classification (NCBI taxonomy): domain Bacteria; kingdom Bacillati; phylum Bacillota; class Bacilli; order Lactobacillales; family Enterococcaceae; genus Enterococcus; species Enterococcus sp. DIV2453a. The sequence continues at coordinate 90,469 of NZ_CP172899.1, read as the reverse complement.
AAAGGTGCTTTAAGTACCACAGTGGCTGGTTTGCCCTGGTTGTCTTTGGCAATCGTAAAGCTTGCGCTTGGCGTTTCATTAAGAAGATAGCCAGTTGGCGCTTGTGTCTCCACAAAACGATACGTTCCCGGTGCTAAATTTTTCGCAATGACTTTGCCTTGCTTGTCAGACATCAGATTAGTTTGTCCAGCCACGGTTTGCCCTGTTTCATCAATGACCTTAAACACCGCACCTGCCAATGCTTCACCTGTTTCGTTTTCTTTGGTTAATTGAGCAGTTCCTTGATAATTGATAAGATCGCCTAAAGCAATTGGCTGCTCTTTTCCTAATTGGGCGGTTACATCAAATGGATGTGGCGTTGTGTCTAACAGATAGCCTGTTGGTGCTTTCGTTTCCACTAAAACGTAATGCCCTTCATTTAGCCCTTTAGCGTAAATTTCGCCAGTCTTATCCGTTGTTATTTCAGAAACTTTTTCTCCTGCACGATTCAAGAATGTTATCGGTGAACCTTGGGGCTGATTCTGCTCATCGGCATTGTAAATTGCAAAAACTGCACCCGCTAAGGTTTGACCTTGCTCATTGACTTTACGTCCCGTTACTTCCGCTTGATAATTCACAAATTCTAACTCATCTAGTGGTTGTTTATCATTTGAATTCTTCTTCACTACAAAATAAATGGGTTGTTTATTGACGATATAGCCATCCGTTGCATCCAGTTCATCTAATTCATAGCTACCAGCGCCTAAATCCTCCATAGCCAATGAGCCATCTTTTTCAGCAGTTACTTCTCTTTCAAAGATTTTTTCCCCGTTTTCGATTCGATACAATTTAAAAATTGTTCCTGGAAGTGGGTTCGCATTGGTATCAATTTTCTTAAAGACGGCGCGTCCTTTGAAATTGGCGAAGGCCCCTAATTGGAAGATCTCCGGATCGCCTTTGAAATCACCACGAATTTCTACTTTTACTAATTCAGGATAAATAATATAATCTGCGCCATCTGGTAATTTTGGTGCTTTGATTTCTTTGTAATAATAGGTACCTGGCGCCAAGTCTCTAAAGATAATTTTGCCATCTTTGCCACTCGTTGCTGTAATCCCTAATGATTGTTTATTGTGATCATATAATTCAAAAACAGCACCTGCTAATGGTTGGTCTGCGCTATTCGTTTTCACGATTTGGAAAGCCCCTTTGTAATTCACAAAGTTGTCACTAGCAACAACGACCGCTGGTTTACCAGCATTTTTCTCAGCAATTTCAAATGGGACTGGCGTGGTATTTAATAAATAGCCTGTTGGTGCTTTGGTTTCTACAAAGCGATATTTACCTGGGGCTAAGTGCTCTGCAATAATTTCCCCTTGATTATTTGTCGTCAAGCCTGTTTGAATCGTTTGTCCCTTCGCATCAAGCACTTTAAATGTCGCACCACTTAATAAGTGTCCATTCACATCTTTTTTGATTAATTTAGCTGCGCCTTGATAGTTAACAAAGTTAGCCGTTGCTATAACTGTTGCTGGTTTGCCCCGATCGCTTGCTGCAATCGTGAAAGCACTTGGTTCAGTGTTTAAAAGGTACCCTGCTGGCGCTTTAGTTTCCACAAATTGATATTTTCCTGGGGCTAAATCCGTCACTGTGACTTTTCCGTTTGCATCCGAAACTAAGTGTTCTCGAACCACTTGTCCTGTGGCATCAAGGACCGAAAATTCAGCATCTGCCAATAGATTACCTGCTTGATCTTTTTTTATTAGCTCAGCAGAACCTTGGTAATTCAGCATTTTAACGTGAACGTCACGAATTTGCCCACTCATACTTTGTGTCACAATGAATCGTTTTGGCCTAGTATCTAAAAGATAGCCTGTCGGTGCTTCGATTTCTGTGAACTGATAAAGCCCTGGTTTTAAACTATCCACCTCTAACTGGCCATTCGCGTTGGTTCGATCCGGCGCAAGGGGAACTTCTTCCCAATGAGTAAACGGCGTGGTTACGGCATGCTCTAATTTAAAGCGTGCATTGACTAATTTTTTGCCCTTCTCATCCATTTTTTCTAAAAATACTTTATTGACATCGTTTTTAATAATGGTTGGTTGTGCTCCTTCGGCTGAAGTTTCTTCATCAATAGTAATGACTCGGCCTTTAGCTAATTCGTCCGAAACTGTATAGCCTTCTGGTGCTTTTGTCTCCACCAAAATGTATTGCCCTTGCGGCAACCCACCAAATGTGATAACCCCAGTGGCGTCTACTGTACCTTCACGTAGGACTTGTGTTTTAGCTTGGTCCCAAATTTGGAAATGGGCGCCTGCTAAAATAGTCGTCCCATCCATGGCTGTTTTCTTCAGCTGAATTTTGCCTTTGGTCCCTGTAGCATGCCCGCCACTGTGATCAATGTCAACGACCACATCGCCATTGTCATCCCCATGAACGACTTCTGAACCATTTCCAGTAATTGACACTTGGTTGGATACCGTGTCTGTACTCCCCGCCGCTGAAGAAGTCACTAAACTACGATATTCCATATAATAAGGTGCTTCAATATGGGCCATTTTAACGACAATTTTTTGTTGTCCTGTTTCATTATCGGTGGTAACTTCCAGTGTGTAATCTTTTCCTTCTTCTAAAATAACAGATTTATCTGGCGTAATAGTTCCGTCTTCTGTTACGTTGGTACCGTAAATCACCAATGACTCGGGATCTAACACTTGGTTTGGTGAGGGTGTATCAGTAATAACCACATCGTCTAAAACCGATTGGGCGCCATTGATCATTACATGCCAGTACACATGATCTGGATCATCTTTGTGGTATTCGCCACCTTTTTTCACTGATTCGCCACCATGTTGAATAGAAACTTTTCCTGTCACATCACGTGAAGAACCTTGGTTTGTATAAGATGCGGTATTGTCATAACTAGCCGAACCTTCGATAACTTTTTCATCAACAGACGTCTTAAATTCAATCACATACGTACGACTATCATTAGGAAAATCAACACGCCAAGTATTTTGGTTTTTCTCGCTTGGTTCTTCCATTGTGATATCCGTCAACGGTTGCGTTGGTTTCACTTTTTCAACCGAACCATCTGGCTTTGTATTGCCTTCATAGACTTTCAAGCTCCCAGCCAAATAGGTTTGATTGGCTAAAATTGGATCCGTCAAAAAGGCGTCGACTAAACGATTATTACTTAAATTCACCGCAAGCGTCCAAGTGATTTCTTTGGTGACGGCATTGTAAACACCGCTTTTTTGCGCATTTAAATCAAAAGCAGGTAAAGGTTTAAACGGTTTACTATCTTCTGAATGATGATTGTTTCCTGCTTCATCCGTCCAATCAATGGCAGCGGTATTTCGATAATGGTCCAACGCAGGATTGTTAGCGTCTAACTCGGTAACATCGAAAAAGGTAGTATAAGTTATGTGGAAGGCATCACTTGTTTTGGCATACGCCCCTATAAAACTTACCTTAAAGCCTGTTTCACCATCTGCATTACGAGTTATTTCTACCATGAAATCCTTGCCTAACGTCAACTGAGCACCAGTGGTTGTATCTTTGACAACCAACGAATTGGGTACCATAGTTAAGCCAGGAACTGGTTCGTACGTATCCGTAATCACGGCATTTTCCATCAAATAATTATTTTGATTCACAGCTAACGTCCAACCAATCGTTGAATTTTGATAATCAACTGCACCAGTGTTTTTAATAATATTTTGTTGACTGGCTGTGCCATCACCTTCTGAATGCTGACCAGTGCCGACATCCACACGATTATTCACGGCAACATCGCCTTCGACAATTCCATCAACTTTGGTTTTATAATCAATCTTGACTGCGCCATTCACGTCATGTAAAAAGTCAATTGCAAAGGAACCGTCTCCGTTGATTACCACTTTGTAATCTTTTCCTTCCACAAGTTCTGCTCCAACGACTTCATTTCCTTTGTCATCAAATGTCACTGAATATAAATGTAAAGAATCTGGTTCAAACGTTAAATTATCCCCCATTGTGTCTGTAATGACTGCTTGGTCTTTTGGAATGGTTTGTTCACCATAGTTGTAGTTAATTTCCCAAGTGAATTCTTGATTGGCTTCGTCGTAATCTATATTGCGCTTGTCTAACATTTTGCCATATGTGGCGGTAACAGTTGCTTCAGCATCTAACCCATTTGGATTATTATCACTTGTTAACGTCGCGTGATTTTTAAAAGGCACGTCGCCGCCGCCATCTGGAATAACCGCCTCGTCAATCGTCGTTTGGTACTCAAGACGATACGCTTTATTCGTGTCACCTTTAATCGTCACATTGCCATTTGCATCATACGTATATTCATCTGGGCTAAGTTCGCGCCCCACTTCTTTAATTGTTCCATCAAGATTCATCACTAACTCATAGACTTTCACGGACTTAAAGGTATTCCCTGTTGGCCATGTTTCCGTCACAGTTGGATTTGTTTGATCTTTCATCGCTTGATTGATATCTACCGTCCAAGTAATCGCACTAGGATTGGGCGTTCGATCAAAATGGCCTTGTTTATCAATTTGTTGTTCGGTATCTGGGACAATTGGAATCACTACAGGCGGCAAATCTTCTTGTGTAGGAATATCAATCACCCAATCTCCTGGACCCCGCCCATCTGAATCATTCAAATGAGTATCTAAAGAAAAGTCCCCGTGAATGTCACTTTCAGACGTGATTCGCTCATTAAAGGTAAAACGAACCGTACCATCTTCACTAATTGTGTAGGTTCCATAGACATTGCCTTCTGCATCAACTAAATCACCTGAACCTGGTTTATTAGGTTTCAAATTGCCAGGTAATTGAAACTCGAAGTAATCGCCTGCTTTCATTTGTTCTCGTACATCTTCTGGAATCGACCAGTTAAAGTTCCAATGAATGGTCACATCTTCTTTATACGGCGGTGTTGCTGGTGTGCCATCAGGATTTAAATAAATCGAATCTTCAAAATTATCGATAATCGTTGTTTCATCACCTGTAAAATAGTCACTGATATCTGTTGGTCCTGCTACGCGCGGTTTGACAGTCGTAGACTCGGTTGTTTTACTTTCTATCGCTTTTGTCGTGCTGGCGACAGTTTCTTCGGACGAACGAGGAACAGAGGAGTTTATAGATGCTTCTTCTGTTGAACCTTCATTCGCTGATGCGGCTGGCGAACTCGTGATTGCCGTTGATTCTGTCGGATCAGTACCAGTATTTAACGTCAACGCTCGTTGCTGTTGTCCATAAGAAAACGTCACATCTTCTGTAGCTGTAGGGTTCAACGTTAAGACTAACGTATCTGCTAACGCTTGCTGATTCAATTCAATTTGAATCTGTTTCTTCTGGTCATCCACTTGAATCTTGCGCGTATTATTGGGCGCTGCCCAATGTGCAGCTTTGATTGACACATTGGCACTATAATGCACTACAACCTCTTGTGTTACTGGTTGTGCTTTTCCTTGAAGCGCTAAGGTCATTTCTTGCTGGCTGGTTTGCTTCGCTTCTCCTAACGTTAACTGACCATCGCTGTTAACATCTTCCGCCAAAGCCATGAGTGGTGTGCCATAATTTAGAACAAGTAACAAACACATCAACCCGTAGAGCCAACGGTTTACCATTGGACCATTCTTTCTCATTTCTTTCATCCTTCCTCTACTAACGACACATAGAAGAGAACGTTCACTTCGTACCAATTTTTTATTTTAAACCAAATAAGTGAGTGCTCTTCTGTTGTCTTTCTTCCTTGCTAAAACAGACAGCCAACACACCTTTTCTTTTTATCTCCTCAAAACGCACTCTTACTTCGAATGCGGATTCATTTTCTGCTTTTTCCTATAGACTCTTCTATAAGAATAAGAAGAGTATAACGAGATTTTTCAGCAAAAATTATCAACAACTTCTCCTCCAAATAGAAAAAGTTGATGAAATCCCAGAAACCCTTTTCATCTTTATGAAAACACTCCTTTAATCCTTTTTTATTTGTACTAGTCCTTCTTCCACTATACCGTTTTTTTAATTTTTTTTCATAAGAACTAACCAGACAAAAAAGCCTATTTGTATAAGCTATTTAAGCTAAAAAATCAATAGACTCAAATTATCATTTTTGTTATTTAAATGTTTTATATAAACCATTTGTTTTTCTTAATAATTTTTTGCTCTATCATTTTTTATCCGCATTTTCTTCTATTTAACACATTTAGTTCTTCTTGATTTTTAAGAATAGATACAGTAGCATAAGAACAACTAGTTCTTTCACTGGCAATTGTCAATGTCGCTTAGAAAAGAATGTTTTATCTGTATTATCTGAAAAATCAAACAAGCGTAACCAATTAGAAAGGTGGTTATTATGCATAACTTATTAACCAAACAGGAAATTCAGTTACTTTCCCTAATTGAATACTTGTATGACAGTAAAGAAAAAGTCCCCATGCAAGTACTCCGGCGAAAATATGAATTTTCCCATTACAATATCAACAATTTATTGAATCAATTAACTTTATTAATTTCTCGAGTCAATACACATGAAAATGTACATATTCGCATTATTAATAATCAACAGTCCATAGAATTAGTCGCCGATGAAAATATCCCGATTGAGTTAATGAAAGAAGCCGTAGTTCGCGGGTCATTAACTTATATGTTAGCCTTAGATTTACTTTTAAAACGCTATACTTCAGCCAAAGATTTTTGTGAAGAGCATTTCATTAACTTTTCTATTTTCAAACAAGTCAGTGACCGTTTAAACAATTATCTAGCTAGATTTAATTGTTATTTAAATTTAAAAAGGCGAGAAAAAATTTGTGGCAAAGAGAAAGATTTTCGTAGTTTCTTTTACTCCTTATTTTTCATTTCAGGAACTTCTCTCGTTCCTTTTTTATCTAAAACCAATCAAGCGCAATTGCAGAATTTTATTGAAATCATCAAAAACCGTTATCCTTACTTTACATATACCGATTTACGCAAATTAAAATTAATTATGTCCATAGGTTTACTCCGTTACCAATCTGATTTTACAATCAGCGATTATCCTGAAATTGCTACGATCAATTTAGCCTTTCCTTATTCAGAATTTCAATTATTAGTGAATGATTGTTTTATTAATGAACAAAAAGAACCCGACACATGGCGGGCTGAAATTCGTTTCTACTATGATTTTTTCAGCACATTAACGATGTATTCACTTGAACAAATAGAAACGGTCAACTTTGCCAACTTAGCGATTATGGGCATGGATGAAAGTCCCCATGTCACCTGGATTTTTGAAAAATGTACGCAATTACAGTTGGATTTAAGCGCAATAGAAGTAGTCTTTTTGTTGGTTAATTTATCCAATGCCAGTGAACGACTGATTCATTTCCCTGTGGAAGAGGAATTGAGCTATGAGGTTGCTAATGTCTCTTTGTATGAAAAACAATACCCAAACGTTTCACGAACAACCAACTATTTCTTAAAACGTTTGCCTTTTGACAAAAAGCACCCACTAGATGCGTTATTTAAAGAAACCATTTTTTTAATTATTCGGAGCGTTTTATTAAATAAACAAATTCCTGTTAAAATTTTACTTCATTCATCTATTAATCAGATACAAGAAAATTGGTTAGCGAAGGAAATCAATAATTATTGCGATGTTCCTTTGAAATTTGTTAATCATATTCAAGAAGTGCCTGACTTAGTCATTACTGACAAAAATAATCCGCTTTTTCACGCCAGTAAAACCTTTTATTGGCATCCCGTTCCTTATTTAGACGAATACCATAACTTAAAACAAGTCGTCCGCAAAATTTATTTTGCCAAATTACGTGGGGAAAACAGTTTGGAGGGAATCGGATGTTAACAGGATTACTTGATGTACCTTATCGTAAAAGTTTTGCTCTTTTAGAAGAATTACTCGAACGTCGTGAAGCAGAAGAGCAAACATTGGCGATTTCTACTTTAGCCACTCAATTAAAAATGCAACAAAATACCATTCTACAATCTGTAGCTTTGCTCCAAACAGAAATTGAAAAAAACGGCTGGGAGAACTTATTTTCTTTATCAGCAAATGCCAAAGAGATCACATTTTGGTTTGCACCCTATTTCCAACTGTCGTTTTTGATGCCCTACTTTGTCAAAAAAAGTTTCGCGTATCAAGTACTGACCTATGCCTTTAATCATAATGCAATTGATAGCAAACATTTTGAAAAAGTCCTAGAAATTTCTTCGTCAACCTTTACACGAAAAATTGGTCAATTAAACCAATGGCTCCAAAAATATCAGATTGAAATCAATTTAAAACGTACCAATGTGTTGGTGGGCAAAGAAAAAGATATCCGGATTTTCTTTATGATGCTTTTTTGGAACAATTATTCTGAAGGAGACTGGCCGTTGCACACGATCACTAAAAAAGAAGTCCATAGTCTCTTTCGACGTTTAAAACATTCTGTTTCCTTCAATACAACACAAGATTTTACAAAAGACTTGATTTTTTCTGCGGTGATTTTAGCGCGTTGGAAAGAGGGCTTTTTTATCAAAGAAACTTTCGTAGAGGAAGAAGCGATTGTTAATCCCTTTGTTAATCTGAGTGAATTTGAATTGTTTTTTAAAGAAGAAGCCTTACACCAAGTTCCAACAAAATTTATACAAAAAGAAGGGCTTTTTGCCTTTTTCTTATTAACGATTAGTGTCAGCTACGCCACACAAGATGTCTTGGAAATTCCAGCAGCACGGATGCATATGGTCCAGCTATTAGGCTCACCCATTAAAGAGATCATTTATCAACTGACGTCTTTTTATCAAATTAAATTGACATTTCACGAGTACCTTTATCTATATACTTCTATCCAAAATTTAAGTGTCTTTTTTAAGACCTTTGTTACGATTGCCAATCCATTTGTGCAAGAAAGCTTTTTAAAAGAAGCACTTCAAAAAAATCCGAGTCTCTACAAAGATGTGAAGCGACTTACAATTGAAATGCTTCCAACATTGATGGGCAATGAAAAATTGTTAGTTGACTGCTTGTTCATTCTTTTCTGTACACTGAAAACGAAATCTTTACCACCGATTCGTGTCTTAGTACGGACCAACCAAAGTAACTTAATTTTAGATACCCTTTATGAAAAGCTAAGTAAAGCCGTGGATAAAAAATTAATTTTTGTCGCTTCACCAGAAAAGCCTTTCGATGTAATTATTACAAATATCTTTTCAGAAATTAGTGTCAAATCAACGATTCCTACTTATTATGTTGATTTTTCCGCTAGCATTGGTGAACTAGCGCAGAGCTTAGAAAACTTAAATACACAAATTGTCACCAAACAAAGTCCACGCCACTTTTAAAAGTTTTCACGTGAAACATTTTAAGTGATAAAAATTACAAAAAACGCCAAAAGGTAGCAGAAAAACTGCTACCTTTTGGCGTTTTTTACGAAAATTTTCAATGTTCCACTCTAGTGATACCGAAACGTAGAACATTCATTTACTAACTACTCATTTTACATGACGTTGTTATTTTCTGTCACCAATTCTAGCTCTTGCAAGTAATGATCCAAAGTCGCATGATGTTGATCGACATCGGCTAACTCTGTTTCAATTTTAGCTAAACGCGTGTTCATGCGTTGAATTTCCGTTAGTGTTTGTTGTAAAACGTTTAAAATCCGTTCATCGTTAGGCATTGAAATCACTCCTTGTCCATTTATAGTTCTGAGCCGTGTTCAATCTCTTCAATCGTTTCAAGAGACAAATCTTTGGCATCATTTTTAGCTTTGTGGAAGACCATATATAAAATGGTACAAACGATTGGGATACAGCCTGCTAAGAAGTACATTTGTTGGAATGACATAAAGTTACGTAATTCACCTAAAACGTACGGACCAACCCCTAATCCAAGGTCTAAACCAATGAAATAAGTCGATAAAGCAATCCCGATACGGTGAGGACTTGGGCTTTCTTGAAGACAAACCGCTTGGCCATTTGACATGAAAGTCCCATAACCTAAGCCAATTAACCCACCTGAAACTAATAACATCCAACCCGACGTAGTCATACTTAATAAGAACAGGCCTAGTGTTAAGAAAATGTAGCTCGGATACATGACGTAGCGTTCCCCTTTGACATCGAAAATCCGACCTGTCGATGGACGTGTTAAGGTAATCACGACTGCATAGACGATAAAGAAGAAGGTGCTGACGTCAACTAAATCGATTACTTTGACATAAGAAGATAAGAAAGATAAGACACTTGAATAAGCAAGCCCCATTAAAAAGGCGATAAATGTAATAAATAAAACTTTCTTTTCAACAAAACTATCAAAATTCCATTTAGATAAAGCTTCACGATGTTCAGGTGTTAACTCAATATTTTTCACTGGGAAAATGAAGCAAGCAATGGTTGTTAACAAAATTAAAATAATTGAAAAGTTAATAATGACATGGAAGTTGGAAACATTTAACAATAACATCCCAATAAATGGCCCGATGCCGGCTGCTAAACTAGTACTCAAACCATAATAATTGATCCCTTCCCCTTTTTTATTTTTAGGGATATAGGCGGTAACAATTGCGTTGGTCGCTGTCGAAACGGTTCCGTAACCAAACCCATTTAAAAAACGGACCAGATAAAGAATGCCCATACTTGGCATATACATATACGCAACAGTCGTTAAAAGATAAAACAAAGCCCCATAACGTAAGACTTGTTTGCGCCCAATCAGTTCAAGGAGTTTCCCCATGAAAAGTCGTGCAAGCAATGTCCCGATGATGTAAATTCCTGAGGCCAAACCCGCTTGACCTAAAGTAGCGTGTAAGCTATCTTGCGCAATCACCGCAATAATAACCATTAATAAATAATAAACAAGATAGACAATGAAATTAATCACTGTAATACTGATAAAGCCTTTATTCAAAAGCTTTGTTGGTGTTTGTTCTGTCATAATTCTTTGAATTCCTCTCTCTTTTGTTCTGTTTATTTTGTGTTGCTATTTTTCAATAAAAGACCGCTATCCCCTCACTTTGATGACTTATCAAAAAATTTTCTGAAATTCATTTGCAGTTATTACTATACGAGATATCCGTTACAAAAAAATGTAAATTTGTGAATGATAAACGTTATCTACAAATAACTTCAACAAATGTTGTTGATTTTTGTTGAAAAGCCAAAATGACTAATAATTTTAATTAAAATAAGCTCTTGGCTAATTGCTCAAAATTTACTTTTCATACGAAACTTCCTCATACATAGAAAAAGAAAAATAGGACATAAGCCGAAACGACTTATGCCCTATTTTTTTAAACTTTCTCTATTTTCGTCCTAAAATCCATGAAACGATGGCAACTAAAATCACTGCCCCGATAATCGATGGCACAATAGCCATCCCAGCTAAGCTTGGTCCCCATGTGCCTAAAATGGCTTGACCAATTGTTGAACCAACTAACCCTGCAATGATATTGGCAATAATGCCCATCGATGATCCTTTTTTAGTAATTGCTCCAGCGATTGCCCCAATGACCCCACCGACAATTAATGCCCAAATAAAGCCCATGATTGTTTCCTCCCTTTAACCGTTTATTCTACACGTGGTTCCATATTTTCTTTGACTTGTTCTGTTCCTTTATTCACAGCTTTTTTTGCTTTTTCTGTTTGTTCAGAAGCAAATTCACCGGTACTTTTGGCAGCGCCTGTGACTTTATCTTGAACCGTTTCGCTATCTTCTTCGTATTCTTCTTTTGATTTGATATCAACTACGTTAACATTCACTTCAATCACATCTAAGTGGGTCATTTTTTTCACTTCACGGCTGATTAATTCTTTCATTTTTTCGTAAATGTCTTGAATATCTTTGCCGTATTCTACCACGATATCCATATCAACAGCGACTTGTTTTTTACCAACTTCGGTATCAATACCAGCTGTGACGTTATCTGTGTTTACTAATTTTTCAGCAATATTTGAGAAAAAGCCGCCATCGACTGTTAATAGACCATCGACATTTTCTAAGGCTAAACCGATAATTTTTTGAACGACTTTATCTTCAAATGTTAATTCACCTTTGATTGCATGATCTTCTGGTGTGTGTGGTCCGTTTCCTGCTGGTTTTGGTACATTATTGAATTTTTCGTTACTCATGGTTCATTCCTCCTAGTTTCTTCTATTATTGCTTTATTTTTAATAAAATAATAACCAATTATTGAACACGAGGTGCCGTGTTTTCTTTGACTTTTGTCTTGCCTTTAGTTACCGCATGTTTGGCTTTATTGGTTTGTTTTGACATAAAACTACCTGTCGCTTCAGCGGCGTTGCCAAGTTTATCTTGGACTGTTTCACTTTCTTCTTGGTACTCTGCTTGTGTTTTGATATCTACTACGTTGACATTGACTTCGATTACTTCCAAGTGAGTCATTTGTTGGACTTCACGAGTAATAACCTCTTTCATTTGATCATAAATGGTCTCGATATCTTTCCCATATTCGGCTACAATGTCCATATCCACTGCGACTTGTTTTTTGCCGACCTCGGTGTGAATGCCTGTTGTAACATCTTCACTGTTAATCATTTTATCTCGTAAATTCGAGAAAAAACCACCGTCCACAGTTAACAAACCGTCGACTTCTTCCAAAGCAATGCCAATAATTTTTTGGATTACTTTATCCTCAAACGTCAACTCACCTTTAACAATCGATACATTTGCATTTTCCATAGCCAAAACCTCCTATTTATGATGAAAATAATTTTTGACAATGCCTGTCTGTTCCAAATACAAACCTAGCCAAATACCTAGTCCTGTCAGGAGTACCACTAACAATGTTTTAAAGAAGCCGATTGACAGAAACAAGATTGCAAAAACCAAACCGACTAGGCCACCAATTAACGGAACGGCATATTGTTTTATCCATTCAACCATTGTACATCCCTCCTACTCCACACGTGCTTGTGTTTGCTGTTGTTGTGGTCGTTTCATTGATTGAATATCTTCAAAATGAACATCAATCGTAATCTTGTGACCAGTTCCCACCAAACGAGCAAGCCGTTCTTCCATTGTTTTTGACCAAGCTTCTGTTTGTCCAATTAAATCCGCCGTTCGTTTCAGTGTGCCTTTGACATTGACCTTAATGCGCCGTTTTGTCGCCTTTACACGAATGGTTGGTGCTTCCAGAAAGTCACTGTCTTGCAAGCTAGAGCGTACAAATCCTTCGATGGCTTTACGGTGTAACACTAACTTTCCTTGCTCTTCTTTTAATTCAAACGTGCCTTTTCTTCTTGGGAATAAAAGAATGAATAAAAATAGAAAGAGCATAATTCCTAGTAAAACCAGCGCTACCCAAAAAATTGCTTGACGTGCGTACTCGTTGTCTTGCAAGAACCATTGGACATTATCTGGTGGTTGCCAAGCTGTATCGGCTGACCAAGTGGTGATGGCCACCGCGCCAAATAATGCCATTAAAATCAGTGAACCTAGAAGCAAAAGTATTTTAACAACTTTATTCACGGAACATCCCTCCTAAAGATTAATTGCTTCTCCACCAGTTACGCCATAAACTTGAGCCGTAACATAACTTGCATCATTGGACGCCAAGAAAACATAAACAGGGGCTAATTCAGCAGGCTGACCTGCACGTTCCAGTAAAGAATGTTGCCCAAATTCTGGCAACTCTTCAATTGGTTGTCCATGATCTAACTGTAACGGTGTCCAGATTGGTCCTGGAGCCACGCCATTTACCCGAATGCCTTTTGGTGCCAGTTGTTTTGCTAAACCAACGGTAAAGTTGGCAATTGATGCCTTCGTTGCTGCATAATCCAACAAATGCTCACTGGGATTAAAGGCTTGGACGGAAGTCGTTGTCACAATACTACTTCCGGCAGGCAAGTGAGGCACTGCTGCTTTGACAATGCCAAACATCGCAATAATATTGACATGGAAAGTGTCTATCACTTGTTCCATTGGTAATTCTTCAATAGCGGCACAGGAAATTTGTTGGGCAGCATTTAAAACAAGGGTATCCAAGCCGCCTAATGCTTCACGAGCTTGTGCAACCAATTCTTCAGGTGCCTGTTTATCTCTTAAATCTGCTGGCAAAAGAATGACTTTTCGGCCAGCTTCTCGTATATAGTGCGCCACTTCTTCGGCGTCTTTTTCTTCACCTGGGAAAAAATGTAAGGCGATATCTGCGCCTTCGCGAGCAAAAGCAATCGCCGCAGCTCGTCCAATCCCAGAATCACCGCCTGTAATTAATACCCGACGATTTTCTAATTTGTGATTTCCGACATAGCTGTCTTCCCCACAATCTGGTTTAGGGACCATTTTGTCCTGTAATGCGGGAGTTTCTTGATCTTGTTGCGGAAATCCATCACTATAAAATAACTTTCTTGGGTCTTTTAAGTTTGGTTCTGTCATTAAATCTCCTCCCTTTCTACTATTACCTTAATACAATTTTTTCTTTTTGAAAAATATTTGAGCACATAAAATAAAAAAAATATTTTTAATACTCATTAAGCGAAATTTTTGGCAAAATTATCTAAAAGCTGATTTTATTTTTCAAAATAGCGTTTAATTGACCTTTTTTATCAACATTTGTTATTGACATATGATGTCCAATTCGCTTAAATAAGAAAGAAGCCCAACAGGCAAAAACAAAAATATTTAGAGATAATTGAGGAGTTACCGCCAATGAGAAATGTTTTACAAGACTACTTAGATGAACATTCCTTTCGAGTCGTTGTAAAAAAGAAGAAAAATTATTTAACTTATGAAGGACTGCAAGATCGTTATGCCTATATTTTAAAAAGTGGCATCATCAAAACTAGCGTTATTTCCAAAGACGGTCGTGAATTTAATTTACGTTATATCAACAATTTGGAAATTGTTTCATTGCTACGTGATGAATATTCAGAATTTATTGATGCACCTTTTAATATTCGCATCGAATCTCCACAAGCAGAACTTTACCAAATCGACCGTGTTCAATTTTGGCGGGATATCAATAATAGTAAAGACTTGCAAATGTATGTCAAAGAATACTATCGGGACCGTTTAATGCATTCCATGAAAAAGATGCAGCAAATGTTGATGAATGGCAAATTTGGGGCCGTTTGTACACAAATCTATGAAATGTACGATTCATTTGGTGTAGAAACAGAGGAAGGTATTTTAATTGATTTCGTGGTGACCAATGAAGAAATTGCGCATTTTTGCGGGATAACTTCTGCTAGTAGCGTTAACCGGATGATGCAGCAACTAAAAGAGTTAGGGGCAATTGAACTACGTAACCGCAAAATTTTGATTAAAGATTTAGATATGATTAGAGATAACATTATTGTTTAACATCAGTACCCCCGCAAGTTTGACCTTGCGGGGGTACTTTTTCATCCACTTGACAACACGTATTACACGTATTAAAATATATCCTGTCAGGAGGTATTGTGCACATGCCAATGACACAAAAACAAATGGTCAAATTGCTAAAAAAGCACGGTTGGTTACCAACCGATGGTGGAAAAGGCTCCCATATAAAAATGGAGATGTCTGGCAAAAGACCCATCATTATCCCACACGGAGAATTGAAAAAAGGAACCGAAATAGGGATTTTAAAAGAGGCAGGGCTGAAATAGCCTTCCTCAATGATTGATAAGGAGGCATCATTCATGCTAATTAGTTATCCTGCATGTTTCTACAGTGTCGAGAATGGTTACTATGTTTATTTCCCAGATATAGGTGGTTCTGGTACGCAAGGAGATACAATTCCTGATGCAATTGCGATGGCTTCCGATTATTTAGGTATGATGTTATCTGATGATATTGAACATCAAAGAACAATCCACCAGCCATCTCCTATCAATACGTTGTCATTAGAAGATAATAATCCCTTTAGAGATGACGATGACTTTAATTTTAACCTTGCAGACTCGTTTGTTTCTATGGTAAATGTAGAACTAAATGATTATTTAGGAACAAATACGTTAGTCAAAAAAACCGTCACCATTCCCAAGTGGTCTGATGAACTCGGGAAAAAAAATAAATTGAATTTTTCTAAAACCTTGACCGATGCCATCGTTGAAAAGTCGCTACATGTTTTAAAGTAGCCTTGAGAAAGCACCCCCGCACGCTTGACCTTGCGGGGGTGTTTTTTATTTTTCAGTGACAATATTCACAGGAAATTGTCCATAATCTAAATTAAATGTCCGACCAGCCGTCAGCTGAAGCATTTCTTTTTTCATGCCTTCCGCCAAACGTGCATCCCCAAAACTTTCAATCATATCAATAACGGTGATTACTTCTTTATAATATCTCATTTTGCCAGTGTACAGATAATACGTAAGATTTTTTAAATAACGTAAGTTAAAATGAATATAGTAGATTTCGGCAGGAATCGTGGTAACACTCATTAGCGCTAAATATTCCCGGGCTTTCGCATAATTTTTCTTATAAAGTTGCGCTGTAATGATATTTAGGTAAAAACCATAGGCGACATTTAATGTTTGGGTATCACGTAATTCAGCATCTTTGACAGGAAACATCTGCTCAAGAATCTGAAGGACTTCGTTTTCAGAAAATAACGCCCCTGTATTAGTCACCATTTGATAATCGTAATATGTATAGTAGCTTTTGCTAGAGATAAGTGCGAGAATTGCCATTCGATCAGTTTCATCAAATTCTGGAATTTCCTCCCAATCATTACTGAAAGTTAGCTTAATATCTGTATAAATAGACATCTCTACTGCGTTTTTTTGGGGATTGCGCTCTAATTGATAAAAGTAATGAATCAGGTTCTTTTTTTCACTTGTATTGTTCAACCCCATTTGACAACATTCAATTTGATGCATAATTTTAGATGAAGCCGTACTTCTTGTTTCAGAGACCATATGAAAAAATTCATTAAAGGTAATCCCAAGTGACTGTAATGCTGTCATTAAATCCTCGTAACTTAGCTTGGCTTCACCAATTTCGATTCTTCGATAGGTTTGTTTCCCTTTTTTTGGTAAAACATCTTTCTGAGCAATTTTTTTCTTTTTTCTAAAATACTTTAATGCCTCTAACACATCCATAATATGCTCCTTTCTATTAATAAGTTAATATTAAGTATTATTTTTTTATTAACTAAAATATACTATTTTCTAAAAAAATTATTTCTATGAACTTTAATATTATCAAATAATCGAATAATATATTTGTTTGAATTATTTTTTCGCACATTATAATTGTTAGACGTCAACAAATTTTAAAAAAACTTTTCTAATTCGTTCTTGAAGAAACTAAGATATCTGTCTTATAATGAAATTCAATATAACTCAGAGCAGGAGGTGTCGCAATGTTTGGTTTCAATATTAGTTTATTTCTTATTACTCGGTTCCGTTAAACCCACTCTTCACTAACCATTGTACAATCAATTTCCTTGAATATCTATTTCATTTTTATTAAATAACATTTTTAATAAAAGTACATATATTTTTATTTTCGGATATTTTCTTTAATTAAATGAAATATATTTATTAAAACAAATAAATTACATTCAATTAAATCAGAAGGAAACAGATTGTAGCAAGTGAAGAAAAAAACAGCTCTTGAGTGATATTTTCTCAAGAGCTGTTTTTCTATTTTATTTCAAAAGCGGTTTGCGTTGTGGGGTTATTACTTAATAAGGTGTTTTTATACAGTAAATAGTACGCTGCCGCTGACCAACTAAAGTTTTTCGTACTTAGGCCCTTCCCTGTTAGTGGATCATAATTTTCATGAATAGGTCCTTCTCCCATCAATCCTTCGGCATGTAAGAAGAGTTTTTGTGTCATTTCTTTCGCTTCTTTTGTATAGTCATAGTTTTGAAGAGCTTCTACACCAAACAAGGCTTGATCAAGCCAAACTGGTCCCCGCCAATATTTCGTTGCAGCAAATTTTTCATTGTCTTTGGATGCTGTTGGGAATGGCATAAAGGTATTGAACATTTCTTGATTCATCATGTTTTTCTTAACTGCCGCCGCCTGTTCTTTGGTCGCTACTTTTGCCCAAAGCGGCAACCAGCCTTCTGTTCCTTTGCCACGATTGACTAACAATTTTGTTTTCGAGCCGTCTTCATTTATTTGTAAGTCATAGAAGAAGCCTGTTTTTTCATCAAACATATTTTCTTGAATATATTTTTTTAGTTTCTTCGCTTCTTTTTGATAGTTCTTATAGTCCTCTTTTTTGCCTAGTTCTTCTGCTATCGAAGCTAAATAGCCCTTTTCAGCGTAGAGATACGCATTCAAATCCACTGATTCTTGATTAATCGAATACCCCACTACTTTTCCTTTATTTTTATTTTCAAAAACTTTAACTCCAACGTCGCCTTTGCCCACACCTTCTTTGTCAAACCGTGTAGCGTTATCCATGCCACTTTCCCACGCGGCTGCTTCAATAACAGCATCATCATCCACTTTAGGTTGGCCATTTTTATCTTTAATGATTTGATCCTTGTCGTCTTTTTGCCAGTGAGCATCACTGACCATGCTTCCATATTCTGCTATCCCATTTTTATTGTGGTCTCTGTTGGTATACCACCAATTATGATAAGCCACAAGTTTGGGATACATTTCTTTTAAAAATTCCTTATCTTTGGTTTCTTGATAAATATGCCAAACTGCCCATGCAGCCAATGGTGGTTTAGAATTTCGTTCATTCCAGTTGCCACCTTCACCACCACGCGCACTGTCTTGATTGTAAAAGACAGCATCAATGATCGCTCCTGCATCTTGTGGACGTACGGTATCATCTTTTTGAATTTGATAATCAAACAAGGCCCGCATATTATTTTTAGCTAACTCAGGATTAAAATCAGCCGTTGCTACATCCGCTTTCCACGAATCCCAAGCCCACATACCAATAAACCATTTATAAGACATGGACGGAACAATCCCGTCATGCTTAAAGGCACCTGCCGCACTTCGCCAATTGGTATTAATCGTTTCAATCGATTTGACTAGCGCATTTTGATATTCAGGAAATTCTGCTGTTTTCTTTTGATCAAACGTTTTATCTAGATATCCTTGCCATCTTTGCTTGTTCTCTTTGAAATAGCGCGCCGCATTTTTGGTATATTCGGGTGCTTGTTGTTGTTCCTTTGCCTCTTCCTCTTTTGTAAAAGTATAGCTTTCTGTCGTATAGGTGTTGTACGTTTGTTTAGGCTTCAATTCAATT
This sequence comes from Enterococcus sp. DIV2453a, assembly GCF_050533535.1. NCBI lineage: Bacteria > Bacillati > Bacillota > Bacilli > Lactobacillales > Enterococcaceae > Enterococcus > Enterococcus sp. DIV2453a. The sequence continues at coordinate 71,349 of NZ_CP172899.1, read as the reverse complement.
GGTTCAGCGGTCGCTGTATAATTCCGATTATCAATTTTTGTTGAAACTTTATCCGCATGATGAATCGTATATTTTGTGTCTTTCGTAGCAAAATAATTCCACGTTTCTCTGACTTCACCAAAATTCACTTGAATGTCATTGTCTTTAGCAGTTAAACGAGTACCAATATCTAAGGTTTCCGTTCCCTCTTGAATTTTGTCAAAGACCGCACCTGTCCAGCTTGCTTCAAGTGACAAGGGATCTTCACCAGTGTTTTCAAGTGTCGTTTGGATAAGCGCCGTTCGATTGCTGACAAAAATTAAAGCTAAATGAATCGTTACATCGTCTAATTCATAGGTTTGCTCTAGGCGCCCAGGATAATAAGACAGGTCCATGCGGTTGCTTTGGCTTAAATCATAGGTTTCTCCCGTTTTTTTATTTTTGACCGTTAATTTGTTTAAACTTGCCGCCAAGTTTACCGGATATTCTTCCGCAATAATCAATGGCCCCGCAAAACCACCCAGTAGCTCTTTATTGCTTTTTTCAGGTAAATAGTAGCCATGCCATGCACCTAAATCAGAAAAATTATTAAAATAATTGGTATCGTATACGCCATTCGTCCGTTCAGTTGGTGATGCACTCACATCTAAAACATTTGCAAATTCATCAACTTTTGTTCTTTCAACACTTGCTTGCACTTCCCCGCTTAACGCAAAACAGCTGACTACGGTGATTCCTAACGCTAACCAAGTAGACACCCATTTCTTTTTTGATAAACCCTTCATAAAACCCCTCCTATAAAATGATAGCGCTTTATACACTGATTTATTATCAGCAAGGACTATGCCAAATGGAGTGTATCCCTTTTTATTATTGAAAGATTCAACTTTCTCTAGAAAAAAAGCGACCGTATCGAAGTGTATTGATCAAAAAATAACGAGTGTATCGATAGTGTATTTAGTTTATGCTTGATTCTGTTTTATTTTCGTAGCTTCCACAAATTTTTCAGTAATTTTTTGCGGTCGTGTAATAACAGATCCCACCACCACGCTATAAGCACCTAGCTCCAGAACACGTTGGACTTTTGCTGGCGTATCAATCATTCCTTCTGCAATGATTGGTGTAGTAAAATGCTTCTTTGCTTCTCTTAACAGTTCAAAATCATTTTGTTCAATCCGCTGATTTTCACTTTGCGGCGTATAGCCGACTAACGTTGTGCCAATATAATCAAAGCCTAACTCCGCCGCTTCAATCATCTCTTCCAGCGTGGAACAATCTGCCATCCATTCTTGGTTAGGATACTTTTCTTTTATTCTTTTGAAAAATGTGGCTAACGTTTCGCCATTTGGTCGTTTCGAATGGGTTGCATCGAGAGCGATAATTTCTGGCTGAACAGCCATTAATTCATCTACCTCACGCATAGTTGCGGTAATATATACTTCTGCGTCAGGATAATCTCGTTTAATAATCCCAATGATTGGTAAATCTACCTCTTTCCGGATTGCTCGAATGTCTACCACAGAATTTGCTCGAATGCCTTTAGCCCCTCCTTGTTTAGCGGCCAAAGCCATCTTGGACATGATAAAAGAACTATGCAACGGTTCGTCTGCCAACGCTTGGCAAGAAACAATTAATGCCCCTTTGATTTCTTTATTCAACATTGATCCCTCCAATTTAAAAGCGATTACAAACACAGTATACCTACAACAGCTGAAATATGCCACTCTCCCAAATAAGAACAAACGTTTCACGTGAAACAAAAGAAAGCAAGCGGTTAAGGCTTGCTTTCTTTTGACTTATTTTTAATTTTTATGACCCTCTAAATAATCATACCCAAAATGTGCATACGCAAATGGCGTTGCAATTCGTCCTCGTGGTGTTCGTTTAATGAAACCTTTTTGAATAAGATAGGGTTCATACATATCTTCCACCGTTTCGGTTTCTTCACCGATATTTACAGACAAGGTACTTAAACCAACTGGACCGCCGCCGTATAAATCAATCATTGTTTTCAACAATTTTTGATCGACATAATCCAAGCCTTGATGGTCCACTTGCAGCAAGGTTAACGCTTTGTCTGCAATCGCTCGGTCGATTTTGCCATCTGATTGGACTTGGGCAAAATCACGGACACGTTTTAACAAACGGTTAGCAATTCGGGGGGTTCCTCTTGAGCGGCGCGCAATTTCAAAGGCACCTTCCTCAAAAATCTCCGTTTGAAAAATATCCGCGGAACGAAGAACGATTTCTTTTAAATCCTGCTCTTGATAATACTCCATGTGAGAAATAATCCCAAAACGATCTCGTAATGGCGCTGAAAGCATCCCTGCCCGTGTGGTAGCGCCCACTAAAGTAAAAGGCGGTAATGGAAAATGAACGGGATGTGCCGTGGTTCCTTGACCGACCATGATATCAATGTAAAAATCTTCCATTGCGGAATACAGCATTTCTTCCACAACTCGCGGCAAACGATGAATTTCATCGATAAATAACACATCACCAGGCTCTAATTCGTTCAAAATAGCGACTAAATCTCCCGCCCGTTCGATGGCTGGTCCACTTGTGGTACGAATGTTCACATTCATTTCATTGGCGATGACCATCGCCATTGTCGTTTTCCCTAAACCTGGTGGACCATAAAGAAGGGTATGATCCAACGCTTCATTCCGATTTTTCGCCGCTTCAATATAAATCGTTAGTTCTTGTTTTACTTTGTCTTGACCAATATATTGTGCTAAAAATTGTGGACGTAACGATTTTTCAATTGAAGCTTCTGCTTCTTGACTTGCAGCTGAAAGCAACCGTTCTTCTTCTGTCATCGTTATTCCTCCTTAGCGTTTCATCATGAATTTTAACGCATTGCTTAAATAAACATCTGTCGTTGTCTCACCTAACGCTTCCAATTGCTTAGTGATACGCTTAATCTCTCGGTCACTGTAGCCTAGGGCACTTAATGCTTCTAACGCTTCTGCCAATGCTTGATTGCTTGTTGTCACCGCTTCGGTTGCGGTCATGGCAGCCACCGCTGCTTCGGAAGACTCTAATTCGCCTAGTTTTCCTTTTAAATCTAAAATCATTTGTTGGGCTGTTTTCTTGCCAACACCTGGGAACTTCGTTAAATATGTAACATCTTCCCCTTCAATTGCATTGATTAAACCACCATGATCGGCCACAGAAGCCATGATAGCTAAACCACTTTTAGGGCCAATTCCAGAGACACTGATTAATTTTAAGAACAATTGTTTTTCTTCTAAACTGCCAAAACCAAATAAAAGTTGTGCATCTTCCCGCACGACTTGGTGAAGATATAGTTTAATATCCGTATCCATTTTTCCTGAATAGCGATACGGGTTATCGACTGAAATCTGATAGCCAATGCCATTTGTTTCAACGACAATATAGTATGGGCTAACAAACGTTACTTTTCCAATAATATATTCGTACATGTTGTCACCTTTCCAATTGCTGATTGCGTACATATGTTCCATTTTACTTGATTCATTTATTTTAAGCGATATCTTCATCGTTTGCAAATATTCCTATGAGCAATCTATACTAATAGCCTGAAAACACTCTTTATAAAACAGCTTTCTATTGATGAAGCAAACAATAATTAATAACTAACAGAAGACAGATTAACACGCTCTCCCTAGTAGAGACAATAATTTTATGTACAACTCAGTCTAATAATTCTATCTAGAAAGCTGTAAAAATTTAGGATTGATATTACTTTCAGACAAAACTAAATCATAATCTTCTGGGTAAACTTTTAAGTGCTGATCTAACGCAACAGATACCCCTGCTTGTAACCTTGCTAAAGCTACTTTATTATCCATCCATGTCAATGCATGAAATAGGGTACCTAAACAGGATATTCCTTTGCCTTTTCTATACTCTGCCTGAGTAATATTTGCTCGGGGATGAAAATTTTCACTATATCTAATAACTGCTTTAGCCGACCGATAGTTATACATTCGTCCACCATGTGCAGCTCTATTCCTATAACTATGACATAAAAAGATAATGTCAGTAAACATATTGGTAATCCCTTCATCCACGATTTCTTTAGGTATTCCTAGAATCATCGCTATAACTTCTTTTTTATTTTCACTTTTTTGTAATTTATAAAAATTAGCCAGGTTTCCAAATGTTGTTCCTTTTAACATAATCCAAGGTGGAACGTTTCCATGATAACCACGATAGTGTTTCATGGGTTCTATATCATCGTAGATAATCTTTTTAAACTTTGTAATTAGCTGATCAACTTTATATCCTTGTCCGTTTTTGTTTTTCTTTCCACTTTGATAATGACGTCTATTCAAATAGTCTATTTGTTGTTCACCTATATTTTTACTGACAACGTAAGAAATAGCTGCTCTTACATACATCTCAACATCACATGTCGCATCAATTACAGATGAAGTTATTGTTTTGTCCATCATAAATAAAGAAAAAATATGATCAAATGTACTGTTTTCTATAAAACATTCTTCTTGATGGTCAGTTATTTTTTGCTTTTTTTCCAAAAGGAAGTCTTTATAGCCATTGATAATCTCATAATAGCCATAAAAAGATAATTTCTTTTTTGCATTTTCCTTATCCGAGAAAACCAATCCTCGAGCTTCCAAAATAGCTAATTGTTCATCTAACGTTTTAAAAGGCTTCATATACTGTTCTCCTATTAATTAGCACAAGAACGTCTATTAGAAAAACTAATAGACGTTCTTGGTTAGCCGCACAGCAGCTCTTCTTTAAGGTTATCTCTATGCTATCATTTGTTTTGTAGCTAGTCAATAGCCCAATTTTCTAAAGAAAATGCTTTTTATACTAAAAAATACAATACGTTGTATAAAAACAGAAAAAATATTAAGTATATTTCTATACATTGTCCAAAAAATCAAAATGCACACAGCCATAGCGGAGAATTTTTTATCATCGACCTTGGCTACATCTATTTGTTACTTTTCGCTCACTAGGGAATTAAAAAGTGCGTACTGTTTTTTTTAACATGCTTGCGTAATAATAGCGGTAGCTTCAAAAAAATAACCAAAAAGGAGACTACATACATGAAATTAAGTATCTTAGATCAATTAACGGTTCCTAAAAATCAATCAGCAAGCGACACATTACAAGAAGCCAAAGAGCTCGCTCAATTAGCGGAAAAACTTGGCTACACAAGAATTTGGTATGCCGAACATCACGGCTCAGACGCCTTTGCCAGTGCAACGCCAGAAATTTTAGTTGCACATATTGCTAGTGCCACCGAAAAAATTCGTGTTGGCGCGGGTGGCATCATGACCATGCATTATGCGCCATTTAAAGTCGCAGAAACGTTTAAAACGTTAGCAGCTTTATATCCTGATCGAATCGATTTAGGCATGGGCCGCTCGCCTGGTGGCAGCCCTTTAACTACGTTGGCGTTAAATAATGGTCAGCCACCTCAGCTAGACCAATTTGATAAATTACCTGAAATTTTACTCTTTTTAAGAGAGGAATTTCCTGAAGATCATTTATATTCTAAAATTTCAGCTGTTCCGCGGGAAGTTCTATTACCACAACCCTGGTTACTAGGTGCTAGTAAAGAAAGCGCACGTTCAGCTGGTGAATATGGCATTAATTTTTCCTTTGCGCAATTTATTCATGGACATTTGCCCAAAGAAGTATTGTCCGCATATTACAAGCATTTCCGACCAGTAACTGAACAACAAGAGCCGCAAGTGAGCGCTGCGTATTTCACTTTTGCCGCCGACACGAAAGAAGAAGCAGAATACCATGCGGCTAGTTTTGAGCATTATATCTTTGCCACCGAACATGGGCTTCCAAATAAATTTTTATCGCCAGAAGAAGCACTAGCTTTCCCTTACAGTGAAATGGACAAACTGGTTTTAGAACAAAATAAACAACGCTTTGTCATTGGCAGTAGCCAAGAAGTTGCGGAGTTTTTCCACCAACAAGAAGAACTAGGGTTGACAGAAGCGATGCTAATCACTCCAGGTTATGACAAACAAACGCGCTTTCAATCATTTGAACGCCTAGCAAAAGAATTATTATAGAAAGGAAATGAGAAATGTTAGAGGTTTTAAAAAGAATTAATACGCTTGCACAAAAAGAGCGTGAACAAGGCTTAACATCTGAAGAACAAGCTCTTCGTGTCGATTTGCGACAAGAATATTTGCGGACCATTCGTGAACAATTCAATAAAACATTAATGGGCGTCACTATTTATGATCCTACTGGTGAAGATGTGACCCCAGAAAGATTAAAAGAAGAACAGCAGAAATATTTTGATTAAAAGAGACACAGAACAGTCGATTTGACTATTCTGTGTCTCTTTTTAACTACTCTTCTGTCACATATGTCCACTTATAATCATATTGTGCGCCAGCACCATGGGCAACGACGCCTTTCACTTCTTTACTGCGTAGATGGGCAGTCGCCTTTTGATAAAGTGGTGCTAAAGCGGTCTCTTCACCAATCAATAACTTCTCAGCCTTAACCATGTCTTCCCAACGTTTTTCAGGATCTGAAGCATCTCTTGTGGCTGAAGCCTCGATCAACTCATCGTAGGCTTTACTTGAAAAACGCCCGCGATTATAGTTATTGCCAGTGACAAAAAGGTCTAAGAAACTACTTGGATCTGCGTAATCCGCAGCCCAACCACCTAAGATTGTCTCAAAATCGCCGCGACTACCTCGATCAATTCGAACTGAAAACGGCACTGGGCTCACTGTTACATCAATGCCCTCTAAAGTATCCTTTAACGTACCTTGAATATATTCCGCTAACTTTTTCGTAGAATCGACATCATCGGCAACAATATCCATTTTGAGTGTTGTTATACCCAATTCTTTCTTCGCTTTTGCCCAATATTCTTTTGCTTTTTCTGGGCTATATTCAACAATTTTTTTATTTTCATCAGCAAAATCTTTGTCATCTGTTGGCGAATAAGACATCCCTTCTGGAATTAAGCCGGTAGCGACTACTGAGCCGTCGCCTAAAATTTTATCTACTAATGCGTTGCGATCAATCGCTGCTGAAATTGCTTTGCGTAAATTCACATTATTATACGGTGAATTTTTATCTCGCTGATTAAATTCCAAATAGCTGGTTCGTGCTTCTTTTTCGATAACCAATTCTGGATCCTTCGCCATTTGCTGGGCCAATTCGCCGCTTAAAATAACATCGTCTGCCTGGCCATCTTGGAATAAGTTCAAGGCAGTTGGCGCCTCCTTGACAACATCAAAATTGATTTTATCTAATTTGACATTGTCTTTATCCCAATAGTTTTCATTTTTTTCCAAAGTCCAATTGGTATCTGAGCCAGCCCCTTCAAAGTTAGCTAAGACAAACGGACCATTATAGACTGCTTTTTCACTGGAAGCAGCGTAATCTTTGCCATATTTCTCTACGGTTGCTTGATGTTGCGGGAAAAATAGTGGAAAGGCCAGTAAATAATCAAAATATGGTGTTGGTTTTGCCAGTTTAATTTCTAGCTCGTAATCTCCGTTTGCTTTAATGCCTAATTCAGAAACTGGTTTCTTACCAGCTACAATGTCTGCACCGTTTTCAATCATTTCTAGAAAATAAGCATACTCAGCGCCAGTCTGAGGATCTGCTGTACGTTGCCAACTAAAAACATAATCGGCAGCTGTGACAGGATCACCATTGGACCATTTTGCTTCTTCTCTTAGTTTCACTGTGTACGTCAGACCATCATCACTGACTTGCACTTTTTCTTTAGCCCCTGCTGGTTGCGGCTTGCTTTTATCATCTAAACGATAAATTCCTTCATACGCATTATTCAGTGCCGTAAAACTAATTGTATCTGTTCCTAAAGATAAATCTGCAGAAGGCATTTCTTGTTGAACTACTACTTTAAATTCTTGTTTAGCGGCAGTTTTCTCTGATCCGCCCTTTGCTTTTTCGGCGCCAGCTCCCCCATCACCACCACAAGCAGCTAAAACTAACAGCGTTGTTAAACTTAACCCGATAAGTCCTTTTATACGTTTACTTTTCATGCCTTTCTCCCTTCACAGAAAAAACTCTTCATTTTTTAATTTTTAGAATATTCTTATAATACTAAAATTAAAAACAAATGGCAAGCATTAAAATAAAAAAAGAACCAATCCCGAAGGACGGTTCTTAAAAAATGACTAACTAGCTTTGTTACGTCGTTTATAAATATACCAGCCAGAAGAAGAAAGTCCAACGAACAGTAAACCATATAATGCAAGCGTTTCTGTTTCTGTACCCGTTTTAGGTAAAAAGCCGCCATACTTTTTCTTCTCTGTTACGGATGGATTGCTCTGTCTTGCTCCCGCTTGGTTTTGTTTATTAGTTGCTACTGGTGTTTCTGGTGTTGGTTTTGGATCTGGTTTTGGATCTGGTTTTGGATCTGGTTTTGGATCTGGTTTTGGCGTCTCTCCTCCACCGATTAACTCTTTGTAAGCTTCTTCCGAAATAGAAACAATTCGTTCGCCTGGGAATGGTTCTTTATATTGTGCTAAATCAATCGTCGTTGCTGCACGATACAACCGCAAGCTGGTTGCACTTTTCAAGTATTCAATTAAGACAGCATCTAGTGAAATCCCTTCTTCTCGTTCACCACCTAGCATATCGTAACCATCACCACCAGCAGCTAAGAAATCATTGGTAGCCATCCGGTATTGTTTCTTCTCATCCAATGGTTCAAACTTTTGCGTTTGCCGATTTTTAATTTCTATTCCTAATACGCGACTACCAACAATCGTTTGTCCTGTTTCATTGCCTTCGTCACTAGCCAAGCGAGTACCTGGTTTTGTGGAATCATAGTGGATACGAATGGAGCTTGAAACATGTAGGAAACCACCATTTGCGCCAAGTTTTGGTTGGCCAGCATCATCTAGTAAAATTGTGCCATTCTCATCTTTTTGTGGAATCGAACGAACAGACATTTCAAACATTTCTTTAACTTGAGCGCCGGTTACTTGAATTTGCGCAATGCTATTGCCAAAAGGTAACACAGCAATGACATCCCCAACTTTAATTGGCCCTTGTTTAATATCAGCGCGAATGCCGCCACCATTGGTTACTGCAAAATCAGCAGGTTGACTAAACGCGTCTTGCCCATATGACATAATCGCATCACCAATCAAATTCCCTAAGTTGGTCTCTCGTGTGCGCACATTTTCTCGTTGTCCATCCAATGTGAATGGAATATAATTGACAATTACTTTTTCATTTTCAGCGTTAAAATTCGTACGTGCTTCATCAACGATGGCTTTAACTGCCGGGTTTTCTGACAATTCTAGCAACTCTGCTGCTGAAATCAATTTTGCTGTTTTCTTAGTTGGTTCACTCTCTGGTGCTGTGACGATCCCAACATTATTTAAATAATTACCTGTTTGAGCATAGATCACTTTGCCATAACGTTTGCCGCTTTCGACGGCTGTATGCGAATGTCCATCAATCACAGTGATATCTAACTCAGGATATGTTTGACTAAGGGTTTCTGCTAGCGTATCACCACGCCAGATATGCGGCGTCGTTTCATCTACGCCTAAATGCCCAGTAACCACGAAAGCTTGAATATCCGCGTACTTCTCTTTAATTTCATTAATCACTGCTTCTACTTCTGGAATCGGGTCTTTAAATGTTACCTTCTCCACGTTTTTCGGGTGTGTTTTCGTTGCTGTTTCTGGGGTCGTCACACCTACAATGGCAAACTTTTTCCCAGCTTTTTCTACGATTGTATACGGATCAAAAACCCGTCCACTGCCATCTTTGTAATACGTATTACTAGATAAAATCGGAAAATTCAGTTGGTCTTTATAACCTAGTGCAATCTCTAAACCAAAATCAAACTCGTGATTTCCCACCGCCATGGCATCATAACCAACTTCATTCATTGCTTTGGCCATATCCGCGCCTTTGGAGAAATTGGAGATTGGTAATCCTTGGAAAACATCTCCTGCATCCACCATCAAGGTTGGGTTTTCTTGGTCTTTAAAGGTTTTTAGACGCGCCATACCTAATTCGCCTTTCCCTGCTTCTAGTCGGCCATGAACGTCATTTGTGTGCATAATGGTATATGCATTATCTAAATCAAAGCCCGCATTACGGACATCTTGTTTCGTAATAGCGGCGGCGTTTGGTGTACGTCCATCAGGAGAAGTCGGAATTTGAAGAGTGCCGTCATTCACTAATTCGATTGCTTTGGTACGCCATTTTTCATCAAAATTTGTCCCAATAATTGACCAATTTCGTTCGATTTCTTGTTCTGGATCAAGCGTTCCTTTTTTCTTAATATAATCAACAATCATTCCTCGTAAGGTTTCTGGATCAGAATTTTTAATAGGTTCCCCTACTTGAATCCCTTGGCTAGCTAAACCGCCGTAACGATAATTATTCATAGCAATCGTATATTCTTTGGCAGGATCCAGCGGTTGGCCGTCAATTTTCGCATCTACAATTCGTTCACCCACTGGTTTTGAAATGTCAATCTTGTAGTCCACTCCAGAAATCATGTCATAGTTATATACACGAATGTTTGGATTAAAACTAATGGTCAAATCATCTGGCTGTGTTTGGTTATAGTACGCCCCTTGTTTTTCTAAATACTTCAGTAAGTTTTCACCGTTAATGGGAACACTCACTAAGGTATTCGGGTATTTGTAGATATCAAAAATCGTGGCATAGGAAATCTTCCCCGCAGGTAATTTACTGTCGTATTTAAACAGCGCTGCCGCACTTAATTGTGCACCTGTTACTTCTTTTTGAACGTTATTAATTAAAGAAATCATCGCTGTTGGTTGTAATTGTGCTTCGGGAATTCCTTTAATTTCTTGTTTTGGTAAAAAATCAGCTGTTGCTGTGCCGATCTCCTCCTGAATAAACGCTCGCGTTTGCTCATGGTATTCTTTTGTCGCTGCCTTAACTGCTTCATCTGCTGGAACATTCGTTGTTGGTACAATCGTTGCTGTACCTTCTTGCACTTCCCACTTATCGGCATTTTTAGCAACTGAAAGATCAATTTTGACAACTTCTGTCCCCGTATCTTTCGGTCCCCCTACCGGTACAGTTTTTCCATTCGGCGCTGCTCCTTGCTTGGTAAAAGAAAGGTGGTCATGACCTAGAATATACGCATCAATCCCCGCGACATTTTCAATTACTTGGTCGGCGCTGGCAGCCGGATCACTATTTTGTTGTCCCGCATGAATCGAGGCAACAATAATGTCAGCCTGATCGTTAGCTTTCAACTCAGTAACTGCTTTTTCTGCTTCTTCTTTCAAAGGTAAAAAATTAAGCGAAGTAACACGAGGGCCATCCCACAAAGAAATGTGCGGGATTGTTAAGCCGATAATCCCAACTTTTAAATCTGGCTGCCCATCTTGATTAAAATCAAGTTCCTTCGTGGTAGTCCCTTTAACAAAACGACGACCATCTTCCTTATTGTAGGTATTCGCAGACAAAATTGGAAAAGCGGCTTCTTTTTGAATTTTTTGGATTAACGGTAAACCAAAATTAAACTCATGATTTCCCAAAACCATTGCATCATACTTCATGACATTCATGGCGGTGATCATTGGATGGGTCTTTTCATTCACTAAAGGCGCTTTATTATACAAGTCATCTGTTAAAATAGTGCCTTGAATATTGTCGCCATTATCAATTAAAACGGTGCCTGCTGGGTTTTGCGCCCGGACTTGGTTGACGACTGTACTTACTTGGGACAAACCAACTGGTAATTCTTTATCATCTTCATAAGACCAATTCCATAATTGACCATGAACATCTGACGTACCTAAAATTGTTATTTTTTGTGGTGTGCTCGTTTCTTCTTTTTCAGCGGTTGACGTTTCTAAATTCGTCGTTTCTGCTGGTGCCGTGGTTTCTTGTGACTGCTTGACACTGTCACTCGTAGCCTGATTTGGTGCTTCTTGTTTGATGTCTGTTGTTTCCTGTGTGATGACTGGTTCTTGTTTTCTACTTGAATCGGTGGTACTTGTTACTGCTTCTGAACTTTGTTGACTCGTTGTTTCTACTGCATATGCCGTACTAGTAACGCTTGGCGCTATCAACGCAACAGCCATTAAAAAATGCATGCCCCACTTCACTTTTTTAAAGCTCAACTTTTTCACAAATTTCCTCCTTGTGTTTCAACCCATTTGCAACAAACAATTGTCAAAGTAACAAACAACAAAAAGAGCCTTCCCCCATCACGCTGCTCTTCTTTTCCTATCATAATATATCCGTTAAATAAAAAACAGTAAATTCCGTTAAAATAAGATGTTTTTCCTGTAAATTGTTTTTATTTTTGGACAATATAGCGGATTTGTTTGTGAAAAAAATAGTAATTTTGACCAAAACACGAACTTTATAAAAAAGAAAGTCTTTTTATATTGGAAAAGCGGAACAAAAACTATTTTTTTGAAAAAAATAACTAAAAATACCGAATAAACAGCATTGGTCTAGTCCTTGAATGTCTCTAAACAAATACTAGCAGCAATTGGTCTAGTCTTTAAGGAGGAAAAAGAACGCTCTTTTGCTTAAGCAAAAGAGCGTTCTTTTTTATTTGAGATTAATCCTTCATATAAGGTAACTTTTTAGCATAGCCTTCTTTATTCACTTGACGTGCCCGGGCAATCGCCAAATCTTCTGAAGGGACATCTTCTGTGATGGTTGAACCAGCAGCAGTCACCGCATGATCACCAATCGTGACTGGCGCAACAATGTTCGTTGCAGAGCCAATAAACGCGTGATCACCCACGACTGTTTGGTGTTTATTTTTGCCATCATAATTAACAAAAACAACGCCGCAACCGACATTAATATCTTTGCCTAATGTTGCATCACCAACGTATGTTAAATGGCCCACTTTTGTGCCTTCATCGATTGTTGCATTTTTTACTTCCACGAAGTTACCAATGTGTACGTTTGCCCCCACATCTGCTTTAGGACGTAAATGTGCATACGGACCCACATCGGCCCCCTCGCGAACCACACTTTCTTCAATCACAGACTGTTTAACAACCACTTGATTGCCGATATGACTATCAACGATTTCTGAATGTGCGCCAATCAAGCAATCTTCGCCAATCACTGTTTTCCCTTTGATAGTGACTCCCGCTTCAATGACTGTGTCTGAACCAATTACCACGCCTTCATCAATATATGTTGTATCTGGATCAATAAATGTAACACCATTTCGCATATGCATTTCATTTAAACGACGATGCATAATTTTATTAGCAGTGGATAAAGCGACGCGATCATTTACACCCATTGCTTCGTCAAAGTCTGCCATTTGGTAAGCAGCGACAGCTTTGCCTTCTTTTTTCAAAATTTCAATGATATCTGTTAAATAGTATTCCCCTTGTGTATTGTTTGTATCTGTTTTCGCTAACGCTTCAAACAATGATTCATTATCAAAACAGAAGGTTCCTGTATTAATTTCTTGAACACGTGCTTCTTCTTCACTGGCATCTTTTTGTTCCACGATTCGTTCAACAATGCCCACATGGTCACGAATAATTCGACCATAGCCTGTTGGGTCTTCCGCATGCGCTGTTAAAATAGTCGCACTTGCATTCTTACCTTGATGGTAATCGAATAAATTTTTCAAGGTTTCCGCAGTTAATAACGGCGTATCCCCTGTAATAACTAATGTTGTTCCTTGTTTACCACCTAATAACTCTTGTGCTTGCATGACCGCATGCCCAGTTCCCAATTGTTCAGCTTGTAAGGCATATTGACTACGTTCGCCTAAATGGCTTTTAATCATTTCCGCCCCGTGTCCAACGATCGTCACGATTTCTGTTGGTTCTGTTTGTTCTACCTGATCTAAAATATGTTCGACCATTGGTTTACCAGCAACTGGATGCAATACTTTATAAAGTTTAGATTTCATGCGTGTTCCTTTACCAGCTGCTAAAATAATTGCGTATCTATTTTCCACGTTTGCCACCTCAAATTAACTAAATTGTTTGATTTTCTTCTAAATCGTCCTCATTATACCTTTTCTAGTTTATCTTACTCTTTTGTCTTTTTCAACAAAATAAGGCATTTAAAAGGTAGACCAATTTATTTTCTCATCTTTTTTTAAAGGAATAAAACAGAAAAAAAGAACCTGAAAATGGAATGGACCATTTTCAGGTTCTTTTTCAAATTATTTCTCTGTGAAATAGTTTCCTGGGACTACGCTAATCGTTTTTGTTTGTGTATCCACATCTTCCACGTACAATAGCGAAGTGTAGTCATCGATTGCACGACGGCCATTGAATTTTGACTCAGCAAAAACGGTAATGCCCACAAGTTCTGCTTCAAATTCTTCAATCATACTCTTCATACCATTGACGGTGCCGCCGCCTTTCATGAAGTCATCCACGACTAAAACTTTTGAGCCGCGTTTTAAGCTGCGTTTTGAAAGTTCCATTTTTTCGATACGTTCTGAAGACCCTGATACATAGTTCACGCTCACCGTTGAACCTTCAGTAATCTTAGAATCGCGACGAACAATCACAAACGGAACATTTAAGTAATAAGACACAGCTTGCGCAATTGGCACTCCTTTGGTCGCAACGGTCATTACCGCATCAATTTGTTTGCCTAAATATTTAGAAGCAATAATCCGGCCCACTTGTCTTAATAAATTCGGTTCCCCAAGTAAATCTGAAAGATAAACATAGCCCCCAGGTAATAAGCGATCTTGTTCTGACAAACGATCACATAAATCCATAATCAACTGCTCCGCTTCCTCATAAGGAATTTCAGGGATAAAGCGGACACCGCCTGCAGCGCCTGGAATCGTTTCTAAAATACCTGTTCCACGTTCTTTAAATGTTTTTTTAACAATTGCTAAATCTTCACTAATGGAAGACTTGGCAGATTGGTATCGGTCAGCAAAATATGTCAAAGAAACCAATGTATGGGGATGATCTAAAAGATATTGGGTCATATCGATTAATCGTTCACTTCTCCGAATTTTCAAATTCGTCACTCCTTTTCATTCTATCGTTCCTTATTATAAGGGGTTTAACCGAAAAATTCGAGGATTTTTTTCAAATAACTGAAAATAGTTCGCCATTTCTTTTAAAAAAAAGAAATAAAGGAGAAAAACTTTCGTTTTTCTCCTTAGTTTCTTTGCATTTTTTGTTTTCGTTGGACCATGACAACCACTCGGCGATAAATATTGACTAATAAGAATAAACCAATAAAAATTAGGGTAATGCTTGCACTCGGTGGTGTTTCCAAATAATACGAGCTAGTCAACCCTGATAGCATGCCAATCAAGCCCATAAACACACTGATGATGATCACCGTGTTAAAGCCTTTACCAATTCGCATACCTATTGCAGCTGGTAAGACCATAATTGCTGAAATTAACAAGGCTCCCGCAATCGGAATCATCACAGCAATCGCCACACCAGTAATTACATTAAAAAGCATCGACATCCAATGAATAGGTAGCCCATCAACATGAGCAGTATCTTCATCAAATGTTAAAACATACATTGGGCGTTTAAATAACATAAACAATAGAACTAAAACTACGAATAAAATTGCCAACATAACCACTTGATCCCATGTAATCGTGACGATGGAACCAAATAAATACGATTGAATACTAGCAGCTGAATTGCCTCCTGTTAAATTCATCAAAACTAACGCCAAAGCCAAACCGCCTGACATTAAAATAGCAATCGAAATTTCTGAATAGGTGCTATAAATCATTCGTAAATATTCTAGAATGATTGCAGCCACAATCACGACAATTAAGGTCATTAAATTAGGATTCCAATTAAAAAAGAAGCCTAGTGCCACACCGGCTAATGACACATGTGAAAGGGTATCTGCCATTAAAGATTGTCGGCGAATAACTAGAAAGACGCCGAGCATTGGGGCAATCACTGAGATAAACAGTGCTGCTAAAAAGGCCTTTTGCATAAATGCATAAGAAAGCATTTCTGCCATACGATTCACTCCTTACCGCTAAAATGAACACTACCATTGTAGCGACGTTTAAGCGAATTAATTTTTTAATTCCTGCTTATTTTTTAAATTTTTCCAACATTTCTTTAAGCCGTTCCTTGGCTTTCGTTATTATCGAGCCAGATAACGTTTTATTGGAAAATTTACGTATACGATTCTTCACTCATATGGAAGCAACGCCATTTCGAATCTTCTTTGCGGACAAGACGAATTTGACGATCTACATAGGTTTTGATATCTTCATGATCATGCGTAATCATCAAAATAGCTTTTCCATGTTCATGCGCACTGTGTTGCAACAATTGATAAAATTCGTTTCGCGATTGTTCATCCATACCTGTTGTTGGCTCATCCAAAATAAATAAATCTGGATCGGTCGCAAACACTCGTGCTAAACTAATTCGTTGCTTTTGCCCTCCAGAAAGCTCGCCAATTCGTTTGTGGCGCATTTCCCACATGTCCACTGATTTCAAAGCTTTTTCCACATGAAGATGATCTTTTTTCGTCAACGGTTTGAACCAACGATTTCTGGGAAAACGACCTGAACGTACTAATTCAATGACGGTGCTAGGAAAGCCCGCATTGAAAGAAGCGACTTGTTGTGGAATGTAGCCAATGCTGATTTTTTCACCAGCACTATTTTTTTTAGCGACCGTAATTTTGCCACTTGTTGGTTTTAATAACCCTAAGGTACTTTTGATCAGCGTTGACTTGGCAGCGCCATTTTCTCCTGTTAAAATAACGAATTCCCCTGGATCAACATAATAAGAAACATCTTCTAAAACAGGTTCATCATCATAATAGAAGGTTAAATTTTCGACTTCAATATAATGCATAAGTTGGCTCCTTTCTGTTGCCAGATTAATGAATGCTTTTTTGTAAAGCAGCGAGGTTTTCTTTCATGACAGACACGTAGTTCTCGCCTGCTTCTTGTTCTTTTTGAGTTAAACTCTCTAAAGGATTCAATACGGCTAATTCGACGCCTGTCTCGTCTGCCAATGTTTTGGCTACTTTTGTAGAAGCCGATGCTTCAAAATAGATCACAGAAACATTGTTTGTTTTAATATATTTTTTTAATTCGGCTAAACGACTTGGCGAAGGTTCTTGGTCTGGAGAAATCCCAGCAATCGGTTCTTGGGTCAAACCATATTGTTTTGCCAAATAGCCAAATGCAGCATGTTGCGTCACAAAGGTCCGATTTTTAGCGCCTGCAAATGCAGCTTGGTATTCCTTATCTAGCGCAGTCAATTTTTCCAAATAAGCAGCGGTATTTTTTTCAAATACGGCTTTTTTCTCAGGATATTTTTTGATAAGCGCATCCCGAATCGCTGTCACTTCTTTTTGCGCTAACACGGGATCTAACCAGACATGCGGATCCAATTCGTGGGAATGGTTATGGCCTTCATGACCTTCTTCGCCAGATTCTTCCTCTTCTGTTCCTTGCATCAATTGAATGGATTGACTGGCTTCCACGATTGAAACTTTTTTCGTGTCCAAGTTTTCAATAACATTCGGAACCCAAGTTTCTAGCTCTTTACTATTATAAACAAAGACATCCGCATCAGTAATTTTCGCTAAGTCTTTTGCGCTTGGTTCATAATCGTGTGGTTCCGTTCCAGCTGGAATCAACAGCTCAACCTCTCCCTCATCACCAACGACTTGTTTTGCGAAGTCGTACATCGGATAAAAAGTAGTCATTACCGTGAGCTCTTTCTTCTCTTTTGGCGATTGTGTGGTTTGCCCACAGCTAGCTAAAAGAAAAGCACTGATTGCTAAAGTAACGCCGATTATCAAACGGCGGTAGATTTTCGTCATGTTCTGTCCTCTTTTCGATTTACCTATTATAAACCGTAATATTTACGATTTGCCAGGAATAATGTACCAAATGGATCACGGGACGTCAAGGAATAAATTAAAAAAAACAACAGAGCGTGGGACAAAAATCACTTTGGTTTTTTGCTCCACGCTCTGTTGTTTTTTATTTCAATGTCCGAACCAAATAAACTTCTTCGCAAAAGCCTTTAAGTCCATTATAAATCCGTTGTGCTCGTGTTTTCTTTTCACATAAAGCAAAGACTGTCGGTCCACTGCCGCTCATCAACGCTGCATCAGCGCCGTACTTCAGCATGCGATCCTTGATTTGTTGCACGATCGGATGTCTGGCAATCGTGACACTTTCCAACGCATTGCCAACCGTTTGGGTCATCCCAGTATAATCACCATTTTCGATGGCTATTCTTAGTCCAGCAATATCTGGATGGTGCAATTCATCTACCGCTAAATCATTAAAAACGGTACTAGTGGATACACTAATTCTCGGTTTAACTAACACAATCCAACATTGAGGCATGGTCGGTAATGCTTCAATTTTCTCCCCACGTCCGTTTGCAAAGGCTGTTCCGCCCCTTAAACAATAAGGAACATCCATACCAATTTGGCTGCCAATTTCACAGAGTTCGTCCATCGTCAACCCCAGATTCCACAGTTTGTTCAAGCCTCGTAATGCTGCGGCACAGTCACTGCTCCCCCCTGCTAAACCAGCTGCCACGGGGATACGTTTTTCAATATATATTTTAATTCCTTTATGAATATTATAGGTACGCTTTAATAAGTCAACTGCTTGATAGACATGATTCCGTCGATCCACGGGTAAAAAAGAGCTGTCCGTTTCAATACGAATGATGTCTTCTTCTAGATTTTCAAAAGTTAAATGATCGGCTAAATCTACACTTGCAAAAATAGATTCAACTTCATGATAGCCATCCACACGTTTATGCAGAACATCTAACCCAAGATTAATTTTCGCAGGAGCTCGTTCGATTATTTCCATCGGTTCCCTGATTCACCTTCCTTAATCTTTTGTCTACCAACATTTTAATCTTTTAGATTCTATCATATGTCCATGAAGAAGTACACCGAAGATTGCTCTTTCTCTGACGACAGATGGTTGAAATTAAAAAGAGCTTAGGAACGAAGGGCTCTTCCTTCACTCCTAAGCGGACTTTCTAAATTATACGGCTTGACCGATGAATTCGATTTCAACGGTGCGTGTTAAAACATCTGAATAGCTATAAGATACACGTTCAAATGAGTTCTCGTCTGGATCCAAGTCAACAACAAAAACAGATGGATAAGTCTCCGTTAAGATTCCTTTACGTTCTGTTTGGCGCTTTCTTCCAGTCTGAGCAACTAACATAATTTCACTGCCGATACGGCCTTCCAAATCTTTCTTAATTGACGATAACGTTGTTGGCATTGCATTCACCTCGAGAAACATTATATCACTTTTTTTAAAAAATTTCAAGTTTATCATACTAGAAGTCTGTTTGCAACTACTTTTGCTCGACAAACCGACTGTTTTGTCGAATTTTTATTCATTTTCTAATGTATATTTCATTTTTGCTTTGGCACGATCATAGGCACTTCGGACAGCTGAAAAAGTTCCCCCACGTACTTTAGCGATTTCTTCTAACGTGTAGCCTTTTAAGTATGCGTTTAAAATTTGTTGTTCCAACGAGGAAAGACGTGTCGGAAAAGCTGCCAATTTTTCTTGAATCATTAATTGACCTAATGGGTCGGTGGCCGTTGTCCCTAAATAGTCCACTAACTCTTCACCAGCGCTTTCTAAGCGTTGTTCCAGAGAAATAGACAAGGTATCTGTTCGCCGCTTATAGGCGCATTGATGGCGAATTAAGCTATGTACGTGATTTTCAAAATTTCGTTTAAAAAACTTTCCTAATGATGCTTGTTTTTCTGAATCAAATCGTTCTAACGTCCGAAAGAAGACAATTCGCCCTTCTTGAAGCCAGTCCTCAGTATCATAATCTTTTAAATAGTATTTTTTCATGCACTTATAAATCACTGGCTGATATTGCCCATATAAAGCTTGAAATTGTTCTTGGTCTCCTGCTAATGCTTGCTGAATCTGTTCTAACATAAAAAGCCCTCCTTTTCGATAAACGTATCGAATGATTTAGGAGAGCATAGCATGTTAGAAATTTATGACTTAAGCGAACATTTGTTTAATCTTTTTTTTGAGACAATTCTTCTAGCTTCTCAGAAAGTTTTGATAACTGCTCCACGTTCCATGGAGAATTTCGACGAAATTGCTGAAAATGGATATCCGTTGCATGAATGGCAATCGTCTTTTCTGTTTTCTGGACAGCTTTGTAAAGTTCATTGGCCGAAGTCCGCAATGCACCTTGTGAAAAGACCACCCATTGTTCAGCCAAATCACTCGTTGCGACTGTTACTTGCGTTAAACGATCATTTTTTTCACCAGCTAGACGTTCAATATAACTATCTGCTGTTTCATCTTCTTTGGTGAAAACCACGGTCAAAAGGTACTTTTTGTACGTTTGCTGAATACCTGGGACTAATTGGGCATCAAAGACCACAATGATTTCCACCCCTTCATATTTGGCATAATTGGACAGACGACTAAGAAGCAGTTCACGCGCATCCTCTAAACGCTCTTGCTTTTTCAACTGGACCAATTCTGGCCAAGCACCAATCATGTTATAGCCATCAACGATTAACAATTGTTTTTTCATACAATCGCCTTCTTCTATAATGGGTTGCGGCCACGATAGACTTCATACATTAGCAAGCCTGCAGCCACACCAGCGTTTAAGCTTTGAACGTGTCCAGTCATTGGAATCGTTAATAATTCATCCACTTCTTTATGAAGACCTTGACTCATGCCACGACCTTCATTTCCGATGATTAAGGCAATTGCGCCTTGTGTATTCCAGCGACGATAATCCGTTCCAGACATATCTGTACCAAAAATCCAAAATTGATTCTCTTTTAGCGTTGCAATACTTTGCGCTAGATTCGTTACACGAGCCACTGGAATATGTTCCACGGCCCCTGTTGACGCTTTGGTTACGGTTGGTGTAATTCCCACTGCGCGATGTTTCGGAATGATAATACCGTCCACGCCTG
This sequence comes from Enterococcus sp. DIV2453a, assembly GCF_050533535.1. Classification (NCBI taxonomy): domain Bacteria; kingdom Bacillati; phylum Bacillota; class Bacilli; order Lactobacillales; family Enterococcaceae; genus Enterococcus; species Enterococcus sp. DIV2453a. Next base: position 50,454 of record NZ_CP172899.1, on the reverse strand, counting down.
TCGCATCAGCTGTTCGCAAAATTGAGCCAAAGTTATGTGGGTCCTCTAGACTGTCTAAAATTAGAAAAAATGGTGTTGCTGTCTTTTCTTTTGTTTGTTCCAATAATTCTTCTAAAGTTAAATATTGATACGCTGTGATTGCTAAAACCATGCCTTGATGCACGCCGTGATCACTCATCGTATCTAATTTTGCTTTAGGCACCCATTTGACTGGAACCGCCTGTTCTTTCGCTGCTTGTTTTAATTGCTCAATTTTCTCGCCACGAGCATCTTCTTGTAAAAACAATTTATTCCCGCGTCCTTGCTGCAACGCCTCAACAGTGGCATGGAAACCAAAGACAAAGTTATCTGCTAGCTCTTCTGAGGTTCCATCAGCACCTGCTGTCGCTGGTCGTGGGTTCCGTTCTTTTGAACGCTTGTCTGAACGTTCTGGACGTTTCTTACCTTTTTTAAAAGGACGAGATTTTTCATTTTTCATTGGTTTCACCTACTTTCTTGATACACCAGTTAATTAATTCTTCTAAACGTTCTTTTTGTTGTGTCAAATGTAAATAACCCATCAAGGATTCGAAACCGGTCGCTACCCGATAGGTCGTCACATCAGCATTTTTGGCAAAGGTGTGACTTTTAGCATTCCGACCGCGTTTGTACATCACTTCTTCTTCCTCCGTTAGCATTTCTCCCGCTAACATCGCTTGCATTAAGCTTGCTTGGGCTTTTGCTGACACGTAGTGTGTCGCCATGCGATGCAAAACATTCGGTTTCGTTTGTCCCAAGGAAACTAAATAATCACGAATGTAAATTTCATAAATCGCATCGCCAACATAGGCCAAAGCTAAACCGTTTAATTGTTTGTAATCTCTCATTCACTTCTTCTCCATCTCGTTCCTTGCGGAGTATCTTCTAAAACAATGCCTTGTTCTTTTAATAAATCGCGGATTTCATCACTTCGGGCAAAATCACGGTCTTTCCGTGCTTGGTTCCGTTCTTCAATTAACGCATCGACTTGTGCATCCACTAATTCTTCGTTTTTAAAGAATAAACCAAAAATAGCTAACCAGCCACTGAAAAGCTTATCCATCGCCACTAGAACTGGTTCCGAAACTGTCGCTTGTTCACTGTACTGATTCATCATCTTCGCTAATTCATAAACGACCGTAATCCCGTTAGCTGCATTGAAATCATCATCCATTTCCGTAATAAAACGTTGCTCTAATTCGTTTAATTGCGCTAAATAGTGTTCATCCTCTGGCAAACTTGCGACCGCATCTGCTTGTCTAAAACGTAAATTTTCAAACGCATTTTTCAATTTTTGATAATTGGCTGCTGCCTCTTTTAGAGTGCTTTCGCTATAACGAATCGGGCGACGGTACTGGGTGGTGGACATAAAGAAACGTAAAATTTGCGGATCCACTTTTTGAATCATTTCATGAACAGTAATGAAGTTACCTAGGGATTTACTCATTTTTTCATCGTCTTCACCAATTGTGACATAGCCGTTATGCATCCAGTAATTGGCAAAGGTATGGCCTGTTTTGGCTTCGCTCTGTGCAATTTCATTCTCATGATGTGGAAATTCTAAATCTTGTCCACCGCCATGAATATCAATCGTCTCTCCCAAGTGTTTTGTCGCCATGACAGAGCATTCAATATGCCAGCCGGGACGTCCTTTACCCCAAGGAGAATCCCAAAAAATTTCATCTTCTTTGGCACTTTTCCAAAGAGCAAAATCCAATGGGTCTTCTTTTAATTGTTGTTCAACGCCAGTTCGTTGACTTGCCCCCACTTCTAATTCATCAATCGATTGATGGCTTAATTTACCATAATTAGGGAATTTACGGGTGCGATAATACACATCACCTGCGACCTCATAAGCAAAACCTTTTTCAATTAAAACGTCGATAAAAGCTAAGATATCAGGCATGTGGTCCATCACCCGAGGATGTAACGTTGCTGGTTGGACATTCAATGCTTGCGTGTCTTCTTCAAAGGCTTTGATAAAACGCTCCGCCACTTCCGGCGCAGTAATTTTCAATTCTTTGGCTGCCTTGATAATTTTATCATCGACATCTGTAAAGTTCGAGACATAATTCACTTCATACCCACGATATTCAAAATAACGACGAATCGTATCAAAGGCGATCGCACTGCGCGCATTACCGATATGGATATAGTTATACACGGTTGGTCCGCAGACATACATCCGAACTTTATGCGCCTCAATTGGCGTAAATACTTCTTTTTCTCTGGTCAATGTATTATAAATTTTAATCATGCCCTTTTTCCACCTTTCTTCCATTTAGACGAACGACTTTCGCAGGAACACCCACAGCTGTGGCATCTGCTGGGATGTCTGAAATAACAACAGCACCCGCACCAATTTTTGAACGTTCACCAATCACAACTGGCCCTAAAATTTGAGCTCGTGCCGAAATCATCGCTCCTTTTTTCACTGTTGGATGGCGTTTACCCGTATCACGACCGGTCCCACCTAACGTCACTCCGTGAAACAAAACAACATCTTCTTCTATTTCCGCGGTTTCCCCAATCACAATGCCCATGCCGTGATCGATAAAAACTCCCGCACCAATTGTGGCTCCGGGATGAATTTCTACGCCCGTTATGAAACGCCAAAATTGTGCATGAATCTTCGCCAACAAAAACAACTGATGCCTATATAAGAAATGAGACAAGCGATGCCAAAACAGGGCGTGCAAGCCAGGATACGTTAAAAGAACTTCTAGTGTGGTCCGCGCTGCAGGATCGTTTCTTTTAACAGCTGCGACGCTACGTTTCAACCAACTCATAGGGTGAACTCCTTTCTATTATACAAAAATAAAAAACGTCTTTTAAGCAACAAAAAAACGTTGCTTAAAAGACGCCCATGCGTGGTTCCACTTTTCTTCACAAGAACTAGCTCTTGCCTCGATACAGTTAACGCCTGCCGACGTCTTCGGTTACTTTTTTCACCGAAGCCACTCATAGATGCATTTCGACAAAAGATGCTCGCTGTTCTCACCACCCACAGCGTCTCTGAAATCCATCTGATTGTCTACTTCTTCTATTCTTTGTGTTTTTATAACACTTTATTTAAATGATCTAATGCTTTTTCTTTGCCTAATAATTCGATAGTTTCGCCTAATTCAGGACCATGCATTTGTCCAGAAACAGCAATTCGAATTGGCATAAACAAGTTTTTGCCTTTAACGCCGGTTTCTTTTTGGACGGCTTTAATCGCTGCTTTAATACTTGGCACATCGAAAACGTCCAAGGCTTCTAATTGTTCTTTAAACGCATGTAACACAGTTGGCACTGTTTCTCCTTGCAAGAATTCTTTCGCAGCATCATCTAAAACTGGATGTTCATTAAAGAACAAGTTTGATAGTTCCACAATTTCAGCTGCATAACTCATTTGTGGTTGATACAAGCTAACTAATTGTTTTAACCATTCGATTTTTTCAGGAGATGGATTTTCTTCAACACGACCGTCAGCGACTAAATAAGGAATACACATATCTGTTAGTTCACTTAAGTCCATTTGTTTCATGTATTGATTGTTAATCCATTCTAATTTTTTCGCATCAAAGGCCGCTGGTGACTTGCTTAAGCGTTGTTCATCAAACAATTTAATCAAGTCTTCTTGTGAGAAGATTTCTTCTTCGCCAACAGGAGACCATCCTAGTAAAGCAATAAAGTTGAACATGGCTTCTGGTAAGTAACCTAATTCACGGTATTGTTCAATAAATTGTAAAATTGTTTCATCACGTTTGCTCAATTTTTTGCCAGTTTCTGAATTAATGATTAAGGTCATATGGCCAAAGACAGGTGGTGTCCATTCAAACGCTTCGTAAATCATTAATTGTTTTGGTGTGTTCGCAATGTGATCATCGCCACGTAAAACGTGAGAAATTTTCATTAAGTGATCATCTACTGCAACGGCAAAGTTATACGTTGGCATCCCATCGCGTTTTTGGATGACAAAATCGCCACCAATGTTATCTGACTCAAAAGTAATTTCACCTTTCACGATGTCATCAAATTTGTATTCTGTGTTACGCGGCACACGGAAACGAATCACTGGTTCTAGACCAGCCGCTTCTTTGGCTGCTTGTTCAGAAGGTGTTAAATTCGCACAAGTGCCTGCGTAGTGAGGCATTTCCCCACGAGCTTGTTGTGCTTCACGTTCTGCTTCTAATTCTTCTGGCGTACAATAACACTTATACGCACGATTGCTACTTAATAATTGATCAATCAATGGTTGGTAAATTTCTTTACGTTCTGATTGACGATATGGACCATATTCTCCCGGATGAGCAGGTGATTCATCCCATTCCATCCCTAACCATGCTAAGTTTTCCAACTGACTTTTCTCGCCGTCTTCGATGTTCCGTTTTTGGTCGGTATCCTCGATACGAATGATAAATTCTCCGTCATTGTGGCGGGCAAATAAGTAGTTAAATAATGCTGTTCTTGCATTCCCAATGTGCAAGTGTCCAGTTGGACTTGGTGCATAACGCACACGAACTTTCGTCATGTTCATTCCTCTTTCCATTTTTTAAAAACAGACGGTTTAACGTCGTTTTCAGTTATTTTTCCAATAAAGCAACGGCAATTGCGCCGATTCCTTCTTTTTTACCAACAAAGCCCATCGCTTCCATGGTCGTTGCCTTAATGTTCACTTGTGTGACCGCTAAGTGGCAACTCGCGGCTAGATTCTTTTTCATCTCTGCCAAGTATGGGCTCATCTTTGGCTCTTCCGCTAAAATTGTACAATCAATATTGCCAATAGTAAAGCCCGACCGCCCAACTTTTTCATTTACTTTTTTTAATAAGTTTACAGAATTCGCATTTTTGAACTGCGGATCGTTTTCGGGGAACAGTTGTCCAATATCACCCAGACCAGCGGCACCAAGGATTGCATCAATAATTGCATGTGTTAAAACATCAGCATCTGAGTGACCTAACAGACCTTTTTCATAAGGAAGAGTAACCCCACCAATAATTAAAGGTCGTTGCGGAACTAATTGATGAACATCAAAACCTTGACCGATTCGAATCATACTAAGTCCTCACTTTGCTTAATTTTTATCGTTTTTAGGATGGTTATCCTTGCGATCATTAATCCCGCGACCCGCGTGCGCCGGTTTGGCAAAAATCATACGCCCAGCTGCGGTTTGTAAAGCACTTGTAACGACCACTTCGATTTGCTCATTCATGTAATGCTGGCCATCTTCAACCACAACCATTGTGCCATCATCTAAGTAAGCGACCCCTTGTTGACGCTCTGTTCCGGCTTTTACAACCATCACATTCATCGTTTCACCTGGAATCACCACTGGTTTCACAGCATTAGCTAAAGCATTAATGTTTAAAACAGGCACATTTTGAAATTCAGAGACTTTATTTAAGTTGTAGTCATTGGTCACAACCACGCCATCTAATAATTTTGCTAATTTGATTAATTTACTGTCTACTTCAGAGATATCCTCGAAATCTCCGTCATACATCTCAACAGAGATACCTTCTTCTTTTTGTAAAGCATTTAAAATATCTAAGCCACGACGACCTCTCACCCGTTTTAAACTGTCTCCAGAATCAGCAATGTATTGTAATTCATATAAAACAAAGTTAGGGATGAGCAAAACACCTTCTAAAAAGCCTGTTTTAGCGATATCGTAGATTCTGCCATCAATGATGACACTGGTGTCTAAAATTTTGTATTTATGGAAGTTGTCTTCCACTTTACGTTCCAACATTTGTCCTTCGGTGTCTTCCGTATTTGCTTTCTTTTGGCGAGGTGTAAAAACTTTTTTCCACTCCTCAATCCGTGTTGTTCCCATTCGGAAACCTAAGTAACCCAGAATAATCATAACTAGAATTGGCAGTAAACTATTCACGACAGGAATTTGTAAGTTGTACATTGGAATGGAAATAATGACACCAATTGTTAAACCAATGATGGCACCAATACTTCCAAATAATAAATAGGTTAAACTCATTTCATTTAAAGCTGCTTCGATTTTTTTGACAGCGGAAACAATATACTTTGCTAACCCTAAAGATAAAATAAAGAAAATAATTGCACCAATTAATCCGTTCGTAAAGTTATTGTTTAACCAACTGTTATTGCCTTGCTTAGCCATTTCCCAAGCCATTGGGAAAAGAGAAATTCCTAAACTTGCACCAGCAATGATCATCAGCAACGTGATGATTCGTTTTTGCATATAGCCATCCTCCTCGTTTATTTAATAAAGACGTCTAGTGTTGTGGGGCGTATAAAAATCATACGCCACCAACAACCTAAACGGATTATTTCTACTTTCATTATTTAAAAACTTTTCTTAACGTTTCACCAATTGTTGAAACGCCAATAATTTCAATACCTTCAGGCGCTTCCCAGCCACCAAGGTTATTTTTAGGGACATAGACTTTTGTAAAGCCTAGTTTTTGCGCTTCACGCACTCGTTGTTCAATACTATTCACGCGGCGGATTTCACCAGTTAAACCAATCTCACCAATGAAACATTCCGAAGATGAGGTTCCTTTTTCTTTATAGCTAGAAGCAATACTGATTGCTAATGCTAAATCAATAGCTGGTTCATTAATTTTGACTCCACCAGCCGCTTTTAGATACGCATCCTGGTTTTGTAATAAAAGGCCTGCCCGTTTTTCTAAAACCGCCATGATTAAAGAAACGCGATTAAAGTCCAACCCGGTGGTCGTTCGCTTGGCATTGCCAAACATCGTTGGGGTAACTAACGCTTGGATTTCCACCAAAATGGGGCGTGAACCTTCCATTGCTACCACAATTGAAGATCCGGTGGCTCCTTCTAAACGTTCTTCTAAAAAGACCTGAGAAGGATTCATAACTTCAACCAATCCATGTGTCTGCATTTCAAAAATACCAATCTCATTCGTTGAGCCAAACCGATTTTTGACAGCCCGTAAGATTCTAAAGGTGTGATGCTTATCTCCTTCAAAATAAAGAACCGTGTCTACCATATGTTCCAACATCCGTGGCCCTGCGATAGACCCTTCCTTCGTTACGTGTCCGACAATAAAAATGGCAATCCCATTCGTTTTTGCCAGTTTCAATAATTCGGCAGTTGTTTCTCGGACTTGACTGACACTACCAGCAACGCTGGTAACATCTGGCTGCGTCATTGTTTGAATCGAGTCAATAATGACATAGTCTGGTTCTAATTTTTCAATGGCTCGTGATATTTCGTGCATATCTGTTTCTGCGTATAAGTAAAATGTCTCGTTGACGGTGCCTAGACGCTCCGCTCGTAATTTAATTTGCTCAGCACTTTCTTCACCAGAAACATATAAAACCGTGCCACCTGTGGCTGCTAATTGTTGCGATACTTGTAAGAGCAATGTTGACTTACCTATTCCGGGATCGCCACCGATTAAAACTAACGAACCTGGAACAACGCCACCACCTAAAACCCGATTCAGCTCCACTAATTCAGTTTTTACACGCGGCTCTTTTTTAGGTACGACTTCAGATAGCCGTTGTGGTTGTGTCTTTTTACCAGTCAAACTTACTCTAGCACGACGATCAGAAGTATCTTGAATAACCTCTTCCACCATCGAATTCCATTGTCCACAATTAGGACAGCGGCCGAGATATTTTGGAGACACATACCCACAGCTTTGACATTCAAATTGAACTTTTGCTTTTTTTGCCATGTAGAATCTCCTTATCTGTTGTTTATTTTAACATTTATTAAATGGTTTGAATAACGTTGCCTACTGAAAAAATGGGCTTTATTTTTGTCCAGACGAACCAAAACCGCCCGTTCTTTCTGCCTCGACTTGGTCATCATCCGCTAATAAAAACGGCTTAAAAATCCCTTGGCCAATTCGTTCACCTTTTTCAATGACAACATCTTCATATCCAAAGTTTAAAAATTGGAACATGATATGTCCTTCGTTATTCTCGTTATTATAATAATCACTGTCAATGACTCCGACACCATTCGCTAAAAGTAGGAACCGTTTTAGCGGGTTCGAAGAACGACTCACCAATTCTAAATATTCAGAATCAGGCATATACGCCTTAATCCCTGTTTTAACTAAAATTGGTTTGGGATTTTCTCCAGCTTGTTGTAACTTCCAAAGACTTGGTACAACGACCGTTTCAGCTGCTTGAAAATCATACCCCGCGGCACCTTTTGTTGCTCGTTGTGGGACACTCAAGCCCTCTTCTTGATACTTAGAAATAATCTCAAAACCACGTTGTTTCATATTCATTCTCCCCTACTGTCTAAACTACTCCTATTTTACCATAATCTCTGATACTCTGGTTGTTTTTAGTAAGTTTCTCATTTCTAAAAGCCCAGTTAATCTAGACTACGCAAAAAAGAGGAGAATTTTTGTTTAATTTCCTTCTTTTAGTCTATCATCTTCTCTTAAAATAAACAGACCAAATCCCAAAAAGTCCCAAGATTCCCTCAAAAAGTTCACACTTTCATTAAACTTTCTTTACTATTCATTATTTAGCACTTTCTAGTAGCCGCTGATTTTGTTATAATGAGTGTCAAATTTTACTGTAAAAAGAAACGAGGCACTTATGAGAAACAAACTCCAACAGGCCAAACGAATTGTGATCAAAGTCGGAACCAGTTCTCTGATTTATCCCAATGGCAATATTAACTTAAAAGCAATTGATCAATTAGCCTTTACTTTGAGTGATTTAAGCAACCAAGGCAAAGAAATTATTTTAGTTTCTTCTGGCGCAATTGGTGTCGGACTGAATAAATTAAATCTATCTGTACGCCCAACGACAATTCCCGAACAACAGGCAGTCGCTGCAGTCGGCCAAGCAGAATTAATGAACATTTATAATCAGCGGTTTTCAACCTATAGCCAACAAATGGCACAAGTTTTATTAACTCGTGATGTTATTGAATATCCTGAAAGTCGCAATAATGTTACCAATACTTTTGAACAACTGTTAAAAATGAATATTATTCCTATCGTCAATGAAAATGATACTGTCGCAATTGAAGAATTGGATCACTTAACCAAGTTCGGGGATAACGATCAATTGTCTGCCATTGTCTGCCAAATTGTTCAAGCTGACTTGTTAGTTATGTTATCAGATATTGATGGTTTCTTTTCAGACAACCCTACTGTCAACAAAGAAGCCACGTTATTTTCTGAAATCAATGAAATTAATGAAGACTTGTTCCAATTAGCCGGTGGTAAGGGGAGCCGCTTTGGCACTGGTGGGATGTCTAGTAAATTAAAAGCTGCTGAACGTGTGTTAGCTAATCAACAGGCGATGATTTTAGCAAACGGAAAGCAGCCAAAAATCATTTTTGAAATTTTAGAAGGAAAAGATATCGGTACGTTATTTATTAAAGGAGGGCATGAAAGTGACTGATTTAAAGCAACTAGGGCAACAAGCTAAAGAAGCCTCTTATACGCTAGGCTTGATGGATACTCGTCAAAAAAATACTTTGTTAAACAAAATGGCCGCAGCCATTGAAGCCAATGCACCCCGCATTTTACAAGCAAACGCATTAGATTTAGAGCAAGCCGCTACCCACGGAATTTCTGAAACAATGCAAGACCGCTTACGTTTAACAGAAGAACGGATCACAGCGATGGCTGAGGGCATACGCCAAGTCGCTACTTTACCCGATCCAATTGGGGAAGTAGATAAAATGTGGCGCAATGAAGCGGGGCTGTTAATTGGGCAACAACGCGTGCCTTTAGGTGTTATTGGAATCATTTATGAATCGCGGCCGAACGTGACAACAGATGCCGCTAGCCTTTGTTTCAAATCAGGAAATGCTGTTATTCTTCGAGGCGGAAAAGAAGCGTTTCACTCCAATCAGATATTGGTGACAATTTTACAAGAAGCACTAATCCAAGAAGCCGTTTCTCCCCATCTCATTCAATTTGTTGATGATACTTCTAGAGAAACAGCCCAACAACTTATGCGCTTAAATGACTACTTGGACGTCCTCATTCCACGTGGCGGCGCCAACTTAATCAAAACTGTTTTGACAACAGCCACTGTTCCTGTTATTGAAACGGGCACAGGCAATTGTCATATTTACGTGGATAAAGACGCCCAGTTAACAATGGCAACTGAAATTATTGTCAATGCTAAATGTCAACGTCCTTCTGTCTGTAACGCCGCCGAAACGTTATTAATTCATCAAGAGGTGGCTGAAGCCTTTTTACCAACAATTGAAAAAGCCTTGAAGGAGTTTCACGTGGAACTTCGGGCAGATGAACGTGCGTTAGCAATTTTTGAAGAAGCCATTCCAGCGATTGAACAAGATTGGGAAACGGAATTTCTCGACTTTATCTTAGCAGTGAAAGTCGTTGATTCTTTGGACGAAGCCATCCAGCATATTAATCGCTACAATACAAAACATTCTGAAAGTATTATTAGTGATAATTACTTTGCCACACAACAATTTTTACAACAAGTGGATGCAGCCGCTGTTTATGCGAATGCTTCAACTCGTTTCACGGACGGTTTTGAATTTGGATTTGGCGCCGAAATCGGCATTAGTACGCAAAAATTACATGCCCGTGGACCTATGGGCTTAGCAGAGCTTACTTCGACAAAATATGTTATTTATGGAAATGGGCAAGCACGTTCTTAGAAAGAAAAACCCTTGATTTAAAAATCAAGGGTTTTTCTTTCTCCTCTCCAATGTGCATCTTTACACATGGAATTGTTCACAGTTCCACAATCTATTCTTGATATTTTTTTTGAATCCTCATTATACTTTCTACATATGCTTGTTTCACTTGGACTGGCTCTAAAATTGTCACTTCTTCACCAAAGCCCATAAAATAGTTGGCTAAAAATTGTGTTTCTGTTGGATGAATCTGTCCAACTAAAAAACACTCCGTGGGCGTTTCTTCCAACTGAATATTGTCAAAGCGATGTTTATAAAAAAATTCTTTGCCTTTTTCTGTAATGATTGCTTTAAATGGAATCGTACGTGCCGTCGTTTGTTGATGGCGATACGATTCTTTCAATTCTTCATTCGTAAAATCCAGTGCTTGGTTTAACTGCTGAATAGCCTCCATAAAATCACAGCGGTAAGTACGCCAAGCCTTTTTAGTCACATCATAGCCTGAACAATACCAATACCCTTCTAAAATAGTTAACCGGGTTGGTAAGATTTTTTTCGTTGTTGCTTCATATCTGGTATAGTTAAACTGAATTACTTGTTGCGCCAAAATACAATGAAACAGCTGCTCTAAATTGCCTGGTGCTTCTACTTGTTCAATTCCTTCGTAATAGACGACCTTACTCATTTGACTGATTTTAAATTGGGTTGGTTCATCTAAAGAATGCAATAATTTTTGCTTAATCTGCTGATAGGAATGACCAAACGGTGACTCTGCGACTAATTTCAGTAATTGTAACGAAAAAAAGATCGCTAACACTTCGTTTTCATTAAAATAAATCGGCGGCAACAACGGTTTGTTTAAAACTCGATAGCCACCATAACGACCATTCTCCACATATAGCGGCACGCCTAAATTTTCCAAAGCTTCAATATCCCGCAAAGCTGTGCTTTTAGAAATCCCAAAAGTTTTCATTAACTGATTTAAATTAAACTGAGGATGGGTTCTCAAGAAAAAAAGTTCCTGATTTAAACGTTCTGATTTTTTCATTTTTCCCTCCATCGGTGTCACTTTTTGACACCTTTTATTGTTATGCTTATCTTATCAATCTTAGGAGGTTCAAACAATGAAAAACACACAATTTGCCCTTTTTATGGTCTTAAATGGACGAGCAACGGAAGCCTTGACGTTTTACCAAGAAGCCTTTGCTGGTGATATTCTTTTTAAAATTACTAATCAAGAATTTAAAGAGCGCTTAAATCCTTCTTTGACCATTCCCGCTGGCGAAGAACACTGGCTTTCTCACTCGATTTTACAAATGGACACTTTTCAATTACAACTAGCTGATAATCCTTTGTTTGCAGGAATGAATACCACGCCCACAGAACAATTGACCCTCAGCTTAACCGTCAATAGCCGTCACTCTGCCAAAACAATTTTTGAAAAACTCACGCGCCATCCCGAATCCTGTATTATCCAAGAACCAATTGAAAATGAATTTGCAACATTTTATGCGATTGTGAAAGATCCTTTTGGTTTAGTCACTCAAATTACTCAAGAAAAACAAGCAGATCCTACCAAGAAAGGACGTTAGCCGAAGAATGCGAACCTATGAATCAAAAGAAGCCTTGATTGAGGCCATTCAAATAGCTTCACAAAAATATTTAGCTGAATTTGCAGAAATTCCTGAAACACTTAAAGATCACCGAATTGAAACAGTAGCTAAAACACCTTCAGAGAACTTAGCCTATCAATTAGGCTGGCTCAACTTGCTGCTTTCTTGGGAAGAACAAGAACAACGTGGTCTGACCGTTCAAACGCCAGCTGAAGGTTATAAATGGAATCAACTGGGCGCTCTCTATCAATCATTTTATCAAACCTATGGACAAATGAGTTTAGAAAGTCAGCTGATTGCGTTGCAAGACATCTTAGAAAAATTACTTCATTGGATTGACTCGCTTTCCGAAGACGAATTATTTTTACCTCAACAACGGGCTTGGGCGACCACCAAAGCACAATGGCCTCTTTGGAAATGGATTCACATTAATAGCGTTGCCCCTTTTACTAGTTTCCGAACGCAAATTCGCAAATGGAAAAAAGTGTGTCTTTAAAAAGTTATCCACATTTTTTCAAAAAAAGCTTGACAAGCATTTTTAAATTCTCCACAGAAAACTTTGTGGATGAAATTTCTTGTTTTTTCCAAAAAACTTTTCCACAGTGCTTATTTGTTCGACATTAAATCTTTGTAAATTCTAGAAAAAAGAAGATGAAAACGTTGTTTTAATAACGTTTTCATCTTCTTTCAACTTTAGGGATTCCTTTAGTTTTAGCAAGCAGGACTTCTGAACTTGCGTCTATTTTTTTTAGCAACTCGAAAACTTATCCTTGTGGATAAACCGAGATAAAAAGCTTTTTTGTGGTTTTCAACAGAGTTATGCACAAAGTTATCCACAGGGTGTTTTCAGCAATTTTTCGGAGAATATCCGTTGTTTAATCTAGTGATTTAGCATTTGAATGTCAATCCCTTACTACTAATTCTTCTTCACTCCACCCTTAGGATCCTAATAAAATTTTAAAGTTTTTCTTCTATTGGTACATCAAATAAAGAGTATGATAAACTATAGGTACTTTCGAAAAATCAGGTGAGGTTATTTATGAAAAATAAAAGTAGGCAGTTTTTAAAAAACAACTGGCCTTATATGTTAGCCAGTTTCTTCATTCCATTTTTAATTATGGCAATTATCTATTTGAGTATTGGGATTTATCCAGGAAGTAGTCGCAGTGTTTTAGCCAGCGATGCCTTTTCTCAATTTTCAAATTTTCACGCAAGCTTTAACAATGTTCTTCATGGAAAACAAAGTCTTTTCTATACGTGGAATGCTTCTTTGGGACTAAACTACTTGTCCTTAATTTCCTATTATCTTGGTGGCTTATTTACGCCGCTCGTCTTTTTCTTTAACAATCAAAACATGCCTGATGCGCTCTATTTCCTAACGTTGTTGAAAATTGGGAGTGCTGGCTTGAGTTTTTGGTTCTTGGCAAAACAAACCTTTAAGATTCCTAAATGGTCCCATGTGACTTTAAGTGTGTCTTATGCGCTAATGTCCTTCATTGTGGCCCATTCAGAATTAATTATGTGGCTGGATGCCTTTATTTATCTGCCACTCGTAATTTTAGGAATTCATCGTTTAATGGACCAACGAAAACCGACATTATTGTTTGTCAGTTATTTCTTGCTTTTCATTACAAATTATTATTTTGGCTTTATGATTGGGTTGTTTTCCTTCCTGTACTATTTTGCACGAACGTTTACAGACTGGCAACGATATAAATCTCGAATCGTTGCGTATTTTACTACTTCTCTTTTAGCTGGTGGAGCATCTATGATTATGGTCTTACCTGCTGTCTTAGATTTACGAACCAATGGTGAAACTCTTTCTGAAATTACAACCTTTAAAACAGAAGCGACTGCCTTTTTAGATATTATTATGAAAAATATGATTGGCGTTTACGATACAACCAAATATGGGTCCATTCCTTTTATTTACATTGGGTTGTTGCCTTTGATTTTTTGTCTCTTCTATTTCGTTACGAAAGAAATTCCATTGAAAAACAAACTACTTTTTGGCAGTTTGTTTGTCCTATTGATTGCTAGCTTTTACATCACGCCCTTAAATTTATTCTGGCACGGTATGCATGCGCCGAACATGTTTCTTTTCCGCTATAGTTTCCTCTTTTCATTCCTAGTTATTTTGCTTGCTGGTTATGGTTGGGAAAAATTTGAAAAGGATGATCTCGGCGTCTTAAGCGGCTTGATTTTGATTCTTTTAGCAATTTTTGCTCTTGCAATGGGCACAAAAGGTGCTACTAGTTATACGTATGTGACTTTAACCTCTTTCGTATTAACGGCAACTTTTTTACTATTATACTTTTTCGGAATTGCTTTTTATCAATTGAAAAAAGCGCCTATGCAATACTTAGTGATTTTGTTATTGCTGCTCGTTTCTGGTGAAGCAATCATTAATACACGGGCGATGGTCACTGGTATTTTAGATGATTGGAACTACGCATCACGCAGCTTGTATTCTGAGCCTTATCCTGACTTAAAAAATCTAGTCGATCAAACAAAAAAAGAAAATGATACCTTTTACCGCTTGGAAAATTTAAATGGTGTTTCGGCCAATGACGGCATTAACTATGGCTACAGTGGCATTAGCATGTTTTCTTCCGTACGGAACCGACATTCTTCAACATACCTAAACGCCTTAGGTTTCCGCTCGCGAGGCACGAATTTAAATATTCGTTACCAAAATAATACCTTGTTAATGGATGCTTTGATGGGCATTAAATACAATATTGCTGAAAACAATCCAATGAAATTCGGCTTTGAGCGACAAGCAGCTGCTGGTAAATATCAGCTTTATCGTAACGAAAATGCTTTGCCGTTAGGATTTTTAGCAGACAAAGAGATTTACAATGTTCGGCAACCTCTCAATGATAATTTAGGTAGTCAAACAAATTTACTAAATGCTTTAGCCAATACTAATGAACGGTATTTTACCTTTTATCAACCAACGATGACGCTTCAAAATAACGTGACAATTACGCAAAATACAGCTGGCGTAACTTTTACGGAGAAACAACATAACGTAGCCAAAGAGATTTCTTATACAGTCAATGTGCCCGCCAATACGCAAGCTTATTTGAGTTTATTCCCAACAGATTTTGCTCAATTGGAAAGTTCCACTGCGACGGTCACCGTGAACGGCTCGAGTCAGCAATCACAAATTGGCATTACTGGCCAATATTATAACTTAGGTTACTATCCCAAAGATACAACCGTTAACTTCAAAGTAAGTTTTTATGGAACCAAAGCAGTAAGTTTTGTTCAGCCGCAAGTAGTTGGCTTAAATACCAATGCATTTGAAAAAGCCATTTCCGCCGTGCAAGAAAAAGGCGTTGATTTAACCACTGGCAAACGCTCTGCTTCAGGTACCTTTACCGCCGACAAAGATCAAGTACTCGTCACTACAATTCCTTATGACAAAGGTTGGCGTGTCAAAATTGATGGCAAAAAAGTTACCCCAAAAGCCTTTAAAGATGCCTTTCTAAGCGTTCCTGTCAGCGCTGGAACCCATACTATTCAGTTCTCTTATTTACCAGAAGGATTGATTCCTGGCATCGTGTTATTCGTTCTATGTACTGGTGGTTTCGTTGCCTACGTAACCTTGATTCCAGCTAGACGAAACCGTAAAAAAGAAGACAAATAAAAAATCACGCGATGGCTAAGTCATCGCGTGATTTTTTTAAATTTCAGTCATTGCTTCTTCCACAAGCGAAACACTTTGATGTCTTCCTTTCGTAATCAACAAGGAAAGTTGCACAAAAGCAAAGAGTACACTGGTCCGCTTAGGATAAGCAAAATAACGTGGTTGCCAACTAGTGACATATTGTTCTTTGCGCTTGCGTGTATCTTGAAACGCATAAATTTGATAACTATACTTGTAAAAAATATTAACAAAGCGTTCTTTTAAGAAAGAGTACTTGCTCTCCCCTACGTTAGCCAACGGCGCCATCCCAATATCAATTAATTGATAGCCCTGCTGTTGATAGGTTTCAATAAAATGAGTGAACAAATATTCTCTAGTAAAAGCAGGTGCGTCTGAACGAATACGTAACAAATCATACGAAATACTTTTGCCTTTTTCCATTTCTTTTCCAGTAATGAAACCGATGACCGTTTGTTTCTGTCTCACCAAGCCCACGCTACTGCATTTCAAGTACTCGGGATCCAACCGTCCACCAATAAAGTAGCGCTCTTTTTGATTCCGTGACCAGTCCGCAGAAACTCGTTCTAACTCTTGATATAAGGCATCACTAATCGTTTCGGGATAAAATTCAAACTGAAAATCCGCTGCTTCTGCTGCTATTTTTTCAGTCACTGTTTCCGTCCAAGCTGTTTGATTCACTGTTGACGGCTCATCAAATTGAATCAAGCCTTCTTCCCCAACTTTCATAAATTCAAAGCCGCAATCGTGAAGATTCATAACATATTCTTCCGAAATACGATAAAAAACTAATTGATAGCCTAACAAATCAGCTTGATCCATAAACGCCAGTGTCGCCGCTGTCCATTTCTCTCGTTGCCCAATTGGATCCGCCAAGACAAAGCATTTATTAAACTTCATTTGAAACCCAAAAAGTACTTGATCTTCGCCTTCTTCTTGGTAATAAAAATGACCATAATCCTTTAAATACAAAAATTGACTGCCTTCGTTGCCACCAAATTTTTCCAAAAAGCGTGTCAACCGCGCTTCCTCAAACCCCTCACCTAAAGTAACAGTTGTTTCGGCTAAATATTGATACAAAAAGAATAAACCAATCAAGGAAATACTTAAACCAATCAATCCGTTAAACCAAACATCATCTGACGGAAACAACAAAAAGTGATTGATAACTTGATTGCCACCAGCTGGTCGTGCGGCGTAATAGCCAGCAACCGCATAACCGATAAACAAGCAGCCAAACAAAATACTATCTACCGTTAAAGCGCCCCATGAATAAACAAACTTTTCACGATAAAATTCTTTACGAGCCAAAATAACCGCCAATAAAATAACAGCATAAACAGCAATTAACTGCCACGAAGTCGTTCGTGCCACCGTATTTACAATACAAAATCCTAGTAAAATAATTGTAGGCCAATAAGCTTTTTTCACTTTCATAGAAATGCCTCGAGCTAAACCTAATAACAAGAATCCTACAAATAAATTCAATGTTTGATCTAAAAAATTAAAAGAAAAGGGAAGTAACACTTGGAATAAACGACTGACATTCGACAAATTCGTCACAGTCGACAATAGAACCATCATAATCCCTGCAAAATATAACGCCGCCACCAAAATAAAATGCGCCACTTTTTGTGAAAATAACCGAGGTAAATTATCAAAAAATTGATTAACTTTCATGCCTGCTTGTTGCAAGAACAAAATAACTCCTGTCATAAAAGGCGTCACATAATAAAACAAACGATAATACAACAACCAGACGACCGCTTGTGATCGATCAATCCCTAATTGTGACAAGCCCAAAATCATTAAGACATCAAACGTTCCCATACCACCAGGAACCATGGTTAACATCCCGATTAACGTAGCGATAACAAACATTGGATAAACAGAAACCATCGAAACTGGTACCTGCATCAAACGACCTATCATTAAGAAAGCAAACATCCCACCTAGCCATTGACCTAATGAAGCGCCGAATAATAGGAGCACCGCTTTTGGAAAAAATGTTTTAAACAATGTTCGCCGTTTTAAATACGTGAAAAACCAGAGCGCTGGCGCAATCAGGCTGCCCAATAATAACCAAACCCAATATTCACGAAAAACATTTTGGGTTCGAATAAAAAATAAATCAACAAACGCCACAAAAGATAAAATAGATAACCCTGAAATCAAGAACAGAGCAACTTTTGAGACCGTTGCTACAACCTTGCCCCGTGGTACATCTTTTCCGTAAAAATTAATCCGTAGCGTTGCACCAACCACGCCGCCAAAACCCGCTAAGTTATTAATGGTATTGGTGACCCAAGCCGAAGTTAACCAATCCATTCGTTTCATTGGTGGCTTACCTTCTTTTTCCAATAATTTAACGACTACATAGTCATAAAGGAGCATCGGAATAACCCCTAATAGTCCTGCCAAGACCATACCAATTAAACGCCCCGTACTTTGTTGTTCCATCGTGGAAAAAATATCCGCCCAGGTCATGCCTTGAGCGATATGTGTCACTTGGTTAGCCACGAAAACTAATACAGAACCAAGAAAAATTAGTTTCAATAATAAACTGTGTTCTTTCAACCACTGCGTTAGTTGGCTAATATTTTTTTTCATCTTATAGCCTCTTTCATATCTCTTTTCTATTCATTTAACTTTCGTTTTATCGATTTTCTTCCATGGTAGCCTATTTGCTGAAAATTTTCCAGCACGGCTAGACATTTTGGCTGAATCGTATTGTTTTATTGAAAAAAAAGAGTGAGAAAAAAATCTAAGACGATTTTTTTCTCACTCTTTTAACTGTATTTTTTACGCCACTACTTCTGCGATAATCTCAATCTCCACCAACACATCCATCGGTAATTTAGAGATTTCAATCGTTGTGCGTGCAGGATATTCCGCACTAAAATACTCAGCATAGACTTCATTGAATGCCGTGAAATCCGCCATATTTTGTAAATAGCATGTCGTTTTGACTACATGAGCAAAATCACTACCAGCTTCTGTTAAAATCCCTTGAATATTTTTCAGTACTTGATTGGTTTGTTCTTTAATCGTTGTCCCAACCACCTTGCCTGTTTCAGGATCCAGTGGAATCTGACCAGAAGTAATCAATAAACCATTCACAATTTTTGCTTGTGAATATGGTCCAATTGCTTGTGGTGCTTGCTTTGTTTTAATTGTTTTCATTTCTTTTCCCCCAGTAAATGACAAGTTGTTACTTTTTGTTATTTTATTTGTTTCTATTTTTCCATTGTACTGCAACCATTTTCGGAATGCTATCTTTTCTCAATTATTCCCAAGCGCTGATGATGTGCCATCCTTTTGTAAAACAGCTTCAAAACCTTGGCGCATCCTTTCAAGTCCCTCGTGTAGTTTTGCTTGCGAACAGCCAATATTTAACCGTAAAAATCGTTGTCCATTACCGCCATAAATCGAGCCGTCCATAATGGCGACTTTCCCCACAGAAACTAAAGCCTCTTGTAAGCGGGCCACATCTGGAACTGCCGCTGATACGTCCAACCACATTAAGTAAGTGGCTTCCAGCTCCGTCACTTTAATTTTTGGCAAATATGTCTGTAAAAAATCTTTCACGTAACGTTGGTTCTCCGCTAAATAATCATTCAACTCGTCAACCCAAGTACCACATTTTTGATAGGCCGTCATGGTTGCTAGCATTCCCAAAATACTTGTTGATGATAGACCATCGGCATTTTTTAATTTGAGCTGAAAAGCGTCACGTAATTCGTTATCTGGAATTAGGGCGTAAGCAAAAATCAGCCCTGGAAAATTAAAGGTTTTCGTGCCACTGGTAATAATGGCAGATTTTTTATAACCAAATTGCGTAATTGGTCGATGAACTTGGCCTTTATTAACGATATCCATATGAATTTCATCAGAAAGTAAAAACACATCATACTGTTGGCACAATGAAACCATTCGCTCTAATTCCCATTGCTCCCAAACACGTCCTGTTGGATTATGCGGGGAACATAAAAGCAAACAGCGATTTTCTGGTTGCGCTAGTTTTTTTTCTAAATCAATAAAATCAATGCTGTAGCGCTTCTCTTGATAAAGCAGTTCATTTGCCACTACTTGCCGCTTATTTTCCTGAATAACTTTAAAAAATGCATCATACGCAGGTGTTTGTAAAATAATGCCCTCCCCTTCATTAGTTAATAATTGGATCAACGCAGAAATCCCATAGATAACGGTCGGGGTATACATAATCCAGTGTTCTTCAATCTTCGTCTGGAATCTTGTCTGGTACCACGTTTGAATTGCTTCTTTTAATTGTGGATGGTTCCACCTCGTATAGCCAAATACGGGATGTTTCAAACGCTCCTGTAATGTTGCCAGAACTGCCTCTGGCACAGCAAAATCCGTATCGGAAATAGTGAAGGGAAGCAAGTCCGCTTCCCCAAATCGATCTTCTACAAAATCCCACTGTGTACAATACGTTCCTCGTCGATCAATTGCTTTATCAAACGACACACTCTTCACCTTCTGTCTTTTTTCTAACCTAAAATCATCTCTAATTGATTACGGACCGTTGTCACTTTGGTTCCGATAATCACTTGCACATTCTGCGCATCTAAATGCACGACGCCTAAAGCCCCTAATTGCTTTAATTTGTCATCATCTACTTTATTAGCATCTGCTAACACTAAACGTAAACGCGTAATGCAATTATCAATAGCTTGAATATTCTCTTGCCCACCCAAAGCCGCTAAAATCCCAGGCGCATCATAGCCACCCGTTTTCTTATATTGAACTTCTTGATCGGTATATTCAGTCTCATCTAAGACCTTGTCTCGTCCAGGTGTTTTTAAATCAAAGGTTACAATGACTGTTTTAAAGACGAAATAATAAACAACAAACCAGATAGCGCCGACAATGAGAACCCACCACCATTTTGTATAAGTTCCTTGTAACAAGCCAAAAATAACAAAGTCCAGTAGCCCGCCATCAGTGTTTCCAATCACAACACCCAATAAAGCCATTACCATGAAACCTAGACCAGTCATAATGACATGAAACAGCCATAATAATGGACTAATAAATAAGAATAAAAATTCAATTGGTTCTGTAATGCCAGTGATAGCCGTAGCAATTACACCCGAAAGGAGTAAGCCTTTAATCTTATGTCGATTCGCCGGAGCTGCAGTATGATACATCGCAAGTGCCGCCGCTGGTAAGCCAAAAATAAAGGTCGGCATTTTCCCTTGTGACAAGAAAGCTGTTGCGCTTGGTGAAATCGGTAAATTATTTTGCAATTCTGCATAGAAAATATTTAACGCACCAAACACTTCTTTGCCAGCCACCACCGCTGAACCCCCTGCTTCAGTAAAACGAATCATGGAAACCAAAATATGATGCAACCCAAACGGTAACAGTAGACGTTCCCCTGACCCAAACAGAAAAGGCCCAAAAATACCAGAACGTTGGATAAGTTGGCCAATCGCCATAATCATTAGCGCGAAAAGTGGCCAAACTAACGGAATGACTAAGCCCACGAAGGCCATCACTAATGAAGTAATAATTGGCACAAACCGTGCGCCAGAAAAGAAGGCAAAACTATCTGGTAGTTGCACCGTATAAAATCGATTATGCAACTTATAGACAATAAGCCCCGCGATAATTCCACCGAGAACGCCCATTTCAATCGTTTGAATCCCAAAAACCATTCCTTGGCCAGCTTCCCGCAACTGTTCAGGATCCACGAGGCGATTCGTCTGCACTAAATAGAAATTAATCGCTAAATTCATCACCGTATAGCCTACGAAACCTGAAAACGCAGCAATTCCTTTTTCTTTCCGAACTAACCCCAACGGAATGGCCATTGCAAACATGACAGGTAAATAGGCAAACGCAAAACCACCAATTGTCGACATAAATTGGAAAATAATTTTTACTGCGGGCTTTCCTAAAAACGGGATTGTTTCAATCATAGATTCACTGGAAAAAGAACTTCCTAATCCCAACAAAATCCCCATAAAAGCTAATAAAGCCACTGGCAACATAAACGTTTTGCCTAATCCTTGGAAAAACTCCCAGAAAGTCGCTTTCTTTTTCTTTACTGCCATTTCTTAACTCCTCCATTCATTCTTTACAAAACTAAAAATGATTGCGTTTACATTCATTGCCCTCATTATAACTAGCCCAAAACAAAGAAAAAAGAGGCTACACTTTTTCTGTATCCCCTTACATCATTTAGTATGGTGTTGCATAAAATTACCGCGGCTGCTTTGCCTCTGCGTACATTAATAAAACCGTATCGAACAAACAAATGACAGCAATTCTTGAACTTAAATCCACGCGCTGATGATAACGTGTCGTCCCTTTGGCAAATAACGTCGTCGTCGACAATTTTTCCAAGGTGCTTCCTTTAGTCGAAATCAAACTAATCATCGGCACTTGCTGTTCCTGCGCTACACGTGCATACGCTAAAATCCCCTTAGTTTCTCCTGTATAACTGACAAAAATGGCTAAATCCCGTCCATCCAGATTCTTAACTGCTGCCGCTTGTTCATCCCAATCAGATCGTGCATAGGCTTTTTTTCCTAAAAATGTTAGCTTTCGTGCAAAATCAGTACAAATAGGAAAACTGCCACCAACACCGAACACTTCAATCGTATTCGCGCACTCAATCATTTTTAGCATTTCCGCGACTTTGGCTTCATCCATCTGTTGAAAACTATCTTGCACGTTGGCGATCAATTGTTGCGTAATGGCTTGAAAACTACGACTATCGCTTTCTGTGCTCTCGCTCTGCACCGATTGGACGATCGCATATTTTAATTCTTGGAAGCCTCGATAACCTAAGTATTTGGCTGTCCGAGAAATAGTGGCTGTTGAAACAAACAACGCCTGCGCCACCTCATAAATGGTTTGTGAACTAATTTCCGTCATATGCGTCAAAATATAATCCAGTACTTGATTTTCAATTTTACTTAAATCATTTCGTTTCTTTTCTAACAAAGCGATTAATCCCTCAGTCGACATCCAATCCCTCACTTTAAATCCTTTTTTATAATTATACACCAGAATATTCTGATTATTTCAATAAGAAAGTCCAAAATAACCAACAGCGGCTCCATCATTCGCCAGAGAAAAAAATCAGCCTTCCGATGGAGGTACTTGTTGCGTGTTCTTGCTATACTCTTTATATAGAAAACAGGAAAAATTTGGAGGTAGTACGTATGAATAATCAACGACCAATGTTTATAAATATTCTTTTAGTGGTCCTTTTATTTTTAGTTGTCGGTTCACTCTTTAGTGCCGTTGTCGGTATCGTGGGAAGCTTATTGTGGCTAGCAGTAAAAATTTTAGTTCCCGTAGCGATTATCGTGTGGCTTGTTCGAACAATTTCGGGAAATAATGGCAACTGCCGCCGTCGTTATTAAAAAAAACCAGGTTTTCCTTTTCGGAAAACCTGTTTTTTTACTTCTTTTATCTAAAAGCATATACAATATTGCTAATACCAAACATCATAAAGTAGAAGCCAACTAAGAAGCTTAGAGTTAATGCTGAAGACAATGGATTAAATAATAACATTACACCTAAGATAATCCCTAAAACGTCAACAATTAATGTGAACCAGAAGTAACCTGTGCTTACTCGTTTAGCAAAATCTAAAGTAAATAAGCCGAAAATTGAGTCGAATAAAAACCAAATTGCAAAAACAAATGGTAACACAGCGACACCAATATTTAAGTTAAACAATAAGTAAACACCAATTAGGATATCAATAATCCCTAAGATGATTGGTGCATAAGCTTTGTAGCCTAGCAATTCTTTCATACGATTACGTACAAAAATTTCGAAAATCCCTTTAATAATAGCAAAAATCGCAAAAACCATCACAATGGCAATTAAATTACCGGCAGGATTTTGGAAAGAAATTAATGCAGTCAGAACAAATAGAATTCCTAATACTAATGAACCCCAGTCCATTCCATGATGTTGTCGTTGTTCCATGACACTCACTCCTCTATAAAATAATTTATTACACTTATTATGTTACTACTATTTTACAAGGTGTCAAATATTTTCATCGTGCTTTCTGAAAACCATTTCAATGATAACTCCATTAAAAACAACGTATCACTTGATTGTCTCTTTTTTGGTGCACAATTGTGTCTTTTTTGTATAAATAAGTCCCTCGTGTTCCCACAAAAAAACCGCTACTTTTTCATCTAGTTTATAAAAAAGTAACAGTTATAAATTATTTTTTCTTTTTCCCAATCGAGAGAATCCCTCTTTTTATGACATCAAAGAAACTCAAAGATTGGACCATATGATCTGGGTCAACATATTCACGAATAGCTCGTAACACTCGCTTCGGCTCTTTTGAAGCAAACGTATACGTCCCATTTTTCTTGGTTTGAATCGCATAACGAGGAATCCATTTTCCTTTGAACATTACTGAAGCCAACACGTAATCGACTTCTTCCCACGGAATTTGGATAAACTTACGTGGATCTTTGGCATGGTAAAATTCAAACCCGCGGTCACCTATCATAATTTGTCCATAATCTGTTAATCCTGTAAATGCCGTCGCATCTATAACTAAATCAACTTTTGTGTTTAATGATTGTACCATGTTATCTGCTCCATTTCATTCGACTAATTCCTCTTTATTATACGTTTCTTTCCTGATCGAAACAAACAAAATTACATCTTTGTTTAAAAAAGCGGAAGAAAAGTTTCTCGACTTCTCTTCCGCTTTTTTTGATTAGAAGTAATAAACTTACCTCGTCATTCTTATAATAAGCCGATTAAGTGGCCGACTACGCCGACTACGAATAAACCAAGAATGATAACGATTGGGCTAACTTTTTTCTTCAATAACCACATACATAAGAATGTAAGTAGTAATGGTGCTAGACCTGGAATCAATTGATCTAAGTTATCTTGTAAAGTAGTAACTTTCGTTGGTGAAAGCGCCAAGCCTTGGTTCACTTGTTCAAAGGCTTTATGCATTCCTTCACCGCCAGCAGGAAGTTTATCCCACTCGATATAAGCACCTTTGTCTAACTTAACTTGTGAGACAATTGGTAAGAACTTAATCGATACCCAACGTTGAACTAATGCGGCCAGTACGAACATCCCTAAAATAGAAGCACCTTTTGTAATATCTTGTAGTAAACCACCTGAAAGGTCATCAGTAATTTTAGAACCTGCTTTGTAACCAAACTCTTGTGTATACCACATGAATGACCAACGAATTAAGTTCCAAGCAACGAAGAATAAGATTGGGCCTAAGATGTTACCACCCATTGCTAAGGAAGCACCTAAAGCTCCTAACATTGGACGAACAGTAAACCAGAAAACTGGGTCACCGACACCGGCTAAAGGACCCATCATCCCAACTTTAACCCCTTGAATCGCTACGTCATCAACTGGTGCGCCATTGGCACGTTCTTCTTCCAAAGCTAATGTTACACCAAGAATTGGTGAGGCAATGTATGGGTGTGTATTAAAGAATTCTAAGTGACGTTTTAACGCCGCTGAACGTTCTTCTTTCGTTTTATATAATTTTTTGATTGCTGGAATCATTGAGAATGCCCAGCCGCCGTTTTGCATACGTTCATAGTTCCAAGAACCTTGGATAAATGTTGAACGCCAAGCTACAGCTAAACGATCTTTTTTAGTTAATTGAATTTTTTCTGCCATTTTCTTTGCTCCTCCTTCAGAATTAGTAGTCGTTTAAAATATCGCCTAATGGGTCGCCAGAGTTGCCTCCGCCATTTGAGTTAGAAGAACCGCCCATTTTAGATAAGTTCAAGTAAATAAGAGCTAAAGCGACACCTAAAGCACCTAATGCGATTAATGTTAATTGAGAAATCGCTGCGACTACGAAACCGATAATGAAGAATGGCCATACTTCTTTTGTTGCCATCATGTTGATTACTAATGCATAACCTACGGCAACGACCATACCACCACCGATAGCCATACCATCAGTTAACCAAGCTGGCATTGATTCTAAGAAATTACGAACAGTGTCAGCAGGAATGAATAGTAACGCACCTGCTGGAATCGCAATACGAATACCTTGTAAACATACAGCGAAAATGTGTAACATTTCAACTTGTTTAATGTTGCCTTTTTCAGCAGCCGCGTCCATCATGTGAACGATTGGCACCGCAACTGTCCGAACGATCATTGTTAAGAACAAACCTGCAACCGCTAAAGGAACTGCGATAGCAATCGCTGAAGGAACACCTTTAACACCTTGGCCACCTAAAACTAAAATAATTGCTGAGGCAACAGATGCTAAAGCGGCATCCGGTGCAACGGCAGCCCCGATGTTCGCCCAACCTAACGCGATCATTTGTAAAGTACCACCTAAAACAATTCCGGCTTCTAAATTACCAGTAACTAATCCGATTAATGTACATGCTACTAACGGTTGGTGGAATTGGAACTCATCCAAAATCCCTTCCATACCAGCTAGAAAGGCAACGAGTAAAACTAAAATAATTGATATAACAGACATGATAAGCCTCCTATTTTGATTTGTATTTGGCGAGTTACGCGTTTGCTAACTCATTTTTTGCTTTTTTCAAAATTTCGTCCATATTCGCTTTTGAATCATTTGGCACTTTACGCACATCAAATTTGATGCCTTTGGCTTTTAATTCATCAAACGTATCAACGTCTTCTTGACCCATTGATAATACTTTGCTTACAACGACTTTTCCAACAGAGTGAGCCATTGAACCAACGTTTACTTCTGGGATTTCTACGCCGCCTTCAACCACTTTTAAGACGTCTTCAGGATTTTCAAATAATAATAATGCTTTTGTATTACCAAAACGTGGATCTTTCGCTACTTCAATCATTTTACTGATTGGAATAACATTGGCTTTTACTCCTGGAGGAGCTGCTTGTTCGATTAATTTCTTACGTAAGTCATCTTTTGCAACGGCATCAGAAACAACAATAATTCTGTTTGGTTGTGTTGCTTTTGTCCAAGCTGTTGCTACTTGACCATGTAATAAACGTGAATCAATACGTGCTAGCACGAATTTAATTTTGCCATCGCCAACAACTGTACCTGGTGGTAACGAACCTTTTGGCTGTGCATCTTCTGTCGCAGCAGCTTTTGGTGCTTCTGCTGGTTGTAACTCTTCTGGTTTAACTTTGACACCATCTTTTGCTGTTTCAAGAATGTGTGTCGCAATTTCTTGTGCTGATTCCATAGAGAAACGAGAAGCATATGCTTCAATAACCATTGGTAAGTTCATACCTGCAACGATTGCCCATTTGTCTTTATGATCTTCTAACAATGAGTTCGCTTGGTTAAATGGTGTTCCTCCCCATAGGTCAACTAAAAATAGTACTTCGTCTTGATTGTCAAACGATGCAATGGCTTCTTGCATTTTTGCTTTTACATCATCGGGACCTTCGCTAGGCATTAACGTAACTGCTTTTACATTTTCTTGTTCGCCAAAGATCATTGCACCAGATTGCAAGATCCCTTCAGCAAATTCACCGTGACTTGCTAGGATAATTCCTACCATTTTTATACCTCCTGTATAATTGATGTTTTTTTTCATGGTTGTACTGCTAAACGCTTTCACTTTTTGAAAAAAATCAGATAAATCAGATTCTGACAAAAATAAATGAAAAAATTTCAATAGTTCTTGATTTTTTTCAACATCAGCACTTGCCTTTATCAATACAGTTCATGAAGCAATGATGTTGGTCCTAGGCCACCACATCCTTTCAATGTCTTTCGTCTGTAAAAATGAACGTCAGCTGGCGTTATTTTCTTTGCTACGCTCTTTTTTCAGTAAATCCATCAAATTCACTTGGCTGTCTGCTGCGACTTTTCGAATTTCCAATTCAATACCTTGTTCATTTAAAAACAGAAATGCTTTTAAATCGTTGGCATCCACTGCGACTGCATTCGTAATCATTCGCTTGCCTGTGCTGAAACTCATTCCGCCAATATTCACAGAAGTTAGTTGTACACCGCCTTCGACCACTCGTTTCACGTCCAAAGGATTAGTGAATAACAACATGGCTCGAAACGAATCAAAACGAGGATCAGGGTAAACATCAATCATTTTTTGAACAGTGATGACATTTACTTTGACACCAGGTGGAGCAGCTTGAACCAACAAGGCTTTTCTCAAATTGTCATGAGCAACGGAATCACTAACCACTAAAATGCGATTAATGTTCGTCAATTTTGCCCAAACAGTTGCTACTTGGCCATGAATTAATCGATCATCAATTCGAGCTAAACGAATATCCATTACCATCGGGAATGCTCCTTTAAATTCATTTTTAAAGGTTAGGACCTTTGTCTTTTTACTTAAAAATTTTAGGTAAAAAGGGACACCTTATTATAAGCAAGTTTCGTGCCAACTTTAGTGTATCGGTTCGAAACCTAGAAAATTATAGGTTTTTTTAAGAAAATTAAAAAATAGATACACTAATAAATAGTGTATCTATTTTTCTGTATTAATCTAGTGTATCAATTTCGGTGATTTTATCTTCGATACACTGGGCATTTTTGACTAACTGTGCGATAAAATAAACTTCTTCTGCTGGAATATCCATATTAAGAGCTTCTTCCATAGTCTCAATTGAGGCCACAATCACTGGATAAATTGGTTCTTGAACCAATCGACCAAGTTCCTTTTCTGAAACCGTCAGTGTATCATTCCGTAAAATACGCTCCAACATGCCCGATGTGTGCATAATCAAATTGATGTAAAATGTGTACTCTTCTGGCATCGCTAATTGGGTTTGGATATTTTTAGCGAATGACCACAACAGCTCAATGATTTTTTTTCCATTAATGAAAGTGAAACTTTGCTCCATATATTTGAGACAAATTTCTTTTGCTGCCGCTTCGTCCAACGGCTTATTCATTACTTCTTCTTTCCGCTCTGCTAGTAATTGCTGAATAATTTTTTCTGCTTCACCGGAAAAGAAATTTTCCATGGAAATATAAGGAACTCCAATTTTGGGATTGGTAATCCCAGTTGTCGCAATAATTTCATAGTCTTCTTGAATTTTAGGCAAGACTTCTTTCATATTTACAATGGACAAAGGAATCACTTCTAAATGCCAGTCTATTTGTGGCAAGACAGCTTCCTCAATAAGCTCTTTCATTCGGCGCGCAGTTCCTTCTCCAGAAGCGCAGATAGCAATAATTGCTCTTGTTTTCCAATTTTCAATGATTTGTTTCGTTTCACTTTGGCGAATATCGGCATAGCCATGAAAGTTTTTTAAAGACTCGTGAAGTGTTTCCAATTGCGTATCAATTAATGCGGTTTTGCGGGCCGCTTCAAGAACAATTGGCGTGGTCACCATGTCTACTGTCCGCACATCAATGCCTGTCTGGCGTACAATTTCTTCTGAAAACGTACTTAATGAACCCATGTCCACTAATAATAGTACGCCATTTTCTTCATTCACTTCACCAACTGCTTCAACGATTTTACGCAAAGCTTCTTTCGGTGGCATATCTAACGGCATATCCACAGCCTTCAAATTATCAACATTTAACAATTGAGAAACCACTTGTACCATACTGCTAGCGGTGCTATTTCCGTGCGCAGCCACGACAATGCCAATCCGGCCAGCCTCAGGATTTTCTCTTAAAGAAATGAGCAAAACAGCTAAATAGTAACTTTCAGATTCAGGAATCTCCATCTGATAACTACTTTCAATAATATTTTTAATTTCTTTCGCTGTTTCAAACTCTGTTGGATAATCTAAAACCATATTTCGAATACTTTCATTTAAAGGATGCTTAGGATCTTTGCCTAATTGGATGCGTTTCAAGAAAGAACTAATGTGTAAACTCATTGCATAAATAAAATTGGGTTGAAACGAATACGATAACCGCTTCGCTGCAAAATTATAAATTTTCTTAGTGACATCAATAATTCGTTGGTCAACAATTTCAGCCAATTTATTTTCTGTATCAAAGGTGAACCCATAATCTTTGTAGAAAGATTTTAAATGAACATTGATATCCGTTGTAATAAAATTATTAATTAGTTCTTGGTCCAAGCCGTCTGCTTTTAAGAGAGCCGCTTTATCTCCAATAATCTCATATAGATTGTAAGGCAATTCATAGGCATCTGACTGAATAGCTACTAAAGATTCATTTGGTGATACCACTAATTGCGGTTCCAGATATTTCGATAACTCCGACAATACTTCTCGATTACTGGCAAGTTGCATAATGCCTTCTTTAATATTGTCCGTTAATTCGTCCATCGTAATCATTAATTCCTCTTGTTCCATCTGATTAAGGAACCCTCGCGCAGTCACAAGTTGCACATTCGATTTTAGCTGACCGACATTTCCATAAGAAACACTTCCAATTAACGCTTTGACCACATCTTCTGACAAAGAGATTCGCCGTTGAATCCGCGCTGCTTCCATTGAAACCATCACTTTTAGGAGGTCAATTTTTTCTTTCGCAGGACGGTCACTAAAGTTCGGTAATTGAATGATAATCGGAATGCGTCGCACAAAAGTATTCAATAAAGAAGAAGTAGGATTCTCCGTCGTAGCACAAATAATCCGAACATCCGCATGATGTGATTTCACTGTTTCACCTAAACGCGCGTACACGCCGTGATCCATAAAATAAAAAATCATTTCTTGTCCTTCGGGTGGTAACCGATGTACTTCATCTAAAAACAGAATGCTGCCATCTGCTTCATCAATAATCCCTTCTTTTGCTTTCGTAGCGCCTGTGAAGGCCCCTTCTACATACCCAAATAAATGCGACATCAAAAGTTCTGGATTATGCGCATAGTCTGCACAGTTAAACACCACAAACTCTTTTTCTTTGGCCACAATTTGGTTCAGCTTCGCAAATTGAAACATGGCATGAGCAAAATAAGTTTTCCCAGAACCTGTTGGTCCAGTAATTAAACAATTCAAGCCTTTTGGCGGATATAAAATCGCTGCTTTGGCTTGTTCAACCGGCGTTTTCATGCTTCCAGCTGAACCGATAATTTTTTTGAAAATATCTTCAACTTCTGGGGTTTTACTTGTCGTGACTACTGGTTCAACCAATGGTTCGATAAAAGTTTTTGTGGAGTGATCCATTGATTTTTCCCGATAACTTTTAACTGGCTTGGTTAATGGTCGATGCTGAAACGCCACCTGCGCGACATATTTTACTGGTCGACCAGATAATTTTTTCAAACGCCCTTCACGAACCAGTTGATTCAAATCTTTACTAGCATTGGTCCGCTGAATGTTTAAACGTTCTGAAATTTCTTGTGTCGTGACTCCCGCATCACTTGTTAAGGTCATTGGCGTTAAATTCTTCGTTTGCTCTTTAACATATTGATAGATTTTTTCAATCCGCTTCATTTTTGATGGCTCCTTTAATCGATACACTAATTAAATTACATGATACAGTGTATCATTAAAAAAATACACTAAAAACCCTTTCATGAAAAAAATTTCTGTTTCACATGAAACATTTTAAAAAAGCGCCTTTTTTCTATAAAAAACCCACCTTTTTATTCGTTTCTGTAAAAAGATTGAAACTCCTTGAAAAAAGGTTCTGTAGCCGATATAATGCAGAGAGGTTCAAGAATATATTAAAAGCGAGGAAAACAATTGATTACTGTTAATGATGTAAGTTTACAATTTCCAGATCGTAAACTTTTTGAAGAAGTGAATATTAAATTTACTCCTGGCAACTGTTACGGCTTAATCGGCGCAAACGGTGCAGGAAAATCAACGTTTCTTAAAATTTTATCAGGTGAGATTCAACCGACAACTGGCGTGGTTTCAATGGGTCCTAATGAGCGACTAGCAACGCTGAAACAAAATCACTTTGACTACGAAGACTACACTGTTTTAGAAACTGTAATTATGGGACATAAACGTCTTTACGAAGTAATGAAAGAAAAAGATGCTATCTATATGAAAGAAGATTTTTCAGATGAAGATGGGATTCGTGCCGCAGAACTAGAAGGCGAATTTGCTGAACTTGACGGTTGGGAAGCAGAACCTGAAGCAGCTGTTTTACTCCAAGGGCTAAACATTCCAGAAGAATTACATGATCAAAAAATGAGCGAATTAACAGCTGGTCAAAAAGTCAAAGTATTATTAGCTCAATCTCTTTTTGGTAAACCAGATGTCTTACTATTAGACGAGCCGACAAATGGTTTAGATACCCGCTCAATCAATTGGTTAGAAGAATTTTTAATCAACTTTGAAAATACCGTTATCGTGGTTTCCCATGACCGTCATTTCCTAAACAAAGTCTGCACTCACATGGCAGATTTAGACTTTAGTAAAATCAAACTTTACGTGGGTAACTATGATTTCTGGTTGGAATCAAGCCAACTAGCGACAAAATTGCAAGCACAATCTAATGCCAAAAAAGAAGAACAAATCAAAGAATTACAAGACTTTATCGCTCGTTTTAGCGCCAATGCCTCAAAATCAAAACAAGCAACGTCTCGTAAAAAAATGTTAGATAAAATTACCTTAGATGACATTCAACCTTCCTCTCGTCGTTATCCATTCGTTGGTTTTACACCAGAACGTGAAATCGGCAATGACTTATTACAAGTTGAAAATGTCTCTGTAACGATTGATGGCAAAAAAATCTTAGATAATATCTCGTTCAACTTAACAAAAGATGATAAAGTGGCATTCATCGCTGACTCAGATATTACAACGACTACGTTATTCAAAGTGATTATGGGCGAAATTACTCCCGATACAGGTTCTGTTCGTTGGGGCGTTACAACTAGCCAAGCTTATTTACCAAAAGACAACAGCAAAGACTTTGAAGAGCCATTAACCATTTTAGATTGGTTACGTCAATTTGCTGGTAAAGAAGAAGATGACAATACGTTCTTACGTAGTTTCTTAGGTCGGATGTTATTCTCTGGTGAAGAGGTACTAAAACCAGTCAATGTTCTTTCCGGAGGCGAAAAAGTGCGTGTCATGCTTTCAAAATTAATGCTTTCCAAAGCCAATGTCTTAGTTTTAGATGATCCAACGAACCACTTAGACTTAGAATCAATTACTGCGTTAAATGATGGGTTGATGGCTTTCACTGGTTCAATTCTTTTTGCTTCACATGACCACCAATTTATCCAAACATTAGCGAACCGAATTATTGCTGTTTCTGATAAAGGGGTTATTGATCGGGCAGAAACAACCTATGATGAATTCTTGGAAAACCCAGAAATTCAAAAACAAATGGACGTTTTATTCAGTTCAGATTATTAAAAAAATAGAGAAGTCATTAAAAAATGACTTCTCTATTTTTTATTTTCTTTTTTCACCAAAAGAAAACACAGCAATACAACCTATTCCGGTATGACTAGTAATGGTGGGTCCTAGAGGATAAATCAGTATCTCATTAACTTCTATTTCTTTTTCAATTAATTCTTTGACTTTTTCCGCGTCATCTTTCGTTCCTGCATATGCAATCAATAGTGTTTGTTTCATTGGCTCTACAATGCCTTGAATCGTTTCTTGCGCAATCTTTTGCAAGGACTTGTTTCGTCCACGAGTTTTACCAACGGATGCTAGTTTGCCTGCCGCATCCACGCGAATAATTGGTTTAATGTTCATTAAGCCACCAAGTGCAGCCGCTGTTTTAGAAATCCGTCCGCCACGTTCTAAATGTTTTAAATCATCTACCGTTACCCACGAGTGAAGTTTCATTTTTTGCTCTTCAAGATAGGCAACAACTTCTCCTAATGAATGACCATCTGTTTGTAATCGAATGGCTTCTCGGACTAACATCCCTTGACCTAAGCTAGCTGCTTTTGTGTCAATAATATGAATTTCTACATTATCATATTCTTCTTTTAACATCTCTACTGATTGCAACGCACTTTGATAAGAGCCACTTAACCCAGATGAAAAAGCTAAATAAATCACCGGTAACCCTTGCTCCACAAAAGGACGGAAAAATTCATTGTAGCGTCCTACATTAACTTGAGAGGTAGTGGGCATACTTCCATTTTTAATAGCCGTTAAGAAGTTCTGATAATCAAACGTTTCACCTAAATCATCGCGATATTCTTTCCCGTCAATTTGAATATTCATGCTAATAAAAGGTACTTGGTTTTCTTTTAAGTATGTATACGGCAAGTCACAACAAGAATCTGTCACTAATTGATAATTCACGGACAATTGCCCCCTTCATGTTTTCTTTTATTTTACCATAGTTTTTCATTTTTATATAAAATTAAAAAAGAACGTAAAGGCTGAACTGGCATAAGCCATCCTTTACGTTCCCTTAAAAATCTGCTTAAATTTGTGCCCAAACGCTTTCTAAAACGTTCGTTTGGTTACGGTCTGGACCTACAGAGAATGTTGAAATGCGCACACCAACTAATTCTGAAATCCGATGCACGTAGTTACGAGCATTAGCTGGTAAATCGGCTAAAGTTTTGCAACCAGTGATATCTTCAGACCAACCTGGTAATTCTTCATAAACTGGTTTACAGCGGCTTAATTCTTTCAAGCTTGCTGGATAATGATAAATTAATTCACCATCAAGTTCATAAGCTGTACAAATTTTCACCGTTTCTAAACCACTTAACACGTCAATCGAGTTTAATGACAAGTTTGTAATCCCTGATACACGTTTTGAATGACGCATAACTACTGAATCAAACCAACCGACACGACGCGGACGTCCTGTTGTTGTTCCGTATTCTTTACCGACACGACGAATGGTTTCTCCTGTTTCATCAAATAATTCTGTTGGGAATGGGCCGTCACCGACACGTGAAGTGTACGCTTTGCAGACACCAACCACTTTATTAATTTTTGATGGACCAACGCCACTACCGATAGTTACGCCACCAGCTACTGGATTAGAGGAAGTAACAAATGGATAGGTTCCTTGATCGATATCCAACATGACACCTTGTGCCCCTTCAAATAAAACCCGTTTTCCAGCATCTAATGCATCGTTTAAAATAACCGAAGTATCTGTAACATATTGTTTAATTTGTTGTCCGTATTCATAGTATTCTTCAAAAATATCATCAAATTCAATGGCTTCGCTATCAAACATTTTAACGAATTGACGATTTTTTTCTTCTAAGTTAATTTGCAAACGTTCCGCAAAAATTTCTTTATCCAATAAATCAGCGATACGGATTCCCACCCGTGCTGCTTTATCCATGTAGGCTGGGCCAATTCCTTTAATCGTTGTCCCAATCTTGTTTTCACCTTTCGCATCTTCTTGCAATTGATCCAATTTAATATGATACGGCAAGATGACATGGGCACGATCTGAAATACGTAAATTATCAGTGGCAACATTATTTTCTTTTAAATAAGCTAATTCTTTTACTAAAGATTTTGGATTCACAACTACGCCGTTACCAATTACACTAATTTTTTCTTTATAGAAAATCCCTGAAGGAATTAAATGTAATTTATACGTTACGCCGTCGAATTTAATGGTATGTCCGGCGTTATCTCCGCCTTGGTAACGAGCGATCACTTCTGCGTTTTCACTTAGAAAGTCTGTAATTTTTCCTTTACCTTCGTCGCCCCATTGCGTTCCAACAACTACTACTGATGACATTCGAACACCTCGTTCATAATTTTTTTGTCCTGAATCATTGTACCAGTAAAACCAGTCCCTTTCAAGGGTAAAAATCGAATATTCTTTCACAATCAAAAGCGTTTCTGTCAAAAATACGAACATTTTTAGTTATGTTTTTGTAAAATAATAAAATATACGAATATTGTTCGTGTTTTACTCTCTGATTTTAATCCCTTAATAAGCAAAAAAACGAACTCAAAAAATGAGTTCGTTTTTTAAAATTCTGTCCTCGGCGAAAGCGAAGAAAATTTATTATATTCTTTAATGAAAAGTAATTCGACCGTTCCACGCGCACCACTACGGTTTTTCTCAATGATGACTTCTACAACATTGTCAACTTCTGGTGGCTCATGATCGCCGTCTTCTCCTTCACCACGATCGTAGTAATCATCACGATAAAGAAAGGCAACGATATCGGCATCTTGCTCAATGGAACCTGATTCACGAATATCACTTAACACAGGACGTTTATCTTGACGTTGTTCCACGCCACGAGAAAGCTGTGACAAAGCGATAACCGGGACTTTTAATTCTTTCGCTAATTTTTTTAATTGACGTGAAATATCAGAAACCTCCTGTTGGCGGTTCTCTTTTCCAGTTCCTTCAATCAATTGTAGGTAGTCGATCAAAATTAGACCTAAGTTGCCTTTTTCTTGTGCTAATTTACGACATTTCGCACGAATTTCGGTAATTTTAATCCCTGGTGTGTCATCAATATAGATATTCGCACGGGACAAACTACCCATCGCAATAATTAAGTTTTGCCATTCTTCTTCAGATAATTGCCCTGTTCTTAAATGGCTGGCCTCAATGGATCCTTCTGCACAAAGCATCCGGTTCACTAATGACTCTGCCCCCATTTCTAAACTAAAAATAGCGACAGCTTTATCTGTTTTGGTGCCGACATTTTGGGCAATATTTAATGCAAAAGCGGTTTTCCCTACCGCTGGACGGGCCGCTAGAATGATTAGCTCTTCCGCTTGCAAGCCAGCAGTCATTTTATCCAATGCTTGATAGCCTGTAGGTAAACCAGTAATCTCTTCATCATTTTGGTATAATTGGTCAATATTCGCAATAGTTGTATTTAGAACATCTGAAATTGATAAAAAGCCACTGCGATTCCGCTTTTCAGAGACTTCTAAAATGCTTCGTTCTGCATCATCCAAAATAGATTCAACATCTTCACCTTGCTCAAAGCCTTTAGTTACAATCTCTGTAGCGGTTTGGATTAAGTTGCGCAGCAACGATTTTTGTTCAACAATTTTTGCATAATAAATGACATTGGCAGCTGTCGGTACAGCTAAAGCTAAATCTGACAGATAACTTAGTCCGCCAACATCTTCTAACAAATTCTCTTGTTCTAGGCGATCTTTGATTGTTACCACATCAATCGCTTCATTTCGGTCGCTTAAGGTCATCATCGTTTGGAAAATCAACTGATGACTACGACGATAGAAATCTTTAGGTTCCACATATTCCATCGCTTCTATTAGCACATCTGCATCTAAGAAAATAGAACCTAAAACGGCTTGTTCCGCTTCAATATTTTGTGGCGGTACCCTATCTTGCAATAATTCATTCATTTTGTTCTCTCCCACGATGTCTTACTTTCTGGTTCATTTAGTCTATCCATTTTAACACAATTTCATTAAAAAAAGTACATTTTTTCTCTGCTGATTTCTCTATTTTTAGTTCACTTTCCAATTTTTAAAAATATACAATTAATAAAAATATAATACTTTCGTTAATTTAAATTGTTGTGTATTTGATTTTTAAATATTATAAAAATAATTTGAGTAATTTATTTTGCATAAAAAAGAAGCCGGAGAAATCGGCTTCTTTTTTATCGATTGTATTATTCCGCTACGACATGAACCTTAATTTTCGCTGTAACTTCATGATGTAGTTTGACTGGTACGTTAGTGTAACCTAGAGAACGAATTGGGTTGGCTAATTCGATTTTGCGTTTATCCAATTTTACATTGTATTGTTTGTTTAAGGCTTCTGCAATTTGTTTTGAAGGAATTGAGCCAAATAAACGGCTGTCTTCTCCAGCTTTTGCCTTAATCTCTACAACAGTCTTTTCATCTTCTAAAAAGGCTTGCATTTCTTTTGCTTGTGCTAAAACTTCTGCTTCATGTTTTTCTTGGGCTTTCTTTTGACCCGCTAACGCACTCATGCTCCCTTTATTGGCTTCTTTCGCATAACCATTTTTAATTAAAAAGTTTTGGGCGTAACCAGTTGGCACTTCTTTTACGTCCCCTTTTTTTCCTTTTCCTTTAACGTCTTGTAAAAAAATGACTTTCATTTCCTTCACTCCTGTTCATACATTTCATTAATATTTTGACGAATTACATCAAGTAGTTGCTCTTTTACTTCTGCTACTGTTACGTTTGATAATTGTACTGCCGCATTAGTAAAGTGACCGCCACCACCTAAATTTTCCATAATAATTTGGACATTAATTGAACCATTACTCCGAGCACTAATGCCAATCTGTTGATCCGTCCGCTTGGTAATGACAAATGCTGCATTAATCCCTGCCATAGAAAGTAATGTGTCCGCTGTTTTGGCAGCTGTGACACTATCATATTCTTTGTCTTCACTCCCGGCAACAACGACGGTATCTTTTGTGACATATTCGCTTTTAGAGATTAAGTTGTTCATTTCCAGATAGCTTGTAAGATCAGAACTTAATAGATATTGTACTAAAGATGAGTCTGCTCCACAAGTTCGTAAATAACTAGCCACATCAAATGTTCGCGCTGTCGTTCGTGTATTGAAACTTTTCGTATCAACCACAATTCCCGCCAACATCATGGTTGCTTCA
Source organism: Enterococcus sp. DIV2453a (assembly GCF_050533535.1). Classification (NCBI taxonomy): domain Bacteria; kingdom Bacillati; phylum Bacillota; class Bacilli; order Lactobacillales; family Enterococcaceae; genus Enterococcus; species Enterococcus sp. DIV2453a. The sequence continues at coordinate 12,134 of NZ_CP172899.1, read as the reverse complement.
AAGGCCTGCAGTTTATTTGCGCTATTACTTTGGTATTCGATCAATTCTGTGACTAATTCTGAAGCAGAAGAGGCAGAAGATTCAATATAAGAAAGCAAGGGTTTTGCTGGAAATTCGTCTCCTCGTCGATGGTGATCAATGATTACCACTTTATCAAAACGCTCATAGAGCTCTTGTGAGATCGATAGAGACGGTTTATGGTAATCTACCATAACTAATAAGCTACTTTCTTTCTTGCGCTTCATTGCCTCTTTAGGACTAATAATGCGCTCTTCTAATTCTGGGTACTCTTTAATCGCCTCTAACACTCTTTTGACATCGGGAATGATTTCATTTTCATCTAAAACAATCCACGCTTTTCGATTATTAAACGAAGCTAAACGAGCAACACCAAATGCTGAACCTAACGCATCCATATCTGGATAACGATGGCCCATAATATAGATGTCAGCAGATTCCGCAATAATTCCCTTAATTGCCATGCTCATTGCACGAGAACGTACTTGGGAACGTTTCGTCGTTACTGCCGTTTTTCCACCAAAAAATAACGGCTTCGCTTCATCTTTGGCTTCTTTTACAACCACTTGATCACCACCACGAACTAAAGCTGTATCTAGGTTCGTTTGAGCCGTGGTCCCGGTTTGATCTAAGGTTGGCCCCCCATAAGCAATCCCCATACTTAACGTAATGGCTACTTCATGGTTAGCTGATTCCTTACGGATCGTATCCAAAATAGAAAATTTTTCGTCCATCATTTTTTGAATATCTTCCCATTGGGCAATGAAAAAATAACGTTCTGCGTTGATTCGCTTATAAAAAACTTTGTATTGGTCCATCCAATCAGAAACCATCGTCGTAATGAAACTATTCAAATAAGAAATTTCTTTCTCATCCATTGTATCGGTGACATCATCATAATTATCAACAGACACAATGCCAATAGCCGTTTGCATTTCGACTTTTTCTTGATACAAATTACTTTCTTTAGTGATATCTTCAAAAGTAATTGTATGTTGTTCTTTATTGACGCTAAAGCGATAGGTATTTTCGTCAATCGTAAAAATATCTTGGTTTCGTTCTGCTAATTCTAAATAAGACGTAACTTGGCTAGCGGTTAACGTTAGCTGATTATCTTTATTAAAAATAGAAGCAGCATAAGGATTAAGCCATTCTACCGCGCGTGTTTCCCCGTTATACGTAATAATTCCCACAGGTACTTCATTTACAACATAATCCAACGATTGTTCAGCAATGGAACTTGCTTCTTGAATCTTTTCTACGTTTGTAATTTCTACATCTCTAATCAACAGCCGAATAACCACTAAGAGAAAGATATCTAATGCGATAATTACCGCCAATAGCAGCCATTTATTTGTTAGTAAGAAATAGAGGAGAAATTCTACTAAGAGAAGACCCACAACAATTAAGAAACCGTTTTTTTGAATTCTCTTCTTTTGCATTTTTTTGCCTCCAATCTTTCTGCAGACCTTTGAGGCGACTTGTTCCAACGAGCATATTGCTCTGGTGATTCACTAGTTATTTCATCCTTTATTTTATCACAAAACACTTCATTCTGCGAACCTTGTTATGTTTCACGTGAAACACTAGTCAAGATAAAAAAGAACCAAAGAGCAAGCTCTTTGGTTCTGGAAATTGTCATAAAATTATTGTTCGTCACTAACGAATGGTAATAATCCCATGATACGTGCGCGTTTAATAGCAATCGTTAATTTACGTTGGTTTTTAGCGCCAGTACCTGTAACACGACGTGGTAAAATTTTGCCACGTTCTGAAATGAATCGTTTTAACAATTCAGTATCTTTATAATCGATGTATTCGATGTGGTTTGCTGCGATGTAGTCGACTTTACGACGTTTACGTCCGCCTCTTCTTTGTTGTGCCATTCTTGTTCCCTCCTATCAAATTCGTTTAGAATGGTAAATCATCATCTGAAATGTCGATAGATGAACCTGAGCCACCAAATGGATCAGAATCTTTATCGAAATCAGGCATACCGTTATTGTTTTGCGACTGAGAAGATGATGGATTGAAACTATTGTTGTTGTTATTAAATCCAGAACCGGCATTGTTATTACCAAAGCTACGATTTTGTGATTGATAACCATTTTCGTTGTTATTAAAGCTACCGCCGCCAGTTCCTCTTTGTTCTGAAGCAGAACGAGATTCTAACAATTGGAAGTTTTCACAAACCACTTCAGTTACGTAGACACGTTGACCTTGTTGGTTCTCGTAGTTACGAGTTTGAATTCTTCCGACAACACCTAATAATGTACCTTTACGGGCATAATTAGCCATTGTTTCTGCGGGTTTACGCCAAATCACACAGTTGATAAAGTCTGCTTCACGGTCACCATTTTGATTCGTAAAGTTACGGTTTACAGCAAGTGTAAAGGTCGCAACAGCTGAACCACTAGCGGTGTAACGTAAGTCAGGATCTTTTGTCAATCTTCCGACTAATACAACGTTATTAATCATTCAAAACATCTCCTTTCGTCAATAAATGTTTCATGTGAAACAAATTATGCTTCTACCTTCACGATCATATGACGGATAATATCGTCATTGATTTTTGCTAAACGATCAAACTCGTTGATTGCGCCAGCTGTTGATGGAGAAGTAACATTAACGATATGATAGATGCCTTCACGGAATCCGTTCATTTCATATGCTAAGCGGCGTTTTTCCCAATCTTTAGATTCGATAACTTCTGCTCCGTTATCTTTTAAGATTGTGTCGAAACGTTCTACTAAAGCAGTTTTTGCTTCTTCATCAATGTTCGGACGAATAATGTACATGATTTCGTACTTCGTATCTTGACTCATTGATTTTCACCTCCCTATGGACTTCAAGGCTCTTAGTTGGCTAAGAGCAAGGAGAACATACCTAAAAAGGTAGTTCACAATCTCTAATTATATGCTAATTGATGGACAAAAGCAAGAAATAGTTTTGAAAAGCCCCAATAAAAAAGTTTCGCCAACTGGCGAAACTTTTTTATGTTATTCTTCTGTTTCTGATGTTGTTTCGTTTTCTGTTGTTTCTACAACTTCAACGATTTCTTCTTCCACTTCTTCTGGTTCTACAACAGCCATTGTTACCACTTTGGCACCATCTTCCATTCTCATTAAACGAACCCCTAATGTTGCGCGTCCTGTTTGAGAAACAGAATCTACGTTAAAGCGGATAATGACGCCTTTGTTCGTAATCAACAAGATATCTTCATCCCCATTGACCGTGGTTAAACCAGCTAATGGACCATTTTTCTCAGTGATATTTGCTGTCTTAATCCCTTTACCGCCACGTCCTTTAACTGGATATTCAGAAGCTTTTGTACGCTTACCATAACCATTTTCAGTAATGACTAGGACTTCTTTATTTTCATCCAGAATCGCTGCACCGACCACATAATCATTTTCGCGGAGACGGATTCCCCGAACACCTGATGCTGTCCGGCCCATATCACGTACAGTATTTTCATCAAATGTGACAGAGTATCCTGCATGTGTTCCGATAATCATCTTCTGATTGCCATTAGTCGTTACTACGTTAACTAACTCATCATCTTCTTTTAAGCTAATGGCGATTAATCCATTACTACGGATATTAGAAAAGGCTGTTACGGCTGTCCGTTTGACGGTTCCTTTTAAGGTTGTGAAGAACAAGTATTTACCGGCTTCCGCTTTGCCCCCAACAGAAATAATCGCTTGAATTTTTTCTGCAGAATCAATTCCCAGTAAGTTAATCACTGGAATTCCTTTTGCTGTTCTACCGTATTCAGGGATTTCGTAACCTTTTGCTCGGTAAACTTTCCCAGTGTTCGTAAAGAATAATAATGTGTCGTGTGTTGAACAAGAAACTAGGTTTTTCACGAAATCATCATCATGAACGCCCATGCCTTGGACACCACGTCCGCCACGGCGTTGCGCCCGGAATTCAGAGTTTGCCATCCGCTTAATGTAGCCGTTATTGGTTAATGTAATCACGACTTCTTCTTCTTCGATTAAATCTTCATCTTCAAGACTTAAGACTTCACCTACTAATAATTCTGTGCGTCGTGCATCACCAAATTTTGTGCGAACGTCATTTAACTCTGTTTTAATGATTTCAATGACGCGTTCTGGGCGGGCTAAAATGTCCTCTAAGTCCGCAATGAATTTCAATAGCTCTTGATATTCATTTTCAATTTTGTCGCGTTCTAAGCCTGTTAAACGGCGTAAACGCATATCTAAAATCGCTTGCGCTTGACGATCTGAAAATTCAAAGCGTTCAATTAACGTTGCTTTTGCTTCGTCATCTGATTGTGATCCACGGATAATGGCAATGATTTCATCGATATGATCTAAGGCAATTCGTAGACCTTCTAAAATATGCGCCCGTGCTTCTGCTTTGTTTTTGTCAAAAATCGTCCGGCGAGTAATGACTTCTTTTTGATGCTCGACGTAATTTTCTAAAATACGTTTCAAGCTTAAAATTTTCGGTACGCCTTTTTCGATGGCTAACATGTTAAAACCAAAAGATGTTTGTAAGGCAGTCATTTTGTATAAGTTGTTTAATACAACAGAGGCACTCACATCTCGACGAACATCGATGACGATCCGCATGCCTTCACGAGAAGATTCATCCCGCAAATCAGTAATTCCTTCAATTCGTTTATCTCTGTGTAATTCAGAAATTCGTTCGATTAATTTGGCTTTATTCACCATATAAGGCAATTCAGTTACTAAAATACGTTCTTTTCCATTCGGCATTTCAGTCAATTCAACTTTTGCACGAACTGTAATCGAACCTTTCCCCGTTTCATATGCTCGGCGAATCCCTGATTTCCCCATCACTAAACCGCCTGTTGGAAAATCTGGTCCAGGTAACACTTCCATCAATTCATTCGTCGTTACATCAGGATTGTCCATCAATAAACTTGTTGCATCAATCACTTCACTTAAATTGTGTGGTGGAATATTTGTTGCCATCCCCACCGCAATCCCCGTTGTTCCGTTAACTAGTAAGTTTGGAAAACGAGCAGGTAAAACTACTGGTTCTTGTTCTGAATCATCATAGTTTCCTTGGAAATCGACTGTATTTTTGTTAATATCTCGTAGCATTTCTAAAGCAATTTTACTCATACGTGCTTCGGTATAACGCATAGCGGCAGCGCCGTCACCATCGACGGAACCGAAGTTTCCGTGGCCGTCAACTAACATAGCCCGATAACTAAAAGGTTGTGCCATCCGCACCATTGATTCGTAAATCGCACTGTCCCCATGGGGGTGATATTTACCCATAACATCCCCAACAATCCGGGCTGATTTTTTGTGTGGTTTATCAGGGGTTACCCCTAATTCGTTCATTCCATATAAGATTCGGCGATGAACAGGTTTTAAACCGTCACGAACGTCAGGTAACGCGCGGGCTACGATAACACTCATTGCGTAGTCAATGAAAGATTCTTTCATTTCGCTGGTCAGATTGACGTCTTGAATGTTTTCTTTAATTTCTTCACTCATGAATTTTTTCCCCTCTAAATATATGTTCTAGCGTCTCTTACAACGTTGCGACACATTAAATATCCAAGTTTTTCACGTAATGGGCATTTTCTTCGATAAACGCACGACGTGGTTCCACACGATCGCCCATTAGCATTTCAAAAATTTGGTCAGCTTCAATGGCATCATCGACACTCACTCGCGCCATTAATCGTTTTTCTGGGTCCATTGTTGTTTCCCAAAGTTGGTGATCATCCATTTCACCCAACCCTTTGTAACGTTGAACACTTGGTTTTGGTGAAGCAGGTAATTCTTCTAACACTTTTGCTAGTTCCTCTTCAGCATGTTTGCCCGGTTGAACGTAGGTGATGTTTTTCCCTTGTTTCACACCATATAGTGGTGGTTGGGCAATATACACATAACCAGCTTCAACAATTGGCCGCATGAAGCGATAGAACAAGGTTAATAACAACGTTCGAATATGCGCACCATCGACATCGGCATCGGTCATAATCACTAGTTTGTGATAACGTGCTTTAGAAACATCGAAATCTTCGCCGAAGCCTGTTCCCATAGCTGTAAATAATGACCGAATTTCTTCATTGGCTAAAATTTTATCCATGCTGGCTTTCTCAACATTCAAGATTTTCCCACGAATTGGTAAAATGGCTTGGAATTCACGGCTACGTCCTTGTTTTGCTGAACCGCCGGCCGAGTCTCCTTCGACGATAAATAATTCGCATTTTTCCGGATCTTTACTTGAGCAATCAGCCAGCTTCCCTGGCAAGTTGCTAATTTCTAACGCGCCTTTACGACGGGTGACTTCACGGGCTCTTTTAGCGGCTAAACGAGCTTTTGAGGCCAACATACCTTTTTCGACAATTTGTTTACCGACTGTTGGATTTTCCATCAAGAATTTTGTAAAGTATTCTGAGAATAAACGATCCGTAACGGTCCGTACTTCTGAGTTCCCTAATTTCGTTTTCGTTTGTCCTTCAAATTGAGGATCGGGATGTTTGATGGAAACCACTGCGGTTAAACCTTCACGAACATCTTCCCCAGTTAATTTTTCATCGTTTTCTTTCATCAATTTTTGTTTACGTGCATAGTCATTAATCACACGTGTTAAAGAAGTTTTAAAACCAGATTCATGCGTTCCGCCTTCATAAGTATGAATATTGTTGGCAAAACTTAAAATATTTGAGTGGTAGCCATCTGTATACTGCATTGACACTTCCACTGTAATATCTTGTTGCTCTCCTTCAATGAAGATTGGCTCTGGGAAAATAACGTCTTTATTGGCATTTAAATGCTCAACATAACTCTTAATCCCGCCTTCATAGTGATACTCTTTTTTATCTTCTTGTCCTTCACGACGGTCTTCAATTGAAATGTGTAAGCCTCGATTTAAAAAGGCTAATTCACGAACCCGTGTTGCTAATTTATCAAAATCATAAACGGTTGTTTCTGTAAAAATTTCAGGATCTGGAATAAAGTGAACAGTGGTTCCGTGACGATCCGTTTCTTCGATAACTTTTAGGTCATCAACAACCGCACCACGACGATATTCTTGGTAATACACTTTGCCATCTTTATAAACACGAACATCTAAACTGGTCGATAAAGCATTAACAACAGAGGAACCAACACCGTGCAAGCCACCTGATACTTTATAGCCGCCACCGCCAAATTTCCCGCCGGCATGTAGCACTGTAAACACTGTTTCCACAGCTGGGCGACCAGTTTTGGCTTGAATCCCGACTGGAATTCCACGACCATCATCGATAACAGTAATACTATCGTCTGGTTCGATAATTACTTGAATTGATTTAGCAAATCCTGCTAAGGCTTCGTCGATAGAGTTGTCAACGATTTCCCATACTAAGTGGTGTAACCCTTCGCCACTAGTAGAACCTATGTACATACCAGGACGTTTCCGGACAGCTTCTAAGCCCTCCAAAACTTGAATCTGACTAGCGTCATATTCTTGCGCACGTTCTCTCATGTTTTTTTCTTCTTCTGTCATGTCGCTGAATTCCTTTCTATCTTGCCTTGTTGAACATAAAAAATATCTGGTTCAACTGTTAGCTTGTCTTTTATGTGATCTAAACTAGTTGTCGTTAAGAACGTTTGAACTTTGCCTTCAATCGTTTCTAACAAGTGAATTTGACGTTCATTATCTAATTCACTCATGACATCATCTAGTAATAACACAGGATATTCTCCTGTTTCTGAATGCATCAAATCAATCTCTGCCAATTTAATACTTAAAGCTGTCGTCCGCTGTTGGCCTTGTGAGCCATACGTTTGAACATTTTGACCATTGACAATAAATAGCAAATCGTCACGATGAGGGCCTAAAAAAGTATTCGCTTTAAACAATTCACGCTTACGATTGTTCATTAATTGTTGGAGCAATTGATTTTGAAGTGCTTCTAAGGAAAGATCCGTGTTGTCAATTGGGATGCTTGATGCGTAGTCAATGGTGAGCGTTTCGCGTCCATGACTAATTTTTTGATGGAGTAAGTTTGCCCAGTGTTCTAATTTTTTAAGAAAACCTAACCGAGCGTATAGAACTTTCCCGCCAAATTCAGCTAGCTGCTCTGTCAAAATATCCAGATAAACAGTATCTGTTTGTTTCTTTTCAGCTAGTTGTTTTAGGTATTGGTTCCGTTGCTTTAAAACAGACTGATATTGGACAAGATCATAAAGATAAATAGGACTCACTTGTCCGAGTTCCATGTCAATAAATTTCCGGCGGACTTGAGGTGAGCCTTTCACCAAAGATAAATCTTCTGGGGCAAATAAAATAACATTCAGTTGCCCAATGTACGCACTGAGCCTTTTTTGCTCAATGTGATTAACCTTGGTTTTACGTCCTTTGTTGGAAATTAAAATTTCCAACGGCACGGTGCCTGTCTTTTTTTCAACCACACCGCTAATTTTAGCTGCTGCTTGTTCCCAGCCAATTAATTCTTTTTCATTGCTGGTTCGATGACTTCGTGTCATTGCTAGAACATAAATGCTTTCTAACAAGTTGGTTTTTCCTTGGGCGTTTTCGCCTAAAAAAAGATTTAACGTTTTTGGAAAATCTAAACTGACTGTTTCATAATTACGATAATGCTGAAGTGTCAGCTCATTCAGCCGCATCGTCGGACTCGTTTCCGTTTTTCACCATAAAAAAAGTACCTTCTTCAGGTATCTCAATCATCATGCCCGCATAAAGTTTCCGTCCGCGACGATTTTCCAACTCGCCATCAACAAACACGCTATTGTCTGCCAAATACCATTTGGCTTGGCCGCCACTACCAATGACGTTGATTTCTTTAAGAAACTGACCAAGCGTTATATACTCAGTTGCTAAAACAAACGTTTTTTTCAATGTGCATCCCTCTTTTTTCTAATACGTTCTCATATATATTATACCCTTTTTCATAAGAGAAAACAAATTTATCTGTCTAATTTTCATTCTAAGCAATTTTAATTCTAAATGACCGAAAATATTATTAGGATAAAAAAACTCTTAAAAAGCATTTTAAAACGGAAATTGATATTTTCTTGAGAAAAAAGGGGCCTGATTTGGCAGAAATGACGAGTAGCGTTTAACTAAAAAACAATTAGGGGTAACTCAAAGACAAACGAAGAGGGCGCGCAATGAAGAAAAGTAGCTTGTAGAGGTCTGAGCGTCGTTTTAAGCAACGTAAACTTCTTTCACTAGGAAATGTTCATAAAAAAATGAACAGCTCTTAAACGAAAAATTAAAGGGCTTTTTTCTTTATCCACGAAAAAAAGGCAGAATTTATTCGTCAAACGATAGTTCAAACATTCACAATCATATTAGCGTAAAAGCTATTCTAGTTTTAAAAAGCTTATCTAGCAGCGTTTATCGGCTTTAAACAGACGACAAAAAAGAACCTTCGGCGATCATAGTGATTTTCCGAAGGTCTTTTTTAAACATGATTAATTTGTACGAACCGGTGTAATTAGTTGAATGAAATCTAGTTCTGTTTCGGTTGGCTCCAATGTAAACGGACGAATTGGAGAAAGGAATTTCACGGTAATATTCATATCGCCAAACGCTCGCAACGCATCTTTCATATAATCTGGGTTGAAAGAAATATCCAACGCTTCACCAGAAACATTTTCATAGTTTAACGCTTCTTCGACTTTTCCAATTTCAGGTGAATTTCCATATAAAACAACAGAATCTGGTGAAATTGAAAGGCGAACAATATTGTTACGTCCTTCATGAGAAAGTAAAGAGGCACGTTCGATTGCTGAAAGCAGTTCTGGTACATAAAATTCAATTTGCGTGTTATGGCTAGTTGGAATTAAACGGTTGGTATCAGGATAATTTCCTTCTAACAAACGAGAATAGAAGTACATTGTTTCTGTTTTAAATAGCACTTGATTTTCCATAATGCTGATTTCAACCATTTCTTCTTCATTGGTTAATGAACGAGAAAGTTCAGTTAAACTTTTTCCTGGAATTACAATGTTAAAGTCTTCTACTGCTTGTTCTGTCGGGATCACACGTTGACTTAAACGATGTGAATCTGTCGCAACGGCAAGTAATTTTTGATTTTCTAAAATAAAGTGAACCCCAGTTAAAATTGGACGACTTTCGTGCATCGATACAGCAAAACCTGTTTCACTAATAATTTTTGTCAATAAATGAACAGGTAATTTCATTTGGTTTTGAGTATCAATTACTGGTAAGTGCGGATAATTGTCAGCATCTAATCCATTGACCGTAAAATCAGCTTTTCCTGAAGTAATTGCAACTTGATTGTTATCTAGAACTTCCATTGTGAACATATCTTCTGGTAATTTACGAATAATTTCGCCAAAGAAACGAGATTGTAAAACGATGCTACCTGTGCGTTCAATCGTCATTTGAGCTTTTTCATCATCTTTACTTAAAAAACTTTCAATTGAAATATCCGCGTTACTCCCAGTAAGTGATAAGCCATCTTCTGATAACACAATTTTAACACCCGTTAAGATTGGAATCGTTGTTTTAGAAGAAATTGCTCGTTGAACAGTTTGTAATTCTTGTAAAAAGACACTTCGTTTGACCGTTAATTTCATAATGTAAACTCCTTTTTAAGTATTTTCAATACGTTCTAATTTTGTACGCCACTGTTTTGTATATTATATATAAATAAATAATAAAAGTAATAGGGCATGTTGATTCTGTGGAAAAGTCAAAAGAGCATTGATTTTACTAAGTTATCCACTTGTGTATAAGTTGTGGATAACTTTATTCTTTTTTGTTTAGTTTTCCACATCCTAAGAGTTCAATAAATTTTTAATTTCACTGACTTCTTTTTGAATCGCTGGATCTTTTTCCAATAATTGCTGAATCTTTTCGTGCGCATGAATTACCGTTGTATGATCTTTGCCGCCAAATTCGGCACCAATTTTTGGCAAGGAATTGTCGGTCATTTCTCTAGCAAGATACATTGAGATTTGACGAGGAACTACAATTGTTTTCACCCGTTTTTTCCCTTTTAAATCTTTAAGAGGCACATGATAATATTTGGATACTTCTTCTTGAATTTGTAAGATGGACAATTGATTTTTACTACCAACTGATTTTAGAGATTTCAAGGCGTCCGCCGCTAAACTAGTGGTAATATCTTCTCCATTAATAGTTGCAAAGGCTTGAACGCGGACCAAAGCACCCTCTAATTCACGGATGTTGGAATCAATTTGACCAGCGATATAACTTAGTGTATCATCCGGAATTTCTAAACGCTCGGCATCTGCTTTTTTGCGCAAAATTGCAATCCGTGTTTCTAAATCAGGCGGGGTGATATCAACAGACAAACCCCAAGCAAAGCGAGAAACTAATCGTTCAGGTAATTTTGGAATATCATTCGGCGGGCGATCACTTGTTAAAACAATTTGTTTATTTTCATTGTAAAGATCGTTGAAGGTATGGAAAAATTCTTCCAATGTTGCTTCTTTTTCCGCCAAAAATTGAATATCATCGACTAATAATAAGTCAACATTGCGATATTCTTTCCGAAATTGTTCGGATGTCTTTGTTTGAATTGAGTTGATAAATTCATTCGTAAACGTTTCGCTACTAACATATTTGACTTTGGCATCTGGTTGATTCACTAACATTTGATGACCAATGGCATGCATCAAATGGGTTTTCCCTAACCCTACACCACCATAGAAGAAAAGGGGATTGTAAATCGAACCCGGATCCTCCGCAACAACAAGCGCTGCAGCGTGAGCCATTTGGTTTCCTTTACCAATAACGAAGGTGTCGAAAGTGTACTTAGGATTAAGCATCGCTTTTTTACTTTGTTCACTAAAAACAATTTCTTCTTCGGCAGGTTCTTCGAGTTCTTGTGCCAATGCTGCGTCTTTTTCATCGGCAACAACAAAATGGGGCATCACTTCTGCACCGGTCAATTTAAATCCAGTTTCGACAATTTTTGCCGAAAGATTTTTTTCCCAGTAATCACGATGAACTGCAGAAGGGACTTCTAGCCACAATTGATTGTTGTCTAATTTCAAAGGGCGTGTGGTTTTAATCCAAGCATCAAAACTTGGCGCCGACAAAATCGCTTGATAGGCTTCTTCAAGGCTATGCCAAAAACTTTCCACGTCGGGCAT